>NZ_JBHSPR010000001.1:159934-600777 GCF_042658085.1 Plantactinospora solaniradicis | reverse complement strand
GCCCGCCCGAAGACCGGGTTACCAGGTCAGTGACTGTGCTCCGCGTGCTCGGCGAGCTGCTTGCGCACGTCGTCCATGTCGAGCGCCTGCACCTGTTCGATCAGCGACTCCAGCGCCGACTCCGGCAGAGCGCCCGGCTGGGCGAAAACGATCACGCCATCCCGGACCGCCATGATCGTCGGGATGGAACGGATATCGAACTTCGCGGCGACTTCCTGCTGTGCCTCGGTGTCGACCTTGCCGAAGACGATGTCCTCGTGCTTCTCCGAGGAGCGCTCATAGACGGGTGCGAACCGCTTACACGGGCCGCACCAGTCGGCCCAGAAGTCCACCAGCACGATGCCCGGCTGCTCGGTCACCTCGTCGAAGTTCCCTGTGGTCAGCTCAACGGTCGCCATTGATCACTCCGATCACCGCAATTGGCCCTACGACTGGAGAACCTGTCCGGCCTCCCGTGAATTCCCCGGCACCCTGGGTTGAAACGGTCATCGTGGGGCGCGTCACGTTCGGATCCGGTATCGACAGCGGTCCCTTGTCGGGGGAATCCGGAACTGAAACATTCGTGACACAGTCGCGTGACAGAGGGTCATGGGAGCGTTTCCAGCGCTTGTGCTGGCCAGCCCGGGTGTGATCGGGAAACTTGCCGGTTGGCAAGCGGAAACAGGTGACATAACGGATGCCTCGTCGCGTACGACCGTTCACGTTCAGTAACATTACAAAAAGGTAACTGTGAGCCCCATCTCCCGTCCGCCCCTTCTGCGGAGTGGGTCGGATCGGGCAGAATCTTTCCCATCAGAGCGTGGGCGGCGGGTGCCGGGGAGGGCCCCGCCGCTCATTGCGTCCGGGGTCGGTTTCTCCGCTCCCGAGGATGCCTCAATTTTCGATAACGGTGCCGTCGGCGTACCCGGGTACCCGAGAAGTCGACGACGGACGCGGGCGGCGCGGTCGCGTCGGCCGTGGCGAGCAGGGCCGCCCACGCCACCATCGCTTTTCGGGGCGGAACGGGACCTTTTCCGCAGTGGCGGCATATGCTGACCCGGGAGGGCCGCCATGAGTCACACCGGATCTCCGGACTCGCCCGGCGCCACGCACGGCATGTGGCGCGCGACCACGGCCGGCTACGCTGCCGACCAATGGCAACTGCTCACCCGGCTGCCGGGCAGGGTGATCGTCGCGGCCTCGTCGACCGGGTCGGACAATCCGGTCCGGGCCGTCACCGAGGGACTCGCCGGCCTGGACGGCATCGCCGCGGGGAGGTCCTTCGACAGCGAGCTGGTCCGCGCGGTGGTCGCCGCGATCTACGCGGAATCCGACGACGGGCACTCGGCGCCGGCCCGGCCCGGCCAGCCCGACGGAGAACTCGCCGAACTGCTCCGGTCCTGTCGAGCCGCGGTCGAGGCGCTGGCCCGACACGCCGACCCGGCGGACTCGGCCGCGTACCGGCAGTGGGTGCAGTCCGTCGCCGCCCGGGTCTGCCGCGCCGCCGGTCCCGACGGCCGACCCCGACCCTTCGGCGATCCGGTGGACCCCGCGCAACGCCGGCTCCTGGATCAGCTGGGTGAGGCGCTGGGCCTGCGCTCGGCGGGCTGACCGGCGGGCCGTACCCTCTGCAGATCGTGGAGGGCGCCGAGGTCGAGGTCGAGGTGGGAGTCGGGCCATGGCCCGGCGAGCCGCCGACCGATCCGCGCTACGACCCGGAACTGCTGGCGTACGGCGACCGGCGCAACGTGGTCGACCGGTACCGCTACTGGCGCCGGGAGGCGATCGTCGCCGACCTGGACCTGCGGCGGCACGACTTCCACGTGGCGATCGAGAACTGGCAGCACGACTTCAACATCGGCACGGTGGTCCGGAACGCCAACGCCTTCCTCGCGGCCGAGGTGCACGTGGTCGGCCGTCGGCGGTGGAACCGGCGGGGCGCCATGGTGACCGACCGGTACCAGCACGTTCGGCACCACGAGACGGTCCAGGGCTTCCTGGACTGGTGCCGGTCGTCCGACCTGCCGGTGATCGGGATCGACAATCTGCCCGGATCGCGGCCGCTGGAGAGCGCCGTGCTGCCCCGCCGCTGCGTACTGCTGTTCGGTCAGGAAGGTCCGGGGCTGTCCGAGCCGGCCCGCGCCGCCTCCGCGGCGGTCTTCTCCATCGCCCAGTACGGCTCGACCCGGTCGATCAACGCGGGCGTGGCCAGCGGCATCGCCATGCACGCCTGGATCAGGGCGTACGGCGACCCGCCGCCCGACCAGCCCGCCTGACCCCCTCGGCCGAGCCGCTGCCAGAGGGCCCGTACGTGTCGGACGAAACCGCCCATTCCGGGTTAATCCGCCCCCAGCCACTCTTGTTGACCTCGGAAAACGCGTCCCGACCGTACGGAGAACGACCGAAAAGGCTGGTTTGCTTGACTCCGGGGCAGTAGTGCGGGGACTGTAGTTGTCGTGGGTGTTGCGGTGAGCTGTCCACGTTGCGGCGGTCCGGTCCGAGCGCCGGACCTGATGCACACTGCCTGGCGGTGTCCGGACTGCGGCCCGGTGTCCCCGTTGCACGTCGCGGAGCACATCGGGCCGGAGATCGTGGCCAGCACCATCGAGCGGATCATCATCGACCGGGGTATGCCCGACCCGGACGCGGCCGGCTCCGGTGCCCGTGCCACGCCCTCGTTGCCGCTGTGGTGTCCCTGGCCGCTCCCGCCGGGCTGGACCATGACCGGCGTCGGCTGGGCCGGCGACGACCGCGGCGGAGTCCGGGCGACCGCGGTGGCGTGCAGCGGGCCCACCCCGCTCGGTGGCGGACCGGCCGACCTGGTGCTCGTCGCCGAGGAGCCCGGCGTCGGCCTGGGCACCCGGCTCGCCGGCACCGCCGGACCCGACCCGGGTCCGGAACTCACCGAGGCGATCACCGAGCCCGGCCCCGGTCATCCCGAGCGGGTCGCGCACGCCAAGGTCCGGGCGGCCGGTCATCCGACTCCACTTTGGTCAGTCAAATCTCCGACAGACCGGAGCGCCTACGCCGGTGAAGCTCGGGGGATCTGGCTCTATGCGATAACCTGGCCGGCGAGCGCAGGCTACCTCCTCGCGGAAGACGTCGACCTACACGACTTGACCGAGTGGACACCGCCCGAGCTCGTGTACGGTGCTCCCTGCCCCTACCTGCACGGGAAGGTCTGAAATGGCCGGTCAGGCAGTGGAACAGGGCGCACGTGGTTTATTCACCGCAGGACAGCCGACTGATACTCTGGGTTTTGCCGCGGTTCGCAGCCCGGTACCGCACGGAGGGATGGCCCGCCATGCTTAAAAAGGTCTTCACCTGGGGCGGTATCGCCTTCCTGATCTTCTTCATCGCCTACCAGCCCTCTTCCGCCGCCGACGTCTTCAAGTCGCTGGGCGGAAGCATCCTGGACATCGCCCAGGGCTTCGGCGACTTCTTCACCGACCTCGTCGCTTAGCCGCGCATGGGCAATCCGTCGGGTGAACCCCCTGAGCCCGAGGACGACGCCGAGCGTCGACGGCGCGACCGGGACACCGAACCGATCCCACGGGTCCGACCCGACGAGGGTCCCGGGTTCGGCACCGGCCCGGACTACTCCGACGGGCCCTCCTATTCGGACGGCCCGGGCTACTCCGAAGGCGTCGGGTACGGCGGCGAGGAGCGTCGGGCCGGCACCCGGGGCTGGGTGCGTGATCCGGACCAGGGTCCGGAGATCTCCGAGGAGGAACTCGCCGGCCTCCGGGTCGACGCCTCGGGGATGCCGCTCGGTCCGCGGCGGGTCCTGCCGCTGGAGGACGAGCCGACCTCGCTGGTCGCGCGCTACCTCTTCCCCACCGAGCGGTACCGGGGCGAGTGGAAGCGGCACAAGATCTACCTGGCCACCCCGCTGCTGATCGGCCTGCTGGCCACCTTCGTGCTCGGCTACCTCTCCGGCTTCCTCGCCGGCCAGCAGGTGGGCACGTTGACCACCATCGCGGTGTTGATCTGGCTCGGCATCATGGGCTGGGTCGCCTGGCGGGTGGCGGACTGGTATTTCGACCGCTTCATCCTGACCAACAAGCGGGTGATGGTGGTCAATGGGATCATCACCCGACAGGTCGCGATGATGCCGTTGTTGCGGGTCACCGACATGAAATACGAACAGTCCCCACTCGGTCGGGCGCTCAACTACGGCACCTTCGTACTGGAGTCGGCCGGTCAGGAGCAGGCACTGCGGGAGATCAAGTACCTGCCCAACCCCAATGAGCTCTACCTCCGGGTCGTCGAGGAGATGTACGAGCCGCAGGCGGTCGAGGCCCGGTTGGGCAAGGAGGCCGAAGAGGCCAAGGCCGACGACGGTGCCTGAGACGCATTGACGGGGACGCGGGGCCGTTGACGGGCATGTGAGCTTGATAACGGGATCTGGCAACCGACTACGGCGCCGCAACCTTCTGCCCGAACATCGGATGGAATCGCACCTATCCGCCATGGACCTGACCGGTCCGGCTGTGGCAGCCTTCGATTGTCATGGCGGGGGGAGGCGACGGTGGCGCCCAGGCACTCGGTGGACGAGGAGTTTCGCGAGTTCGTCGCGGCGCGCTCGGCCGCCCTGCTGCGTACGGCGTATCTGCTCGCCGGCGACTGGGCGACCGCCGAGGACCTGCTCCAGACCGCGTTGACCAAGACCTACCTGGCCTGGAAGCGGCTCGGTGAGATCGAGGCGGTCGAGCCGTACGCCCGACGGGTTCTGATCAACACCGCGACCAGTTGGTGGCGGCGGCGCTGGCACGGCGAGCGCCCGACCGAGGTCCTGCCGGAGCGACCGGCCCCCGACCAGATCGAGGAACAGCTCGAACGCGACCGGCTGTGGCGACACGTCCGCACCCTGCCCGTACGCCAGCGGGCCGTTCTGGTGCTGCGCTTCTACGAGGACATGTCCGAGGCGCAGACGGCGGCGATGCTCGACATCTCCCCGGGGACGGTGAAGAGCCAGACCTCCCGGGCACTCACCACGCTCCGGCGCCGACTCGGGGCCGAGGCCGACATTCCGGTCACCTCGACCGACGGTGAGTTGGCACCCGTACCGGTCGGACGGATCGCCGCCGACGAGCAGTTCGAGGCGGCACGACCCGGCAGCGGTCGGTCGCCGGCTCCCGAACCGGTGGCCCCCCGGCCACGGCAGGTCGGCGCCCGGCGACCGGCGTCGCCCCTGGCCGTGCCGAGCACCCCCGTTCCGGCGGTCGGAGCGGAAGTTCGATGATCATGCTGGAAGATTCGCTGCGTGAGATGTTCACCGCCAGGGTCGAGGCGCCGCCGGTGGCGGACAACCCGGCCGGTGCGGTGATCCGGCGGGGGCGTTCGGCGCGGCGTCGGCGAGCGGTCGGCTCGTCGTTCGCGGTGGCGGCGGCGCTGGTGCTGGTCATCGCCGGTATGACCACGCTGGGCGGTGGCTGGTTCCCGGATCGGACCGGGCCGGCCAACGGGGTGGCGGGGTTCAGCGTCGATTCCGTCGATCCGTTCTCGACGGCGCCGGTCGACCCGCCCGTCGAACCGTCGGTGGCGGGCCGGAACACCGGAATCGGGCTCGACATCCGCAGCGGCGACCAGCTCTGGACCACCGACGGACGGCGGCTGAGTCTCACCGGGGTCGGCGAGGTGACCCGGGTCTACCGGGTGCCCGCCGGTTGGGTGTACGCCGGGGCCGGCAAGGTTCGTTTCCTCCGGCCGGACGGCTCCTCACTCTCGCTCAGCGGCGAGGACGACCGGTGGGTACTGAGCGCCGACGGCACCCGGTTCGCCTTCCAGATCGACACGACGGTCTACATCGCCGAGGTCACCACGGCCGGGATGGCGGTGGTCGGAGACGTCCCGGTGCCCGCCGACAGTTGGCCGGTGGCACTCACCGCCGATCGGGTGGTGATCTCCGACGGCCAGCACGGCTACGGATTCGTCAACCTGGCGCGGCCGGCCGCGCCGGCCCGGAACGCCGACGTGACGGCGGTCTACGGCCCCGGGGGCACGGATCTCGTGGGGCTGGTCCGGGAGGAGAACGGGACGCGGCACTGCCTGGCCAGGCTCGCTCCCGACAGCGGCAAGCTGCTGCCGGTACGCGTCGGCAGTTGCGCACTGGGGCTGGGCGGTACGGCTTCCGACGGCGGGCTGACCCCGGACGGCCGCTGGCTGGCCGAACGGCGTACCGCCGACGTGGCGTTGATCGACGTCGGACGCGCCCTGGCCGGCGGGACCGAATTGATCTCGTGTCCGGTCACCTCCGCCGTGACCCCGGTCTGGGCGGACGACCACACGGTGGTGACCGGCGACGAGGGGCGGGTCGTGCGCTGCCGTACCGACGGCACCGAGGAGGAAGTGCCGTTGCCCGACGGCGTCCAGGAGAGCTGGCAACTGGTGCCGAGACTGATGGCGCCGGCCGACGGCCGGTAGCGTCGGCGCGGTGACCATCCCCCAACCCGGAACGCCGGACGCGGGAGACCGTTCCGCCCGGATCGACCTGCACACCCACTCGACCGCCAGCGACGGCACCCTCACCCCCGAGGAACTGGTCGGCGCGGCCCGGGCGGCCGGGCTCGACGTGCTGGCGATAACCGACCACGACACCACCGGCGGCTGGGACCGGGCGGTGCGTGCCCGGCCGCCGGGACTCACCCTCGTCCGGGGGGCCGAGCTCTCCTGCCGGTGGTACGGCACCGAGCCGTCGATCCCGCTGCACCTGCTCGGCTACCTCTTCGATCCGGAGCACCCGGAACTGGTCGCCGAACTGACCCGGGTACGCGCGGCCCGGGAGGTACGCGGCGAACGGATCGTCGACCTGCTCCGCGCCGACGGCATCGACGTGAGCTGGCCGGAGATCCGGGCCAGTGCCGCCGGTGGCACCGTGGGGCGGCCGCACATCGCGCAGGCGCTGATCCGGGCCGGTCTGGTCACGACGACGGCGGAGGCGTTCACCCCGGACTGGCTCGGCGAGCGGTACCGGCTGCCCAAGGACGACATCGACGTGTTCCGGGCGATCCGGTTGGTCCGGCAGGCCGGCGGGGTGCCGGTGATGGCGCATCCCCGAGCCAGCCGACGGGGTCGGATCGTGCCGGACTCGTTGATCGCCGAGTTGGCGGCGGCCGGGTTGGCCGGTCTGGAGGCCGAGCACGAGGACCATTCGCCGGCCGAGCGGGCGCACGTACGGGCCCTCGCGGCCGAGCTGGGGCTGGTGGTCACCGGCTCCTCGGACTTCCACGGCACGCACAAGACCGTCCGGCTCGGCGCGTACACCACCGAGGTCGAGGCGTACCGGCGGATCGTGGCGGCGGCCAGTGGGGTCGCCGTGCTCACCGACCCCGGCTGACCTGCCCGGACCGTGGTCCGGGCCGGACTACGGTGATCACGTGAACATGAAGCTGCTCGGCGAGGTCCTGGTGACCCTGCTGGTGATCACCGACCCGCCGGGCATGGTGCCGATCTTCCTCGCCCTGACCGGTCAGATGCCGGCCCGGGACCGGGTACGCGCCGCGTGGCAGGCGGTGGCGCTCGCCCTCGGAGTGATCGTGGTGTTCGCGGTGGCCGGGCAGACGCTGCTGGACTACCTGCACATCGACCTGCCGGCGTTGCAGGGGGCCGGCGGCCTGCTGCTGATCCTGGTCGCGCTCGAACTGCTCACCGGCAAGGCCGACAACCCCGGAGAACAGACCACCACCAACATCGCGCTGGTGCCGCTGGGCACGCCGCTGCTGGCCGGTCCCGGGGCGATCGTCGCCACGATGCTCTTCGTGCAGCGGGCCGAGGGTACGGCGGACTACCTGTCGATCGGGGTCGGCATCGTCGCGGTGATGGCCGCGGTCTGGCTCATCCTGCGCTTCTCCGGCATCGTGGTGAAGGTGCTCCGACCGGCCGGGATCGAGGTGCTGACCCGGATCGCCGGCCTGCTGCTCGCCGCGATCGCGGTGCAGCTCATCGCCGACTCGGTGGCCGCCTTCGTCACCGCGCACCTGAACGGATCCTGACGGGACGGGCGGCGGACGGCGGACCGGTCCGCCAGGACGCGGCAGGCCGATGGAGGCGGATCGACAGGTGTGTCGGACCGACATGGCAGGATCGGGCCGTGCGAAGGCCCTCCTCCGGCGGTAACCGGACCCCTCGACCACGTGGCGCCGAGCCCGAGCAGCTGGGGTTCGAGGGGATGCCCGAACGCCTCTTCGTCTGTACGCCGAGCAAGCTCGGCGCGTACACGGACTGCCCGCGGCGGTACCGCTACTCCTACGTCGACCGTCCCGCGCCGCCGAAGGGCCCACCCTGGGCACACAACTCCCTCGGCGCGAGCGTGCACACCGCGCTGCGCAACTGGTACGCCCTGCCGGCCGACCGTCGCGGCTCGGACGCGCTGCCGACGCTGCTCAAGGGCACCTGGGTCCGGGAGGGTTACCGGGACGAGGAGCAGGAGCGGGCGGTGTTCCGTCGTGCCCTGGAGTGGCTGGAGTCCTACGTGGACACGTTGGATCCCGATCAGGACCCGTTGGGTGTGGAGCGGGTGGTGGCGGTGAAGACCGCCGTGCTGGCGTTCAACGGCAGGGCCGACCGGATCGACTCCCGCCCCGGCCCGGACGGTCCGCAGTTGGTGATCGTCGACTACAAGACCGGGCGTACCGGGCTGGACGCCGACGACGCCCGAGGCTCCCAGGCGCTCGCGCTCTACGCCTACGCCGCCGAGCGGGTGTTCCGACAGCCGTGTCGGCGGGTGGAACTGCACCACCTGCCCAGCGGGACGGTGGCGGCACACGACCACACCCCGGAGTCACTCGCCCGCCAGTTGGGCCGGGCCGAGGACACCGCCCGGGACATCATCGCCGCCGAGCGGGCCGTCACCGACGGCACCGACCCGGACGAGGCGTTCCCGGTCTCGCCAGGGGTCCGGTGCGGTTGGTGCGACTACCGGCGCAGCTGCCCGGCCGGAGCGGACGCGCCCGCCAAGGAACCTTGGGCAGCCGTGGAGCGGGCCCTGCTGCCGGCCGATCCGGAGTGACGGAGTGACGGACTGACGCCGGAACGCCGTCGCGGCGGCACCCGCTCCCCGGCCGGTTCGGCTCAGTCGTCCGCGGCCCGGCGTAGCTGACAGGTGGGGCAGAGCCCCCAGTAGGTGACCTCCGCCTCGTCGACCTCGAAGCCGTACGCGGTGACGGGGTCGAGGCAGGGCGCGGAGCCGACGGCGCAGTCCACGTCGGCGATCTCGCCGCAGCCCCGGCAGACGACGTGGTGGTGGTTGTCCCCGACCCGTGCCTCGTAGCGGGCCGGTGATCCGGCGGGCTCGATCCGGCGGGACAGCCCGGCCCGGGAGAGTGCGCCGAGTACGTCGTAGACGGCCTGGGTGGAGACCGATTCGAGCCGCTGGCGGACCCGTTGGGTGATCTCGTCCACCTCGAGGTGCCCGCCGGCGGCCAGCACCTCGAGTACGGCGAGGCGCGGTCGGGTGACCCGAAGGCCCCTCGACCGGAGCAGCTCCTCACCAGTCATTCACCTATAACAGCACGTGAACGCGGTGCCAACAAGGCGGGTACCCGGCGATCGTGGTGGTCACCAAGGCGGCCGACGGGATGCGAAGGTGACAACCGGATACCGGCGGAACCGAAGTGAACCGCCCGGGCTCCTCACCCGTGTACCGGAATGGGTCGCAGGAACTGTGACCTGTTCGTCGTAGCGTAGGGTCCCCCGGTCGGGATCGTCACAAAGGAGACGTCGGTGTTCAGGGAATTCATGGGCCTTCCCGTACATCCGTTGCTGATTCACGCCGTCGTGGTCTTCGTGCCACTGCTGGCGTTGGTCAGCGTGGCCTACGTGGCCCTGCCTCGGTTTCGGTCCCGGCTGGACTGGGCGGCGGTGGCCCTCGCGGTGGGCGCACCCGTGTCGGCCTTCTTCGCCAAGCTGTCCGGCGAGGAGTTGAAGGAGGTGCTGGTCGGCCGGAACTACCCCCCGGAGGGGATAGCCAAGATCGAGGAGCACCAGGGCTACGGCGAGCTGACCCTGTGGTGGAGCCTCGGTCTCGGGGTGGCCACGGTGCTGCTGGTGGTCCTGACCAGCCGGCGTCGGCCGCTGCCCGGCTGGTTGAAGCTGGTGCTCTCCGGGGTCGTCGTGGTGCTCGGCGCGATCAGCGTCTACTACGTCTACCTGACCGGCGACACGGGCGCCAAGACGGTGTGGGAGGGCATCCTCTAGGGCCCTGCGCGCCGAACGGTGCCCACGCGGCATCCGGGCAGCCGGTCAGAACAGCAGCCGCGAGCAGAGCAGGCACATCACCACGAGCAGTGCCGCGCCACCGACCAGCCCGATGCCGTAGGTCAGCGTCCGTGCGCTGTCCTCGGCGACATCCAGGCCCGGAAGGTCCTGGGCGGGCAGCGGTCGTGGTGGCGGCGGCTGCACGTGCACGGGTGGCCGCCAGCCCGGTGGTGGAGTGTCGCTCGCGGGCGGCCCGGGGTAGTGGACCTCCGGCCGCCTCGGTGGCTGCGCCGGGGTGCCCGCCGCCGGCTCCGGCGTGCCGGCGGATGGTTCCGGGGGCCGGCGCCAGAAGGCGTCATCGGCGGCGTCACCGCTGCGCGTCGTCACGCTGTCCGACGCTACCAACCCGAGCCGTGCCGGACCGCTCTCCGGTATCGCCGACCCGCCCGCCGTCCCGACCGCGCGGCCAGGCTTCCGCCCCGGGGCGAGGGCGCGGGTACGCTTCCCGGGTGCACAGGACGGACGAGCCGCGCGCCACGGGACAGGCCCGGGACGACGACCGAAGGGTCGAGCTGACCGACGACCATCGGGTGCTGCCCGACCAGTCCGTGGACGACACCGACCGAGGCTGGGGCGAAATGTCGGATTCCAACGACGACCGCTTGTTGGCCGAGCGTCCGCCGCACTGGGACTGACGGATCCTCGGCCCGGGACGGATGCCCGGGTTCGCCCAATCATGGACGTCCCGGCCGACGGCAACCGCTACGGCCGGACGATGATCGCGAAGCGGGTGGGCTCCGGCATGCCGACCGCACGGTGTGCCTGGTCGGGGCTGAGCGCCAGGTAGATCGCACTGGCCGCGCCCTCGTCCGGCGCCGCCTCCAGTACGTCGAGCACCAGCGCCCGGGCCGCCAGGACCGTGGGCCTCGGAGTCCGGGCCGCCCGATCGCCACCGGGCACCGCCAGCAGATCCACCCGGGCTCCCGGCCGGGCCACCGTCAACGCGGTCGGTTCGGCGAGCCGGATCGGAACACCGACCGCTCCGGCCGGCACCGGCAACGGCCCTCCGGTCGGTCCCGGCGGCGGGCCGGACGCGGCTGACCTGCTCTCGGGCCCGCCGGACGGCGACGTCGTACCCGCCGGGGTCGCCGCCGGGGAACGTCCTGCGGATGGCTCCGCAGCAGTCGGATCGGGGCAGGACGACGAGGGCTGACGCAGGTAGAGCAGGCCGAGCGCGAGCGTCAGCAGGGCGGCGACCAGCGCCCAGCGCAGTGTCGCACCGCCGCTCGGTCGTACCGGCCAGCGGCTCGGTGCCAGTGTGCCGTCGCGGCGGGCGAGCGTACGGTCGTGCGCCATGGCGAGCCTCCCGGGGCCGGCGACGCCAGCACCCGGGGGCGCCGCTCGATGCGCAGGAGGCTAGGCGACGACCGGGCTGGACGGCGGGCGCGAGCCGGCCGCCTGTGGATAACCCGGGTGCCTGTGGATAACCGTGCCGGCGCGGGGGTCAGCTGGTGCTGGACGAGGACGACGAGGTCGACGCCTTCGACTTGCCGGCCGACCCGTTGCTGCTGGTCGAGCCGTTTGCCGAGCCGGATCCTCCGCCGCTGTCGCCGCTGCCCCCGCTGGAGGTCGAACCGGAGCCGCCGCCACTCGACGAGGACGAGTTGGAGTCGCCGCCGCCGCTGCCGCCGGAGGTGCCCTTCGCGGAGTCGGACTTCGCCGCCGCGGAGCCGCCCGTGCCGCCCTCCGAGCCGTTGGCCCGGGAGTCGGTGCGGTAGAAGCCGGAGCCCTTGAACACGATGCCGACCGAGTTGAACAACTTGCGCAGCCGGCCCTCGCACGCCGGGCACTCGGTCAGCGGCTCGTCGGTGAAGGACTGCACCGCCTCGAGCTGGTGGCCGCACTCGGTGCAGGCGTACTGGTAGGTGGGCACGTATCCCTCCGGATCTTGCAAGCCTGTTGGCACTCGACGTATCCGAGTGCCAATGGTGCGGCATCGTACCCGCTTTCGTCCAGCGAAAGTGTCGGGGCTGACCCTGGCCGGGCATCGGTGCGGGGCGGACCTCAATCGGAGATCAGCATTCGTAACCCGCCGGACGGAGTGATCACGGAACGGATCGGACGATCATGAAGTCCGCGCGGAACGGAGTCGATCACCTCGTCGTCGTACAGCAGGGCCACGGTCAGCGCGTTCTCGTCGGTCCGGGCCAGCGCCCGGTCGTACGAGCCACCGCCCCGGCCCAGCCGCAGGCCGGTGTGATCCACGGCCACCGCCGGCACCACGATCAGCTCGGCGGTGCCGATGGCGGCCGGACCGAGCCGCTCGGCGGCCGGCTCACGCAGTCCCCGGCCCGCCACGACCAGGGAGCCCGGTCCGCCGTACGGCGCCCAGTCCAGGTCGAGATCCGGGCGGAGCACCGGCAGCAGGAACTGGCCCCCCGGACCGAGCGCCCCGGCCACCGCGTCCGGCAGGTCCGGCCCGCCGGGTTCGGAGCCGACCGGGACGTACCCGGTGATCCGATCCGGTCGTACCCGCCGGACCAGGGCGATCAACTCGGCCTGGATCCGCTCGGCCGCGACCCGGCGTACCTGCGGCGACAGCGCCCGGCGGCGGGCCAGCATCCGGACCCGGAGCGCGGCCTTGGCCGGACCGATACCTTCATCCGAAAAATCCGGCACGTAACACTCCCGCGGTGACACCGGTTAACCAATCGGTTGGGTCAGCATCGCAGCATCGGGTGCGGAGCTTCCGGGGGGATGAGTGACGCTGCGCGGACGCTTGACCACAGCTTTCCTCGCCGTGGTGCTCGGGCCGGTCCTGCTCGGCGCGTTCTTCGTCGCCGGCACCGTGGCGACGATCAGCCGTCACCAGTCCGAGGACCGCCTCAATCTCGCCGCCGGCACCGTCCGGACCTCGATCAGCGCACTCTGTCAACAGTTGCACGCCACGGCCGGCGCCGTCGCCCTGCTCGCCGATCCCACGAGTCGGGCCGGCGCGGCCACCGAGATGGTGGCACGTGGACTGGCCGGCGCCGTCCTGATCACCGATCCGGCCGGGGTGGCGGCGTTCGTCACCCCGGGGGCGCCGCCCCGGCCGTGGGTGTCGTGCGCGGGTCCGGCCGCCACCGACTCCGCGCTGCGCGCTCTCGCGGTGCGGGTGGAACTCCGGGACCGGCTCGGTGCGGTGGTCGGCGCGGTATGGGCCGCCCAGGTCCTGGACGCCGCCTTCGTCCGGCGGCTCGCCGCCGCCAGCGGAACCGCGGTGACGCTGATGCGGGGCGGGCCCGAACCGGCCGAGACCGTGCCGGGGGCCGGGCCGCTGCCGCACAGCCCACCGCCGCCGAACAGCGCACCGCCGCCGGTCGGCGGAACGCCGCCGGGCATCGGCGCGCCGCCGGACCTCGGACCACTCTCCGCCGCGCCACCGGCCGCAGGCCCGCGATCGGGTACGTCGTCCGGCCCCGGATCACCGGGCGTCGGCCCCGCGCCGGGCGAGGTCCCGCCGTCGGGGGCAGCCCCGGGCGGAGTTTCGCCGTCGGGAGCCGTCCCGGGCGTGGTCCCGCCGTCGGGTCCGGGCCACCCGTCCGGCGCCGTCCCCACGGCGGATGCCGGATCCGTGGCCGTCGAGTCGCCGGAGATGTCGCCGGAGGTGGAGTCGCAGAGCACCGAGTCGACCAGTGCCCGGGCCGGGGTGCTCGAAGCCGCGCGGCGGATCTCCGGGGACATGGTTGTCCGGGCCGAGGGCGGCCGGTACGTACGCCGGGTCGGCCCTTCGCCCGGTCAGCCGTTGCCGCTGGTGCTGTCGGTACCCCGCAACCCGCCGACGGCCCGGTACGGATCCCTCGGTATCGGCGTGCTGCTCGCCGGGGCTCTCGCGGCGCTGGCCGCCTGGCGGCTGGCCCGCTCGACCACCCGACCGCTGGCCGAACTCGCCCGGGCGGCCGATCGGGTCGCCGACGGGGACCTCGCGGCCCGGGTGCCGGTCCGGGCACCGGACGAGGTCGGTCGGCTGGCCGACAGCTTCAACCGGATGACCCGGGATACCCAGTCCTATCTGCGGGCGCTGGTCATCAGCCGGCACCAGTTGCGCGACCAGCTCAGTGTGCTGGGTGACACGCTGGCCAGCACCCACGACCTACATCGGATCTTCCAGGTGATCCTGCGGACCGCGATGGCGGCCACCGGTGCCCGGGCCGGGGTGGTGCTGCTGCTCGATCCCGGCACCGGGATCCTGGTGAGCCAGTGCGCCGAAGGGCTGGACGGTCGTGAGCCGAGGCAGGGCAGTCCGGCCGGCGGCGATCGGCCGGGCCACCCCGGTCAGCCGGAGCTGCGGGTTCCCCTCGGCGGTGGACTGCTGGGCACGGTAGCGGCCACCAGGGAGCCGCGCCGGGGAAGGCTGGACCGGGACGGGCCGCCGCTGTACGCGCACGAACCCCACTGCCGGACGTACGTCGCGGTCCCGTTCTCGGCCCCCGCGCCGGTCGGCACGGCGGTGGCGCAACCGTCGGGTACCGGTGGCGGAACCCTGCCGTTGCGCCCCGCGGCCGCTGCCCGCTTCTCGGCCGGAGCCCTCGGATCCGGCGCGTGGTACGCGGGAATGGCCGGCAGCCCGGCCGCCGGTCCGGGCGACCCGCAGTCCGCTGTCGGGGTACTGGCCCTCTACGACCGGCTCGGGTCGGACGAGTTCGACGACGCCGATCTGGTCACCCTGGGTACCTTCGCCGGTCATGCCGCGGTGGCGGTGGACAACGTGCGGGTGCACGAGGAGGCCCAGCGGCTGTCGCTGACCGACCCGCTGACCGGGCTGTGGAACTACCGCTATCTCAAGGAGTCGGTCCGGCGGGAGATCGAGCGGGCCAGCCGGTTCGGCCGGATGCTCAGCGTGCTCGCCCTCGACCTGGACAGATTCAAGGAAGTCAACGACACCTACGGGCATGCGGCGGGGGACGCCGTGCTGGCCGAGTTCGCCGCGCGGATCCGTGGCGCGATGCGGGAGGTCGATCTTGCCTTCCGGCAGGGGGGCGAGGAGTTCGTGGTGCTGCTGCCGGAGACGGACGCCCGGGGCGCGGCGACGGTGGCCGAACGCCTGGGCGCGGCCGTCCGGGAGACCCCGATCGCGATCAGGCCCCGGCCCGGGGTGATCGCTCCGGTCCGGGCCCAGGTCTCGGTCACCGTCTCGGTCGGCGTCGCCGTCTATCCCGACCACGCCGCCACCGGCCCGCAGTTGCTGGTCGCGGCGGACGAGGCGCTCTACGCGGCCAAGGCGGCGGGCCGGGACACCTATCGGGTGGCCACGCCGGGCGGCAGGCCGGTGTCGGAGGAGATCCCGGTACGGGTCGGCGCCGCGTCACCGGACGACGGGCTGCCCTGGGCGGGTGACGGCTCGGCCCGGAGTTCGGGTGCGGAGCGTGGCCCGGGCGGCGTGTGGTCGGGCCGGGGGCCCGGTGGCGTCCGCCCGGATCGGGGTTCGGGCGGCGAGCGATCGGATCAGGGGTCCGGTGGCGTCCGGTCCACGCCCCCGGGACGAGCGGGGGGAAGCGGACCGGTCGACGCGGGCAGCGGCCCGGACGGCGCGTTATCCGGGCCACAACCGCCGCGCCAGGTCCGTGGCCGATAGTCTCGCGACATGCCGGAGCACGCAGCGACCCCAGCTAACCCCTCAACGTCGACGACCGGACGACGGGCGGCGAAAGCCGTCATCCCGGCCGCCGGCCTGGCCACCCGGTTCCTGCCCGCCACCAAGGTGGTGCCGAAGGAACTGCTGCCCGTGGTCGACCGCCCTGTGCTGCAGTACATCGTCGAGGAGGCCGCGCAGGCCGGCATCGACGACGTGCTGCTGATCACCGGCCGGGGCAAGACCGCGATGGTCGACCACTTCGACCGCCGGCCCGACCTCGAGGCGCGGTTGGAGGAGAAGGGTGATCCGGAGCTGCTGGCCGCGGTGCGTCGGCCGGGTGAGCTGGCCCAGATCTACACCTGCCGCCAGCCCGAACAGCTCGGCCTGGGCCACGCCGTCGGGTACGCCGAGACGCACGTCGGGGACCAGCCGTTCGCGGTGATGCTGGGCGACGAGTTCGTGAACCTCTCCGAACCGCTGCTGCCGGCCATGCTCGACCTGCAGGCCCGGACCGGGGGAATCGTGCTCGCCTTCTTCGAGGTGCCCCCGGAGGAGACCAAGCGGTACGGCATCGCGTCGGTCGCCCCGGCCGACCCGGAGCTGTCCGACCTCGGCGAGGTGGTCGAGGTGACCGGGCTGGTGGAGAAGCCGAAGCCGGAGGACGCGCCGAGCAACCTGGCGATCCTCGGCCGGTACGTGTTGCCGAGCGGGATCTTCGAGGCGATCCAGCGGACCGGCCGGGGTAGCGGTGGCGAGATCCAACTGACCGACGCCATGAGTCTGATGTTGAAGGAGGGCACGCCGGTGCACGCAATCGTCTACCGCGGCACTCGTTACGACACCGGCATGCCCCTGGGCTACCTCCAGACGGTGGTGCAACTCGCCTGCGAGCGCGATGATCTTGGAGCGGAGTTCCGGCAGTGGCTGGGCGAGTTCGTCGCCTCCGACGCCGGCCGCCGGACATGACGGCCCGCGGTGAGGTGACGGTGTGACAGCGACGGCCGGTGCCGAGGCGGCCGCCAACGAGCTGACGCCGCTCGCCGACTACCTGGGCAGCGTGCTGCGCAGGCTGCGGGCGCTTCCACCGCTCGACCTCGACCTGACCCAGGCGTACGGAAACGTGCTCGCCGAGGATGTCGTCGCGCCGCACTCGTACCCGGCGTTCGACCAGGCCGCCATCGACGGCTACGCGGCCCGGTGGGAGGACATCTCGGGCGCGGGACGGGCCGCCGCGGCCGGAGGCGGCGGCTACGGCCCCAGCCGGTTGGGCGACCCCCGGCCCGTACGCCTGAACGTGGTCGGTGACCTCGGGGCGGCGAGCTGGCGCCCGGTACGACTGACGCCGGGCGCCTGCTTCTCGGTGGCGGCCGGTTCGCCGCTGCCGATCGCCGCCGACGTGGTGGTGCCGGTGGAGTGGACCGACCAGGGCATGGCGGCGGTGGAGATCTTCCGGACCCCGAAACGCGGCTACGGGCTGCGCCGGGCCGGCGAGGAGCTGCCCGCCGGTACGCTGCTGGCCCGGTCCGGCTCGTACATCTCCCCGGCCCTGGTCGCGGTCTTCGCGGCGACGGGCATCGGACACGTCGTGGTCCGACCCAGCCCCCGGGTGGTGATCGTGGCGACCGGCGACGAGCTGGTCGACGTCGGCCGGGGCAGCCAGCCCGGTCAGGTGGTGGATATCAACTCGCACGCGCTGACCGCGGCGGCGGCCGAGGTGGGTGCGCTGGCGTACCGGGTCGGGATCTGTGACGACGATCCGGAGGGGCTGCGCGGGTTGCTGGAGGACCAGACCCTGCGCGCCGACCTGATCATCACCACCGGTGGCACCGGCGCCGGGCCGGGTGACATGATCCGGCGGGTGCTGTCCCGGCGGGACGGCGGCCGGGCCAGCCCGGTGACCTTCATGGAGGTTGCCCTCTATCCCGGAAGCGCCCTCGGATTCGGTACGGTCGGAGCCGAGGAGGTGCCGGTGGTCTGTCTACCCGGTGAGCCCGGTGCCGCATTGATCGGCTTCGAGGTGCTGGCCCGTCCGGCCATCCAGTTGCTGGCCGGCGCCGAGCCGGTGTTCCGGCCCAGTGTCCGGGCGCACCTGCTGGAGACGGTCTCGTCGCCGGCCGGGCTGCGCGAGTTCCGGCCGGCGCACGTGGCGGAGCGGCGGGGCGGCGGCTACACCGTCCAGCCGCTGCGCGGTGGCCCGTACACGCTCTCCGGGCTGGCCGAGGCCAACGGCCTGGTGGTGCTCGGTGAGCGGGTGACCAGCGCGGCGGCCGGTTCCACCGTGGACGTACTGCTGTTGGACCGGCGCCGGTGACGCCCGACCGGTCGTCGACGAGGTGGGTACCGGCACTGCCGCGCGAACGGGGACAACAGCCGTGAACTTCACCGTGACGCCGGGTTGGCCGGTCGTACTGCGGGACGGACCGGTGCTGCTGCGGCCGTACCGGCGGTCGGACGCGGCCGCCTGGTCCGAGGTGCGCTGCGTCAACCAGTCCTGGCTGGCGCCCTGGGAGTCGTCCCCGCCGGGTCGTTGGGACGAACTGAACTCGCCGGCCGCGTTCCGGTTCGTGCACCGTGACCAGCGCCGACAGGCGCGCCGCGGCGAGAGCATGCCGTTCGCGGTGTGCCTGGTCGAGGCGGGTGGCCGGGAGCGGCTGGTCGGGCACCTCAATCTGGGCAACATCGTGCGTCGGGCCTTCTGCTCGGCGTACGTGGGGTACTGGGTGGACGGTCGGGTGGCGGGACGCGGTGTCATCCCCACCGCGATGGCGCTCGCCGTCGACCACGGCTTCGGCCCGGGTGGGCTGCACCGGATCGAGGTCAACATCCGGCCGGAGAACGGGCCGTCCCGGCGGGTCGTCGAGAAGCTGGGGTTCCGCGAGGAGGCGTACCACCCCCGCTACATGCACATCGACGGAGCCTGGCGTGACCACATCGGCTACGCCATGACCAGCGAGGACGTCGCGGGTGAGGGTGGCCTGCTGGCCCGGTGGCACCGCCTGCGTACCGCCGCTTCGTGAGCGTGCCGGACGATCCCTGTTGATCTTACCGACCGCTGGTCGGCCGGCGCGCCGCACGATTTTCCTGGTGTGCCCCCGTAACCTGAAGTAACTAGGACGTGCGGCAACGTCGGACGAACCCGCATGATCTCCGCGAGCCGTGATCCGTGATCGCATCGTCGGGGGACTGCGGTCCGGTCGGTTGCCCGACGTGGGTGACGGGAGGGATGAGGGTGCCGGCCTCGGTGCTCCTCGCCGTCCTCGCCGCAGCCGGTCTGCTCGCCCTCGCGCCGGCACTGGTCCGCCGGTACGACGCCACCGAGCGGCTGGCGGCGGAGCGGGCGCAGTCGACGGCGCGGGTGCTCCAGCGCCGTCGGCGCCGTCGCAGTGTCCCGGGACGGAAGCCGATGAATCCGTCTCGTTCCCGGATCGTCACCCTCCGTGCTGAGGTGCCACCCGCCGGCTCGCCGGCTGCGGACCCGGCCGCCGGGGACTCGCCGGTCTCCGGGCCACCTGCGTCAACCCGGCGGTCCCGACGGCTGCGCGCCGTACCCCAGAACGCGGGACGGGCCCGGCGTCGACGCCCACCGGCCCGGCACACCCCGGCGGTGTACCGGCGACGTCGGGTCTTCGCCGCTCTGCTGCTGCTCAACCTCGTCGAGCTGATCGGGGTGGTAGTGGTCAGTCCGGGCTTTTGGATCAGCTTCTCGGTCACCGGCTCGTTGCTCGGCGCGTACCTCGTACACCTGCGGGGTCGGGCGATCGCCGACCGCCGGCGGCGGCGCGCGGAGGCCCGGGAGGCGGCGTGGCTGGCCGCCCGCCAGGCGGAGGTACGCCGGGCGCAGGCCCGTCGGGCGCAGGCCCGCCGGGAGGCGCAGCGCCGCCTCGCGGCCCAGCGCGAGATGGTACGTCGGGCCGCGCTGGGAATGAACCGGAACGCCGACCTGCCACCGGCGGCCAGTGGCGGCGGCCGGGCCGCGGCCTCGGTCTCCTACCGTCGGGCCGGCGGACTACGCGGACGTCCCTACGAGGCCGGTCGGGGCCCGACCGCGGGGCAGTGACGCCTGGCCCGGTCGGATTGTCGTGCGGTCCGCGCGGGGGCGGGTTCGCGGCCGGGGCGGCCGACCTGTTAGCCTTGGCGCCGGCTCGCTTCGCCAACCCTGTTGGCGGGTGGACGTTCGGCGAGTCGGCAAGGGGCTGTGGCGCAGACTGGTAGCGCACCTCGTTCGCATCGAGGGGGTCAGGGGTTCAAATCCCCTCAGCTCCACCAGAAATACCGTTGACCAGCGGAAACGCTGGCAGCAAGATCGATCGGACCAGATCTGGTCCGGATCAGCGTGGATCTTGGATCTCTGGGGTGACCTGGCGCTCGACGCTTGCGTCGCGCAGCGCGGTGCTGATGATGTTCCGGCGGCGATCCTTCTTCGGCCACCAGTGCACGTAGGCTTCCAGGGTTATCCGCAGGCTGGAGTGCCCGGCGGCTCTGCGCCAGGTCTGCCAAAGTACTGACCGGTGTGAGATCTTCCTCTACGGATCAAGATGATTCCGGTATGACGTAGCTGAGTTCATGTCCCGGAGGAATGTGTTCCTCGCACGGCGCTTCGGGGCGGTTGCCTTGACGTCGAGTATTGAAGGTGTCGACAAGGCTTGCCGGAAGGTTGAAGTCACCCCTGGCGTCCGGATCGGGGAAATCTTTGTACGTTTCACGCATACATTTCGCGAATTCGACCAGTTTCGCCATGTCCTCGCCGACGTTCTTTTCCTCGTCGATTCCGTAGGCTCTCAGCGTTCTGGCCAGCTCACTGCATGCTGCTGGCGGCTCTTCCGCAACGGTGCCTGCCGGAGAGGTCCAATTACCCTTGACGTCCTTAACAGGGTCCGGGAAGTTCGGGTTTCCATTTTCCCGCATGCATTTCGCGAACCTGAAGGCCACTTCTCGCTGGGCATCCTCCGAATTCACCGAGGGCGACGCCGTGGCACCGTCCGTGCCGTTGCCACCGCTACACCCAGTCAGGGCGATCGTGACCACCCCAGCCATCGCGAATAAATACACGCTGGCGGCAATTCGCGATTTCATATGCTAAGAGTACCGTCGACATCTCAACCCGCCTCCCCCAAATGTTGCCTCAGCGTGCCTACTTTTGAGGGGCCGCGCGGTCTGCGGGCAGAGCGCGTGCCGGGCGGCGGGCAGCCTAAGAGAGGGCGGTGCCGCCTGCGGTGCGGAGATCAATAGGACATTAATGAATCGGGCGGCTGAATTGGGAGAACAGTTCGGCGGCCTCGTTCGTTCCGGGTCCTGGTCACCTCCGATGGCGGTCGACCACACGGGCGTTGCGTGCTCTACGTCTGGACGGCCGGTGCGCGGCGGGCGGCGAACTGGGCTTCGAGGCCGTCGAAGATGGCCCGGAGGCCGAACTCGAAGCTGTCGTCGGGTGCGGCACCGTACTCGGCGGCTGCCGCGGATTCGAGGCGGGCACGTAGCCGTGGGAACTGCATCGCGGTCTCGCTGGCCTGGGTCATGGTGTCGCGGATCCGTTCCTCGGCATCGCCGCCGTCATGGTGGTCCTGGCCGGGCTCAACCTGTCCGGCAATCACTGGGGTCAGGTGCTGACCTGGATCTTCCAGTCGATCGTCCTGGCCGCAACGCACTCATCCTCCACAGCCAACTCACCGCCGTGAAGGCGGTGAAGGCTGCCTTCGCCCGCAACGGCGACCCGATGCTCGACCCCTGGCCGCAACCATCATCGCCTGACCACACCCGGCCGTCGAACCATGTAGACGTCGATCGGGTCTTGGACCTCCATGGTGAACCCGTGGCGCTCGTACAGCCGCCGGGCGGCGCTGCCCTGGAGGACCTGTAGCCGGACGGGCACGCCGAGGGCATCGGTCCGGTCCAGGAGTGTTCGCAGGACGGCCGAACCGAGCCCCCGGCCCTGGAGCCCGGGGACGAGATAGAAATTCTCCAGCCAACGCCCGCCCTCGACGGCTGGCCGCACCGTCACGCAGCCCGCGAAGGCGCCGTCGGCCACGATGACCGACGTGTGCTGCGGGGAGAAGGAATCTCGGGCCCGCTGCCGGACCCGGTGCTCGTCGAACCGACCCAACCGCTCCAGGTCCGGGCGCATAACCGTCGCCCGCAGCTCCGCGATCACCTCGACGTCGGCCGGTTCCGCAGGACGTAGCGCCCATCCCATGGGACGGCCCGACCCGATGCCGGGCACCTGGCCTGGCCGTATCCCATCCGCTGTCGTACTCGTATCCACGGCCGAAGTATTCCAGTGGCCCGCTGGAACCGGGCACGGAGCAAGATCATGAACCGAGCAGTCGCGCAGCAGCCGCTATCGCGCGCCAACTCGTCACGGCCGCCCCCGAGGAGCGGGACGACGACAGGGAGTAGCCAAGGTCGCACGGGCTCCTGTCGCGTCGGCATGCCGCTCCGGACTGCGCCTGATCTCCCGTACGCGGTAATGAGCCGCCATAACATGGGGCCATGCAGACGGTGACGGTGCGTTTCGTCGGCGGACCCGCCGACGGCACCGCGCGGGAGTTGCCGGCCGCTCCCGGCGGTCGACCGCCACAGCGGTGGATTCTGAGCACCCGGGACGACACACCCGGCCTGCCCGGCGCGGACCACCTATACGAGCTGAAGCCCGAGCAGACACCGGACGGCATCTGGACGCTGACCTTCGTACGCTCCGACCCGATCGGCATGACCGAATAGCCGCTCCCCCGCCGAGGGGGACGCTGGATGCCGCAGGCGGTCAGCGGCGGCGACGCCCGAGGGTGGACAGGGCCAGGTTGCCCTTGACCTTCAGTCGCGGGTCGAGGAGGAGTTGGCGGAACGCGTCGATGTCGGCTTCCGCCATTCCGGCCGCGACGAGCTTCTCCCGGATGGCGCCGGCGGTGGCCCGGGGAAGGAGGCATCCGTGGGTGCCGCCGGCCCAGGTGCCGGTGTAACCCTCGGTGTCCACCTCCAGACCGAGGTCGAGCATCGCGCCGTGGACCCGCCGGCTCCACGCCGGATCGTTCCCCGAAGCGCGAAGCGCGCTCTGGAACGCGTCGTGGTACGCGCCGTACAGCCGGTCGGCGTCGGGGTCCGGGCTGGCGAGCACGCTGGTGCTCCAGCTCCCCTCGAACTCCTCGATCAACAGCACGCCACCCGGGTTGAGCGCGTCGGCCAGCTTCCCGAGTACCTCGATCCGCTGGGGGAGGTGTCCGAGCAGGAGCCGCGCGTGGATGAGGTCGAAGGTCCCGGGCAGCGGGTCGGTCACCACGTTGTGCTGCCGGAGGTCGACCCGGGGATCCGCGCTGCTGTGCTTCGGGTCGACGTCGGTGGCGATCACCTCCCCGTCCGGTGCGAGGCCGGCGAGGGTGGCGGCGACTGTGCTCGCGCCGACCGCGATCACCAGGCAACGTGCGTCCCGTGCCACCCGGGCGTCGCCGAGCCGCCGCTCGCTGAACGGGTCGTACATGCCGGCCAGGTGACGCAGCATGGCGCCGCCCTCGGTCTCGGCGTCTTTGAAGACGTACGTGGTCGACACGAATCTCTCCCAGGGGTCAGGCGGTGGTGTGGGGGATCCACGGGGCGATGCGGCGTTGGATGGCGGCGAGGACGTAGAACAGGGTGACGCTCATGGTGCCGAGCAGGGCGACCGCCGCGAATGCCAGCGCCGCATCGGTGCCGGCGTTCTGGATCACGTAGCCGAGCCCCGCCACGGCGCCGAACAGTTCGGCGACCACGGCGCCGATGATGGCGAGTGGCAGGGCGGTCTTGAGGCCGACGAAGATCTGCGGCAGCGCCGCCGGCAGCCGGATCTTGACGAACGTCGCCCATCGCGACGCGGAGAGCGTGCGGGCCAGTTCGGCGAGTTCCGCCGGAGTGGTGGTCAACCCTGCCGAGGTCGCCAACACCACCGGAAAGAAGCACATGAGCCAGACGAGGACGACCTTGGGCCCCTGGCCGAACCCTCCTATCGCGAGCAGTAGCGGTGCCAGCGCCGGCTTGGGTATGGCGCTGAGCACCAGCAGCATCGGATACAGCGCCCGTTCGAGGCCGCGGGAAGCGGCCAGCGCGGTCCCGACCAGCACCGCTGTCGCGATGGCGAGGCCGAAACCGGTGAGGGCCTCGACCAGGGTGACCCAGGCGTTCTGCAACAGGTAGCCGGGCAGCCGCCCGAAGGCGGCCACCACCGCCGGTGGCGCCGGCACGAGGTAGGGCGCGATCTGCAGGGACGCGACCGCCGCCCACCAGGCGGCGATGAAACCGGCGGTGCCCAGCAGCGGTGCTCCGACGATCGACAGGACCCTCCGTCCGCCTCGTTCGACGGCGTTACCCGCGCGGCGTGCCATCCGGTCGCAGCCCTACCCGGCCAGGTTGGTGAGGACGATGTCGGTCGGGGGTAGGCCGGCGGGGACCGCTCCGGCTCCTTGCAGGATGGCGATGTTGCGGGCTACCCGCGACATGTCGAAGTGTCCGAGCGGGGCGTCGGCGATGCCCTCGATGTATCCGACCAGACCCTTGAGCTCGGAGACTGCCGCCTCGGGCTTCTGACCCTGGGTCTCCTTCTGGGCCGCGTAGATCTGGCCAGCCTCGTCGGGGTGGTCGATCGCGTACTTCAGCCCGCGCAGCAGGGCGCTGTTGAAGCGGCGTACGAGGTCGGGCTTGTTCTGCGCGGTGTCGGCCGTCACGCCGACGGCGGAGCCGTGCAGGTCGGTGAGGTAGTCCGTGAAGGGCAGGACGGTGATGGGCTGCTTCGCGAGTGCCCGGACCGAGTCCACGGCCGGAACGAACTGGCTGACCGCATCGACCCTGCGTTCGGCGAGCAGGGCCGCGTGCTGGAGCGGACCCGCGTTGACCCACTTGATCTTGGATGGATCGAAGTTGGCGAGTTGCGCGTAGGTGGCGAAGAGGAGGTGGTTGATCCCGCCCGGGACGTACGAGAGCGTCTTACCGGCGAGGTCCCGCGGCCCGTTGATGCCACTGCTCTTGAGAGCGATGAAGCAGGCGAGGTTCCGCTGGTGCAGGACGGAGGTCAGCCGGAAGTTCTTGATCCCGCCCGGCTTGGTGTACTCCATCAGAGCGCCGCTGACGTCCAGGGTGGCGAAGGTGGCCTGCCCGCCGACCAGGTTCTTCAGGTTGTCCGTCGTGCCCTTGCCGGGAAGGGCCTGGACCTCGAGGCCCACCTCGGTGAACCAGCCCTTCTCCCTGGCGACGAAGATCGGCGCCTCGCGGCCCTGGAAACCCACTCCGGTCAGAATCGTGACCTTTTCGGTCTGCCGGGAACTGGCCTTGCCACCGCTGCCGCTGTCACACGCTGTCATTGCCGCGGCGGTGGTGGCGGCGGCACCGACGAGGAGACTTCGGCGAGTCATTACCGATGTTGGCATCCCGTTTCCTAACTTAGTAAGCCTAGTAATCCAAGCTGCATCGGACGGGGGTTCTCGCAGGCAGAAGAAGCCTCCCCGCCGCAGCAGCATCGGACTACCACGATGGATCGCGGATCGCGTCGTCCTCGGTCGCGCGGCGGGGAGGGAAGCGTCGGGGGGCCCGGCCTTGGTGCCTACGCAAGGGGGAGGCCCCCGTGCCTCGCCGGCAAACCTAGATTGCCAAGCAATCCAAGTCAACGTTGCTTGCCGAGTTTGCTTGTAAAGCCAGGTCAGGCCATGATCAGATAGGGGTGCCTACGCAAGGAGCACCTGGTATGCCTGAACCTGCCGTGCCCGTGTACCGCAGAATCATGCGCGAGATCGAAACGAAGATCGAGAAGGCTGAACTGCGTCCGGGTGACCAACTACCGTCAATAAGTCAGCTGACCGAACAGTACAAATGCTCTGCCCCGACGGTCAGGCAGGCGCTCGCGCGACTACAGGAGCGCGGCGTGCTGCAAGGCCATCAAGGTCGAGGCGTGTACGTCGCACCGGCCCCGGACTAGAGCATTTCGGACTGAGCGGCCGGTTTGCGTAATGGTGTCATAACCGGCCGCCCAGGCCAACCTCGTCTTAAGCGATTTGCCCGTACGGAGCGGTCAGTGCTTCCGCGCCGTCGAGCCGCGCAACGCCGGCTCCACGATGCCGGCGTACCCGACGTGCCCGGCCCGGTTCGGGTGGTACGACTCGCCGATGGGGTTGGAGGTGCCGTTGAGCCACTCGACGTCGTCACAGACGGCGTGGCCGGTGAACGGGCCGCGTGCGTCGACGAAGCCGAAGCCGTGCGCGGCGGCCCGGGTCCCGATGGTCGTCGCCAGCAGGTCCGCCGCGGCGTTCAGTTCGACCTGCTCGCCGGGGGAGATCCGAGCGATGATGTTGCACTCCTCGCCGTTGAACAGTCGGGGATAGCCGACCACCACCACCCGGGCGTTCGGCGCGAGGGTACGGATCCGGGAGTAGAGCTGGTCCAGCCGGCCCGGCAGGGTGTTGCGGATCTGGTTCTCCGCGTTGTCGATCTGGGGCCAGCAGTTGGTGGGCCAGGGCAGCGAGCACTGCACGACCACCGACGACCAGCCGATGTCGTTGCCGCCGGCGGTGACCGTGACGTAGTTGGTCGCGGCGTTGAGGCTGCCCAGTTGCCCGTTGAGTACTCCCGCGACCGTCGCGCCGGAGCAGGCCGGGAAGGTGAGGGTGGCACCGAGCCGGGCGGCGTCGAGGACCGGGTACGAGTGCCGGGACCGCTGGCAGGAACCGCTGTCGGGGTAGTACTCCCGGGTTCCGGTGCCGGAGGCGTACGAGTCGCCGAGCGCGGTGTAGGTGGTGGCTGCGGCCTGGGCGGGCACGGCGGCCACGCCGACCGCGACTGCGGTGAGCAGGGGTACGGCGATGGCGGCTAGCAGCGGAACCGGACGACGACGCAGCGACATGGTTGCCTCCTGACATCGGTGAGGGTTGATGTCAGGTTGGCAGATACCTACGGCGCGCGGAAGTGGCTGTGTAGATTTCTTTCGCTAGCGGGTCGTGCGGGCGTACCCGGGGTCAGCGTGGCGTGATCGCGTGGAACGCCCCGGCCCGGGTGCCGACGTAGATCCGGCCACGCCAGACGGCCGGAGTGGACTCGATGCAGCCGCCGAGCCTGAGCTTCCAGAGCGGTTTCGGCGCGGCGGCGGTGTCGGCGATGTCGTACGCGTGCAGGAAACCGGCGCAGTCCCCGATCACCAGTACGTCGTCGACGACCACCGGCGACTGCCAGGTCGGACCGGGCAGCCTGAACCGCCACCGTACGGCGCCGCTGGTGCGGTCGACGCCGAGCACCTCACCGCCCTGGGTGTCGAAGATCGCCAGGTCGCGGTACAGGGCCGGGGAGCCCCAGATCCCGGCGGGCCGGCGGGCGCGGTCGTCGACGTGCCAGACGGCCGGGTCGGCGCCGCGCTTCGGGTCCAGCTTCATCATCTGCCCGACCCGTTTCGAGCGGGCGGTACCGCGCTCGTACTCGGAGCCGACGTAGAGCGCACCGGCCTCGTCGACCGCGATCGAGGCGTCCGTGTCGTCGCCGGTCCAGAACCGGAACACCCGCTCGGGCTTGCGCCCCTGCTTCAGCCCGCTGATGTCCCAGCCCTGCACCAGACCGCCGGAGTTGGCGAAGTAGACCACGTCGCCGTGGATCGCGACCGAGTTCTCGATGGAGACCATCCGGTCGTCGAGGTCCCGGAGTAGTCGGCCGTCCCAGCCGGGGGCGTTGAACACCAGCTTCGGCTTCACCGTTACCTTGCCGCCGGCTCCGTACCGCCGGTTGAGCTTGACGATGTGGAACTGGCTGTTCTCGCCGCCGAGGAAGAGGTGGTCGTCGAGGATCAGCCCCGCACCGTCCCAGTCGTCGTTCCACATCGTCGGCGAGACCGCCTTCGCCGACAGCCGCCACAGCTCGGTCGGCGTGCCCCGGTCGATGGCGAGGATCCGGTAGAAGTTGTCCCGCGATCCGGAGTAGACCAGCGGGAACCCGTCCGGGTCGACGGTGACCGAGCCCTTGATGATGTCTCCGGTCGGGAAGTCGGGCAGGATCCGCTCGCCGCTCTCGGCGTCCAGGAAGTGGATCTTATGGTCGTACGCGCCGAAGACCACCCAGGTCCGCCCGCTCCGCTCGAACACCGCCGGTTGGCCGGTCCAGCCGGTACCGCACCAGACCCGGGTGCCCTTCTCGTCGGTCGACTCCCCACAGAGTCCACCGCTACGGGGGAACTGCCAGTCCCGGACCGGCGTCTTCCGGGGCACCGGCCCCGAGCCGTAGTACGTCCGGGTCGGATTGCCCCGGAAGGTGAGCAGCCCCGGCACCTTGTCGCCGTACGGCTGCCCGACCCTCGCCGGATCCGACCATCCGGTGAAGCGGGCAGGGTTGGCTGGCGTATCCGGGGCGGGACTCTGACCGCTCGACCAGTGCGGCCCCGGATTGTCCGTCGATGGTCCACCGAAGTCACAGGAGGTGCCACCGAGTACGACGACCAGCGCGAATACGCCGAACCGGGCACCCGCGGTGCCCAGCGGCCCGTGCCGAGGTGTGGTCACCGGCACAGTGTGCCCACGAGTCAGCATGACCGACAGGCGGCTCACCTGGTCAAATCAATGTCGACTTAAAGACCTTCCTCTCGACCCTCGCTGGCGCGCGCGGCCGTCGATCGAACCGCGCGATCGGCGGCGGCGTGCCCGCCCCGGAACGGCGCCGCCGTGGCGGCGGCGGACGTCCCGGGGCGGGCCGGCCGGGTCGGGCTACCGGTCACGCCCGGTCAGCCAGGTCACGCCCGGGTCAAGCTCCGGTTCAGCCCGTCGGGAGCAACTCGACCTTCCTGCCCGCGCGTCCTCGCGCCTCCGAGCTGGTCCGGGGCCTCGGCGTCTTGACCGTGATCCGGAACCAGAACGAGCCGTAGCCCGGCAGCGTGAGTTGGTACGGGCGGGCGCCGATCAGTGGAAACGGCGTCTGGCCGGTCAGTTCCACCGGCTGGTGCCCGATGAACCGGCTGCCCAGCGGAAGCTGTGCCGGCTGCGGATGCCGGGACAGGTTGTGGACGCAGAGCACCACCTCGGCGCCGACCCGCTCCTCGCCCTCGCCCTCGTACTCACGCAGGAACGCCAGGACGGTCGGGTTCTTGCCACCGAGGTCGCGGAACGAGCCGATGGCCAGCGCGGGATGCTGCTTACGTACCTCGATCATCTGTCGGGTCCACTGCAACAGCGACGCCGGCTGTTCGAGCTGACGTTCCACGTTGACCGCCTGGTACCCGTACACCGGGCCCTGGTTGACCGGCAGGTAGAGCGCGCCGGGGTCGGCCTTGGAGAAGCCGCCGTTGCGGTCCGGCGACCACTGCATCGGTGTACGGACGCTGTTGCGGTCGCCCAGCCACACGTTGTCGCCCATGCCGATCTCGTCGCCGTAGTACAGCACCGGTGAACCGGGCAGGGAGAGCAGCAGCGAGGTGAACAGCTCGATCTGGTTCCGGTCGTTGTTCACCAGTGGAGCCAGCCGACGCCGGATGCCGGTGTTCACCCGCATCCGAGGGTCCTTGGCGTACTCGTTGTAGAGGTAGTCACGTTCGGAGTCGGTGACCATCTCCAGGGTCAGTTCGTCGTGGTTGCGCAGGAAGGTTCCCCACTGGCAGCCGCTGGGAATCTGCGGGGTCTGGGCGATGATCTCCGAGATCGGGTAGCGCGACTCGCGGCGTACCGCCATGAAGATCCGGGGCATCACCGGGAAGTGGAACGCCATGTGGCACTCGTCGCCGCCGACGCCCGGGTCGCCGTAGTAGTCGACCAGGTCGGTCGGCCACAGGTTCGCCTCGGCCAGCAGCACCCGGCCCGGGTACTCGTCGTCGACCGTCTTCCGTAGCCGCTTGAGGTAGGCGTGCGTCTCCGGAAGGTTGGCGCAGTCGGTTCCCTCCCGCTCGTAGAGGTAGGTGATCGCGTCCAGCCGGAACCCGTCGATACCCAGTTCCAGCCAGAACCGCACCACGTCGAGCATGGCCTCCTGTACGGCTGGGTTGTCGTAGTTCAGGTCGGGCTGGTGGGCGAAGAACCGGTGCCAGTAGAACTGCTGGCGGACCGGGTCGAAGGTCCAGTTGGACGGCTCGGTGTCGCAGAAGATGACGGGCACCCCGGCGTACTCGGTGTCGGTGTCCCGCCATACGTAGAAGTCACCGTACGGACCGGTCGGGTCCTGCCGGGACCGCTGGAACCACTCGTGGGTGTCCGAGGTGTGGTTCAGCACGAGATCGGTGATCACCCGGATGCCACGGGCGTGTGCCTCGTCGACCAGCGTGACGAAGTCGTCCAACGTTCCGTAGTCCGGGGAGATGAGCAGGTAGTCGCGGATGTCGTAGCCGCCGTCCCGGCGCGGTGAGTCGTAGAACGGGGGCAGCCACAGGCAGTCGACGCCGAGCCATTGCAGATAGTCCAACTTGGAGGTGAGGCCCGGCAGGTCGCCGTAGCCGTCTCCGCTGGCGTCGAAGCACGCCTGCACGAACATCTCGTAGAAGACCGCTCGCTTGTACCACTCCGGTTCGACCGGCAACTCCCGGGCGCGGCGCCGGACCTGGGTCGCCGGCCGCTCCGCCGGCTCGTCGGGTGGTACGGACGGCGGCACTACCCGCTCAGCTAGATCGGACATGACTCTCCTCCGGGTTGCGAGGGGGGAAGTTCCCGCGGGTACGTGGTGTGGGAACCCGCGGGAAACGCGGGGAGAGAACACCGGCACCGATGGCGGCGGCTCACCGCCCGTTCTACGGCGTCAAACGGGGAAATGGATCAGCGGTAACGGCAACAAATTTGTAACCATGCCGACGAATGCCGGGCCGGACCGGATGAAATGTGAGCCGAAATGGCGCACTCGCGCTGTTGTGCGGCTTCGGCGTCGACCGCCGCGCGGGTAGCTGATGCCCGTCCGGGCCCTGTGCCCGATATGCCCGTTGTGGTAGGCGGTGCGTCGGTCGGAAATCTGACTTAACACCACCCGTTGTGCCGCTGATGCAGGGTGGTTAAGCTCCTTGGTGCGCGCCCCAATCGCCCGCTTCCCCCGTGGCAGGCGATCGGGGCGCGCACCTTTGTCCGGCCCTTCGGCGCTGCCCTTCCGCCCCGGCCGACCTCCGCCGCCATCCCCGCCCGACACGGCACTGAGCAGCAGGCCAACGTCGCGGCGACAGCGCATCGGCGTCGCGGCGACAGCGTGGTGACAGTGCATCGGCGGCGCGGCGACAGTGCATCCGGCGTCGCGGTGACAACACATCCGGCGTGGCGGTGACAAACATCCGGCGTGGCGGCGACAGCACGGCGACCACCCGCCGTCCACGGTGGATCCCGCACTCTCCCCGGCCAGGCGCGGCGCCGACGGCATGGCCGCCCCCCGTTTCCGGTGACAACGCGGGCACGACGGAGGTTCCCTGCGGGAGGCGGGCGGACGCCTGCCCCGTCGAGCATCCGTCGGCAGGACCGCGATCCCGAACCGAAGATCACCGCCGGTCATCGGAGGTCGCTGTCGAGGGTCAGATCCGACGGTCGCCGATCAGTGGGCAATGGCGACGGGTGCCGACCGGTGGATCAGATCCAGCGGTTGCCGAGCCACATTCGGGTGGACCAGTCCGCGTACGGCAGGAGCTGTCCGACGAAAATCGGATGGAAGTAGGCGAAGCAGATCGCGACCAGGAGCACGTACGTGCCCGCCACGATCGCGCCGATCATCCGGCGGTCGCTCACCCGCCCGGCCGAGTCGTCGTCGGCCGGTCCGGTGGCTGGATCACCGCTGCCACCTCGGGCGCCTACCGGCGTCGGTGCCCGGGCCGGACCGGTGATCGCCCCGAGCACGTAGGTCACCGCGAGGATCATGAACGGCACGACGGGTGCGACGTAGAAGAAGAACATCGTCCGGCCGTCCAGCGCGAACCAGAACCAGGGCAGCAGCCCGACCGCCACCGGCAGGAGGATCGCCAGGGCCCGCCAGTCCCGCCGGGCGATGCCGAGCCAACCGAGGGCGGCGAGTGCCGGCAGGAAGGACCACCACAGGATGGGGGTGCCGAGCAGCAGGATCTCCGACGCGCAACTGGGTGCCCCGCAGGCGCCCTGGTCCGACCAGTGGAACGCGACCGGTCGCCCGAGCAGCAGCCACTGCCACGGCCAGGACTGGTAGACGTGCTTGTCGTCGAGTTGGGCGTGGAACTTCAACGCCTCGACGTGGTAGTGGTAGAGGTTCTGCAGGCTGCCGATGATCGGCATGCTGGACTGGCCCGTATCGGCCCGCCAGTTCCGGAAGTACCCGTTGTCGCTGAGGAACCAGCCCGACCAGGTGGCCAGGTAGGTGACCAGGATCAGCACCCCGGCGATCGACAGCCAGCCGATCTCGTCGAGGAACGTGTCCCGCCACGGCCGGCGTACCCCGACCGACTTCCGGGCACCGACCTCCCAGAGCACGACCAGCAGCGCGAACGCCGGAATGAAGTAGAGCGCGCTCCACTTCACCCCGAAGGCGCAGCCGAGCATCACCGCCGCGAGCAGTCGCCACCAGGGCACCCCGTCGGAGAGCCGGAACGGCGGCCGGTGCCGGCGACCCGAACGGCTCGGATCCATGCCGCCCTCGACGGCCCGCAGCCAGCGCGCCCGCCGGACGTCCCGGTCCACCACGAGGGCGCCGAACGCGGCGAGTACGAAGAACATCAGGAAGATGTCGAGCAACGCGGTGCGGGACAGCACCAGATGGAAGCCGTCCAGCGCCATCAGCAGGCCGGCGGCGCAGCCGAGCACCGTCGAGTGGAACATCCGGCGGGCGATCCGGACGAGCAGCAGCACCGAGAGGGTGCCGATGATCGCGGCGGAGAAGCGCCAGCCCAGTTCGTTGTAGCCCCAGATCCGCTCGCCGACCGCGATCATCCACTTGCCGAGCGGCGGATGCACAACGTACGCGGCGGTGTTGTTCTTCTCGTCCCACTCGATGCCACGGAGCAGCAGGTTGTGCGCGTCGGTGGCGTAGTAGAGCTCGTCGAAGATCTTGCCCTTCGGATTGCTCAGACCGACCAGGCGCAGGATGCCGGCGATCAACACGACCACCGCCGTGGCCAGCCAGGACCATCCGTCGAGCCGGGCGTCGAACGGCGCCAACCGGCGTCTGATGATCGCCGGAACTCCGCCTGTGGGACGGTCGGAACGGTCGGTCGCGGGCGGCCCGGTGGAGGTGTGCGAGGTCACCTCGACGACGGGACCTGTCGGCGGCCCGGCGATCGCCGGGCCCTCGGTCTGCGCTGTCGACGCCAGAGTCACCCCGTGATCGTAGGCTGCCATGGTGTGAAACGGGGCACGACGCTCGCTATGTGCGATGACATGCATCGATGAAGGAGTCAGTTCGTGGGAAAAACGCCCGGTAGCGGCCGGCTGGTCCTGCTCGGTGCGCCGCTCGGCAATCCCGGCGACGCCTCGACCCGGCTGCGGGACACCCTCGCCCAGGCCGACGTCGTCGCCGCGGAGGACACCCGCCGGCTCACCCGGCTGGCCCGCGATCTGGACATCGTCATCCCCGGCCGGATCGTCTCGTACTTCGAGGGGAACGAGGAACGGCGTACCCCGGATCTGGTCGCCGCCGTCCTCGACGGCGCGCTCGTCGCGCTGGTGACCGACGCCGGGATGCCGAGCGTCTCCGACCCTGGCTACCGGCTGGTCCGGGCCGCCCTGGACGCGGGCGTGCCGGTCACCGTGGCACCCGGCCCGAGCGCGGTGACCACCGCGCTGACCCTCTCCGGGCTACCCACCGACCGGTTCTGCTTCGAGGGCTTCCTGCCCCGGACCGGCGGCCCGCGCCGGGCCCGGCTGCGGGCCCTCGCCGCCGAGGAGCGCACCCTGGTCTTTTTCGAGGCGCCGCACCGGGTGGCCGGCGCGCTCGCCGACCTGGCCGGGGCATTCGGTGCCGAGCGACCGGCGGCGCTGTGCCGAGAGCTGACCAAGACGTACGAGGAGGTGCTCCGCCGCCCGCTCGGCGAGTTGGCGAGCTGGGCCGCGACCGGCGAGCCGCGCGGCGAGATCACTCTGGTGGTGGCGGGCGCCCCGGTGGTCGCCACCCCACCCCCGGCCGACGTCGACCTGCGGGCCGCGGTGGCAGACCTGGAGGCCACCGGTACGTCCCGGCGTGACGCGATCGCCGCCATCGCGACCGAGTACGGCCTGCGCCGACGGGACGTCTACGCCGTCGTGCATCCGCCCACGACACGTTGACCAGCGACGGAGCGCCGCCATCGGTGGGCGGCGGGTTCGGTAGGCGGGGTACAGGGCGGCGCGTTCAGTAGGCGGCGGCGAGGAAGCCGACCGTGAGCAGCAGTGGCCCGGCCAGGCTGATCAGGGCGGCCGGACGGCGGTACCGCCGCTCGGACAGGCGTAGCGCGCCGGTGGCCCAACCGACCCCGGTGCTACAGAGCAGGATCACCCCGAGGCCCAGCGACCAACGCAGGTGCAGCGGGCCGGTGCCCGCGCCGACGTACGCCTTCTGGCTGTCCGCGCTGATCATCCGGGCGGCCACCTCGGCGCCGACCTTCCGGCCACCTCCCTCGACACCCACCAGCCGGATGTCCCGGGCCTTGAACAGGCCATCGGCCGCGGTGAACTCGCCCCGGCAGTGCTGACCGAGTCCCCGGCCGGTGCAGCTCGCCACGGTCGCGGTGCCGACGTCCCCGTGGCCGACGGCGAGCCACAGCGGTTCCGCGCTGACCCAGGCGAAGAAGCTGGCGAGCAGGGAGAACAGGATCACGCCAGCGAGCCCGAGCACCGGATCCCGCTGCGGTTTCGGTGGCCTGGGCGGGCGGGGGAGCGCCGCTTCGGCGGCCGGTTTCTTCGGTCGGCCGTACCAGGTCCGGGGCGTGGGCGCGACCGGCGTCCCGTCCCAGTGGACCTCCTCGATCGGCAGCCAGAAGTCCTCGCCGTCGTCCTCGTCGACGCTCGGGTCCGAGCCCGGCCGGGCCGTCGGCATCGACGTGGTGGGACCGTCCCAACCCGCGAAATCCGCCGGTACGGTGACCCTCGGGGCCCGTTGGGGAAGCATGGTCAGCGGCGCGCCGGTGGTCGCCTCGATGCCGGACGGTCCCGGGACCGTGCCCGGTGCGCTGACCCACGGCGAGCCGACCATCGGCGAGGCGCCGCCGAACGGCCCGAGCGGCGCGGGTTCGTACCCGGCCGCCGGCTGGACCGCCGCTCTCTGCGCGGGCGCCGGTCCCGGTACCGCTCCGGCGGGCGGCCCGGCGTCGTCCGGCACCGGCACGTCTGGCGCGGGTACGTCCGCGGCTGGCGTGGGCACGTCCGCGGCCTGCGGTTCGGCCCGGCCCGGTGCCGGCGGCTCCGTCGACGGCTCGGTACCGCCCCGGGCTCGGGCCTCGGTGGGCACGGCGGGATCGGCCTCGGGAGGGTGCGTTTCTGCTGGTCGCTGCCCACCTGAGCTGCCCGTCACCGGTCCATTGGACACCGGGGGGACGGCTCGGGGAGGCAGCCCGGCGCGCGTGTCGGCGGCAAAACAGTCGGATATTGGCAGATGAGAGCGGATCTTTCCGACTTGATGAGGCACTTTTCGGTCGTTGACGTACGTCGCGTCGCTTTTCAGTCAAGCTCGATCCGGGGGTCGGTCAGGATCGATCCGGGGTCGGCCAGGGGCGCGAGGAGGAGTTGGTTCGCGGTTGCCCTGCCCTGGTCACTAGGCTTGTTTTTCATGAGTCACGTTCTCGCCGCGGTCGCCTGGCCCTACGCCAACGGCCCGCGCCACATCGGCCACGTCTCCGGCTTCGGGGTTCCCTCCGACGTGTTCAGTCGGTACATGCGGATGGCCGGTCACGACGTACTCATGGTCTCCGGCACCGACGAGCACGGGACGCCGATTCAGGTGCAGGCCGACAAGGAGGGGGTCAGCCCACGTGAGCTGGCCGACCGCTACAACCGGGTGATCGTCGAGGACCTGCACGGGCTGGGCCTCTCCTACGATCTGTTCACCCGGACCACCACCGGCAACCACTACGCCGTCGTGCAGGAGCTGTTCGAGACGCTGCACCGCAACGGCTACATCGTGCCCAAGGTGACGATGGGAGCGATCTCCCCGTCCACCGGCCGTACGCTGCCGGACCGCTACATCGAGGGCACCTGCCCGATCTGTGGGTACGAGCATGCCCGGGGCGACCAGTGCGACAACTGCGGCAACCAGCTCGACCCGATCGACCTGGTCAACCCCCGCTCGAAGATCAACGGCGAGACGCCGCAGTTCGTCGAGACCGAGCACTTCTTCCTCGACCTGCCGGCCTTCGCGCAGGCGCTCGGCAAGTGGCTGGACAGCCGGGAGGGCTGGCGGCCGAACGTACTCCGGTTCTCGAAGAACCTCCTCGACGACCTCCAGCCCCGGGCGATCACCCGAGACCTGGAATGGGGCGTACCGATTCCGCTGGAGGGCTGGCGGGACCGCGGCGACAAGCGGATCTACGTCTGGTTCGACGCGGTGATCGGCTACCTCTCGGCGTCCATCGAGTGGGCCCGGCGCTCCGGCGACCCGGAGGCCTGGCGACGCTGGTGGTCGGCCGACGGCGAGGGGAAGGACGCCCGGGGCTACTACTTCATGGGCAAGGACAACATCGTCTTCCACTCGGTGATCTGGCCGGCGCTGCTGCTCGGCTACGACGGCGAGGGTGACCGGGCCGGCGAGCCCGGCAGGTTGGGTCTGCTCAACCTGCCGACCGAGGTGGTCTCCAGCGAGTTCCTGACCATGGAGGGGAAGAAGTTCTCCTCGTCCCGCCAGGTCGTGATCTATGTGCGCGACTTCCTCGCCAGGTACGACGCCGATGCGCTCCGCTACTACATCGCGGTCGCCGGGCCGGAGAGCCAGGACACCGACTTCACCTGGGCGGAGTTCCTGCGCCGGAACAACGACGAACTGGTCGCCGGCTGGGGCAACCTGGTCAACCGGTCGATCTCGATGGCGGCGAAGAACTTCGGCGCCATCCCGCCGATCGACCCGGCCGGACTCACCGAGGCGGACGAGGCGCTGCTCGCCACGGCACGGGCCGGGTTCACGACGGTCGGCCAGCTGATCGAGCGGCACCGGCAGAAGCAGGCGATCGGCGAGGCGATGCGGGTGGTCGGCGAGGCGAACAAATACCTCTCCGAGCAGGCTCCCTGGAAGCTGAAGGCGGAGTCGGACAAGCCCCGGATGGGCACGATTCTGCACGTCGCGCTCCAGGTGGTCAGCGATGCCAACACGCTGCTCACCCCGTTCCTGCCGCACTCCGCGCAGCGGGTGCACGAACTGCTGGGCGGCACCGGCGTGCACGCGCCGATGCCGTCGATCGTGCAGGTCGAGGATCTCGACGGCGGACCGGCGTACCCGGTGCTGGCCGGGGACTACACGGTCGGGGCGAAGTGGGAGTCGGTACCGGTCGAGGCGGGGCGGGCGCTCGCCACCCCGAAGCCGGTCTTCCGCAAGCTCGACCCGTCGATCGTGGACGAGGAACTCGCCCGACTCGGCGACTGAACCGATTCGTCGGTAAGCTTCCTCTCCTCACTCCCCCGAGTCGGAGACGGTGTCGATTGTGGAGCTGGTGACGTGACCGCGCCCAATGACGGAAGCAAGCCTCTGATCCGGCAGGACCTGCCCACCGCGGCCCGGATGTACGACTACTGCCTCGGCGGCAAGGACAACTTCCCCGTCGACCGGGCGGCGGTGCTGGCCGTACACAAGCAGTTTCCGGAGGGTGTGACCGAGGCCCGGAACAACCGCCTGTTCCTCTACCGGTTGGTGCGCTTCCTGGCCCGTGACGCCGGGATCCGGCAGTTCCTGGACATGGGCAGTGGACTGCCGACCCAGGCCAACGTGCACCAGGTCGCCCAGCAGTTTCAGCCGGACGCGCACGTGGTCTACGTCGACAACGACCCGATCGTGCTGGCCCACGGGCGGGCACTGCTCGCCGACGACCGGACCACCACCGTGATCGCGGCCGACATGACCGAGCCGGAGCGGATCCTCGACGACCCGGAGACGGCCAAGCTCGTCGACTTCTCCCAGCCGGTCGCCGCGCTGTTCCTGTCCATCGGACACTCCATCGTCGACGACGCGAGACTGCGAAGCATGCTCGGCACCGTGTGGGAGGCCCTCGCCTCCGGCAGCTACCTCGCGTTCTCCCAGGTGTGTGGGGTGGACCAGGCGACGGTGGACGAGGGCAACGAGATGACCCGGCGGCTCGGCCTGGTCTGGCGCAACCGCACGACGGCCCAGGTCGTCGAGCTGATGAGTGGCTTGACGGCGGCGGAGCCGGTGGAGCCGGGTCTGGTGAAGGTCGTCGACTGGCGACCCGACCCCGACCAGCCGTTGCTGGCACACGTCGACGAACCGCTGCGTCCGTACCTGGAGGCGCCGCCGGAGAACCAGCGCTCGATGGAGTGCGGCGTGGTGTTCCGCAAGCCCTGAGCCCGCTCAGATCTCGTACGGCACGTCGAGGACCTGGTCGTCGGTCACCTCGACCGCGGGCGCCCAGGACTCGTAGACACCACGTTCGTAGCACTGCGCGCCGAGCGCCGCGACGTTGTCCGGGTCGGGCTGGCAGAGCCGGACCCGCAGCCAGCCGCCCTCCTCGCGGAGCACCAGGCACCGGGTGTCGCGCCAGTGGACGTACCTGGCCCGGCGGGTGAGCGTCTCCACCTGATAGCGCGCCGCCCGGGTCATCGCCAGCATCCGGAACTCGCCGGGCGGGTCGGCGACCGCCTCGTACTCCTGCCCCCGGTAACCGCCGATCAACACGGTGGACCGGATCGCGTCGCCGGTCGAGACGTACTCCTGGTCGGGCGAAACGCCGGGCACCGCGGCGAGCAGGTGTCGCCAGCGCGGTCCGGCCATCCGTAGCCAGCCGCGCTGTTCCGGCTGGTACGTGTAGAGCACCACCTCGTCCCCGTCCATGGTGTGCGCCAGCAGGGCGGCGTTCGCCGGCAGCGGCAGGTCGGCGAAGTCCCGGGTGACGAACTCCGGAATGAGGTGGCGCCCGCTCGGGGTGAACCCGGTGCCGAGCACCGGTGGCCCGACCCGGTCGTGCGGCGGCATCGTCATCAGGCCCCGGTGCTCGCCGGCCAGCGGCGCGAGGTAGTCGACCGGGTCGGTTGCCCGCCAGCGCAGCAGGTACGCGACCTCGGGCACCGCCCGCCCAGCATCGGAGTCGGTACGCAGCAGCATCTGGTCGGCCGGGGTCCGCAGGTGGGCCACGTCGTACTCGCGGTAGCAGAAGCCGTACGGCAGCCAGCCGCGCAGCAGGAACCCGGCGAACTGCTGGGCGGAGAGCGCCTTCACCATCTGGCTGCCCCGCCGCACGGTCGCCGACTCGCGTACCGAGACCAGCACCGGATCCTCGGCGGCGGCCGGGCTCTGGCTGAGGCCGTGGATGTCCGACCAGCCCCAGACCCGGTGCAGCGGCGCCGTCAGCGGCGTGTCCGCGACCCCGAGCCCGTTCGCCCGTTCGCCGGTACCGGCACCGCGGCCCGCCCCGCCGACGTCGGGGAGTACGCCGACCTCGCTGGCGTGGGCGTACCGGTGGAACGGATAGCGCGCGTCGGGGCGGCCGTCCCGCTCGAACCCCGGCGCGGATTCGACGCTGAACAGCTCGTACGCGGCACCCCGGGCGAGTTCCTCGGCCGGGTGCACGGCACCGCCGTACCGGACCCGCAGTCCGGCCGGCGTCTCGGGCACCGCACTGGCCGGCGGGGACACGCTCACCGCGCCGACGCTAAGACCGGCCAGCACCGGCCCGGTGAACGTCGGGTTACCGGCCGGGGCTGCCTGGGTCACGCCGAGCGCGAACTGCCGGTTCGGCTGGCGGCCCGGCGCCGGTTCGGTCGCCCGCACCCGGCGGTTCGGCCGACTCGGCCGTCAGGTGGCGGTCAGTGGCGCCGCCGGGCCTTGTGCTGGCCCGGTACCGCCCATCTGGTACGCCCGAGCCCGGGACGCCCGGCCGATATGTGATGCTGGCGGCGATGAGTCAGCCAACCGAGAGCCGCCGTCAGCGGGCCGCCCGCCGGGCGGGGGAGTTCCCACCAGCGCCGGAGCGACTGCCCGTGCCGGTGATCGACAGTCATACCCACCTGGACATCACCGTCGCCGAGGCCGGCACCCCGCCGGGCAACGGCCGGTCGGACGATCCGGTGGCGGCGGCGGTCGAGGTGGCTGCCCAGGTCGGAGTCGACCGGCTGGTGCAGGTCGGGGTCGACGTGGCCTCGTCGCGCTGGGGCGCCGAACTGGCCCGGCGGCAGCCGGCGGTGGTGGCCACGGTGGCCCTGCACCCGAACGAGGCGCCCCGGCTGGCCGAACTCGACGAGGCGCTGCGGGAGATCGAGTCGCTCGCCGCCGAGGACCGGGTACGCGGCATCGGCGAAACCGGGATGGACTTCTTCCGGACCGGGGACGACGGTCGGGCGGCCCAGGAGGTCAGCTTCCGGGCCCACGTCGCGATCGCCAAGCGGTACGCCAAGCCGCTGGTCATCCACGACCGGGATGCGCACGCCGACGTGCTGCGGATCCTGGACTCCGAGGGCGCGCCGGAGACGGTGGTGCTGCACTGCTTCTCGGGCGACGCCGAGTTCGCCACCGAGTGTGTCCGGCGCGGATATGTGCTGAGCTTCGCCGGCACGGTCACCTTCGGCAACGCCGCCGGACTGCGCGAGGCGGCCCGGGTGACTCCGCTCGACCAGATCCTGGTGGAGACCGACGCGCCCTACCTCACTCCGATGCCGCACCGGGGACGGCCGAACGCGTCGTACCTGATTCCGCTGACGGTCCGGTCGCTGGCCGAGACCACCGGCGCCGACCTCGGCGACCTCTGCGCGGCGATCTCGGCGAACGGGGAGCGGATCTTCGGCCCCTGGTGACCGCCCGCGCTCCCGGACCCGGACGCAGAGGGTCGCCGACGTCAGGCAGAGGGTCGCCGGCTCCGGGCGGTGCGTCCGGTACCGCCGGTCGGGCCGGTGGGCGGCTCCGGCGCCGGTGCGGCGGTGTCGTCGTCGGTCCCGCCGGAGAGCCGTCGGGCCGCCCAGGGTGTGATCACGAAGCCCCGCTTCACGGTCAGCAGTTGCACCCCGGCCGTCCATGCCTGGATTCCGTCGATTCCGCCGAGCGTCTTGGTGGTGAACTCGAAGACGTCCGCGTGGGTCGGCAGGATCACCTCGCACATCAGCGACTCCTGGCCGAGGGTCGCGGCGACGTACCGCACGCCGCGCAGCGCGGCCAGTTCGCGGGCCACCGCGTCGAGTCGGGACGGCGCGACGGAGAGCCAGAACAGGATCTCCGCCTCGAAGCCGAGCGCCGCCGCGGGGACCAGCGTGATCACCTGTACGCAGCCGGCGCCGTACAGCGACTCGAACCGACGCCGGACGGTGCTCTCGCTGACCCCCAGGCCCAGCGCCACCGCCTGGAAGCTTGCCCGGCCGTCCTCGCGCAGCGCCGTGATGATCCGCTCGTCCAGCTCGTCGAGGTGGGTCGGCGGACAGTCGTGCACCGGCGGCGGCGCGACGAGCTGGGGCTCGGTGCCGAGCAGGTGCCGGCTCCACTCGTGGGTCGACTTGTAGGTGTGCAGCTCCAGGTCGGCGACGCTGCCCTGGACGCCGGGAATCTTCTGTAGCCCGTTGAGCAGCACACTGTGCAGGCTGGTTCCCTTCGGCACCAGTATCTCGGCGACCAGGTCGTAGACCCCGGTCACCAGCGCGACGAAGCGGATCTCCGGCATCGCGGCCAGCGCCTGGGCGGCCGGGATCTGGCTGCCCGCCGCACAGCGGATCCGGACGATCAGCAGGTCGGCCGGGCCACCGCCGGGTTGCGGCGCGGCGGCCACCTTGACCAGCCCGCCGGCCAGCAGTTGCTGGGCCCGGCGCGCGACCGTGGTGACCGAGGTGCCGGTGAGCTGGGCGATGTCCGTCCAGCTCGCTCGGCCGTTGACCTGGAGCGCGGCGACGATACGCCGATCGGTGGGATCGAGGTCGTACGTCTCGCCCGTCGTCATGCCCGGGATGCCGGTACGCCGGCCAGGAAGTCCCGGACGACCCGCTGGAAGCGCTCCGCCTCCTCGATCTGCGGGGAGTGTCCGGAGTGCTCGAAGACCACCAGCCGGGCGTCCGGGATCAGTGCCGCGATGGTCTCGCTGCAGGAAACGGGGGTGATCCAGTCGTGTCGGCCCACGGTCACCAGGGTCGGGCACGAGATGCCGGGTAGCAATGACTTGATGTCATAATTCGGCTGATTTACAGCAAAAGCGAAGTTATGCGTGCCGTACCGGTACGGGGTGTCGGCGACCCGCTGCCGCACCTTCGCCCAGTCCAGGTCGTGGTCGTAGAGCGGCAGGATCTCCGCCCAGCAGTCCCGGAGGTCGTCGTCGTCCCGGACCGTGCCGGACATGATCCGGTCCAGCTTCACCCGGTCGATCTCCACCCGGGCCGAGGCGAGCGCGTTGTTCAGCGCCAACTCCTGGTTGGCGTTGTCGGCGGCGGTGTCCCGCAGCACCAGCGCGCTGACCCGGTCGGGATAGCGGATCGCGTACTCCATCGCGATGAAGCCGCCGTACGAGCCGCCGGCCATCACGATGCGCTCGGCACCGGCCCACTCCCGCAGCCCGTCGACGTCGGCCGCCCACTGTTCGTGGGTGAACGGCTCGTTGCCCTCGCTGACCCCGGAGCCCCGGGCGTCGAAGACCACCACCCGGTAGTCGTCGGCGAACGGCGCGAAGGCGGCGCGGGGCTCGGCCATCGAACCGAGGCCCGGCGCACCGTGATGCACGATCATGGTGGGCTTGCCCGGCGCGTCGCCGAGCACCTCGACGTGCAGCCGGTTGCCGTTGATCTCCACGAACATGTTCATACTCCGATCACGATGTCGGTCAGGTCCCGCGGATAACTGGTGAGCCGCCGTGGCCCGTCGTCGGTCACCAGCACGGTGTCCGAGATCCGGTAGCCGGCGTGTCCGGGTACGTAGACGCCGGGCTCGCTGGACAGCACCATGCCCGGCGCCAGCACCGTGTCGTCCCCGTCGGCCACCCAGGGCGGCTCGTGGAAGCCGAGCCCGATCCCGTGCCCCTGCCGGTGCCGAAGGTACCCGCCGAGGCCCGCCCGGCGGATCACGTCCAGGCAGGCGCGGTTGGCATCCACACACCGGGTACCCGGCCGCAGCGCCTCGGTGCCGACCTGCTGCGCCTCGCGGACCACCTCGTAGTAGTGCCGCTGCTGCGCCGTCGGCTCGCCGAGCAGGAAGGTCCGCTCGCTCTCCACGAACCGTCCGCCCACCGCACAGCCGAGCGACAGCATGAACGGCTCCCCGGGGCGCAGCCGGTCCCCGCCGGGCAGCCGGTGCGGCTGGGCCGAGTTGGGACCGCCGTAGACCAGGCCACCGGTGAGCATCGGCACCACCACGACGTCGTCGTGCTCGGCGTACATCATCGCCGCGCCGTACCGGGTGACGTGCCCGGCCAGTTCCGTCTCGGTCGGCAGGTCGCCGGCGCCGCCGACCGCCGCGCCGACCAGTCGGGCGCCCTCGGCCAGCATCGCGTCCGCGATCCGGGCCGCCTCGGTGTGCAGGGCGATCTCCTCCGGAGTCTTGCGCAGCCGCAGCTCACCGACCAGCCCCGTCGGCACCCAGGCGGTGTCCGGAAACGCCGAGGTGATCCCGGCGGCCCGGCCGACCGAGGTGGACGGCGCGTACCCGGCCCGGACCGGATCGGTCGACACCGCGTCGCGGAGCACCGCGAACGGGCTCCGCTCGCCGGGAAACTCCGGATAGACCACCAGGTCGGCGGCGGCGCGCTGGTCGGCGGCGTACTCCCGTTCCAGGTCGGGGACCAGCAGCAGGACGGCGCCGTCCCGGGGCAGGTACGCCGCCACCGGTCGCTCGTTCGGAAAGTGCGAGAACCCCGTCAGGTACGCCACGTCGAGCGGGTCGTCGAGCAGCAGCGCGTCGAGCCCGGCCCGGTCCAGTTCGGCCCGGACCCGCTCGTGTAGCGCCGAATAGAAGGAAGCGGCCAGTCGCACGGCGGCGATCACCTCGTCCGGGGGTTGCGGGCGTCGTTGTACGCCACGGCGAGCAGAGTGGTGGCCACCACCAGCAACAGGATGGCCAGGGACGGGAAGAGCGTGGTCCACCAGGCGGTGGCCAGTGAGCCGGAACGCTGCGCCTGGTGCAGGATCGTTCCCCACGACCAGCTGTTCGGATCCCCCAGTCCGAGGAACGACAGCCCGGCCTCGGAGAGCACCGCCCGGGACGTGGTCAGCACCACCGAGACCGCGACCACCGGGGCGACCCCGGGCAGCACGTGCTTCCGGATGATCCACAGATGTGACCCGCCGATGACGTGTGCCGCGGAGACGTACGGCATCGGCACCACGGCGAGGCCCTGCGAGCGGACCACCCGGGCCACCTCGGGCCAGCTGAAGACCGCGATCACCACGACCAGGGTCGGTACGCTCGGCCCGGCCAGCGCGGCCACCAGGATCATCAGCGGCAGTACCGGCAGCGACAGCGAGACGTCGACGATCATGCCGAGCACGATGTCGGCCGGCCGGAAGTACGCGGCGGCGACACCGACCAGCACCCCGATCACGATCGCCAGCAGGCTGGCCGCCAGGCCGACCACGATGCTGACCCGGGTGCCCCAGACCACCTGTGCGAACACGTCCCGGCCCAGGTCGTCGGTGCCGAACCAGTGCCCCGCGCCGGGGCCGGCGAGCACCTCCTCGCCGTACCCGCTCGGGTAGTCGGCGATCAGTGGCGCGGCGAGCGCGACGATGCCGAGCAGTAACAGCACGCCACCGCTGACCACGCCGAGCGGGTTGCGCCGGAACGCCTGCCAGGTCTGCCGGCCCACCGACTCCGACGGCGGCAGCATGTCCGCCGGCTTGGAAAGAACGTCCGTCATGAGGTACGCACCCTCGGGTCGAGCAGTCCGTAGGCGAGATCGGTGAGCAGGTTGGCGGCGATCACCGCGAAGGCGAGCATCAGGAACGCGCCCTGGAGCACCGGGAAGTCGAGCTGTCCGACCGCCTCGAAGATGGCCCGTCCGACACCCGGATAGGCGTAGATCGACTCGGTGAGCACCGCGCCGCCGACCAGGAAGCCGAGTTGCAGGCCCACCAGCGTGGTGGTGGGAAGCAGCGCGTTACGCAGGGCGTGCCGCCACACCACCTTGCGGTTCGGCAGGCCCTTGGCCCGGGCCAGCGTGCAGTAGTCCTCGCCGAGCGCGTCGATCAGCGTGCTGCGCAGGGTCAGCACGTACGAGCCGAGCTGCACCAGCACCAGGGAGAGACAGGGCAGTACGAGGTGCGCCGCGATGCTCCCGTACGCCGCCAGCCCGTAGACGTCGTCGTCCATCGCGCCGCCGATCGGCAGGATCCCGAGCTGTACGCCGAAGACGTACAGCAGGAACACCCCGATGCTGGGGATGAAGAGGGACTGGCCGGTGATGCCGCCGACCTGGATCAGCCGGTCCAGCGTGCCCTTCGCCCGGGTGGCGGCGACCACGCCGAGCGGGATGCCCAGCGCGACGGTGACGGCGAGCGCCGTACCGGCCAGCAGCAGGGTCCAGGGCAGCCGCTCCAGCAGGATGTCCAGCACCGGCTGGTTCTGCCGGAACGAGATTCCCAGGTTGCCCTGGACGAGTTGGGTCAGGTACTCCCAGTACTGGACCGCCAGTGGCCGGTCCAGCCCGTAGTCGTGCAGCAGTTCGGCTCGCAATTCCTCCGTCATGCCCGGATCGGCCACCGCCAGCGCGGGGTCGCCGGGCAGCAGGCGAAGCAGGAAGAACGTCACGGTCACCGCGAACCACATGGTCAGTACGCCGCGCAGCAGTCGGTGGGCGACGAACCGGGCACCGGCAGGCATGCTCTCTCCTTTCTGTGTAAGGAAGGGCCCCTTGTTATCGCTTTTTGTAGAAGAAGGGGCCCTTCCTAACACCCGTCGGACTGCTCAGCCGGCGTTCGCCTGGGCCAGCGAGACGGGGTTGACGATGGAGAGCAGTTCGCTCGGCTGGACCAGGAAGTTGGACCACTTCGCCGAGTGCGCGATGGTGAACTCCTCGACGTAGAGCACGTTGTCGTACACCTTGTCGGTAATGATCTTCGCGGCCTGCTGGATCGGTGCCTTCTGGGCCGGCTGGTCCAACTGGGACCGGGCCTGGTCGATCAGCCGGTCCAGCTCCGGGTCACAGGCGTTGGCGTAGTTGATGAAGCCCTTGCACTTGAACGCCAGTGCGAGGTTCGCCGGCGGGTTCTCCATGATCGCCCACGAGCCGGCGTAGATGTCGTAGTCCCGGGCGGTGTACTTCTCCACGTACGTGTTGCGCTCCAGGCCCTCCAGCTTGATCTCGATCCCGGCCTCCTTGCTGGAGTCCCGGACGAGCTGCGCCCACTTGGAGATGTTCGGGTCGGCCTGGTCGAAGATCATGCGCAGGCTCAGCCCGTCGAACAGGCCGTCGCCGTTGCCGTCTTTGAAGCCCGCCCCGGTGAGCAGCTGCTTCGCCTTCGCCGGGTCGTGTGCGTACTCCTTGGCGGACGGGTCCTGCCACTGCTTCAGCGTGGGGGTCAGCACCGAGGAGTTCGACGAGACCGCCTTGCCCTGCAACGCCACCCGGCGGATCGCCTCGTAGTCGACGGCGGCGGCCAGGGCCTGCCGTACCTCCAGTTTGTCCAGTGGCTTGCGCGCGGTGTTGTACTGCATGTGCGCCCAGCCCAGCGACGGCACCTTGACCAGCTTGAGCTTGCTGTCGCCTTCGAGGGTCTTGGCCAGTGGCGGCGGCAGCGCGTTCGCGATCAGGTCGACGTCGCCGTTGCGCAGTGCCAGCGCCTCGGTGTTGACGTCCGGGAAGACCCGGAAGACGACCTCCTTGGTCTTCGGTCCGCCCTCGACCAGCGGGAAGTTCTCCATCCGCTCCAGCACGTACCGCTGGCCGCGTTCCACGGTGGTCAGCTTGTACGGGCCGGCGGACACCCAGTCCTTGTCGTTGGCGAACTTCTGCACGCTGCCGACCTTGCTGAACACGTGCTCCGGAACGACCGGCATCCAGAACCCGACGTTCTCCAGGAACGTCCCGTCCGGCTGGGAGAGCTGGAACTCGATCTCCGTCGGGGAGAGCACGGTGGACTTCTGGTACGACGAGATGAGCCCGGCGACGACGCCGATCTTCTCCTTGGCGACCGCGTCGATGGTGAACGCGACGTCGTCGGCGGTCACCTTCTCCCCGTCGCTCCAGGTGAAGTCGTCCCGCAGGGTGACCTTGGCCTTGCGCCCGCCGTCGGTGTACTCCCACTTGCTGGCCAGGTACGGCGAGCGCACGCCGTCCATTCCCATGCTCATCAGCCGGGGGTACATCAGGTTGGTGACCCAGGTGTCGGTACGGCTGTTGCCGACCAGGGGGTTGTAGTTGAGCACGTCGGCGGTGGTGCCGATGGTGATCCGGTCCGCCGGGCCACCGTCACCGGTGGCCTGGCTGTCGGGGTTGCTGGGCGAGCAGGCGGTCGCCGCTAGCCCTATCAAGAGCGTGCCCACCGCCGTGGCGAGGGCGCGCCGGAATGTACGCATCAGTGCCAGACCTCCTCAAGGACGCGCAGAATGTTGCCCCCCAGGACCTTGCCGATCTCGTCGTCCGAGTAGTCGTGGCCGACCAGCCAGGAGACGATGTTCCAGTAGCACTCGGCCGGGTTCTCCAGACCGTCGACGTACGGCACCCGTGGGTGGTCGACGTGTCCGTGTGCCTCGGCGATGGACAGGTGCGCGGCGAACGTGTCGTGCAGGCCGACGTGGTCGCCGAAGAGGGTGTCCGGCCCGAACGCCACGTGGTCGATGCCGACCAGTTCGACGCAGTGGACGAAGTGGTCCATCACCGAGTCGATGCTGTGTCGGGGATGGGCCGGCGACAGGGTGGTGTGCGGCGCCGCCTCGAGCCCGAGCACTCCGCCGCGTTCGGCGCAGGCCCGGATGACCTCGTCGGGCTTCATCCGGTTGGTCGGCCAGACCGAACGGGAGCCGGCGTGGGTGATGAAGATCGGCTTGGTCGAGTGCGCGATGGTCTCCAGCGAGGTGCGGTCGCCGGAGTGCGAGACGTCGATGGCGATGCCGAGCTTGTTCATCCGGCGTACGGCCTTCTCGCCGAAGTACGTCAGGCCGCCGTCGGCGCGTTCCTTGAGCCCGCTGCCGAGGGTGTTCGCCTCGCTGTAGGCGATGCCCATCTGCCGGACGCCGAAGCCGTAGAGCATGTCGAGCCGGTCCAGCTCGTTCTCGATCATCGTGGCCGCCTCGGTGGCCAGCACCAGGCCCATCCGGCCGGTCTCGTGTGCGTGGTGGATGTCGGCCAGCCGCTCCACCCGGATCAGGTAGTCCTGGTGGGCCACGTCGGACAGCCGCATGCCGAGATCGGCGATGACGTCGGTCCACTTCCAGCCCATCTGGCTGGTCACGCAGCAGGTGCCGTCCATCATGTTGTCGAAGACCGCCGTCATCCCGGAGCGGGCCAGGCCGGCGTACCCGGTGTGGTGCCGGGCGGTGCGGTTGTAGTCGACGGTCTGGCCGATCTCCTCGGGGAAGACCGACGGGTGGTCGTGCAGCGAGATGACGACGTTGTCGGTGAGCAGCCGGCGGACCCGGTCCCGCTGCCCGTCCGACAGCGAGATGCCCTGGTACGCCGGCACCCGGCCGAGTTCCGGGGCGAGCGTGAACTCGCGGTAGTCGGTGCCTGCCTCCAGGTAGCTGTAGGACGTGTATCCGGTGTAGCGCGCGGCCGGGTCGAGCACGCGGCTCCCTCCTTCGGTCGGTTCCAGGGCCACGGCGTGCGGTGGATTTCGGCGCCGCGGTCGACCCTGGGTGTGGATTGTCGGCGATGTGGGTGGAGAGATTGCCAGGATCAGGCGCAGCATGTCAATATGGTGGCCATCTCCGGCGTGATTCGAGGGCTGGGCGCTAGAAATCGTTACGGCAGGAAACGTTCTGGAAATTCGGGAGGTGTAGTGAACGGCGGCGTAGCCACCCCACAGCGGTCACCGGATGTCGACCGGCCGGCGGCGCTGCGTATCCGAGGACTCGACGTCACCTTCACCGGCCGTCGAGGCGAGGTTCCGGCGGTACGCGGGGTCGACCTCGACATCGCCGCCGGCGAGGTGCTGGCCCTGCTCGGCGAGTCCGGATCCGGCAAGTCGGTCACCGCCCGCGCCGTGATGGGCCTGCTGGACACCCCCGGTGTACGCGTCGGCTCGGACGAGATCCGGGTCGCCGGCAACGACCTCGCCGCACTCGGGCCGGACGGGGTCCGGAAGTTGCGCGGCGACACCATGGCCCTCGTCTTCCAGGACGCCCTCTCGGCGCTCAATCCGGTGCTCTCCATCGGCGACCAGCTCGGCGAGGTGTTCCGGATCCATCGCGGGTCGTCCCGCCGGGCCGCCCGGGCCGAGGCGGCCGAACTGCTCCGGCTGGTCGGCATTCCCGCACCGGAACGCCGGGTACGCGACTATCCGCACCAGTTCTCCGGCGGGATGCGCCAGCGGATCCTGATCGCGATGGCGGTCGCCCTCGGCCCCCGGCTACTCATCGCCGACGAGCCCACCACCGCGCTCGACGTGACCGTGCAGGCGCAGATCCTCGAACTCGTCGACCGGTTACGCCGGGAACTCGGGATGGGCGTCCTGCTCATCACCCACGACCTCGGGGTCGCCGCCGAACTCGCCGACCGGGTCGCGGTGATGTACGCCGGCCGGATCGTGGAGACCGGCACCGTCACCGAGGTGCTGGACGGACCGGCGCATCCGTACACCGCCGCGTTGCTGCGCTCCGTACCCGATCTGGAACAGCCGGGCGACCGGCTGCGGCCGATCCCGGGAAGCCCGCCGAACCTGCTCGCGCTGCCCACCGGCTGCGCCTTCCATCCGCGCTGCGACCGGTTCACCGACGAATGCCTGGCGGACCGACCCGAGCGGCGACCCCTCGTCACCCCCGGCCGGACCGCCGCCTGTCACCACGCCCAGGAGGCCGTCGATGCCGCCGTCTGACCACCCGGCCGGGGCCGGCCCAGCCTCCGCCGTCCCGGCCGGGTCCGACCCGACCAACACCGACGCGGCCGGTTCCGGTCCGGCGACGACCGGTCCGGCGACGACCGGTCCGGCGACGACCGGTCCGGCGACGGTCGGCGTGCCGACCGCGCTGTCGGCCTCCGCGCGTCCGTTCGCCGCCGGCCCGCTGACCGCCGGCCCGTCGGCCCCGGGCGAACCGTTGCTGGTGGCCACGGCGGTCCGCAAGTACTACCGGGCCGGCCGCGGCCTCGGCAGCCGATCCCGGGTGCAGGCGGTGGACGGGGTGGACCTGACCGTCTCCGCCGGGGAGACCCTCGGCGTGGTCGGCGAGTCCGGCTGCGGCAAGTCCACCCTGGCCCGGCTGCTGGTCGGGCTGGAACGGCCCGACTCCGGTCGGGTGCGCTACGCCGGGGTCGACGTCGGCACCGCCCGGGGTACGCGGCGCCGCGAGCTTCGGCAGGCCGTGCAGATGGTCTTCCAGGATCCGGTCACGTCGCTCAACCCACGGATGCCGATCCTGGACGTGGTCGCCGAACCGCTCGACGTGCACCGACTGGTCCGGGGCGCTGCCGCCCGCCGGGACCGGGTCGCCGAACTGCTGGAGATGGTCGGGCTGGCCCCGGACATGATGCGCCGGTTCCCGCACGAGTTCTCCGGCGGGCAGCGGCAGCGGATCGGGATCGCCCGTGCCCTGGCCACCGAGCCCCGGGTCGTCGTCTGTGACGAGCCGGTCTCCGCACTGGACGTCTCCGTACAGGCCCAGGTGGTCAACCTGCTCGCCGAGTTGCAGCAGCGGCTGGGGATCGCGCTGGTCTTCATCGCGCACGATCTCGGCGTGGTCCGGCACGTGTCGCACCGGGTGGCGGTGATGTACCTGGGCCGGCTGGCCGAACTCGGCCCGGCCGCGTCCGTCTACCAGGCGCCGGCCCATCCCTACACCCGGGCGCTGCTCTCCTCCGTACCGGTACGCCATCCCCGGGAGCGGGGTCGGCAGCGGTTGGTACTCGCCGGTGACCCGCCCAGCCCGGTCGACCCGCCAGCGGGCTGCCGGTTCCACACCCGGTGCCCGATCGCCCAGGACATCTGCCGGAGGGAGCAGCCCGCGCTCCTCTCCCCGGGCGATTACACCCCGCCCGACGCCCCGGGCGATTCCGCTGCGACCGGCGCCCCGGGCGATTCCGCGCTGCCCGACGCTCCTACCGGCGCCCCGAGCGATTCCGCGCCGGGCGGCGTCGGGACCGCGCACGTCGCCGCCTGCCACTTCGCCGGTACGCCCGTTCCGGCCACGGCATCACCATCCTGACCCGTCCGACGGACGAATCCGGTGGTTTGCGCCGTTCTGACCCGTCGGCTGGATACGGCCGGGTTCGCCGTCGGTCCCCGCTCTGGTGGCCCGTACCCTGTCACAGCATGGCCGCAGACCTGCTCGGCCCGGCGGAGATCCGGGAACTCGCCGCCCGGCTGGGCGTCGCGCCGACCAAGCGGCTCGGCCAGAACTTCGTGCACGATCCCAACACGGTGCGTCGGATCGTCGCCGCCGCCGGACTGGGCACGGCGGACGTCGGCCTGGAGGTCGGCCCGGGGTTGGGCTCGCTCACCCTCGGTCTGTTGGCGGTCGCCGGGCACCTGCACGCCGTCGAGATCGACCCGGTGCTGGCCGCAGCCCTGCCGGAGACGGTCACCCGGCACGCCGGACGGACGGCTGCCGGGCGGTTGACCGTGCACCAGGCCGACGCGCTGCGGACCACCGCCGCCGACCTGGGCGACCCGGCCCCGACCGCGCTGGTCGCGAACCTGCCGTACAACGTCGCGGTACCGGTGGTGCTGCACCTGCTCGCCGAGCTGCCGAGCCTGCGCCATGGACTGGTGATGGTGCAGAAGGAGGTTGCCGACCGGCTCACCGCCGGCCCCGGCTCCCGGACGTACGGCATCCCGTCGGTGAAACTCGCCTGGTACGCGGACGCGCGCAGCGCCGGTCGGGTGCCACCGAACGTGTTCTGGCCGGTGCCGAACGTCGACTCCGGCCTGGTCGCCTTCACCCGTCGGGAGCCGCCCCGCACCGACGTACCCCGCAAGCGGGTCTTCGCGGTGATCGACGCGGCGTTCGCGCAGCGGCGCAAGACCCTGCGGGCCGCCCTGGCCGGCTGGGCCGGTGGCCCGGACCGGGCCGCCGAGGCGCTGGTCGCGGCCGGCGTCGACCCCGGTGCGCGGGGCGAGTCGCTGACCGTCGGGCAGTTCGCCGCGATCGCCGCGTCGGCCCCGGTGACCGCATCGACCGCCGAGTAGGCTGACGGCGTGTGTGGCAGGAGGTGTCCGACGTGACGGCGCAGCCCGTCGACCCCGCGTCCCGGCGGCCGTGGTCACCTGACCCGCTTCGACAGCGGCTGGCGAACCACACCATCGAAGACGTCCTGACCCTCCCGGACGACGCCCCCCGCGTCGAGCTGCGTGATGGAGTGATCATCGTAGTTCCCTCCCCGTCGTTCGGGCACCAGAAGATCAGCCACCGACTGTGGCGTTGGTTCGAGGATCATGCGCCGCGCGAGTTCGAGCCGAGTGGCGCCACGGGCGTGGTGGTGGGGCTGAACCAGACCCTTGAGCCGGACGTCCTGCTGCTGCGCGCGGAGACACTGCGGTACGGAAACCACTACGCACCCGCCGAGGACGTCGTGCTCGTGGTCGAGGTGGTGTCCCCAGGGACCCGCCGACGCGACCGGTTGGAGAAGCCGGCGGACTATGCGGCGGCGGGCATCCGGCACTACTGGCGGATCGAGCAGGACCCGGTGCACGTGCACGCGTACGAGCTGGTCGGTGACCGGTACGAGTTGGTGGCCGACTCCGCCGAGGAACTGGTGCTGGCGAAGCCGTTCGAGGTCCGACTCCGTGTTCGGGACCTCGCTCCGTGACCGAGGCGTGGCGACCGGACGACGAAGACGATCGTCCGCGCCGGGGCCTGCCGGGCCCGGTGAAGGTTCGGGTGCCGGCGAAGGTGAACCTCCATCTCGGGGTCGGGCCGCTGCGTCCGGACGGCTTCCACGAGCTGAACACCGTCTACCAGGCGATTTCGATCCATGACGAGCTGACCGCCAGACGCGGCGACACCCTGACCCTGACCATGGAGGGCGAGGGCACCGGCGAACTGGCGCTGGACGAGTCCAACCTGGTCATCCGGGCGGCGCGGGCGCTCGCCGAACACACCGGGATGCCGGCGCACGCCCGGCTGCACCTGCGCAAGCAGATCCCGCTCGCCGGTGGCCTGGCCGGCGGCAGCGCCGATGCCGCCGCCGCGCTCGTCGCCTGCGACGCACTCTGGGGGACCGAGCTGTCCCGGGACGAGCTGGCCGGGATCGCCGCCGGGCTCGGCTCCGACGTCCCCTTCCTGGTGTACGGCGGTACGGCGCTGGGCACCGGCCACGGTGAGACGATCAGCCCGATCCTGGCCCGTCCGGTCACCTGGCACTGGGTGGTGGCGATCGCCGACGGCGGCCTCTCCACCCCGGCCGCCTACCGGGAACTCGACCGGCTCCGGGACGAGTACGCGGCCCCACCGCCGTTGCGTAGCACCGACGCGCTGCTCGCCGCGCTGCGCGGCCGGGATCCGGCGCGGCTCGGCCGGGCGCTCGGCAACGACCTACAGGCCGCCGCGCTCACGTTGCGCCCCGCGTTGTCGGAGACGCTCAAGGCCGGCGAGGCGGCCGGTGCGCTCGCCGGTATCGTCTCCGGCTCCGGGCCGACCTGCGTGTTCCTGGCCGCCGACGCGACCCGGGCGGAGGAGATCGCGACCGAGTTGCGGGCGTCCGGACTGTGTCGGACGGCACGTACGGCGCACGGGCCGGTCCCCGGCGCCCGGGTCTGCTGATCGCCTGACTACGGTTCTGAGCATGGCCAATATCGTCAACCTGGATCGGGTCTCCAAGGGGTACGGCGCGGCGGGGCAGCTGCTCACCGACGTCTCGCTCGGCCTCGACGACCTGGACCGGATCGGGGTTGTCGGGCTGAACGGCGCCGGCAAGTCCACCCTGCTGCGGCTGCTGACCAAGATCGAGGATCCGGACAGCGGGCGGGTGACCCACCGGCGTGACCTGCGGGTCGCCTCGTTGCCGCAGACCCTGACGCTCGATCCCGAGGCGCGGGTCCGGGACGTGGTGCTGGGTACCGCCTGGCTGGACGAGGGGTTCGGCGCCGAGCACGAGTGGGCCGGTGACGCGGGCGTACGGGCGGTCCTCGACGGCCTCGGCATGCCGTACCTCGGGCTGGACCAGCCGGTCGGACCGATGTCCGGTGGCGAGCGACGCCGGGTGGCCCTGGCCGCGCTGCTGGTCCGCACCGCCGACCTGCTGGTGCTGGACGAGCCGACCAACCACCTCGACGTGGCCGGGGTGGACTGGCTGGCCCGGCACCTGATCGGCAAGCGGGGCGCGCTGGTGGTGGTCACCCACGACCGGTGGTTCCTGGACGCGGTCTGCACCAGTACCTGGGAGGTCGGCGACCAGGCGGTACGCGCCTACGAGGGCGGGTTCGCCGCCTGGACGCTGGCTCGGGCGGAACGGGAGCGGGTGGCCGCCACGACCGAGGCGCGCCGGCAGAACCTGCTGCGCAAGGAGATCGCCTGGCTGCGCCGGGGTCCGCCGGCCCGTACCTCGAAGCCGAGGTTCCGGATCGAGGCGGCGAACGCGCTGATCGCCGACGTACCGCCGCCGCGGGACAGCGTGTCGCTGCAACGGCTGGCCACCGCCCGGCTGGGCAGGCAGGTGTACGACCTGGAGAACGTCACCCTGCGGGCCGGCACAAAGCTGATCCTCGACGACCTGACCTGGCAGGTCGGCCCGGGTGACCGGATCGCCATCGTCGGCGCGAACGGCGCCGGCAAGACCACCCTGCTCCGGCTGCTCGCTGGCACCCGGGAGCCCGAGGAGGGGCGGCTGCGGACCGGCTCCACGGTCAAGCCGGCGTACCTCTCCCAGGAGCTGGCGGAACTGCCCGGCCAGCTGCGGGTGCTGGAGGCGGTCGAGGAGGTGGCCCGCCGGGTCGTGTTCGGGGACCGCGAGATCAACGCGTCCCAGCTGGCCGAGATGTTCGGCTTCGACGACCGTCGGCTCTGGACCCCGGTCTCCGACCTCTCCGGCGGTGAGCGGCGGCGGCTGCAACTGCTCCGGCTGCTCGCCGCCGAGCCCAACGTGCTGCTCTTCGACGAGCCCACCAACGACCTGGACACCGACACGCTCGCCGCGCTGGAGGACCTGCTCGACTCGTGGCCGGGCACCCTGGTCGTGGCCAGCCACGACCGATACCTGGTCGAACGGGTCACCGACGTGGTGTACGGGATGTTCGGTGACGGGCGGCTGGTCCATCTTCCCGGCGGCATCGAGGAGTATCTCGCCCGGGTCCCCACCTCCGGTGGGCTCCGGACCGGTGGGTTCGGCACCGCCGGCCCGGCACCCGGCGCGGCACCGGAGCGGACCGAGAACGGCCTGTCCGGAGGCGAACTCCGCGCGGTCCGCAAGGAGCTGACCCGGCTGGAGCGGCAGGTCGGCAAGCTGGAGCAGCGCGAGTCGGCGCTGCACGACCAGCTTGCCGAGCATTCCACCGACTACAACCGGGTCGCCGAGCTGGACGCCCAGCTCCGGGCCGTCCGGGCCGAGCGGGAGCAGACCGAGGAGGCGTGGTTGGCGCTGGCCGAACAGGTGCCCGAGAGCTGATCCCGGCGTGGCGGCCCGGGGGTGTGCGGCGTCGCTCGGGCGGCATGCGGGAGAATCGGCTTCGACCCCCCACTGGAACGGCGTTGGAGACTTCGAGCATGGGCCACAATCCCGTCAACCACCCCGCGCGGCCGATCTACCGGGCGATCGGCGGACTGACCGGCGTCTACCTGGTGCTCTTCGGTGTGCTCGGCATCGTCGAGACCAGCGGCGGCGAGTTCTTCGCCCAGGACGACACCCAGGTGCTCGGCCAGGGCACCAACCTCGGCAACTCGGTGATCTCCATCGTGCTCGGCCTGGTCATCCTGGCCGCGACCCTGATCGGCCGGAACGTCGACGTGGCGCTCAACAAGCCGCTCGGGTACGCCCTGATGGCCCTCGGCCTCGCCGGTCTCGCCGTGCTGCGTACCGACGCCAACTACCTCAACTTCACGATCGCCACCACGATCGTGATCATGATCATCGGTCAGGTGCTGCTGTTGGCCGGGATGTACGGCAAGGTCGGCTCCGACGAGGACTCCAAGGCCTTCGAGAGCGCGCGCCTGCTGGCCTGAGCGGCGGGTACGCCCTCGGCCGGTGATTGCCGGTTTGCCGGGCAGCCTCCTCCGTCCTGGGTGACAATCCGGTAGGAAAGTCATCCAACTGGTACGGAGGAGGGCCCATGGCGCATATCCCGGTGAACCATCCGGCGCGGCCGGTCTACCGGGTGATCGCCGGGCTCATCGCGCTCTACATCCTGATCTTCGGCGTCTTCGGCCTCTTCGAGACCGCCGACGACGATCTCTTCAGCCGGAACAGCCACTGGGTGCTGGGGCTGCGGACCAACCTGGCCTTCGCGCTGGTCTCCGTGGTCTTCGGGATCATCGTCCTCTTCGGTGCGGTGCACCGGGGCAATCTCGGGCACCTGATGAACCTGACCGCCGGGGTGGTCTTCCTGGTCGTCGGGCTGGTGATGCTGTCGGTGCTACAGACCGAGGCCAACATCCTCAACTTCTCGATCTCGACCGTCATCGTGTCGCTGCTGTTCGGGCTGGTGTTCCTGGCCACCGGCCTCTACGACAAGGTGGGTCCGCCGGAACACGCGGAGGAGGAGGACGAGTGGCGGAGCAGTTCGTCCGCCCGACCCGGCCGCTGAGCACCGCCGTGCCCGGTGCCGTCGAGCGCGCAGGCCGGTGGACCTCAGCGGGTCCGGCGGGTGAGCAGGGTCGGCTTGGCCTCCAGGTGGGACAGACCGTTCCAGGCCAGGTTGACCAGGTGCGCGGCCACGGTCTCCTTACGCGGCTTACGCACCTCCAGCCACCAGCGGCCGCTCAGCGCCACCATGCCGACCAGTGACTGCGAATAGAGTTCCGCGAGCTTCGGGTCGTACCCCCGGCTCTTGAACTCGGCCCCCAGGATGTGCTCCACCTGGTGCGCGACGTCGTTCATCACGCTGCTGAAGTTGCCGGTCGCGGAGAGCACCGGAGACTCCCGGACCAGCACCCGGAAGCCGTCGGTCTCCTCCTCGATGTAGTCGAGCAGGGCCAGTGCCGCCTGTTCGAGCAACTCCCGGGGGTGCCCGGCGGTCAGTGCGGTGGCGACCCGGTCGAGCAGGGCCCGTACCTCCCGGTCGACGACGACCGCGTAGAGGCCCTCCTTGCCGCCGAAGTGCTCGTAGACGACCGGCTTGGAGACCTTGGCGCGGGCCGCGACGTCCTCGATCGAGGCGGCGTCGAACCCGCGCTCGGCAAAGGCCTGCCGGCCGATGGCGATGAGTTGTTCGCGTCGCTGTGCCGCGGACATCCGTACCCGGGAGCCGGGCTTGGCTATCGGTGGCGTGGGGGCGGGGATCTGTCTGCGGGCGGCGCCGCGACCTGTGGTGCTCGGGCCGTCTGTCACCTCGTTATCCCGCTGCCCCGCTGCGCCGCCACGTCGATTCGTGCCGTTCCCGGTGGTGCCCCCGCTTCGCTCGGTCACCTGGCCATCCTGCCAGCCAAACGCACCTGGCAGGATGCCCGGTCATCTCGCTGGTCACTGCGAGGGTGTCGGTTTGAGTAGTTTCGCGCTGATCCGCTCCGGCTTCGGCCACCGTACGTCGTAGGCCGCGCCGACCTTCTCGAACACCCAGATCGTCCTGGCCGTGATGTCGACCTGACCCCGCAGCACACCGTGCCGGGCACAGGTCGGGTCGGCGTGGTGCAGATTGTGCCAACTCTCCCCGAAGGACAGGATGGCCAGCGGCCAGAAGTTCGTCGCCTTGTCGCCCTGGCGCACCTCGAACGGGCGCTCGCCGTAGACGTGACAGACCGAGTTGATCGACCAGGTGATGTGGTGCAGCAGCGACACCCGGACCAGGCCGGCCCAGAAGAACGCGGTCAGCGCGCCCTGCCAGGACCAGGTGACCAGGCCGCCGATCGCCGCCGGACCGAGCAGTGAGACGGCCACCAGGACCGGGAAGAGGGTGGTCACCCGCCGGATGTCCTTGTCCGCCAGCAGGTCCGGGGCGAACCGCTCGCGGTTGGACAGCTCCCGGTGGAACAACCAGCCGACGTGCGCGAAGAACAGGCCCTTGGTCAGCCCCCAGACGCTGGCGCCGAACCGCCACGGCGAGTGTGGATCGCCCTCGAGGTCGGAGAACGCGTGGTGGCGACGGTGGTCGGCGACCCACTGGGTGATGTCGCCCTGGATCGCCAGGGAACCGGCGACCGCCAGGCTCACCCGCAGCCAGCGCTTCGCCTTGAACGATCCGTGCGTGAAGTACCGGTGGAAACCGGCGGTGATGCCGACTCCGGCCACCACGTACCAGACTCCGGCGATTGCGATATCGGTCCAGCTCAACCAGCCTCCCCAGGCCACCGGTACGGCGGCGAGCAGGCCGAGGAAGGGGACGGTCACGAAGGCCCAGAGGGCGAACAGGATGGCCTTGGGCTGGACGCCGTCGGTGAGCGGCTTGGGTCCACTCTTCGCGCCGGAGGCCGGTGGTTCGAGCAGGACGGAGGACATGGCACCTCACACGGAGCGTAGGGGAAGGATCGGTAACTTACGCCTACGTCACCGTAACCTACGCTGCCGTAGTCTGCCATGGACGCGAACCTGAAAATCCGCTGGCAGGGACCGACCGATCCTGTCGTACATGTGTATTAATTTCCTGGTCATGACCGATCCGCTCGCCGCCGAGGCGCGTCGCCTGCGCACCGTCGAGCTGCTCTCCACGCGGGAGATCCAGCGCCGACTGAGGATCGGCAAGGACCGGTTGGCCGCGCTGCTCCGGGATGTTCCCCCGCCGGAGTGGACGAAACGCCCCAACGCCAAGGACGAATTGCGGGCTCGGGCGATCCAGTTGCGCGGCACGGGCTGGTCGGTCCCGGACATCGCCGTCGAGTTGGGGGTGGCGCGGTCGACGGCGTACCAGTGGGTCCGGCATCTGCCGCTCGACGCCGATCCGGCGGCAGCCGCACGTCGCCGGCAGGAGCACTCCCGCCGGATGACCGATGCGCGCTGGGCGCCCCACCGGGCGGCCCGGGACGCCGCCCGCGCGGAGACGGTCAAAGGTACGGCGGATTGGGTGAAGGCGCTTCGCCACCGTGAGCTGGTCCTGGTCGGCGCGGCGATCTATTGGTGCGAGGGTGCCAAGGCCAAGCCCTGGCGCCCGAATGACTGCCGGATCAAGTTCGTCAACAGCGATCCCGGGCTCATCCTGCTGTTCCTGCGGTTTCTCGAGGCACTGGGCGTGCGGCGAGCGACGCTGCGCTTTCAGGTCAGCATTCACGAGTCGGCCGACGTGGCGGCCGCGAGCGGGTGGTGGGCCGACCTGATCGGGGTGTCGACGGAAGGCTTCAGACGACCCTCGCTCAAGAAGCACCGGCCGACGACCAACCGTAGGAACACCGGCGAGGGCTACCGCGGCTGCCTGGTCATCGAGGTCCCTCGATCCAGCCGGCTGTACTGGAAGATCGAAGGGATCATCCGGGGGATGACGGATGAGGATCGAGACGTGGGGCGGTAGGGTGTAGATGCTCTCGTGCCGGAGGGTGGAACGTCCCTTTTAGGTAGTCCCGGGTCGTCTAATGGCAGGACGTCAGGTTTTGGTCCTGATTGTAGGGGTTCGAATCCTCTCCCGGGAGCTTCACCCATCGCGGCTGATGCCTGGTTAGCATGAGGCCGCACACTGCCGGTCGTTCTGAGGGAGCTACCTCGTGTCCCAGCCCCGCCTCCGTACCGTCGTCGTCCTCGCCGCCGGTGAGGGCAAGCGGATGAAGTCGGCGATACCCAAGGTGCTACACCCGATGCTCGGCCGTACCCTGGTGGGCCATGTCCTGGCGGCGGCCGCACCGCTGGCGGCGGAACGCACCCTGGTCGTGGTCGGCCACGGCGCGGACCAGGTGACCACCCATCTCGCCGAGGTCGCCGCCGAGGCGGACCCGGTGCTCCAGGCCGAGCAGCACGGGACCGGACACGCGGTCCGGATCGCGCTGGAGAGCGCGCCGGACGCCGCCGGCACCGTGGTCGTGCTCAACGGCGACGTGCCGCTGCTCCGACCGGAGACGGTCACCGCGCTGGTGGCCGCGCACGAGGCCGCGGGCGCCGCGGCCACGGTGCTGGCGGCCGAGGTGACCGACCCGAGTGGCCTGGGCCGGATCGTCCGCAGCGAGAACGGCGGGCTGGAGCAGATCGTGGAGGAGCGGGACGCCAGCCCCGCCCAACTCGCGATCCGGGAGATCAACGCCGGCATCTACGCCTTCGACGCGGCACTGCTGCGGGACGCGCTGGGCAAACTCTCCACCGACAACGACCAGGGCGAGGAGTACCTCACCGACGTCTTCGGCCTGCTCGTCTCGACCGGTGAGACGGTGGCGGTGCATGTCGCACCGGACGCGACCGAGACCCTCGGCTGCAACGACCGCGTCGAGTTGGCCACACTGCGCCGGTTGCTGCGCGACCGGATCAACGAGGGCTGGATGCGGACCGGCGTGACCCTGCTCGACCCGGCGACGACCTGGATCGACGTCACGGTCACCCTGGACCGGGACGCGATCGTCGACCAGAACACCCAGTTGCGCGGGGCCACCACGGTCGGCTCGGGCGCGACGGTCGGACCGGACACCACCCTGATCGACACGACGGTCGCGGCCGGAGCCACCGTACTGCGGGCACACGCGGTCGGCGCCGTCATCGGCGCGGGGGCGAGTGTCGGACCGTACGCGTACCTGCGGCCGGAGGCGAAACTGCGGGACAGGGCGAAGGTCGGCACCTTCGTCGAGGTGAAGAAGTCCGAGATCGGCGAGGGCGCGAAGGTGCCCCACCTGAGCTACGTCGGCGACGCCACCATCGGCGCCCAGGCCAACATCGGGGCGGCCACGATCTTCGTCAACTACGACGGCGTGAACAAGCACCACACCACGATCGGGGAGGCGGCCTTCATCGGGTGTGACACCAACCTGGTCGCACCGGTCGAGGTGGGCGCGGGCGCGTACGTCGCGGCGGGCAGCGCCATCACCTCGGACGTGCCGCCGGGAGCGCTCGGCGTCACCCGGGCCGAGCAGCGCAACGTCGAGGGCTGGGTGGCACGCCGTCGGCCCGGTACGAAGTCGGCGGCGGCAGCGGAGCGTGCCGGACGGATGGTGGCCGGCGCAAGCGAAGGTGAGGCAATCCACGGGGCGCCCGATGCGGGTGGCCGTGGCCCGACCTCGGGGGATACTGCAACCGAATAGTCTCTCCGCCCAACTACGGGTGACACACCGACAAACGGGAGCAGACGAGCCGATGGGCAGCATCGTCGCCGAAAATCGCAAGAGCCTGATGCTCTTCTCCGGAAGTGGGTTTCCGGAGCTGGCAAAGGAAATCGGTGAGGTGCTCGGGGTGGCGCCGACACCGTCCGACTCGTACGAGTTCGCCAACGGCGAGATCTTCGTACGCTTCAAGGAATCGGTGCGTGGTTCGGACGCCTTCGTGGTGCAATCCGTCACGCACGGTGTGAACAAGTGGGTCATGGAGACCCTGATCATGGTCGACGCGCTGAAGCGCGGTTCGGCCAAGCGGATCACCGTCGTCCTGCCGTTCTATCCGTACTCCCGGCAGGACAAGAAGCACCGGGGCCGGGAGCCGATCTCGGCCCGGCTGGTGGCCGACCTGCTCAAGACGGCGGGTGCCAACCGGATCCTCACCGTCGACCTGCACACCGCGCAGATCCAGGGTTTCTTCGACGGGCCGGTGGACCACCTGTTCGCGATGGACATCCTGGCCGAGTACGTCCAGCGCAAGTACGCCGGCCGACCGATGACGGTGGTGGCGCCGGACTCCGGTCGGGTCCGGGTGGCGGAGCGCTGGACGGACCGGCTCGGCGGCTGTCCGCTGGCCTTCATCCACAAGACCCGGGACCCGATGAAGCCGAACCAGGTGGTCGCGAACCGGGTCGTCGGGGACGTCGAAGGCCGGGTCTGCCTGATCGTCGACGACATGATCGACACGGGTGGCACCATCTGCAAGGCGGCCGAGATCCTGCACGAGTCGAAGGCCGCGGACGTCGTGGTCGCGTCGACCCACGCCCTGCTCTCCGACCCGGCCACCGAGCGGTTGAAGAACAGCCGGATCAGCGAGGTGGTGGTGACCAACACCCTGCCGTTGACGCCGGAGAAGCAGCTCGACAAGCTCACCGTGCTGTCGATCGCGCCGCTGCTGGCCAGGGCGATCCGCGAGGTGTTCGACGACGGTTCCGTGACCACCCTGTTCGGCGGGCTCAGCTGAGGTCTGCCCGGCGGCCCGGAAGCACCGTGCGTGGGCATCCCGGCTGGCCGGACGGGGACCGCCGAAACTCCGGATCCAGGCTCGGGTAGACTGGTGCGGTTGCCACGGCGAGGGTGCCCTGCGGGCCGCTGAGCAAGCGCCGCACGGACGCACCGTCATCGACGCGGTGCTCCGGGCTGTGTTCACGACGCAAGCGCCCCAGCGAGCCCCTCGCCCTAGCACCGCAACCGCCAGCCGACGTAGCGACGCAGTGACCGTATCAGGAGTCTTCCCGTGTCCGAGGTAAAGATCAGCGCCGAGCCCCGCACCGAGTTCGGCAAGGGTGGTGCCCGTCGTACCCGCCGGGCCGGTAAGGTGCCAGCCGTGCTGTATGGGCACGGCGAGAAGCCCAAGCACATCGCGCTGCCCGCGCGTGAGTTCGCCGCCGCCATCCGGCACGGTGGCGCCAACCAGTTGTTCGCGATCGAGATCACCGACGGTACGCAGGCGCTCGCGCTGCCGAAGGCCATCCAGCGTGATCCGATCAAGGACACCTACGAGCACATCGACCTGCTGCTGGTCCGGCGGGGTGAGAAGGTCACCGTCGACGTGCCGGTGCACCTCACCGGCGAGGCGGCCCGCGACACCCTGGTCGTGCACGAGCAGAACACGCTCTCGGTGAGCGCGGACGCCACCCGGCTGCCGGAGAGCTTCGAGGTCTCGATCGAGGGTCTTGAGGTTGGCTCGCAGGTGACCGCGGCAGACGTACGACTGCCGGAGGGCGTCGAGTTGGTCGCCGACGGGGACCAACTTCTCGCGCTCGTCACCCAGGCACCGTCCGCGGAGCAGATGGCGGCGGAGGCCGGCGAGGAGCCGACCGAGGCGGAGGAAGAGGAAGCCGGAGCCGAGGGCCCCGGTGCCGAGGCAGAGCAGGCGGAGGGCGAGGCCGCGCCGGCCCAGGGTTCCACCGAATCCTGACCGATCCCGTAAAACAGGCGCCCCCGCACCGATCGGGGGCGCCTGTTTTCCGTACGGCCCGGTTCCCGGTCCGTGTTTTCGATTTCCGTACGGGCTGCGGCGAGCGGTAGAACTGACGGTAGGGGCATTCAGGACCACCAGCGGGTACAGGGAGAAGGGCGTGGCGGAGGAGCTTCAGCCGTGGCTGCTGGTCGGGCTCGGCAATCCCGGCAAGGAGTACGCCAGGAACCGGCACAATGTCGGGTTCATGGCGGCCGAGTTGGTTGCCGAGCGGATCGGTGCCAAGTTCGGTCGGCACCGCCGTGCCCACGCCGAGGTCGCCGAGGGGCGGCTCGGGTTCGGCGGCCCGAAGCTGGTGCTGGCCAAGCCGCTGACGTACATGAACCTCTCCGGTGGTCCGGTGGCGGCGCTGGCGCAGTTCTACAAGGTGCCGGTCGGCCAGGTGATCGCCGTACACGACGAGTTGGACATTCCGTACGGACAGCTCCGGGTGAAGTTCGGTGGCGGCGAGGGCGGCCACAACGGGCTGCGGTCGATGTCCAAGTCGTTGGGCACCAAGGACTACGTGCGGGTGCGCTTCGGTGTCGGGCGCCCACCGGGTCGCCAGGACCCGGCCGACTACGTGCTCTCCGATTTCTCGGCGGTGGAGCGCAAGGAGCTGGAGTTCCTGGTGGACCGGGCGGCCGACGTGGCGGAGGCGGTCGTTATCCGGGGGCTGGAGTGGGCGCAGAACGCGTACCACGGAGCTGATGGCCGATAGTCGGCCGGTTGGTCGGTTGGTCGGCCGGTGTGGCGGATCGGTGGATATGCCTGTTGGATGACCCTCGCCCGGTAGTCTTCTCGCCGCGAATGAGGAGGCAATCCATGATCATGGTCTGTTCGACGGTCGGCGACGCCGGCTACCCGGGGGTGTGCTGATGGCCGCGCCACCTGTGATCGACGGGGCGTTCGCCCGTTGGCTGGCCAGCCGTGCCGGCCAGGCCCTGCTGGACCTTCGCGCGGAGCTGGGGCACGCGGATCCGGGTGCGCTGAAGGCGGCCGGAGACAAGATGTCGCACGAGCTTCTCCGCACCGAGCTGGCCCGGTGGCGACCGGCCGACGCGGTGCTGTCGGAGGAGGACGAGGGCTCCCGGCTGGCCTGGGCCGCCGGTGCCGAACCCGGGGCGGCGCCACGGCTGCACGCCGACCGGGTCTGGATCATCGATCCCCTGGACGGCACCCGGGAGTTCTCCGAGGAGGGCCGGACGGACTGGGCGGTGCACGTCGCGCTCTGGGCCCGCCGGGCAGGCACCGCGCACGGGCTGGTCGGCGGGGCGATCGGGCTGCCCGCGCAGCACCGGGTGCTCGCCACCGACCAACCGCCGGCGTACCCACCGATGACGCTGCTGGCGGCGACCGGTGGTGCCGGGACGGCGGACCCGGTGGGGCCGGGCCGGAAGATCCGGCTCGCGGCGAGCCGCAGCCGCCCCCCGGTGTTCCTCGCCGAACTGGCCGACGAACTCGGCGCCGAGCTGGTGCCGATGGGATCCGCCGGTGCGAAGATCGCCGCGGTGATAACCGGCGAGGTCGATGGGTACGTGCATGCCGGCGGCCAGTACGAGTGGGACTCGGCGGCGCCGGTTGCTGTGGCGACGGCCACCGGACTTTTCGCTTCCCGAATCGACGGATCCGCGCTGAAATACAACCAGGCCGATCCTCGGCTGCCCGATCTCGTGGTGTGCCGTAAGGATCTTGCGCCTCGGTTGCTTGCAGCCTTGCAGCACCATCTCCGGGTACCCTGAGCAAGATCTCTGGACTTAACCAACCGGAAAGGTCTGAAATGCGCCAGCCTGCGGCGTACCGGGTGTCGCATCTGGACGCCCTCGAAGCCGAGAGCGTGTTCGTCATCCGCGAGGTCGTGGCCGAGCTGGAGCGGCCGGTGCTGCTCTTTTCCGGCGGCAAGGACTCGATCGTCATGCTCCGGCTGGCCGAGAAGGCGTTCGCCCCGGCCCGGATCCCGTTTCCGGTGATGCACGTCGACACCGGCCACAACTTCGCGGAGGTGCTCGACTACCGCGATCAGCGGGTAGCCGAGATGGGCCTGCACCTGGTCGTCGCGAGCGTTCCGGAGGCACTCGAATCCGGGCTGGTCCAGGAGTCGGCCGACGGGATGCGCAACCGGATCCAGACCCCGGTGCTGCTCGACGCGGTGGAGAAGTACCGCTTCGACGCGCTGTTCGGCGGCGCCCGCCGGGACGAGGAGAAGGCGCGGGCCAAGGAGCGGGTGTTCAGCTTCCGGGACGACTTCGGGCAGTGGGACCCGAAGAACCAGCGCCCCGAACTCTGGTCGCTGTACAACGGCCGGCACCACCCCGGGGAGTCGATCCGGGTCTTCCCGCTGTCCAACTGGACCGAACTCGACGTCTGGCACTACATCGCCCGGGAGAAACTGTCCCTGCCGTCGATCTACTACGCGCACCAGCGCGAGGTGATCGAGCGCGACGGCATGCTGTACGCGGTCAACGAGTTCATCTCCCCGCGCGGCACCGAGAAGCCCTTCCCCGCCCAGGTCCGGTACCGCACCGTCGGCGACGCCTCCTGCACCGCCGCCGTCCGCTCCGAGGCGGACACCGTGGAGAAGGTGATCGAGGAGGTCGCCGCGACCCGGATCACCGAACGCGGCGCCACCCGGGGCGACGACCGGGTCAGCGAGGCGGCCATGGAAGACCGCAAACGGGAAGGCTACTTCTGATGACGGCCACCGCGATCCCCACCGAGACCCGAGGCATGGACCTGCTCCGGTTCGCCACCGCCGGCAGTGTCGACGACGGCAAGTCCACCCTGATCGGCCGGCTGCTCTACGACACCAAGTCCCTCTTCACCGACCAGCTCGAAGCGGTCGAGGCGGTCAGCCAGGCCCGGGGCGACGAGTACACCAACCTGGCGCTGCTCACCGACGGCCTGCGGGCCGAGCGGGAACAGGGCATCACGATCGACGTCGCCTACCGCTACTTCGCCACCCCCCGGCGGAAATTCATCATCGCCGACACCCCCGGGCACACCCAGTACACCCGGAACATGGTGACCGGCGCGTCCACCGCCGACCTGGCGCTGATCCTGGTCGACGCCCGGAAGGGCCTGGTCGAGCAGTCCCGCCGGCACGCCTTCCTCTGCTCCCTGCTCCGGGTGCCGCACCTGGTGCTCTGCGTCAACAAGATGGACCTGGTCGACTGGTCCCAGGAAATCTTCGAGCGGATCGCCGACGAGTTCACCGCGTTCGCCGCGAAGCTGGAGGCACCGGACCTGACCGTGGTGCCGATCTCGGCGCTGCGCGGCGACAACATCGTCAGCCGCTCCGAGAACACCCCCTGGTACGAGGGCCCGTCGCTGCTGCACCACCTCGAACACGTACACATCGCCTCGGACCGGAACCTGGTCGACGTACGGTTCCCGGTGCAGTACGTGATCCGTCCCCAGTCGACCACGGTCACCGACTACCGGGGCTACGCCGGACAGGTCGCCTCCGGCGTACTCAAGGCCGGCGACGAGGTGATGGTGCTGCCCTCCGGGTTCACCAGCAGGATCGCCGCGATCGAGACCGCCGACGGGCCGGTCGAGGAGGCGTTCCCGCCGATGTCGGTGACCGTCCGGCTGACCGACGAGATCGACATCTCCCGAGGTGACCTGATCTGCCGTCCGACCAACGCCCCGGCGGTGGCCCAGGACATCGAGGCGATGATCTGCTGGATGGACGAGACCCGGCCGCTGCGGGTCGGCGCCAAGTACGCCATCAAGCACACCACCCGGTCCGCCCGGGCCGTCATCCGCGGTCTCCGGTACCGGCTCGACGTCAACTCGCTGCACCGGGACGAGTCCGCCACCGAGCTGAACCTCAACGAGATCGGCCGGGTACGGCTGCGTACCACGGTGCCGTTGCTCGCCGACGAGTACCGCCGGAACCGTACGACCGGCGGGTTCATCGTCATCGACGAGACGACGAACCGCACCGTCGGCGCCGGCATGATCGTCGAGGCCGGCTGAGGTCCGTCACCCTGGTCGCCGCACCGGGCACTCGCCGAGTCCGGCCAGGGGTGACATCAGCTCGGACGGGCCGGTCATCGCGACCGGCGGCGGAGGAACCGGCGGCCGGTGCGCGGCACCTCCGAAATATCCTGGAGGTTGCGTTCGACGATTCTGGTCTCCGGATCGTCTTCGCCGAAGACACTCCGGTACCGGGGCACGATGTCGTCGAGTATGTTCAGCGCCAGGTCGCGCTTGTCGGCCCGGCCGTACACGACCGCGAGGTTGTTGCGGGCCCGCAGCCGCTCCTGTTCGTCCACAGGCGTGGCGCGGTCGCGCGCGGCGACCAACCGCTCGTACCAGCCGATCGCCAGCGCCGGGAGCCCTGCGACCTCGAAGGCCTCGGCGACCTTTGCCAGGTACGACACCGTTCTCGGATCGTCCGGGCCCGTCCGTGTCTCCCGGAGAGCGAGGGCCCGCTCGTACACCACTGCCGCCTCGGCGCCGTTGTCGGCGGCCAGGTACGCCTCGGCCAGGTCGTCGAGGGCATCGAGGTGTCGGGGGCTGCCTGGACCCAAGCACTGCTCGACGGCCGTGGCGATCTGCTCGTACAGCGGTATCGCCCGCTCGGGCCGCCTGGTGTGCTTGTACGTCTCGGCCAGGGCGTTGAGCGCGTCCTCGGTGTCCGGGGCGTCCGGGCCCAGTTCCTGCTCGTATGCCGCGTGCAGGTGTGCGTAGAGGCGCGCCGCCTCGCTGGGCCGCCCTGCCAGGTGGCAAAATTCGGCAAGCTCGTTGACGATCTGCAGCGTGGCAGGGGCGTTCGGGCCCTGGATCCGCTCCAGGCTCTCCACGACCTTCCAGTAGAGAGACTGCGCGGCGAGAAAGTTCCGCATCGCCCGTACCGGGCCCCGGCCGGAGCGAACGCGTCGGCGCACGTCCTCGGCGTAGAACTCGGCCAGGGCGTAGCGGAGGCTCACCGTGTACTCGTGGTCCGGGCCGACCGTGCGTTCGGCATCGGGAATGGTTCGCCGCAACAGCGTCGTGGTCTTGTGCCATTCGCCGACCTGCGCGTGGGAGTAGGCGAGGTGAAGGCGTGCCAGCACCGTCAGCGGGTGCCGGGGACCGACCGACCGCAGCCCGTCGGCGACGATCGTTTCGAGCAGCGCGACACCGGTCTCGGCGTCGCGCGCGTGGACGTGGGCGAGGGCATGTGCGGTGCGCGTGCTCAGGATGTCGGGATGGTCGGGGTCGAGGACCTGCCGCTGGTCGGTCAGTATCGCCTCCAGGAGGCCGATGGCGCGCTGCCCCCAGTCACGTTCCCGCTGACCCAGCTCGACCAGGTGGTCGGCGACGCCCGTCCGCAGCGCGAGCATTGTCGGCTCGTGGCGGAACTGGGCCGCGTGGCGGACGGCCGCCTCGAGATGCGGACCCAGCCGCTCGCGCTCTTCCCAGTCGTCGCAGTCCTTCCAGGCCAGGTGCAGGGCGTCGATCGCGCGGCGGCAGCCGTCGGCGTTCACGCCGGTGGCGTCCGGTCCGTCGGTCCGATTGACGGCCTGGACCAGCCGGTGGACGGCGACCCCGTCGTCGTCGCGGACGACCAGCCCGTACGCCGTCAGCCGGCCCACCGCCTCGTCCACCGGCTCCGGCGTGTGGCGCTCATCCGGCGGCAGTGCGCAGCTGAGCAGGCTCAGCGGGATGTCGTCGGACGCGAACCAGGCGAGGGCCCGCAGCAGCAGCCCGGGAAGCGGCCCGTGCTCGTCGGCGATGCGATCGAACGTGACCTCCCAGACCCGCCCTACCGTGCGCTGCGGCTCACCGCCGGTCGGCACCCAGGACCAGACGTTGTCACCGGGCCGGGTCAGCCGACCGAGGTAGTCCCGCGCGGTGATGCGGTTCTGGGTGAGGTAGGCGGCGGCAATCTCGATCGCCAGCGGCAGCCCGCCGAGCGCCGTGCACAACTCGTCCGCGTCGTCGAGCAGGCGGTCGTCGGCGACCAGTCGGCCCAGCAGTTCCCTGGCCTGCTCCGCGGACAGGATGTCGAGCTTGGTCGGGATTGCGATGCCCGTCCAGCCGTTGGTCTGGCGGCTGGTCACGAGGAACCGGCCGCGTGGGTGGTTGCCGATCAGTTCGGCCACGTCGGCCGGCCGCGTGACGTTGTCCAGGATGAGAAGCCAGCCGTCGTGGGCGTCGAGCCAGGCGAGGCACCACTCGTGAGCACTGGTGTCGGGGTGAGCGCCGAGTTCGGGTTGCAGGCGCCGGGCGAGGGCCGCGAGGCCCGCGTTGATCTGGGCGGCACCCTCGGCGGTTATCCACCAGATCGGGGTGTACCGCTCGCGATGGGTCAGGGCGTACCGCTCGGCAAGGGTCGACTTGCCGATCCCGCCGAGCCCGGTGATCGCCTGGGTGATGACGCCGTGTTCGTGCTCCAGGGTGGCCGTCACCTCGGCGAGTTCGTCCTCCCGGCCGACGAACAGCGCTGCCGTGGCGGACGCCTGGCGCAGCTGGAACAGCCCTGCCGGGGCGGGCACGTCCTCGGGCTCGGAGATCGGCGGCGGGCTGACGTTGCTGATCGTGTTGATGGCGTAGGGGCCGGTGGAGATGATGCCTTCGTTGCGGTTGACCCAGAGCCGCTCGGCCATGGCCCGGCTATTTCCGATTGATGGTGTTGGTCGCACCCTCTCCGGTGGAGACGATGCCGTCGTTCTGCCGTACGGCCACCGCGCCTCGACCGCTCGCGGAAACGGAGATCCCGGCACGGTCGAACAGCGCGAGGAGGTCCCGGGTCAGCTCCGGGTCGTCGCCCGCGAGAGCCTTCTTGACCTGGGCGCGTAGGGCGCCCTGGAAGTCGGCGTCGTCCGGGTTCGCCGCCACGTCGACGACCGCGGCGTCCAGACCCGACGTGTCGGTGTCGGTACGCGACCGCGTCCGGCGCAGCCGCGACAGGAGTTGCTGCCCGAGCCGGACGGTCGCGCCGGCCGCCTCGTCCTCGGCGGTGGAGAGCACCTTCTGGCCGTACGCGCCGACGGCGGCGAAGACCGGCGGCATGATCACTTCGAGCAGTTCAGCGGCCACTGTTCCTCCCGTCGAGGGGCGGGACAACCAAGGCGGACCGGACAGCACGATGGTACCGAGGACAGTCCACTGCGGTCGGTTCCCGCCGAGGACGGGATGAACCGCAGGCTTCAGGCGTCGCCCGGTGAGAGGGACCACCGACTGCGGTATCGGTCAGCCGAGGCGCTGGGCTCCCGGACCGGGGGCCGCCGTGAAGCTGGTCGGAGCCCGGAAGCCGCGCTCGGCGTACGCCTTGGACACCGCCGACGCGACCGGTTCGGCGGCGGCCCGGTCGACCAGGGCGAGTACGCAGCCGCCGAAGCCGCCGCCGGTCATCCGGGCGCCGTACGCACCGGCGGACAGGGCGGCCTCGACCGCGGTGTCCACCTCCGGCACGGTGATCTCGAAGTCGTCCCGCATCGACCGGTGGGAGGCGGTCAACAGCGGCCCGATCTCGGCCAGCCGGCCGGCGCGGAGCAGTTCCACGGTTTGCCGTACCCGCTGGTTCTCGGTCACCACGTGCCGGACCCGGCGGCGTACCACCGGGTCGTCGAGCCGGCTGAGTGCGGCGTCGAGCTGGTCGGTGCCGACGTCGCGCAGTGCGGGCACCCCGAGAGCGGTGGCGGCCGACTCACAGGCGGTCCGGCGGGCGGCGTACTCGCCGCCGACGTGCCGGTGCGGCGCGTGGCTGTCGATGACGAGCACGGCGAGCCCGGCGGCGCCGAGGTCGAACGGGACCTGCTCCACCTCCAGGCTGCGGCAGTCCAGGAAGAGTGCGTGGTCGGGCCGGCAGCGGATGGACGCCGACTGGTCCATGATTCCGCACGGCACCCCGGCGTAACCGTTCTCGGCCCGCTGGGCCAGCCCGGGGCGGTCGGCCACCGGCACGTCCAGCTCGCCGAGGTCGAGCAGCGCGGTGAGCACCGCCGCCTCCAGCGCCGCCGACGAGGAGAGGCCGGCACCCAGGGGTACGTCGGAGGCGATGGCCAGCCGGGCGACCGGCACGTCGAAACCGGCCTCGTAGAGGGCCCAGACGACCCCGGCCACGTACGCCGCCCAGCCGCTGACCCGGCCCGGCTCGGCGGCCTGGGCCCGGCCGAACGAGACCTGCTCGCCGGCCTGTTCCGACCACACCGTCCAGCGCCGGCCGGAATCGGGCGCGGCGGCGACGACGGTACGGCGGGGCAGTGCGAACGGCAGTACGAAGCCGTCGTTGTAGTCGGTGTGCTCGCCGATCAGGTTGACCCGGCCGGGCGCCGCCCAGAGCCCGGCGGGCCGGGTGCCGTACGCCCTGGTGAAGCCGGCGGTGGCCCGCTCCGTGATCGGCTCGTCCGGCAGACCCGTCACGCCTGGCCGTCCTGGAGCCGGGCCTGGTAGAAGGTCCAGGCGTCGGAGACGATCTCGGGCAGGCCGGGCTTGGCCGGGGTCCAGCCCAGTTCGGTGCGGGCCCGGTCGGACGAGGCGACCAGCTCGGCCGGGTCACCCGAGCGGCGGGGCGCCGTCTCCGTCGGCACCGGATGGCCGGTCACCTCGCGGACCGCCTCCACCACCTGGAGGTTGGTGAAGCCGTTGCCGTTGCCGAGGTTGAAGACCCGGTGCTCGCCGGGCCGGGCCGTCTCCAGCGCGAGCAGGTGCGCCCGGGCCAGGTCCTCGATGTGGATGTAGTCCCGTACGCAGGTCCCGTCGAGGGTCGGGTAGTCGTCGCCGAAGAGTTGCAGCTTCTCGCGCCGGCCGGCGGCCACCTGGAGGGCGATCGGGATCAGGTGCGTCTCCGGCTCGTGCCGTTCGCCCAGGGCGATGCCCGGTCGGAGGTACGCCCCGGCGACGTTGAAGTAGCGCAGCGACACGGCGGCGAGTCCGTGCGCGGTGGCCATCGAGGCGAGCGCGAAGTCGACGGCGAGCTTGGTGGCGCCGTACGTGTTGGTCGGCAGCGTGTGAGCGGTCTCCGCGATGGGCAGGCTGGTCGGGTTGCCGTACACGGCGGCGGTGGAGGAGAAGACGAACCGGGGTACGCCCGCGATCCGGGCCGCGTCGAGCAGGGCGAGCGAGCCGACCGTGTTGTTCGCCCAGTAGAGCTCCGGCTTGACCATCGACTCGCCGGCCGCGATCAGCGCGGCGAGGTGCACCACGCCGTCGAATCCGGCCTCCGGGGTGAGTACCTCGGCGGCGTCGTGGATGGACGCCTGGACGAAGGTGGCCTCCGGGGCGACCGCCTCGGGATACCCGGTGCGAAGGTCGTCGAGGACCACCACCTGGTGCCCGGCGTCGAGCAGCATCCGGGTGACCACGCTGCCGATGTAACCGGCGCCCCCGGTGACGAGGAGTTTCACCGGTTCCTCCAGTGGATGCTCCGGCCTTCAGACCGGGGAGGAATCTGGACTCCGGCAGGAGCGGGCCGGCGGAGCCGGCCCGCTCCTGGATCGCGTCCCTCCCACGTGCGTCGCGTCGCGTTCCTCAACGTTCCTCCTCGGATAAACTTTCGAACATGCGTACGGCATAAAAGTGTCGCGCCTATCCGACCCCGGAACAGGCGGCGGTGTTCCACCGCACCTTCGGCTGCGTACGCCTGGTCTGGAACAGGACCCTCGCCGACCGGCGCACCGTCTACCAGCAGCGTGGTGAACGCATCTCGTACCGGCAGACAGATGCGGCGTTGACCGGCTGGAAGAAGACCACCGAACTGGCGTTCCTGTCCGAGGTCTCCTCCGTGCCGTTGCAGCAGACGCTGCGGCACCAGCACACCGCGTTCGTGAACTTCTTCGCCGGCCGCGCCCGCTACCCCCGGTTCAAGTCCCGCGACGGTCGCCAGTCGGCCCACTACACCCGCTCCGCGTTCCGGCTCAAGAACGGCGAACTGTACGTTGCGAAGACCGATGGCCCCCTGACGGTCGCCTGGTCGTGGCCGAACCTGGACTTGGCCACCCTGGATCCGACGATGGTGGTCATCTCCCGCGACACCGACGGCCGCTGGTACGCCACCTTCGCCGTCGACACCCCCGCCCCCATCCCGGCCGAGCCGGCCTGGCACGCTGTCGGTGTCGACCTTGGTGTCAAGGATTTCGCCGTGACCTCCGACGGCGACCGGATCGCCAACCCGCGCCACCTGGACCGCAGGGCCCGTAACCTGGCCCGCTACCAGCGGCGCCTGGCCCGCTGCCGCAAAGGCTCCGCCAACCGGCGCAAGGCCAGGGCGAAAGTCGCCCGCGCGCACCGCAAGGTCCGCAACGCCCGACAGGACTTCCTCCACAAGACCAGCACCAGGCTGGTCCGCTCCGCCGACCTGATCGCCGTCGAAGACCTCGCCGTCAAGAACATGGTCCGCAACCGGCGGCTGGCCAGGGCCATCTCCGACTGCGGCTGGGGCGAGTTCCGACGCCAACTCGAATACAAAGCCGAACGCGCCGGCCGGACCCTCGTCGTCGTCGACCGCTGGTACCCGTCCAGCAAGACCTGCTCGACCTGCGGGCACCTGCTCGCCGCGCTGGACCTGTCCGTCCGGGCCTGGACCTGCTGCGGCTGCCGCATTCGACACGATCGGGACCACAACGCGGCCAAGAACATCCTTGCGGCTGGTCGAGCCGTAGCCGGGACCGAACCCGGCGATGCCTGCGGAGCTGATGTGAGACAGCAAGGGTCCCCCTTCTGCGATCGGCCGGGAAACAGGAAACCTCTGGGGTGACCCAGGGAATCCCCGCCCGCTAGGACGGAGAGAAAGTCAAGCCTGTGCCCCTTCTGACTGGTGCGATGGGATCGGTACTGGTGTGATGATCGGACTTCGTTGACCTAGGCCCGGAGCATTCCACCACGTTCTGTCAATTCTGCACAGAGCCGAACATGGCCGGGAGGATGAACCGGATCCAGGGTGCCCACGTCGGGCGCCTCTGGTGTCTACCATTTCTGGCATGCGGGAGTCCGGCAGTACCGGGCCCCGGCGACGATCGCCGGGGCGTCCTCGGAGGGATCCGGGCCCGCTCCCCCGGGCCCTGGCCCGAATCGTCGTACGTGCGGCGGACGGGGCGACCCGACTGGTCACGGCGCTGCTCGGGGCGAGCCCGACGGCGGGCCGGGAGCAGATCAGCGAGGCCGAGCTACGCGACCTGGTCGCCGTGAACACCCGGCTCGACCCGGTGGAGCGGGGCATCATCGACGAGGTCCTGGAGGCCGGCGCGAGCCTGGTCCGTGAGGTGATGATGCCCCGGACCGAGGTGGTCTTCCTGGCGGCCGGGCTGACCCTGAAGGAGGCGGCCCAACTGGTCCGGGCGGAGACCCACACCCGGTACCCGGTGGTCGACGGCACCCACGACGACGTGGTCGGCTTCGTGCACCTGCGCGACGTACTGCTCCGACCGGACGGCGACGCCTGCACCACGATCGGCGAACTCACCCGCGACGTGAAGAAGGTGCCCGGCAGCAAGCGGGTGCTCGCGGCCCTCACCGAGATGCGCCGCGAACGCCACCACCTCGCCGTCGTGGTCGACGAGTACGGCGGCACGGCCGGGATCGTCACCCTCGAAGATCTGATCGAGGAACTGGTCGGCGAGATCCACGACGAGTACGACACCGACCCCGACCCGGTGCTGACCGGTGGCCCGATCGAGGTGGACGGGCGGCTCAACCTGGCCGACTTCGCCGAACGGGCCGGCTTCGCGCTGCCGCCCGGCCCGTACGAGACGGTCGGCGGGTTCGTGATGGCGGCCCTGGGCCGGTTGCCGGTCCGGGGTGACGAGGTCGCGGTGCCCGGTGCGGAGGAGCCGACCGGTTCCGGGACGCTCCGGGCCGGTGGTGGACCGGACGACCCGTTTCCCCAGGGTGGATGGCTGCTGCGGGTGCTGGCGGTACAGGGCCGGCGGGTGGCCCGGGTCGGCATCTCGGTGGGCCGGCTGCCGGAGCAGCGCACGAGCGTGCCGGTCGCCAGGATGGCGGGGGAGCCGGAGGGCGGACCGGCCGCCCCGGTCAGTTGATCTGGAGTTTGCGCCAGGTGGCGCCGTCCGCGGAGTATGCCGCCCAGCCCGAGCCGAACAGGTCGTAGGCGACGTATCCCGCGACCGTCCGGGCCAGCCGGCCGACGACCGGGAGGCTGCCCTCGGCCCGGCTGAAGGTCGCCCCCTGGTCGGCGCTGACGTAGAAGTGCCGGTCGGTGCCGGCCACCAGCAGTCGCCCGTCGAGCAGCGGCACCGGTGCACCGCTCACCCCCTGCGGTGCCGCCGGGCCACCGGACCGGGTTCGGGTGAAGCTCTGCCCGCCGTCCCCGGAGTGGAACAGCGCCAGCACCCTCCGGTCGGCGTCGAGCACTGTCGCGTACGCCTGACTGCCGAGGCTGGTCACCTCCACCGGCCCGGCCGGTACACCCGTACCAGGCAGTTCGACCGTCCGCCAGTGCGTACCCCGGTCCCGGGTCACCGCCACCGCGGCGTTGCCGTCCCGGGTGCCGCCGACCCACCAGGCACCGTCGGCGGTGGCGGCCGGAGCCACCCAGCAGACGTCGAGGTCGGGATCGGTCGCGGCGACGCCGGCCCGGGGCAGCGCCGGCCGCCAGACCTCAACGGCGCGCCCGCACCGGCCGCCGCCCGGCCCGGCCCGGAGCAGGTCGTCGGCCGTCGCCGGTACGCGTCCGGCACCGCTGCCCGCCCCGATGGGCTGCCAGTTCCGTCCCTGGTCCGTCGAGACGTACGTATCCGCCCCGGAGGTGATCATCAGCTGGCCGTCGGGAAAGCCGGTCAGGTCCGCGCCGTCCGCTCCGGCATTGGCCCAGGGCAGTTCGCTGTGCCGCCAGGTCAGGCCGCCGTCCTCGGTCCGGGCCAGGCTGGCCGGGCAGGGGGCGCTGGCCGGGCAGCTCGCCACCAGGTAGCCGTGGTCCGGGTCGACGAACTCGACGTCGCCGATCGTCCCGGGAACCTGGGTGACCGCCGACTCGGTGAGCCCGTTGATGGTGATCCCGGCCGCGGTGTAGACGGGGCCACCCGGAGGCGCGTCGGCCACCGGCGGTGGCAGCGGATCCGTGCCGTCGCCCGTCCAGGGCTGGAGCAGCAGGGTCGCCGCGACCGCCACGCAGAGCAGGCCCGCGCCGCCGCCGCCGGCCGCGCGTCGACGTCGGCGTCGCACCGCCGCCCGGTCCCGGATCCGGGACAGGGGCGGCTGGTCGATGCTGTCCAGCAGGTCCGTCCGGCCGTGTGCCAGCCGTACGTCGAGACCGGCACCGGAGCTCTCCCGATCACGCATGCTTCACCCCGGTCGAACCGCTGGCCTGGGCGGCCCGGACCGCCGTGCCCGTTCTGGTGGCGGGCGCCGGGGCGCTGCCGCCCTGGTAGTCGCCGAGTTCGGCGGCGAGTGCGGCTCGGCCCCGGGACAGCCGGGACTTCACCGTGCCGGTCGGTACGCCGAGCAGCCCGGCGATCTCCTCGACCGGCAGGTCGGCGAAGTAGTGCAGCACGATGACCTCCCGATAGCCGACCGGCAGCCCGGCCAGTGCCTCCCGCAGATCGGTCCGCTCGGGCCCGGGAGCGGGCTCGACCAGCCGGGCGACCGGACGGTCCCGCAGCAGGATGGTGTCCAGCAGTTGGCGTCGCCGCCATCGCCGCCGGACCACGTTCACCGCGACCGTCCGCAGCCACGCCTCCGGGTTGTCCACGTCGGCGAGCCCCTGCGGCCGGGCGATCGCCCGGGCGAACGCCTCCTGCACCACGTCCTGCGCCTCGGTCAGGTCCGTGGTGAACGCGTAGACCTGCGCGACCAGTCGTCGGTAACAGGCGTGGTACAGCTCGCCCATCGCCTCGTCCACCGCCGCCCGACCACGGCTCGTCCCGCGTCCGCCCCGATTCCGTACCAAGTGCTGTCCCCTCCGGCCAGGCCGTCCGGTGCGCGCGGGTGCGGCGAAGCCGACCGACTCCGGTTTCAGGGTACGAGTCACCACCCGACCTCTCGGTTCCGCCGGGTCGCGGCCGGTGCGGGATTTGGCACAGGGGCGTCGGGACACGCTCCCAGGGATGCTGTCAGAATTGCCGGCATGTCCGACGTTCCTGCCCGGCCCCGGGTGCTCTCCGGCATCCAGCCGACCGCCGACTCCTTCCACGTGGGCAACTACCTGGGAGCGGTGCGTAACTGGGTGGCGATGCAGGAGACGCACGACACCTTCTACAGCGTCGTCGACCTGCACGCGATCACCGCCGGGCATGATCCGGTCGCGTTGCGGCACCAGACCCGGGTCGCCGCGGCGCAGTTGTTCGCCGTCGGACTGGACCCGGAGCGGTGCACCCTGTTCGTCCAGTCGCAGGTGCCGGAGCACGCGCAGCTCGCCTGGGTGCTGAGCTGCATCACCGGGTTCGGCGAGGCGAGCCGGATGACCCAGTTCAAGGACAAGTCCGTGAAGCAGGGTGCCGACCGGTCCAGCGTCGGCCTCTTCACGTACCCGATCCTGCAGGCCGCCGACATCCTGCTCTACCAGGCCGACGCGGTACCGGTCGGCGAGGACCAGCGCCAGCACCTGGAGCTGACCCGGGACCTGGCGCAGCGCTTCAACACCCGGTTCGGCCGGACCTTCACCGTGCCGGCCCCGTACATCGTCCGGGACACCGCGAAGATCACCGACTTGCAGGACCCCACGGCGAAGATGTCCAAGTCGGCCTCGTCGCCGGCCGGGATCATCATGCTGCTGGACGATCCGGCCCGGTCGGCCAAGAAGATCAGGTCTGCGGTCACCGACACCGGCCGGGAGATCATCTTCGATCCGGAGCAGAAGCCGGGGATCGCCAACCTGCTGACCATCTACGCCGCGATCACCGGCCGGACCATCGAGGACCTGGTCGACGCGTACGCGGGTAAGGGTTACGGCGACCTGAAGAAGGACCTGGCCGAGGTGGTGACGGAGTTCGTCCGGCCGATCCAGCAGCGGACCCAGGCATTCCTGGACGACCCGGCGCAGCTCGACAAGCTGCTGGCGCTCGGCGCGGAGAAGGCCCGCACGGTCGCCTCGGCCACCCTGCGCGAGGCGTACGACCGGGTCGGGTTCCTGCCGGGGGCGAGGAACGGTTAGTTCTGGTAAGGGCGGTGACGGTCGGGAGAGCCCGCTGGTCACCAGGGATGTGCGCGTCGGTCCGGGGCGCCGGTGCGAGGGTGAAGTGGAGCGGAGTGTGGTTGTCACGGACGGATCGCAGGACCCCGAGCCCCCGGTGACCCGGGTCGGGATCGCCGTGGACGTCCCGGAGCCGTGGTGCGAGATCCTCACCCGTCGACGGGCGGAGGCGGGTGACCCGCAGGCCGCGTACGTCCCGGCGCATCTGACGCTGCTCGGGCCGACCGACATCTCGCTGGCGAGCCTGCCGGCGGTGGAGCGGCACCTGGCCGAGGTGGCCGCCGCGCACCGGCCGTATCTGCTGCACCTGCGGGGTACCGGCACCTTCCGGCCGCTCACCGAGGTGGTCTTCGTGGTGGTCGCGGCGGGAATCAGCGAGTGTGAGCTGCTCGCCTCGGCGATCGGCGAGGCGCCCGAACTGCGCCGGGAGCGCCGCTTTCCGTACCACCCGCACGTCACGGTGGCCCAGGACGTCGCGCCCGAGGCGCTGGACCGGGTCTACGCGGACCTGGCCGACTTCTCCGCGCTGTTCAAGGTGGAGAAGTTCACCCTGTTCTCGCACAACGGTGACATGCGCTGGCAGCCCCGACGGGACTTCGTACTCGGGGGTTGACCGCAGAACCGACGCGCCGGGTTGACCGGACCCCGAGTGGGGTGGCGATGGGCAAGGATGGCGGCGTGAACGCCTTGGAGCGGGTGTTGTCCCGGATCGACCGCCGGCTGACCGCGCATCGTCGGCGATCGCCCTGGTTCGATCACCTCGCCCGGGCGGTCGGACGGTACACCGATGTGCTCGGCGGGCGACTGGCCGCCGCGATCGCGTACTACGGCTTCCTCGCGGTCTTCGCCCTCGGCCTGGTGGCGTACGCGATCCTGGGCGCGCTGCTCGGGGACAGCGCCGAGAGCGGCCGGGTGATCGTCGGGTTTCTCCAGCGGAACCTGCCGTTCGTCGATCCGGAACAGATCCGGCAGAGCAGCAGCCGCCCCGGCATCATCGGGCTGATCCTGCTGGCGATCACCGGGATCGGTTGGGTCGAGTCGATCCGCTCGTCCCAACGGTTGATCCACCGGCTGGACCAGCATCCGGGCTACATCGTGCTCCGCCAACTGGTCGACCTGGCGATCCTGCTCGGGATCTTCCTGCTGCTCGGGTTATCGGTCGGCGCCGTGGACGCGTTGGAGTCGTTGCTGAGTTGGCTGCTGGGAGCCCGTTCGGTCGCGCTGTCGATCTGTAGCTGGGTGCTGGCGTTCCTGATCAACGTGCTGCTGGGATCGGCGCTGCTGCTCGCCGTGCCCCGCCTGCGGATGAGCTTCCGGCGCTGGCTGCCGCCGGTCCTGTTCGTGGCGGTGGGCATCACTCTGATCAACTCGGTGGGCCGCTACTACGTGGTGCGGTGGGAGCGTAATCCGGCGTACACCGTGGTGGCCGGGGCGGTCGGCCTGCTGATCTATCTCTACCTGTTGAACCAGCTCCTCCTCCTCGGCGCGGCGATCGCGGCGACGGGCCGGCACGGACGGATCCGGGATCTCGCCGCTGGTGGAGCCCCGGTCCCCGATCCGACCGCCGCGAAGGCTCCGGATTCCGAACCGGCCGCCTCCGGGGATGCGGGCTCCGAGCCGGCCGCCCCCGGGGATGCGGATGCTGATCCGGCGCGGCCGGAGCCGCCGGCACGGGATGAGCACGGAACTGAGAGTGACCGGCCGAGGTAGAAGTGATGAGCGCTGCGATTCGGGCAAAAGCCACTAATGGCGCGTCGATCACCGCGATGATGGGTCGCGTGGGCGCACTAGTGACGTTGGAGCTTCCGGACGACTCGCCGATCCTCGCCCTGCCGTGGATCATCACCTTCGGCCCGCTCGACGACGACGAGGAGTGGGAGCCGGTGGTCTGCGGGCCGTACGAGCGACCGCACGCGCTGGCGCTGGCCGAGTCGGTGGTGGCCGACGAGGAACTGATGGCCGTGGTGGAGCCCCTGCTGCCCCGGGTGTCCGCCGACGAGATCCGGGCCGAGATCGCCGCTGCGCAGATCGCGGCCGAGGACGAGGCGGTCGAGTTGGACGAGGCCACCGTCTACGGCGACTACGAGGACCTCGGCGACGAGGAATTGATCGGGGAGAGCAGTCGCGCGGCGGCGCAGCCACGGCAGCCGCCGGACCCGGCCGAGGTCCGGGCCGGGCTGGCCCGGATCGCCGCGATGCTCACCCGGCCCGCCCGTTAGGTCCTGACCCGGTCAGGCGGCACTCTCGGACGACGCTTCGTAGCGGCTGGCCATTGCGGCGGCACGGTCTCGCAGGGCGGTGCGCAGCCACTGTGGGGCCAGGGCCTCGGCGTTGGTGGCGAGCTGCCACAGCGCCCATTCGGCATGCTCTGCCTCGCTGAAGGTCACCTCCAGCCGTAGCCAGTCGTCCGTGTCGGGTTCCTCGGCACGGACGGCGAGCGCGGTGCGCACCAGGTCCTCCCGCCGCGCCGCTTTCACCCGCACCAGGACGGTGACCGGGTCGCCGCCGGCCAGCAACCGCGCGCAGCGTTCCCGCCAGGCCCGGTCCAGATCGACCTGGTGTGGTCGCTGTGCCGGTTCGGGAAGTTCCTCGGCGGCCAACACCCGGGACAGCCGGTAGGTGCGGTCCGCGCCGGACCTCGTGGCCAGCAGGTAGCCCCGGTCGCGCACGGTGACCATCCCGATCGGGTCCACCGTGCGCCACTGTGGTGCCTGGTCCATGGCCGCGTAGTGGATGCGCAGCTTGTGTCCGGCGAGCACCGCGCGCCGGACCTCGGTCACCACGCTGTCGCGAACCTCCTCGGTGACCAGTCGGTGTGACAGCAGGTCGGTCTCGGGGTCGATGAGCAGTCGCCGGGCCGCGCCGGTCGCGATCTCCCGGTGGCTCTCGGGCAGCGCGTCGACCACCTTGCGCATGGCCGAAGCGAGCGCCGAGCCGAGGCCGAATGCCTGCTCGGCGCGGCGGGACCCGACGATCAGCAAGGCAAGTGCCTCGTCGTGGTTCAGGCCGATGAGCTCGGTCTGGAAACCGGGCAACAACGCGAAACCGCCGCGCCGGCCGCGTTCGGCGTAGACCGGGACGCCGGCCGCGGACAGCGCCTCGATGTCCCGCAACACGGTACGGGTGGATACCTCGAGCTCGCGGGCCAGAGTGGCCGCGGACAGCCGCCCGCGCTGGCGCAGCAGCAGCACCAGCGCGACCAACCGGTCAGCTCGCATCCGGAAACTATCGCAGGAATACACGACACAGGATGTCGTGATTTCCTGACAGGCTTTCGGCATGATCACAACACCAGACACCGGCGCCCGACCGCCTGCCCACCAAAGCGCCATGGCGGTCGACCGTTCTCGTCCGACCCCTGCGGCTGGGTACTCGGCATGACCAGGATGGTGGCCAGCGAGCCGAATGACCTGGGCAGGTACTGGATCGAGCGCGCCAACGCGGGCGACGTCGACGGGTTGGTGGCGTTGTACGAGCCGAACGCCGTACTGGCGTTCCCGCCGGGCAACCTCGCGACCGGACACGCGGAGATCCGCAAGGTGTACGAGCAGCTCGTCGCGGCCGCTCCCGTGTTCGCCCTCGGCAGGCAGCGTCCGGCGCTGGTGGGCGACGACCTGGCACTGACCGCGAGCACCCAGACCACCGGTGAGGTGAGCGTCGAGGTCGCCCGTCGCCAGCCGGACGGGTCATGGCTGTGGGCCGTCGACGAGCCGGCACTCGTGGCGTAGCGGGGCGGTGGTGGGCCGGCCGGACCGAGCCCACCACCGCCGGCGGCGGGTCGGCGACCCGACGCACGCCGGTGCCCCGGAAGCGAACTTCCGGGGCACCGGCACCACCATCCCCTCCACCACAAAGGGGTAGTCGGCCCCAGTCGCCCGTCGGCGCGGAGCGCGACGGACGACCAGGTCGGTTCTGGATTACCCGGTTACCGGCCGGATGAACCACCCTGCCGTGTCGTTCGGCAGCGTCACCTCGCCGTCCTGCTCGGTCAACGGCTCGCTGCCGAGGACCGGAGTCCCGTACCCGCGTACCCCGATCGGGGCCCCGCTGAGGTTGGCCACGCAGGTCAGCCGGTGCCCACCGGCCGGTTCGGTCCGGGCGAAGGCGAGCACGCCCGGCTCGCTGTCCAGCCAGGTCATCCCGGTCGCGTCGGCGGAACCGGACCGGTCCGCCGGCAGCGCGGTGTGCGCGCGGCGCAGCCGCAGCGCCGAGCGGTAGAGCTCCAGGGTCGAGCCCGGTACGCCGGTCTGGCTGGCCACCGAGCGGGCCCGCCAGGTCGGTGGGGCCGGCAGCCAGGACGGTGCGCCGCCGGCCGGACCGAAGCCGTACGGGGGCACGTCGCCATCCCACGGCAGCGGCACCCGGCAGCCGTCCCGGCTCTGTCCGGTACGCAGGAAGGCAGGGTCCTGCCGCAGTTCGTCGGGGAGGTCGAGCACCTCCGGCAGGCCCAGTTCCTCGCCCTGGTAGAGGTAGACGCAGCCGGGCAGCGCGAGCATCAGCAGGGCGGCGGCCCGGGCCCGGCGCAGCCCGAGTGCGCCGTCGCCGTACCGGGTGACGTGCCGTTGCTTGTCGTGGTTGGACAGCACCCAGGTGGTCGGCGCGCCCACGATCGTCGACTCGGCCAACGCGGTGTCGACGACCTTCCGGAACGAGTCGGCCGACCAGGTCGCGTCCAGGAAGTCGAAGTTGAACGCCTGGTGCAGCTCGTCCGGCCCGATGTAGCGGGCCAGCCGTGCCGGGGTCTCGGCCCAGGCCTCGGCGACCGCCATCCGGCCACCGGGATAGCTGTCCAGGATCGGCCGCCAGGCGCGGTAGATGTCGTGCACCTCGTCCTGGTCGAAGTAGGGCAGCCGTCCCCGGCCGAGCAGCTCGACCTGGCGTTGGCCGTCGGCCGAGGTACGCCCGACGTCCGGCAGCCCCGCTTCCTTGATCATCCCGTGTGCCACGTCGATCCGGAAACCGTCGACACCGCGATCGAGCCAGAACCGCAGGATGTCCTCGAACTCGGCCCGGACCTCGGGGTGCCGCCAGTTCAGGTCGGGTTGGGTCGGATCGAACAGATGCAGGTACCACTGGCCGTCGGGTACCCGGCTCCAGGCCGGACCGCCGAAGATCGACTCCCAGTCGTTCGGCGGCAGGTCGCCGGCCGGGCCCCGGCCGTCCTGGAACAGGTAGCGGTCCCGTTGTGCCGACCCCGGCGGGCTGGCCAGCGCCGCCACGAACCAGGGATGCGCGCTGGACGTGTGGTTCGGCACGATGTCGACGATGATCCGCAGGTCCAGGGCATGCGCGTCGGCGATCATCGCGTCGAAGTCGGCGAGGGTCCCGAAGATCGGGTCGACGTCGCGGTAGTCGGCGACGTCGTAGCCACCGTCGATCATCGGGGACCGGTAGAACGGGGTCAGCCAGAGCGCGTCCACGCCGAGGTCACGCAGGTACGGCAGTCGACTTCGGACGCCGGCCAGGTCGCCGATGCCGTCACCGTCGGCGTCGGCGAAACTGCGGACGTAGACCTGGTAGACGACCGCGGACTGCCACCAGTCCTCGGCGGGCCGGGGCGGTTCGGGGTGCACGGTCATGAGGGGGCGTTCCGTTCTTGTCGGGGCGCGGGCGCGAGGGGCATCGGGGCGCGGGCGTGAGTGGCGTTCCCGGGCTGCCGGCAGGGGGTGGGTGGTCGGCCTGGGGCTCAGAGCAGGATGCCGGGGGCAGGCTGCAAGAGTCAAGCAATTCTTGCGCAAGAACTTCCGGTCGCCGTTGCGCGGCCCGGTGCCGGGCCCCGCCCGCGCCGGCGCGGCTCAGACCGGTAGCGCCAGCTCCGACGAGGACCGGGGATCGGCCCCGGACCGGTCGGCCGCCCCGGGTACGACCGCGGTGGATCCCCGGACCACCAGTTCGGGCCGGAAGATGTACTCGGAGTGCGGCGCGGCGTGCCCGTGGATCTCGTCGACCAGCGAGCGTACGGCGGCGACCGCCATGGCCAGCACCGGCTGCCGCATCGTGGTCAGCGGCGGGTCGGTGAACGCCATCAGCGGCGAGTCGTCGTAGCCGACCACGGAGAGGTCCACGGGTACGGAGAGTCCCCGTTGCCGGGCCGCCCGGATCGCCCCCAGCGCCATCAGGTCCGAGCCGCAGACCAGGCCGGTCACGCCGCGGTCGAGCAGTCGGGCGGCGGCGACCTCGCCACCCTCCACCCCGAACAGCGACAGCTCGGCCAGCTCGTCGAGTTCCGCGTCGGGAAGTCCGACGAGCCGTTTCATCGCGGCCTTGTAGCCGGCCACCTTCCGCTGCACGGGGACGAACCGGCCCGGCCCGGTGATCAGGCCGATCCGGCGGTGCCCGAGCGCGACCAGATGGGCCACCGCCAGTTCGCCGGCCTCCCGGTCGTCGCAGGAGACGAAGGGGGCGGGTATGCCCGGCACGTAGCCGTTCACCAGCACGATGGGCAGTGGACGGGCGAGCAGGGTGCGATAGCGCGCCGAGTCGGCGGAGGTGTCGGCGTGCAGGCCGGAGACGAAGACGATTCCGGAGACCTGCCGGTCGAGCAGCATCTCGACGTACTCGTCCTCGGTGACCCCGCCCGGAGTCTGGGTGCACAGCACCGAGGTGTAGCCGGCCTGCGCCAAGCCCGACTCGATCACCTGCGCGAACGCCGGGAAGATCGGGTTCTCCAGCTCCGGCACCACCAGTCCGACCAGGCCGGCGCTGCGCTTGCGGAGTCGGGCGGGCCGCTCGTAACCGAGCACGTCGAGCGCGGTCAGCACGGCCTGTCGGGTCTCCGGGGCCACGCCGGGGCGGTCGTTGAGCACCCGCGACACCGTGGCCTCGCTTACTTCGGCCTGTTGGGCGATGTCGGCTAGTCGTGCACGCATGCGCCGCACTTTAACTTATTCAGCAAGTTCTTGCGTAGCCTGCTGCAAGGTCTTCCATTGGCTGCAACGTCTTGCTAACGTCCCGGCAACACGTGACACCGGTAACACCGCGACAGCGCGCAGACCCGACACGAGCAGACACGACACGAGCAGACACACGGCGCCGAACACTCCGGCACCGAGCACGCAGGACAGCGAACCACGACAGCGACAGCGACAGCGGCGGCGCGGCACCCCCGGCGCCGGTTGACAGACGTAGCACTTTCCCGCCGGTCGGGTAGCCCGCCCCGGGGCCGACCATGACGACAGGAGTTCCGATGCGCATCCGTACCGCGGGTGTGGTCGCCGCGATGGGACTGGCGCTCGCTGGCGCCGGCTGCGGCAGCGATTCGCCCAGTGCCGAGCCGAGCGCCACCGCCGGAGCCGGCGGCAGCCTGATGATCTGGGCCGACGACAAGCGTACGGCCGCCCTCAAGCCACTCGTCGCCAAGTTCGGTCAGGAACTCGGCGTCACCATCGAGGTCCAGGCGGTCTCCGAGGACCTGATGCCGAAGTTCGTCACGGCCTCGCAGGCGGGCAACCCGCCGGACATCATGATCGGCGCGCACGACTGGATCGGCAACCTGGTCCAGAACGGCACGATCGACCCGATCCAGTTGACCGAGGCGCAGCGCGGCGCGTTCGCCGAGATCGCCATCCGGGGCGTCACGTTCAACGGCCAGATCCAGGGCGTGCCGTACGCGGTCGAGAACCTCGCGCTGTTCCGGAACACCGAGCTCGCGCCGAAGACCCCGGCAACGCTGGAGGAACTGGTCGCCACCGGCAAGCAGCTCAAGCAGTCCGGCAAGGCCACCGAGATCCTCTCGATGCCGGTCGGGCAGGTCGGCGACGCGTACCACATGTACCCGCTGTACACCTCGGGCGGCGGCTACCTGTTCGGCACCAAGCCGGACGGCGGCTACGACCCGAAGGACGTCGGGGTGGGCAACCCCGCGTCGATCGCCGCCTTCGAGAAGATCCGGAAGCTCGGTGAGAAGGGCGACGGCGCGCTGAAGCGCTCGATCGGCCACGAGAACGCGCTGTCGCTGTTCACCGGCAAGAAGGCGCCGTTCATGATCAGTGGACCATGGTCGATCGGCGACGTGAAGAAGGCGGGCATCTCCTACGAGATCGAGCCGATCCCCGGCTTCGCGGGTGGTAAGCCGGCCCAGCCGTTCGTCGGGGTCCAGGCGTTCTACGTGGCGTCCAAGGGCAAGAACAAGGCGATCGCCCAGGAGTTCGTGGCCAACTACGTGACCAAGCCGGAACTGGCCAAGGTGCTCTACGACGCCGAGCCCCGCCCACCGGCGCTGACCGCCGCGTTCGACCAGGTCAAGGCGACCGACCCGGACGTCGCGAAGATCATGGACGCCGGCAGGGGCGGCGCGATCATGCCCGCCATCCCGGAAATGGCCAACGTGTGGGATCCGTTCGGCAAGGCCTCCGCCGCGATCGTCGGAGGAGCCGCCGTACCGTCCACGGTCACCGCGGCCGGCAAGTCCATCAAAGACAAAATCAAGTAGTCCGGCGGAGGGTCTGGTCGTGGCCGAGAAGACGGCCACCCTCCCGGAGGATCGTGCTGGCCGGGAAGTCTCCCAGGAGACTCCCCGGCCACCGCGTTCGGTCGGGCTGGGTGGGCAAATCGGAAAGACAACGGCGCTCGCGGTCACCATCGCGCTGGCCGTGTGGGCGGCGATCCCGCTGATCGAGCATCGGATGTGGGTCGGCCTCGCCATCGAGATCGGCGTGGTCGCGGTGGTCTGTCACGTCTACCTGTCGCGCCGCCGGGTGCCGCTGAAGTACCTGCTCCCCGGCACCCTGCTGCTGATCGCCTTCCAGGTGGTGCCGGTGCTCTACACCGTCGGCACCGCGGTCACCAACTTCGGCGACGGGCACCGGGGCAGCAAGGACGAGGCCATCGTCGCGATCCAGACGTCGTCGGTGACCCGGGTGCCGGGCTCGACCGAGTACGCGCTCTCGGTCGCGACCGAGGGCGTACCCGCCACCGACCCGCTGCTGTTCCTGCTCGTCGACCCCGCCGGTGCCACCTTCGTCGGCGACCCGGACGGGCTGCGGCCACTGTCCGGGGCGACCGTCGCCGGTGGGCGGATCACCGCCGCCGAGGGCTACACCCTGCTCAACATCGGCCAGTCCGCCGCCCGGGGCGCCGAGATCACCGCGTTCACGGTGCCCACCGATCGCGGCGCGATCCGGGCCCAGGGCATCTCCGGCGCGTACGAGGGCCAGGCCGGGCAGTTGTACGACGCCGGCTGCGACTGCGTACGGGAAGCCGCCACCGGCAAGGTGTGGCGGGCCGACGACGCCGAGGGCGCCTTCGTGAACGAGGCGGGGGAGCGGCTCGCCCAGGGGTGGCGGGTCAACGTCGGGCTCGCCAACTTCACCCGGATAGTCACCGACCCGACCATCGCCGGCCCGTTCGCCGGCATCCTGGTCTGGAACCTCGCCTTCGCGGCCGCCTCGGCCCTCGGCACGTTCGCGCTCGGGCTGCTCTGTGCGCTGGCACTGCACTCGCCCGGACTGCGGGGCCGCCGGATCTACCAGGTCCTGCTCATCCTGCCGTACGCGATGCCGTCGTTCGCGATGCTGCTGATCTGGCGGGACATCTTCAACACCGACTTCGGACTGCTCAACCGGATGCTCGACCTGGACGTCGACTGGTTCGGCGGCACCTGGTCGGCCCGGCTCGCGGTGATCCTGGTCCAACTGTGGCTCGGCTACCCGTACATGTTCCTGGTCGCCACCGGAGCGTTGCAGGCGATTCCGAAGGAGGTGGGCGAGGCCGCCGCGATGGACGGGGCCGGGCCGTGGCAGCGGTTCCGCCGCGTCACCCTACCGCTGCTGCTGGTCGCGCTCTCCCCGCTGCTGATCTCGTCGTTCGCGTTCAACTTCAACAACTTCACCGCCGTCTACCTGACGACCGAGGGAGCGCCGTTCCCGGCCGACAACTCGAGTGCCGGCGGAACGGACCTGCTGATCACGTACATGTTCCGGCTGGCCTTCGACGCCCAGGGTGCCCAGTACGGCTTCGCCGCCGCCATCTCCGTGGTCATCTTCACCATCGTCGCGATCATCTCGGCGATCACCTTCCGCCGCACCCGCGCCCAGGAAGAGGTGTACTCATGAGCGAGCGCCGCGAGGTGACGGCATGACCTGGGTAAAGAATGTCGGTTGGCGGCATCTGGTCGGGGTCGGCGCCGTCGTCTTCTCCCTCTTCCCGATCGTCTTCGTGGTCTCGGCGGCGCTGAACCCGCTCGGCACGCTCTCCTCCAGCGAGCTGCTGCCGACCGGGTTCACCACGCAGAACTTCCTCGACCTGTTCGGAAAGCACGCCTTCGCCCGGTGGTACGGCAACTCGCTGCTCATCGCCGGCCTGGCGTCCGGGGCGGCGGTGTTCATCTCGATGCTGGCCGCGTACGCGTTCAGCCGGATGCGGTTCCGGGGCCGCCGGGTGGGCCTGCTGTCCCTGCTGATGATCCAGATGTTCCCGCAGTTCCTGGCGATCGTGACGATCTACCTGATGTTCACCACGATCACCGAGTACTGGCCGGCGATCGGGTTCAACACCGCCTGGGGCCTGATCGTGCTCTACCTCGGTGGTGCGCTCGGGGTGAACACCTGGCTGATGAAGGGCTTCTTCGACACCGTGCCGAAGGAACTCGACGAGTCGGCCACGATGGACGGCGCGTCACACGCCCAGGCGTTCTTCCGGATCATCCTGCCCCTGGTCGTCCCGATCATCGCGGTCACCGGACTGCTCGTCTTCATCGCCACCATCAACGAGTTCCTCCTGGCCAACGTGTTCCTGACCGACACCAACGCCAAGACCCTGCCGGTCGGGCTCTACGGGCTGCTCGGCGGGGAGTCCCGGAACGTCAACTTCGGGGTCTTCTGCGCCGGCTCGCTGCTCACCGCGATCCCGACGGTGCTGGTCTTCCAGTTCCTCCAGCGGTACATCGTGAGCGGGTTGACGGCCGGTTCGGTGAAGGGATGAGCATGCTCGGCCTGCCGCACCACGACGGCTCGGCCCGGTACGTCCCCCACCAGGCTCCCGGGCTGGGCGAGACGTGTCCGGTGTTCGTCCGTACCTCGGCGTCCGTCCGGACCGTCCGGATCCGGTCGGTCGCCGACGGCGAACCCCGGTACGGCACGGCCGTCCTCGACCGGGAGGCCGGCGGCGTCCGGTGGTGGCGGGCCGAGGTCGAGGTACGCAACCCGGTGACGAACTACCGCTTCCTGGTCGAGGACGGGCCGACCGGCGGCGGGCAGCGGTGGCTCAACGCGCGGGGCGTCTTCTCCTACGACGTACCGGACAACACCGACTTCAAGCTGGTGGCGTACGACCCGCCGCCGGAGTGGGCCCGGGACGCGGTGGTCTACCAGATCTTCCCGGACCGGTTCGCCCGCTCGGCCGGAGCCGCCGGGCGGGACCTGCCGGACTGGGCCATCCCGTGCGACTGGGACCGGACGCCGGTGATCGGCCGTGGCCCCGAGACGCCGTACCAGTTCTACGGCGGCGACCTGGACGGGATCACCGAGCGGCTGGACCACCTGGACCGGCTCGGGGTGAACACCGTCTACCTGACCCCGATCTTCCCGGCCCGCTCCAACCACCGGTACGACGCCGCCGGCTTCGACCGGGTCGATCCGCTGCTCGGCGGCGACGCCGCGCTGGCCCGGCTCGCCGACGCCGTACACGGCCGGGGATGGCGGCTGCTCGGCGACATCACCAGCAACCACACCGGCGACAGCCACCAGTGGTTCGTCGACGCGATCTCCGACGTCGGCTCCCCGGAGCGGGAGATGTACTACTTCGACGACGGCGGGGACTACGAATCGTGGCTCGGCGTGAAGTCGCTGCCGAAGCTGAACTGGGGCAGCGCCGAGTTGCGGCGACGGTTCCACACCGGTCCGGACTCGGTGCTGGTCCGCTGGCTGCGCCCGCCGTACGGACTGGACGGCTGGCGGGTGGACGTGGCCAACATGACCGGTCGACGCGGGCGGGACGCGTACACCGTTGAGGTGGCGGCGGCGCTGCGCCGGGCGGTGACCGACGCCCGGCCGGACGGGTTGGTCGTCGGCGAGCACGGGCACGACTTCACCGGTGACCTGGACGCCGACGGCTGGCAGGGCACGATGAACTACGCCGGCTTCCTCCGTCCGGTCTGGAACTGGCTGCGCTGTGCCGAGGTGGAACTGCCGGACTTCCTCGGCGTACCGGACGGGGTGCCGAGGCGGGACGGGCCGGAGGTGCTGGCCACGATGCGGGCGTTCGGCTCGCTGGTCTCCTGGCGGGCGCTGACCGCGTCGTGGCTGCTGCTCGGGTCGCACGACTCGGCCCGGATCCGGACGGTGGTCGGCGACGCCGCCCGGCAGGAGGTCGCGGTCGGGCTGCTCTGCACCCTGCCGGGTACGCCGATGATCTTCGCCGGTGACGAGCTCGGACTGACCGGACGCAACGGCGAGGACTCGCGTACCCCGATGCCCTGGCGGCGGCCGGAGACCTGGGACCGGAGCACGTTCGACCGGTACCGGGCCCTGATCGCACTGCGCCGGAGCGAGCCGGCGCTGCGGCACGGCGGCCTGCGCTGGGCGTACGCCGACGCGGACAGCCTGGTCTTCCTGCGCGAGGGGCCGTCCGGCGCGCTGCTGGTGCTCGCCCGCCGTGCGTCCGTCGGACCGCTGCGCCTGGTCGGGCCGGCGCCCGAGGCGGGCGGTGTCGAGGCCGTCAACCTGTACGGCGGGGCGCCCGACCTCCGCCCGGATCCGGGCGGTGGGCTGACCCTGCCCGGGGACGGTCCCACCTTCCAGGTGTGGCGGGTGTCCTGAGTATCCGGTCGGTCGGGTCCATTCGGCCCGTCGGCGCTGGTCGGGTGCGTCGGTCCGCCGGGACCGCCTCCGGTCAGGGTGCCTGGGGGCCGAGCACCTCGCGCATCCGGTTGATCTCGACGGCCTGTTCGAAGGCGATGTTCCGGGCCAGCTCCCGGATCTGCGGGTCCACTCCGGCGGTGAGCACGGCCTGGGCCATCTGGATGGCGCCCTGGTGGTGTGCGCTCATCATCTCGATGAACATCCGGTCGAACGCCGTCCCGGTCGCCGCGGTCAGCGCGGCGATCGCCGCCGGGCTCTGCATGCCGTGCATCGTGTGGTGCTCGTGGCCGGACTCCACGTCGGGGCTGAGATTCCGGTCCCGCAGCCAGCTCCGCAGCACCTCGACCTCGGGCTGCTGACTGGCCCTGATCCGGTCGGCGACCGAGATGACCCCGGTGCCGCCGGCCCGGTTCGGCACCAGAGCCGCCATCTGCAGGGCCTGCTCGTGGTGCGGGACCATCATCCGCACGAACAGGACGTCGGCGGCGTTGTGCCGGGGCCCGGACTGGGGAGTGAGCTGGTTCGGCTGGACCACGTCGGCCGATTCGCCGGGTCGGCCGGGGCGGATGACCGGCACGGTCGGCCCGGCCGGGCTGGGCGCGGTGCTGGGTGTCGTCGTACTTCCCGTGGGACCGGGGCCGGGCCGGGCGGTCGGTTTCTCGTCCGTCGGGCCCACCACGAGGGCGATGCCGATGGCCAGCACCACCGCCGCCGACTCCACGAGCGCGACGAGCGCGATGGCGGGCCAACGGTCGCCCGATTTTCCGTTCCTGGCCAACACCACTGCGTGACTCCCGTCCGCCGCCGGCCGGTCGCGGCGTAGCCGGGGCTTTGCGCCCGGGACCGGTGTGTCAGCCACGGGGTTGGCCGATGGTAGCCCGCCCGAACGGAGCCGTGGAAGCTTCGGCGCGTGGCGGGCCGGTCGAGGTCAGAGCGGGTAGCTCGGTGCGACGACAAGATCGCCCCGGGTCGTCGACCAACACGCCGACGGCTCGACTCAGGACTCCCGCCGCTCCGGGTGTCGCTTCGGTGTCAGCCGGCGGTGCGGCTCCGGGCGTCGAGCATCGCCCGTAAGCCGCTCAGGTAGGTCTTGCGGTCCGGTCCCGCGGCGAGGAGTCGTTGCAGGGCGAAGCCCTGGACCAGGCCGAGGAGGACGGCGCCTACCGCCTCGGGATCGGCGTCCGGGGGCAGCTCACCGGCCTGTTGGGCCCGCCGGGCAAGGGTGACGAGCCGGGACCGGAACCCGCCGTACATCCGCGCGACGAAGTCGGCCAGCTCGGGATCGCGGAGCGACTCGGCCCAGACCTGTACGGCGAGCGGGAAGACACCGTCCTGGCCGATCTGGGTCTCGACGAATCCAAGGGCCTGCTCCACCGCGTCGACCAGCGGCGGCGGGGGCTCCGCGGCGTCGATGGCCGCGAAGAGGTCGTCCGCGCCGTCGAGGACCGATTCGGCGATCGAGGTGACCAGCTCGTGCTTGCTTCTGAAGTAGCGGTAGACCGCGCCCACCGACAGGCCGGCCTCGCCGATCACGTCCTGCATCGATGTGGCGTGGAACCCGTTGCGCAGGAAGCAGCGGCGGGCGGCGTCGAGGATCTGCTGCCGTCGGGCGGCGAGGTGTTCGTCGGAGACACGTGGCACGCCGCACATTGTAAAACGAACGCTCGTTCTTGACGCAGACAACGACGGAGAGGAATCTGGGCTAAGAGAACGAGTATTCGTTTTATAGAGGGAGTCGGGAAGATGAGTCGACCGTCCGTCCCACCGGGGCCACCCCGCTCCGGGCGCCCCCGCCCGCCGTACGCCGTCGCCGTACTGGTCGCCCTCGGGGTGGTGCTGCTGCAATCGCTCCTCGTACCGCTGTTCGCCGGTCCGGCGGCGAACCTGGAGCCGCGTGACCTGCCCGTCGTCGTCGCCGGGCCGACCCCGGCCACCGACCCGCTGGTCCGACAACTGACCGCCTCCGCACCCGGCGCCTTCGAGGTGCTCCGGTTGCCGGACGGTACGGCGGCCGACCAGGCGCTACGCGACCGCGACGCGTACGCCGCGTTCGTGATCGGCCCGGACGGACCGGAGCTGCACATCGCCAGCGGGGCCGGCCCGGCGGTGGCGGCGCTGCTCACCCAGTCCGCCGGGCAGCTCGCCGGCGGCCAGCCTCCTCGGGTCGTCGACGTCGTCCCCGCCGACCCGGACGACCCCCGGGGCGGCGGCTTCGCGGGCGGATTCCTGCCGCTGGCGCTGACCAGCATGGCGGCCGGGGTGCTGCTGGCGCTCCTGGTCCCCAACCGGATCGCCCGGCTGGCCGGCCTGGTCAGCTTCGGCCTGCTGGCCGGACTCGCCGGGCCGGCGGTGCTGCAGGGCTGGCTCGGCGTGCTCCCCGGCGACCCCGTGGCGGTCGGGATCGCCATCGGGCTGATCGGACTGGCCATCGCGGCCACCCTGACCGGGCTCGGGGCGGCGCTGGGCCGAGCGGGCCTGGCCCTCGGCGCGGTACTGGTCTTCCTGGTCGGCAACCCGCTGTCCGCGGTCACCGCGGCACCGGAACTGCTGCCCCAGCCGTGGGGGACGGTCGGCCAGTGGCTACCGGTCGGTGCCGGCGGCACCCTGCTCCGCTCGACCGCGTTCTTCGACGGCGCCGGATCCGCGACGTCGCTGCTGATCCTCGTCGGCTACGCCGTCGCCGGTCTGCTCCTGGTGAGCGTCGGGCGGGCCCGGCTGCCCGGCCCCGGATCCGGGCCGGCGGCCGGCGGTACGGCGAGCGACGCCGGGAACGCCGAGGTAGTCGCCAGCCGCGGTTGACCCCGCTCGCCGGGCCACGGCGGCAGCAGCGTCGGTCGCCGTGGCCCGGCGGTGGCGGCCCGGCCGGGGGCGACGGCGCGCCGCCGATGGGGCAGGATGTCGGCCGTGGAACCTCTGCGGCTGATACTCCTCTACGCGCATCTGATCGGGTTCGCACTGCTGCTGGGTGGCGCGGTCACCCAGTACGTCACCGGGCGGTTGCGGATCAATGCCCTGATGCTCTGGGGCGCCGGCATCCAGGTGCTGACCGGGATCGGGCTCTCCGCGCCGCTGCGCGACGGCGACGAACCGGCGCCGGCCAAGCTCGCCACCAAACTCGTGATCGGTCTAATGATCTTCGTGATGGTGTTCTTCTCCCGCAAGCGGGAGTCGGTCAACCGTGGTCACTTCATGGGGATCATCGTGCTGACCCTGGCCAACGCCGCGGTCGCGGTCTTCTGGCGCTGACGCCCTTCGCCGGCTGCCCGTAGCGGCTCGCCGCCGCCCGGCTCGTCGCGAGCGCCCGGAATGGTGGAAACGGGGCGCTTCGTGATTCGACGTCGGGCATCGGGCGGGTTAACAAGTGATGTCGCACACCCCGAAGTTACGTAAGGGTAACGGGCGTTCAACAGTCAGGCACGATTGTCGGCCGGTGGACAGGCGCGGGCGTACGCTCCCGTCCGTAACGTGGGACGCCGGCGGCAAACGCGCAGGCCGGCTTGGGACTGCCACCGCGGTGGCGGTGTGCAATGGGAAGGGAGACCGTCTTGCGCTCTGTGCGTGGGATGCGGATCGTTTCGGTATTCGCGGTGGGTGGGCTCGCGCTGGGCGCCGCCGCGTGTGGCGAGGCTCCGGACGAGAGCAACGAAGGCGGCACCGCGGCCGAGAAGTACACCGCTTGCATGGTGACCGACGTCGGTGGCATCGACGACAAGTCGTTCAACACTTCGGCCTGGGCCGGTCTGCAGGCGGCCAAGGCGGCGAACCCCAATATCGACATCAAGAACACCTCCTCCAAGGCAGAGGCCGACTACGAGCCGAACCTGACCCAGTACGTCAACCAGAAGTGCAACTTCATCCTCGCCGTCGGCGGGCTGATGAGCGGCGCCACCTCGAAGATCGCCAAGGCGAACCCGGAGCAGCAGTTCGGGATCGTCGACTCGAAGCTGCCGGAGAGCAACGTCTTCCCGATGCAGTTCGACACCGCGCAGGCGGCCTTCCTGGCCGGCTACCTGGCGGCCGGGATGAGCAAGAGCGGCACCGTCGCCACGTACGGCGGTGAGAAGATCCCGCCGGTGACCATCTTCATGGACGGTTTCGTCGACGGCGTGGCCCAGTACAACAAGGCCAAGGGCAAGAACGTGAAGGCCCTCGGCTGGGACAAGGCCAGCCAGAACGGCTCGTTCACCAACAGCTTCGTCAAGCAGGACGAGGGCAAGAAGGTCAGCGACGCGCTGGTCGCACAGGGCGCCGACATCATCATGCCGGTCGCCGGTGGCGCCGGTCTGGGTACCACCGCCGCGGCGCAGGCCTCCGCCGGCAAGTACTCGGCGATCTGGGTGGACACCGACGGCTGCCAGAGCACCCCGAACTGCCCCGCCCTGGTCACCACCGTCGTCAAGAACATCTCGGACGCCGTCCGGGACGCGGTCGTCACGGCGGCCAAGGGCGACAAGCTGGCGCACGACCCCGGCTACCTCGGCACCCTGGCCAACAACGGCGTCTCGCTGGCTCCGTACCACGAGTTCGACAGCAAGGTGCCGGCCGAGCTGAAGGCCGAGGTCGACAAGCTCAAGAGCGACATCGCCGCCGGTACGGTCACCGTCACCTCCGCCGCACAGCCGAAGTAGCACCGGATCGGCCGTCCCGACACCGCTTCGGGACGGCCGGACGGACGGGCGACGTCGACGAAATCGGTCGTCCCGACCCCGCGGGGACGTTTTTCCGCGACGCTCGGGGCGGCCGGTTTTCACGCCGACCCAGCGGCCGAACGGCCCGCCGCGATCACCGGACAGACCCCTGTCGACCCGATCCACCAGGCAGTAGGCTGCACCATCCGCCCGCACTCCCAGGAGGTTGCGCTGAGACTCGAACTGCGCGGCATCACCAAGCGGTTCGGTGAACTGGTCGCCAACGACCACATCGACCTGACGGTGGAGCCCGGAGAGATTCATGCGCTGCTCGGCGAGAACGGCGCGGGCAAGTCGACCCTGATGAACGTGCTGTACGGGCTGTTGCAGCCCGACGAGGGGGAGATCCTGGTCGACGGGGCGCCGCTGCGGGCCGCCGGCCCCGGCGACGCCATCGCCGCCGGCATCGGCATGGTGCACCAGCACTTCATGCTCGTACCCGTCTTCACCGTCGCCGAGAACGTGATGCTCGGTGCCGAGCAGGTCCGGGGCGGTATCGCCGGCTTCCTGGACCGGCGGCGGGCCCGGCGCCAGGTGACCGAGGTGTCCACCCGCTACAACCTGCGGGTCGACCCGGACGCGGTGGTCGAGGACCTGCCGGTCGGCGTGCAGCAGCGGGTCGAGATCGTCAAGGCGCTGACCCGGGACGTGGACCTGCTCATCCTGGACGAGCCGACCGCCGTACTGACTCCGCAGGAGACCGAGGAACTGCTCGCGGTCATGCGGTCCCTGAAGGAGTCCGGCAAGTCGATCGTGTTCATCACGCACAAGCTCAAGGAAGTGAAGGCGATCGCCGACCGGATCACCGTGATCCGCCGGGGCCGGACCGTCGGTACGGCCAGCCCCGACGCCAGCGAGGACGACCTGGCCGCGCTGATGGTCGGGCGCACCGTGAACCTGCTGATCTCCAAGGCTCCCGCCGAACCGGGCGAGCCGGTACTGGAGATCGAGGGCCTCGTCGTCGACGACGAGCGGGGCGTACGGGCGGTCGACGGGGTCGATCTGACGGTGCGGGCCGGAGAGGTGCTGGGCATCGCCGGCGTACAGGGCAACGGTCAGACGGAACTCATCGAGGCGTTGATGGGCCTGCGTCCGATGCTCAGCGGGTCGGTCTCGGTGGCCGGCCAGCGCGTGAACGGCTGGTCGACCAAGCGGGTGCTGCGGGCCGGCGTCGGCTACGTCCCCGAGGACCGCAGCGTCGACGGGCTGGTCAAGGAGTTCAGCGTCGCGGAGAACCTGGTGCTGGACATCTACGACCAGCCGCCCTTCGGGTCCGGCCTGGTGCTGCGGCCGGACGCGATCACCGCCTCGGCCCGGGAACGGATTCCCGAGTTCGACGTACGCACCTCGTCGGCGGAGGCGACCGTGGGCACGCTCTCCGGCGGCAACCAGCAAAAGGTGATCATCGCCCGGGAGATGTCCCGACCGCTGAAGCTATTCGTGGCCGCCCAGCCCACCCGGGGCGTGGACGTCGGCTCGATCGAGTTCATCCACCGCCGGATCATCCACGAGCGGGACATCGGCACCGCCGTACTGCTCGTCTCCAGTGAACTGGACGAGGTGATCGGGCTGGCCGACCGGATCGCGGTGATGTACCGGGGCCGGATCCTGGGGCTGGTCGGGCCGGACACCCCACGCGAGGAGATCGGGCTGCTGATGGCCGGCATCACCGGTGCGACGTCCGCCGAGGACAAGCGCGGCGAGGAGGCGACGTGACCGACGACAACCTGCCCGGATCCCCGTCCCCGTCTCCCTCTCCGGACAAGGACCCGGCCGGCGAGCCGACCCGAACCGAGACGATCAGCACCGTCGGCGGCACCGGTCCCGGCGAGTCGACCGGCACCGGCACGTCGACCGGCACCGACACGCCCACCGGCACCGACACGTCCAGCGGTGCGGACCAGCCGGTCGCCGGGGCGGGCGGGGCGAAGCCGGAATCCGGCGGTACCCCGTCGGGCGACGGTGGCGCGGGGCTGACCGACCGCGACGGTGGCGGACCGCTGCTGCTCCGGCTCTTCGTCCGTAACCTGTGGTCGGCCAACACCGTCACGGTCACGGTGCTCGCGATCGTGCTGGCGAGCCTGATCGGCGCGGTGCTGATCATCGTCTCCGATCCGGACGTGCTCGCCACCTACGGGTACATCACCGCCAAGCCGACCGACGCGCTCAACTCCAGTTGGGCGGTGGTCAGCGACGCGTACGCGAACCTGTTCAAGGGCGCGGTCGTCGACCCGGCCGCGGTGAGCGGGTGGATCAACGGAACCAACGGGTGGCAGCCGGTCTTCGCACCGATCTCGGAGACGCTGACCTACACCACCCCACTGGTCTTCACCGGTCTGGCGGTCTCCCTGGCCTTCCGGGGCGGCCTGTTCAACATCGGTGCGCAGGGTCAGGCGACCCTCGGGGTGATCCTGGCCGCGCTGGCCGGCTTCCTGCTCCCGCTGCCGCCGGTGCTGCACCTGATCGTGGCGATCCTCGCCGGAGCGGTCGGCGGGGGTGTCTGGGGCTTCGTGCCAGGCATCCTGAAGGCCCGGACCGGCGCACACGAGGTGATCACCACGATCATGCTCAACTACGTCGCGATCTCCTTCCTGGCCTGGATCATCGTGCAGGGCGGCGTACACGACCCCGAGCGCACCGACTCGATCAGCCGGCCGGTCGACTCCTCGGCCCAACTTCCCCGGCTGCTCGGCAGCGACCTGCGGGTACACCTCGGCATCCTGCTCGCGGTGCTGGTCACCTGGGGCGTCGCCTGGCTGCTCAACCGCTCCACCTTCGGCTTCGAGCTGCGAGCCGTCGGTGCCAACCCCGACGCCGCCCGGACCGCCGGGATCAGTGTCGGTCGGACGTACACCCTGGTCATGGTGATCGCGGGCGCGTTGTCCGGCCTCGGCGGTGCGAACATGGTGCTCGGCACCACGGCCACCGCGCTCACCCCGCTGGTGATCGCCCAGATCGGGTTCGACGGCATCCTGGTGGCGCTGCTCGGCCGGGTGAAACCGTGGGGAGTCGCGCTGGCCGCCCTGCTCTTCGGCGCGCTACAGGCCGGTGGCAACCGGATGCAGTCGTACGCCAGCATCTCGCTGGAGTTGGTCACGGTGTTGCAGGCGCTGATCGTCATCTTCATCGCCGCACCGGCACTGGTGAAGGCGATCTTCGGGCTCCGGGCCGCCCGGGCCGCCCGGCTGGGGACGAGCATGGCGAAGGGCTGGTAGACCAGATGTCCACCATGGTTGTCGAGGACGTCGCGGTCGTCGTACGACAGGGTTTCTGGACCCGGGACCGCAGGGTCGGTGTCGGCGCGCTGCTGCTCGGGCTGCTCGCGGCGGCGTTCTTCGGGGCGCTCGCCACCGGCGCGGACGCGCGGTTCACGCTCAGCGAGGACGCCGGCGGCGCGGCACTGGCCATCAACGGCACCGTCGGGGCGATCCTGTTCGGGCTGGTCGCGGCGGCCGCCGGAGCGGTCCTGCTGACCGGCCGGCTCGCCCGCCGCTGGTTCGTCCCGCTGCTCGGGGTGGCGGTGGTCGGGGTCGTGCTCTCCTTCCTCTGCTGGCAGGTGTCGGCGGCGCCGGACGGGCAGAACTTCATGCCGCTGGTCAACATCATCCGAGGCACCTTCATCCTCGCCCTACCACTGATCTTCGGCGCTCTCGCCGGGGTGCTCTGCGAGCGGTCCGGTGTGGTGAACGTCGCGATCGAGGGGCAACTGCTGATGGGCGCCTTCTTCGGCGCCCTGGTCGGCACGCTCGCCGCCAGCGCCTGGATCGGGCTGGTCGCGGCGGCCTTCGGCGGGGCGCTGATCTCGCTGCTGCTCGCGGTCTTCACCATCCGCTACCTGGTCGACCAGGTGGTGATGGGGATCGTGCTCAACCTGCTCGCGCTCGGACTGACCGGGTTCCTCTACGAGCGGCTGATGCAGACCGACGCGGCGAAGTACAACCAGCCGCCCCGGTTCGAGGCGTGGCCGATCCCGGTGCTCTCCGACATCCCGGTGCTCGGCCCGGCGCTGTTCCGGGGCAACATCTTCCTGTACCTGGCGCTGATCCTGGTGCTGGTCATCCACGTCGCGCTGTTCCGGACCCGGTGGGGACTGCGGACCCGTGCCGTGGGTGAACACCCGACCGCCGCCGACACCCTCGGGGTCAAGGTCCTCGCGGTGCGCTACCGGAATGTGCTGCTCGCCGGGATGGTGGCCGGGGTGGGCGGCGCGTCCTACACGCTGGCGCTGTACACGTTCAGCAAGAACATGATCGGTGGAAAGGGCTTCATCGCGCTGGCGGCGCTGATCTTCGGGCGGTGGAGTCCCACCGGTGCGCTGTTGGCCGCGCTCTTCTTCGGGTTCGCCGACCAGCTCGGCACCTATCTCAGCGCGATCAACAGCAGCATCCCGAGCGAGTTCCTGGCGATGCTGCCGTACCTCGCCACGCTGCTGGCCGTGGCCGGCCTCGTCGGCAAGGTACGCGCGCCGGCCGCCGACGGTAAGCCCTACATCAAGGGCTGACCAGCGGCGGGGCAGGATGGGGGCGTGACGATGGAAATTGACTGGGCTGGTCTGCGGGCCGCCGCGACCGACGCGATGCGCCACGCGTACGCGCCATACTCGAACTTTCCGGTCGGAGCGGCGGCACTGGTCGACGACGGTCGGGTGGTGGTCGGCTGCAACGTGGAGAACGCGTCGTACGGCGTGACGCTCTGCGCGGAGTGTGGGCTGGTCTCGGCGCTGCACGCGTCCGGTGGCGGGAAGCTGGTCGCGATGTCGTGCGTCGGCGCCACCGGTGAGCCGTTGATGCCGTGCGGGCGCTGCCGGCAACTGCTCTGGGAGCACGGCGGGCCGGAGATGCTGGTCGAGGCGGATCCCGTCGCGCTGCGGATGGCCGAGCTGCTGCCGCACGCGTTCGGACCGGACGACCTGGAGGCGATCGCCGGTACGACGAAGCTGCCGGCGGTACCCGAGGAACTCGCCGTCTGGCGGGGGCGGGGGACGGTGTTCCTGCACCCTGACGTGTCGGGCGGGCAGCAGGTGTGGACCGGGTACTGGGAGAAGTCCGCCGGAGACTCGGACGGTGCGCCGACGGGCGTACTGGAGGAGGCGCCGACCTGGGCCGATCCGGCGGATGCGGTGACCTGGGGACAGGCCCGTACGCCTCGGGTGGTGGTGGTCGACGCGGCCGGGTCGATTTTCTGGGCTGGTGAGGGTGAGCCGCCGTTGGAGATTCCGCTTCGGTGGGAGGGCTGAGGGTTCTGCCCATGTCCGTCGTGGGCGGGGCCTGTGGTGGGTTCGGCGTGCGCGGGGGTTGCCGGGGCCTGCCGTGCCCGGCTCCGGGCGGTCAGGCTTGATCCCTGCGCCGGGCACGGCAGGCCCCGGCCTTGCGTGGTGCCGGCCGTCGGTCGGTGCGGTGTCGTGGGTACAACCGTGAGGAAGAGGAAGTCTGTGAGTGGGTTCGCCGCGATCGACGTGATCCGGACCAAGCGGGATGGCGGGGTGCTCTCCGACGAGCAGATCGACTGGGTGGTCGACGGGTACACCCGGGGGCGGGTCGCCGACGAGCAGATGTCGGCGCTGGCGATGGCGATCCTGCTGCGCGGGATGAACCCGGGGGAGATCGCCCGGTGGACGGCCGCGATGATCGCCAGCGGGGACCGGCTGGACCTGTCCGGGATACGTCGGCCGACCGTCGACAAGCACTCGACGGGCGGCGTCGGTGACAAGATCACGCTTCCGTTGACTCCGCTGGTGGCGGCGTGTGGGGCCGCCGTACCGCAGCTCTCCGGGCGGGGGCTGGGGCACACCGGGGGGACCCTGGACAAGCTGGAGTCGATCCCGGGGTGGCGGGCGGCACTGTCGGGCGACGAGTTCATCGCGCAGTTGGGTGAGGTCGGTGCGGTGATCTGTGCGGCGGGTGAGCGGCTGGCACCGGCCGACCGCAAGCTGTACGCGCTGCGCGACGTCACCGGCACGGTGGAGGCGATTCCGCTGATCGCCAGTTCGATCATGAGCAAGAAGATCGCCGAGGGTACCGGGGCGCTGGTGCTGGACGTGAAGGTCGGTTCGGGCGCGTTCATGAAGTCGGAGGCGGACGCCCGGGAGCTGGCTCGGACCATGGTGGAGTTGGGCGGTGCGCACGGGGTACGGACGGTGGCCCTGCTCACCGACATGTCCACGCCGCTCGGCCTGACCGTCGGCAACGCGGTCGAGGTCGCCGAGTCGGTCGAGGTGCTGGCCGGCGGCGGCCCCGCCGACGTGGTGGAGCTGACCCTCGCGTTGGCCCGGGAGATGCTCACCGCGGCCGGGTTGCCGGACGCCGATCCGGAGCGGGCGCTCCGGGACGGCCGGGCCATGGACGTCTGGCGGGCCATGGTGAGCGCCCAGGGAGGAGATCCGGACGCCCCGGCGCCGGTCGCCCCGGAGGTGGAGGTCGTCCGGGCCGAACGGGACGGCTTCGTCTCGGGCATCGACGCGTACGCCATCGGCGTGGCGGCGTGGCGGCTCGGCGCGGGCCGGGCCCGCAAGGAAGACCCGGTCAGTGCCCCGGCCGGCGTGGTGCTGCACCGGAAGCCGGGAGATCAGGTCCGGGCCGGCGACCCGCTCTACGAGCTCCGTGCCGAGGACCCGGAGCGGATCCCGGCGGCCCGGTCCAGCGCCGCCGACGCGGTGTCGATCTCGACTGACCGTCCTTCCGTACCGGCGTTGGTGATCGACCGGATCGAGTAGGCGATGCCGTCGGGGGCGTACGACGGCTCGGGTTGGTCGGCGGGCAGGTCGGACGTCATGGTGTGCGGGCTCGTAACCGGCTATTCTGCGTCGCCGGGGGGAAACCACGGGTGCTGGGTCGAGTCGACCGAGCATCACCCGTGCTCGTGGGCGCCTGGTGCGTCCGAGGCGACTGCGACGCGACGGGAAACAAGGCTGTGACCGTACCCGCTCCCGACCCTCAGGCGGTCCGCGCCCTCAACCTGGACGAACTGGGCCGGTTGGGGTTGCCAGTGCCCCCGGCCCAGTTTCCGCTGGTCTGGGAGCCGGGCGACACCGTCGAGTTGCGCCCGACCGCCGAGATCGAGGCCCGTACCGCCGTACTGCACCTGGTGCTGGCGCGGTGTTTCGGGATGCCGCCCCAGGCGGGGATGAGCTGGCTGCTCGGCTCGCACCTGGTCGAGGCGGTCACTCCGCCGGAGTGGCAGTTCGTGATGGGGAGTGGGGGCGACCACCGGTCGTTCGTGCTCCACCACGACGCGGTGTTCGCGTTGGCCTGGGTGCTCGGGCTGAGTCGGCACCTCGATCCGACGGCGCCGAGCGACGACCGGCTGATGGAACAGTTGCCCAACCTGCCGGCGGGAGAGACCTTCTCCGCCTGGCGCTCGCGTACCCTCGCGGCGCCCCGGGACGCGGCGGAGGTCGCCGCCGTTCTCGACTTCTACTACTGCCTGGACTGGGGTTACCTGGAGGCGGAACGCGAGGGAATGCGGCTGCCCGGGTTGATCGACAGCAATGCGATCGGTCAGCGGCGCTGGGCTTTGGAGTGGGCGGTGGTCTTCCGGGGGCCGTTCCACGACGCGCCGGCTGGGTGGGAGGAGATCGATCTGTCCACCTGAGACCTGCGGGACCGCTTGGTTCGGTCTAGCGGGGACGGTGGGCGGTTACTCGTACTGCGGCGGTGACCGGGATTGGCTCGGGGAGTGCGTCGATCCGTTCGTCGCGGCGGGCGGCGTCGGTGTGCCAGGCGCTGGGGCCCATGCCGACCAGGGTGCGGACCTCGCCCCGGGTGAGTCGGAGCGTCCGGCGGTGCACTGTGGTGTCCGTTGCGGTGAAGTGCTCGGCCAGGCTGCCGGCGACCCGGGCCTCCTTCGCCGGGTCCACCCGGAGCAGGCCGAGCCGTTCGACGAGTTCGCCGAGGTGGTCGGCGTCCGGGGTGACCACCAGCAGCGCGCCGTCCGGTCGCAGTACCCGGCGGAACTCTCCACCGTTGCGCGGGGCGAAGACGTTGAGCAGCAGGCCGGCGGCCCCGTCGACCAGCGGCAGCCCCTGCCAGGTGTCGCAGAGCGCCGCCCCGGCCCGGGGATGGGCCCGGGCCGCCCGGCGCAGCGCCGGCTTCGACACGTCCAGGGCCAGCCCGGTGGCTCCGGGCAGGGCGTCGAGCACCGCGCCGAGGTGTCGGCCGGTGCCGGCTCCGGCGTCCACCACCAGTTCCGGGTACGTCGCCGGCCCGTCCCCGGCCGACGCCGTGGCGAGCCGGGCGAGCGCGGTCGAGATGAGGTCGTAGTGGCCGGCGCCGAGGAATTCGTCCCGGGCGGCCACCATCGCCGGCGTGTCTCCGGAGTGCGGGACCCGGCCCGTCGTCAGATTGACGTAGCCCTGCCGGGCCAGGTCGAAGTTGTGGCCGACCGGGCAGCGTAGTGCGGATGTCGCCGGGGTCCTGTCCATGGCCGGCCGCCCGGTCGGTACCTCGGCCAGCGGGCGGGTACAGACCGGGCAGCGGAGGCGACGGAGGATCTCGGCGAGCACCTGGCCACGATAGTGGGCGGCGGTGGGCAGCCGGTGGGGCTCAGCCGCGTTGCGGCGTGGTCGGGTCAGCCGCGTTCGAGCGGGGCGCGGGGGAGCCAGCGGTCGAGCCGGGCCGGCAGCCACCACGCCCGGGGCCCGAGTACCCCCATCGCCGCCGGCAGGATGAGGCAGCGGATGACGAGCGCGTCGAGCAGGATCGCCACCGCGAGTCCCAGGCCGAACTGCTGGAGCATCCGGTCCGGACTGAGCAGGAAGGCGCCGAAGACCACGATCATGATGGCCGCCGCGGCGGTCACCACCCGGCCGGTGCTGGCCAGGCCCTCCCGGACGGCCAGCGCGGCGTCCCGGTCGCGTTCCCACTCCTCGTGCATCCTGGCCAGCAGGAACACCTCGTAGTCCATCGAGAGGCCGAACACGATCGCGAAGATCATCACTGGCACGTACGCCTCGATCGGGCCGGGTTGGACGCCCAGTGCGCCGTGCTGGAAGACCGCGGTGATCACGCCCATCGACGCCGCGACGCTGAGCAGGTTCAGCACCGCGGCCTTGACCGGGATGAGCAGCGAGCGGAACACCACCATCAGGAGCAGCGCGGAGAGCCCGACCACGATCGCGACGAACAGCGGCAGCCGGCCGGCGACGGCGTCGGCGAAGTCCTCCGCTGCCGCGGTGGAGCCACCGACCAGGAACGTCGCGCCGGTGTCCCGGGCCACCGGGGGCAGCACCTCCTGCCGGAGCCGGGTGACCAGCTCGGCGGTCTCGGCGGCCTGCGGTTTGGTGTCCGGGAAGACGATCATCGTCGACAGGTCCGCCGACACCGGGACGGGTGGCACGGCGGTGGCCACCCCCGGGGTGCTTGCCAGGGTTCGGTGCGCGGCCTCGGCCGCCGGCTGGCCGCCCTCCACGACCACCACCAGCGGACCGTTGAACCCGGGGCCGAAGCCCTCGGCCAGCAGGTCGTACGCCTGGCGGCTGGTTTTCGCCGCGGAGTCGTTGCCGGCGTCGGCGAAGCCCAGCCGGAGGTCCAGCGCGGGAGCGGCGAGGGCGAGCAGCGCGGCGACCGGAATCAGCAGGGCCGGCCAGCGGTGCCGCCGCACCAGCGTCGCCCAGCGACGCCAGGCGGTCCCCTCGGCGGCCCGGTCCGGCCGCTCGGCCCGGCGCCGTACGGCCCGTTCGACGCGGTGACCGAGCATTCCGAGCAGGGCGGGCAGCAGGGTCAGCGACGCGAGCATGGTGGCCAGCACGGTGAGCGCGATCGCGACGGCGACGCCCTGTAGCGAGCCGAGGCCGAGGGTGACCAGCCCGAGCAGTGCGATGATCACGGTGCAACCGGCGAACAGGACGGTCCGGCCGGCGGTGTCCATCGCCCGGCGGGTGGCCGCCTCGGGCTCGGCGCCGGCGATCAGTTCGGCCCGGAACCGGGAGAAGACCAGCAGCGCGTAGTCGATGCCGACACCCAGTCCGACCAGGATCATCAACGGCACGGTGAAATCGGCCACGGTCGCCACGTGTGAGGCGATCGTGATCAGCCCGATCGCGGCGCCGACGGCGAAGATCGCGATCACCAGCGGAAGGCTCGCGGCGAGCAGCGACCGGAACAGCAGCACCAGGATGATCAGCGCGGCGAGCATGCCGATGCCCTCCGCGGGCCCGCCCTCGTCCTCCTGGACCTCGCGGACCGGGTCGCCGCCCACCTCGACCCGCAGATCGCCCTCCTGGGCCGCCAGGGCGGTGTCGACGAGCTCCCGGACGGCTTCGGCCGGCACCTCCTCGGTCGTCCCGTCCAGGGTGACCGTGGCGTAGCCGATCGTCCCGTCGCGGGAGATCGCGCCCTCGTCCTCGTACGGGCTGCGGACGTCCGCCACGTGCGGCAGCGCGCCGATCCGGTCCAGCAGTCCGTCCACCCGGGTCCGGGTCGGTGCCGGGGTCAGCCCGGCGGGGTCGGAGAGCACGACCTGCACGGTCTCGCCGGCTCGGGCCGGGGCCCGTTCCCGGAGCGTGTCCAGGGTCCGTTGCGACTCCGTACCCGGCAGCGAGAAGTCGTTGCGGTACGCGTCGCCGACGCCCTGGGCCGCGACCGTGACGGCCCCGAGCACCACGACCCAGAGCACCAGTGCCCAGCGCCGGTGCCGGTACGACCAGCCGGCGAGCCGTTCGAACCCGCTGGGTCGCGTCGTGGTGCGGGGTGGGTGTAACTCCACCATGGCTGTCCGTCCTCCAGAGCCGTTCCTGGGTCGTGACCGGCGCGCTAGGCGCGGCCACGACCGTTTCCGGGCCGAGGCTAGGAAGAACGGACACTTCGCCGGAACACCCGGCGGGGCGATCCGGGCGTACCCCCGGCGGGGTAGCCGGACTGCTCCCGTGGGGTGATCCGGCCGCGCCGCCCTACCGGATACCGTCCGTCGTATGCGGCGGCGGGATGTGGCGATCGACGTGGGCGTGGCCGGACTGGTCTTCTGGCTCACCCTCGCGATCCTGGCCGACGGTGGGCTGGGTGCCGCGACCCCGGACGACCGCCGGCTGGACCTGCTCGGCGTGCTGCTCGCCGCCGCGGCCACCCTGCCGCTCGTGGCCCGCCGCCGGTGGCCGCTCGCGGTCTACCTGGCCACCGCGACGGCCAGCCTGGTGCTGCTGGCGTTCGGCTACACGCTCGACCTGGCGATCGGTACGGCGGTCGCCGCCTACTCCGTCGCGGTGGCCCACGGCGGGGACCGCCGGCCGGTACGGCGCTGGGTCGCGCTGCTCGCGGTGGCGGCGTTCGTGCCCTCGATGACGGTGCTGTACGCCGTGCTCGGGGTCCGGTTGGCCGGGATCGGCACCGAGATGGTCACCACCGGGGCGATCTTCGTGTCGCTGTGGCTGGTCGGAGACCGTATCCGGCTGCGTCAGGAACGGATCGGCGCGCTGGAGGAGCAGGCCCGGCGGGCCGAACGCGAGATGCTGCGGGAACGGACCCTGGCCGCCGTGCAGGAACGGGCCCGGATCGCCCGGGACCTGCACGACTCCGCCGGCCACGCGATCAACGTGATCCTGGTCCAGGCCGGTGCCGCCCGGCTGCTGCACCAGCGGGACCCGGAGCGTTCCCGGCAGGCGATCGGCACCGTCGAGGAGGTGGCCCGGGGGCTGATCGGCGAGATCGACCGGCTGGTCCGGGCGCTGCGCGACGACGGGACCGCCGAGTTGGGCGTGCCCGCCGGTCCGGCCGCGCTCGACGAACTGCTCGCCCGGCACGAGGAGAGCGGGCTGCGGATCGTGGCCACCGAACGAGGGGTACGCCGGGCGTTGCCGCCGAGTGTCGCCTGGTCGGCGTACCGGATCCTGCAGGAGGCGTTGACCAACGCGGCCCGGCACGGTCGGGGGAGTGCCGAGGTCGGGATGCTCTTCGGCGACGAGGCGATGGAGATCACCGTGGCGAATCCGGTGGCCCGGGACGGCGGGGGCGGGGCGCCCGTGGCCGGTGGGCACGGCATCGTCGGAATGCGGGAGCGGGCCACCCTGCTCGGCGGCAGCCTGGACACCGCCGATGGCGGGGGAACGTTCCGGCTGCACGCCCGGCTTCCGTACCATTCGCTGATGCGGGCGGATGATCCGGTGGAGTGGCCCGCCGATGTCGCGGCGACCGGTCGGCCCCCGCCGGCCGGGTCGGAGCGGGCGCCGTGACGGCACCGCTGCGGGTGCTGATCGTCGACGACGACGACCTGATGCGGGCCGGTCTGCGGGCCGTGCTCTCCAGCGACGAGACGATCCATGTGGTGGACGAGGCCGCGGACGGCGCGCAGGCCGTGGCGCGGGTCCGGGACGCCAGGCCGGACGTGGTGCTGATGGACGTCCGGATGCCGCGTCTGGACGGGATCGCCGCGACCAGGGAGATCACCGCCACCGCGTCGCAGGCCCGGATCCTGATCCTCACCACGTTCGAGGACGAGGACTACATCTTCGGCGCGCTGCACGCGGGCGCGTCGGGTTTCCTGCTCAAACGCACCCGCCCCGAGCAACTGATCGCCGCCATCCACGCGGTCGCCGAGGGCGACTCGCTGCTCTCGCCCTCGGTGACCCGTACGGTGATCGAGCGGATGGCGCGTTCTCCGCAGCCCGATCCGGCCCGTGGCCGGCGACTGCACTCGCTCACCCCACGCGAGCGGGAGGTGCTGGGACTCGTCGCCCGTGGCCTGGCCAACGCCGAGATCGCGGCGACGCTGGTGGTCGAGGAGTCGACCGTGAAGACCCACCTGAAGCGGATCATGGCCAAGCTAGAACTGCGCGACCGGGTACAGGCCGTGATCCTCGCGTACGAGACGGGTCTGGTCCGGCCGGGCGAGGCACCCGTGCGAGGGGTGCCGAGGCCCTGAACGTGGCGCCGGCCTCGTCACGGCCGGGTCACCGGGAGGGGCGGTGGCCGGGCCACTAATGTCGGTTCATGGCGGCAATCGGCTACGAAGACATCGTCAAAGTTCCGAAGGCGTTACTCCACGACCACCTCGACGGCGGGCTGCGCCCGGCGACGGTCGTCGAGCTGGCCGACGCGGTGGGGCATCCGTTACCCACCACCGATCCCACCGAACTCGGTCGCTGGTTCGTGGCCGCGGCCGACTCCGGATCGCTGGAACGCTACCTGGAGACGTTCGCGCACACCGTCGCCGTGATGCAGACGATCGAGGGGCTGCGCCGGGTCGCCGCCGAGTGCGCGCTCGACCTGGCCGAGGACGGCGTGGTGTACGCCGAGGTCCGGTTCGCCCCGGAGCAGCATCTGGAGCGGGGTCTGCGCCTCGACGAGGTGGTCGAGGCGGTGCTGGTCGGCTTCGCCGAGGGGGCGGCCGAGGCGGCCTCGGCCGGACGACCGATCCGGATCGGTACGCTGCTCACCGCCATGCGGCACGCCGCGCGCTCGCAGGAGATCGCCGAACTCGCGGTACGGCACCGGGACACCGGGGTGGTGGGCTTCGACATCGCCGGGGCGGAGGCGGGATTCCCACCCACCCGGCACCTGGACGCGTTCGAGTACCTCCAACGGGAGAACTTCCACTTCACCATCCACGCCGGCGAGGCGTTCGGCCTGCCCTCGATCTGGCAGGCGATCCAGTGGTGCGGTGCGGACCGGCTCGGGCACGGCGTACGGATCGTCGACGACATCATCCCGGGGGCCCGGCCGGTGCTCGGCCGGCTCGCCGCGTACGTCCGGGACAAGCGCATCCCGCTCGAACTCTGTCCGTCGTCCAACGTGCAGACCGGTGCGGCCCCCTCGATCGTGGAGCATCCCATCGGGCTGCTGCGCGACCTGCGCTTCCGGGTCACCGTCAACACCGACAACCGGCTGATGAGCGGGACCTCGATGTCCCGGGAGATGGCGCTGCTGGTCGAGGCGTTCGGCTACGGCTACGCCGAGTTGCAGTGGTTCACCATCAACGCGATGAAGAGCGCGTTCATCCCGTTCGACGAGCGGCTGGCCATCATCAACGAGGTGATCAAGCCGGCGTACGGCAAGCTCCTGTCCTGACTCTCCGGACTCGGTCGGGAATCTCTTCGGTCGGGAAAACTGCCGGGCCGGTCGACCCGGATGTCCGGCCGGCCATCCGGCGGTCCGCACGGATCGCGTAATCCGGCACTTCGACCTTGCCGTAGCGGACCGGTCGGGCAATGGTCTTGTCCGCCGTGGGAGTGCCAGGCTCGCGGATGACACCGGAGCCGATCGCGCCCGCCCGGCGCGGGGGCGTAGGGTTTCCACGTTCCGGTAACGTTCGATACGTTGCGGCGCGGGATCCCCGGTTCGGGGCCGAGCACCGACTTTCCGGATTCGGACGGTTGGTGCGCAGGAAGAGTGTGGACAGGATGCGTGACTACTCTGGGTAACTCCAGAAAGACGGACCGCTGTCAAATCGCGGGAACCTCCCGCTGCGCTTACGGTCGGCGACAACCTGGGCTTTCTTCTTGAGTTGCGGCGTGATGGAATCTCGGAGGTCCGACCCACCCGGGTCGGTCGATCAGCGGTGCCCTGAGCCATCGGTGGGGTGCTGGATGGGAAGGCGGTGACGTGAGCAAGCGGCCGAAGACAGCAAGCCCGTTCCTGTCGCGTCTCCGTTGGCCGGGCGGTCGGCTACGCGACATGCCGATCTGGTCGAAGCTCGGTCTGATCATGATCGCGCCGACGATCGCGGTCGTCGTGGTCGGCACGACCGGCATCGTCGACCACATGGAAACGCTGGATGACGCCAATCGGGCCCATACCCTGGCCACCCTCTCCGAGGCGTCCGGGCAACTGGTGCACGACCTCCAGGACGAGCGGGCCAACGCGGTGCTGCTGCTCGGCACGACCAATGCCACGCGACGCAAGGAATACCTGGAGCTGTACAACAAGGTGCACGGGCGGGTGGACGGCGCCAAAGGCCCGTACTCCGAGCGCCGCGCCCAGCTCGACGAGCTTCCGGCCAACTTTGACGCCCTGCTCGGCCGCATCGACCAGAGCCTCGCCGACCTGCCCGGACTCCGCAGCCAGGTCATCAACCTCAAGCTTCAGCTCACGACCGCCGTACAGCAGTACGAGGGCCTGATCAACGAACTGCTGGACATCCGCGACCTCGCCTCGCAGCTGGCCGGCGACACCTCGCTGAGCGACCGGATGCGGGCCGGCGCGTTGACCGCGCGCGGCAAGGAGTTCCTGTCGATGCGCCGGGTCGTGGTGCACCGCGCCCTGATCGACAATCGGCTGACCCCGGCGCTCCGGACCGACTACATCGCGACCGAGACCGGCCAGCAGCAGGCGTTGCAGAGCTTCCAGGCGGTCGCCAGCCGCGCCGAGTTCGAGTTCTACAACCAGACCGTCGCCGGTGCGGACCAGCGCGAGGTCGACGGCTACAGCGGCTACATCCGGAGCAAGACCGACGAGAGCATGTCGGACGCGAACTTCAACGCCGATGACTGGGACGCCGCGATGGTCGGCAACGCCGGGCTCATCCGCGCGGTCGAGGTCAAGCTCGACGCCGACGTACTCGCCCAGGCCAGCAAGCTGCGCAGCGACGTGCAGCGGCAGGTTTTCCTGGAGACCGGTCTGCTGCTCAGCATGCTGCTGGTGGCCATCCTCTTCGCCTACCTGGTCGCCCGCTCGATGGCCCGTTCACTGCGGGAGCTGCGGCACGGTGCGCTCTCCATCGCGCAGCACGGCCTGCCGCACGCCGTGTCCCGGCTGCGTGACCCGCAGTTCACCGCGCAGATGTCGCCCGTGCAGGTCGCCAACCAGATCGCCGAGCCGTTGCCGGTCCGGAGCAAGGACGAGTTCGGCCAGGTCACCGAGGCGTTCAACGCGGTCCACCTCGAAGCGGTCCGGACCGCCGCGGAGCAGGCCGCGCTGCGGGCGTCGGTCGCGACGATGTTCGTCAACCTCGCCCGTCGTTCGCAGATCCTGGTCGACCGCCTGATCGGCCACCTGGACCGGCTGGAGCGTGGCGAGGAGGACCCGGACCGGCTCGCCGAGCTGTTCCAGCTCGACCACCTGGCCACCCGAATGAGGCGGAACGACGAGAACCTACTGGTGCTCGCCGGTGCCGACTCGACCCGTGTGCAGCGCGAGCCGGCGGCACTGATCGACGTGCTGCGGGCCGCCCAGTCCGAGGTCGAGCACTACACCCGGATCGACTTCGGCATGGTCGACCGGGACATCGAGGTCCAGGCGCAGGCCGTCAACGACCTGGTGCACCTGGTGGCGGAGCTGTTCGACAACGCGACCGCCTTCTCACCGCCGGACTCCCAGGTGATGGTGGAGGCCCGCCGGGTGGGCGACCGTGCGACGCTGTACGTCGAGGACCGTGGCATCGGCATCACCGCCGAGCAGTTGCAGGACCTCAACGAGCGCCTCGCCACGCCTCCTGCGGTCGACGTGACCGTGTCCCGGATGATGGGTCTGGTCGTGGTCGCCCGACTGGCGTCCCGGCACGGGGTCCAGGTCGAACTGCGGCCCGGGTCCGACCGGGGCACCGTCGCCGACGTCACGCTGCCCACCTCGGTACTGATCCCACGTGCGCTGTCCGGCCGGCTGCAGCAGCCGGGAGGCCTGCCGCCCGTGCCGCAGCAGCCGGCGGCCCCGCCCCAGCGCCCGGCGTTCGGCGCCCCGCTGGCCCTGGAGAGCGGTCCGTCCGCGCCGGCACCGCGCACCGCCGAGCACGACATCGCGCCGACGGGGCGGCCGTTCAGTCCGGCCACCAACGGCGGCGGCGGACATTCCGGCCCTCCGCCCGGCGAGGTGCGGGGAATGCCGGCCTGGTCCGATCTGACCGGGGCACGGGCCGGGCTCAACGGCGGTGACCCGTTCACCCCGCGGATCCCCAACGGACACGACATCGAGCCACTGCCGCAGCGGCGGGCCTCGGAGCAGGACGCCGAGGCGCTGGGGCCGAACGACACGATGTCGGGCTTCACCATCCCCCGGCAGCGGCCGACCACACCGGACCCCCAGCCCGGCGGGTTCAACGCACCACCTCCGGTGTCCGCTCCACCGGTACCACCGGTCTCCGCGCCGCCCGCGTCGACCTCCCCGTTCCGCACTCCGGGGTCGTCCCCGTTCGGTGGCCCCTCGGGGCCGGCGGCCGTCCCGCCGCCGGCGCAGTTGCCGCCACCGGCCCCCCTTGCGCAGCCACCCGCACCCGCGCCGACGCCGGCTCCCGCCGGGGCACCGCCGGCGTGGCCGCCGGTGAACACGCCCGACCGGGAGGCCGCCGCACCGCCGGTCCCCGAGCGGTTGGCCGCCGCGCTGGACATGACCGCCGAACTGCCCCGGATGGCCCGGGCGACCGCCGAGGCTCCGGCCAACGCGGAGGCCCGGCCGAAGTTCGCCGACGAGACCATGGAACTGCCGATCTTCCGCGAGCTGGAGTCGGCCTGGTTCCGGACCCGGCGTACGCCGGAGGAAGCCGGCGTACGTCCGCAGGGGGCCGCCACGGCCACCCAGCCGGCCAGTCGGGCCGGCGCGGTGGACACCGCTGTCCCCGAGACGCTCCAGGCCGCATCCTCACCGACGAGTAACGCGGCAATGGTGAACAACCCGGTGTCCGTCGGCCAGAATCCGCCCGCCGGTCCCGCCGGCATGGGTGGGTCTCCGGCCGGTGGCAACGGCGGCGGGCGGCCGACCGAGGCGCCGGGAGGCTGGCGTACGGCCGCCGACGACGGCTGGCGGGCGGCCATGGCGGCCACCACGGCCGCCACGGCACCGGCCGCCACCGAAACGACTCAGACCGGCCTCCCCAAGCGGGTGCCGATGGCCCAGTTGGTGCCCGGAGCCGTGGAGAAGCCAGCCATCTCGGCACAGCGTCGTACACCGGAGGCGGTACGTGGGCTCCTGTCCGCGTACCACCGTGGGGTGCAGCGTGGCCGCACGAACCCCACAGACGACCAGTCGACCAACCCGGAGGCGACTCCGGCAGGGCAGCAATCCCCGCAGGCCGATGTGGGCCCCGCGGCCGCTAGCGGCCAGAAGGAGCATGAAGGATGACATCTACGCAGGATCTCGGTTGGCTGCTGGCCAACTTCGCCGATCGTGTGCCCGGCGTCGCCCACGCGATCGCCGTTTCCGCGGACGGTCTGCTCCTGGCGTCGTCACGAGACCTTCCGCGCGACCGGGCGGATCAGCTCGCCGCGATCGCGTCCGGCCTGGTCAGCCTCACCCAGGGGGCGGCGCGCTGCTTCGAGGGTGGCGCCGTGTTGCAGACAGTGGTCGAGATGGACAATGGTTTTCTGTTCCTGATGTCCATCTCGGACGGATCGTCGTTCGCGGTACTCGCCGCGCGCAGCTGTGACGTCGGACAGGTGGGGTACGAAATGGCACTCCTCGTCGATCGGGTAGGTGACGCGCTGACGCCGCCGACCCGGGCCGCCGCGGGAATGCTCAGCTAGTGGTACCCGGCTGACGCCAGACGACAGCCGGTGCGACGACAATGGAACAATGACGAACTCCAGGGTTTGAGTCTCGGGCACGGCGAGAAGGGGGTGAACGGCGATGATGGCCGAACGCGACGAGCCGACCGGCGCGCTGGTGCGGCCATACGCCGTAACCCGCGGTCGTACCAGGCCGAGGCTCGACATTGCCCTGGAAGCGCTCGTCGAGACGACGGTGCGCGGTCGGTCCGCCGGGAACGGCAATGGCGGCCAGGGCCGGGAGCATCAATACATCGCCGCGCTGTGTGATGGTCGGCTGCAGTCGCTCGCGGAGATCGCGGCGCGGATGCAGTTGCCGCTCGGAGTGGCTCGGGTCCTGATCGCCGACATGGCTGCCGATGGCATGGTGGCGGTGCACGAACCGACAATTCTGGACGACTCAAACGACGCGGTGGGCACTGAACTGCTGGAGAGGGTGCTGAGTGGACTTCGCAGGCTCTGACATGTCGCACCGCCCAACGGCCGGTCGCGTGACATCGGCGAAGATCGTCATCGCCGGTGGCTTTGGCGTCGGCAAGACGACGCTGGTCGGCTCGGTCTCGGAGATCACGCCGCTGACCACCGAGGCGATCATGACGTCGGCTGGTGTAGGTGTCGATGACACGCGCCAGGTGCCGGGAAAGACGACCACCACGGTCGCCATGGACTTCGGTCGAATCTCGATCGACCGGGACCTGATCCTGTACCTGTTCGGCACGCCGGGCCAGACGCGGTTCTGGTTCATGTGGGACGAACTGGTGCGAGGGGCGATCGGGGCGGTGGTCCTCGTGGACACCCGCCGATTGGCCGACTGCTTCGCGGCCATCGACTTCTTCGAGCATCGGCGGCTGCCGTACCTCGTGGCGATCAACTGCTTCGACGGTATGCAGTACCACGACCCGCAGGATGTGCGGGACGCGCTGGCCATCTCCAGCGACGTTCCGGTCGTGGCCTGCGATGCCCGGAACCGGGAGTCGACCAAGCACGTGCTGATCTCGCTGGTCGAGTACGTGCTGACGATGCGGCGTTCACGCGCCGTCGCCCCCGCCTGACCGACCGTACGTCGGTCGGCGGGAGCACGCCGCTCGTCGGTGTCGTTCCTGTCGGGCGATGCCGTCGGTTCGTGTCGCGCTGCCGGCTGCCCCGATCTCATCCGGCAGCCGAGGCCTGGTGCGGGTCCGGCCCCGGCGGCCTGCTGCCGGCCCGTGCGTCGTCGTGTCGACCTGGCTGTGGAGCGGCGTATCCCACGCCGCCATCCGCGCGCATTCCGGTTCGCCGCTCCGGACGGTCGGCGCAGCTGGGGATCTTCGCTCCGGACGGCGGCGCATTCCGGGTCATCTTTCCCGACCCGCGGCGCATTCTCGTTCAGCGGCCAGAGTCGACCCGTCGAGGCCACGGACCCCGCGAACGGGTCGTCCGGTCCCGGTACGGCGCGGTGGAGCAGGTGGTCAGGAGACCCGGCTCCAGGCACCCGAGGAGACCGTGAAGATGCCGAGCGAGTCCGCGTCCATCCCGCCGTGCCGGATCGGTGCGAACGAGTACGCCCCGGCGATACCCTCGGTGATCTGGTTGCCCAGGTAGGCCCGCAGCCGACCCCGGTCGACGCTCTTCGCGAGCCGGGCGGCGTTGACGACGAGCTGCACCGCGTCCGAGGCGTACGGGGCGAAACCGCTGAACGAGCCGTGCTGGTGGACGTAGCGGTAGACGAAGTCCCGACGGGCCAGCCCGGCGGTGGTGGTGTTCGTCAGTGACGAGCCGCCCAGCGAGATCGGATGCACGGCGTACGCCCCCTCGACCGCCGGGATGTTCTCCTCGGAGAGGGTCTCCTCGGCGACGGCGCCGGGGTCGAAGAGGATCGGTCCGGTGTAGTCGGCCTTCCGCAGCGCCCGGGCGGCGGCGCCGGAGAAGGGCGCGGTCGCCCAGACGATGACTGCCTCGGGGTTCTTCGCGGCGATCCGTTCCGCGGCGGGGCCGAGGTCGGCGTCCTCGGCGCGAGGCAGCCGGACGGTCCGGACGAGATCGCTGTTCACACCCGTCAGAGCCGCTGTGACGGCCCGTACGCCCGAATCACCGTGGGCGCCACTGGCGGCAAGCAGCCCGACCCGTTCGTGCCGCTGCGTGCGAATCAGCTGGGCCAGCGCCCGGGCCACGTCGCGGGCGTCCGGGGTCAGCTTGAAGACGAAGGTCCGCTGGGCCAGCGGAACGGTGATGTTGTCGGCGCTGGCGAAGGAGATGAACGGCAACTGCTGCTGCTGTGCGACGGGGGCGATCGCCAGCGAGGTCTCGGCGAGGCAACCCCCGATCAGCGCGTGCACGTTGTCGCGACTGGCGAGTTCGACGGTGTGCCGGGCGGCGATGCGCGGGTCGCTGGCGTTGTCCCGCACGACGAGTCGGATGTTGCGGCGGAGGTTGCCGACGGGCACGCCCACCTCGTTGAGGGTGGCGGTCGTGATCTGTAGCGCGCGTTCCTGTTGCGCCCCCAGGGCCTTGCCGACGCCGCTGAGTTCGAGGCTGGCGCCGATCACCAGTTCCTTGGTCCCGGAGCCGGACGGCCCGGTCTGCTCCTCGTCCCGGCCGCAGGCGGCGAGCAGGGTGGTGGCCGCCGCCGCCAGGAGGCCACGTCGACTCAGGGTCCACGCCTCGACTGCCGGTCCGGCCATCCGTCGCCACCCTTCGTGCCCTGCTCACGGGCGTTGCCTACGGTTCCGCCGGTATGGTCGCGGCCGGCGTGGTCCGCCGTCAACTCTTGGGGCTGTGGTGAGAAACACGCAGGCCAGGGTGTGCCTGGGGCTGACTGGCCGGTCAGTTGATCAGGTTCGGCCGAACGGCCGGGCTGATCCGTCCGGCGGTCGGCCCGCGCGCGTACCCGGGGCGGCCGGGACCCGCCGGCCGCGCGGTCGGCCGCTTCCGTTCGTCGCTGGTGGAATCGGTGGGGCGTGCTCGCCCGCCCGTCCCGGAACGCGTCATCGCGCCCGCCGAGACGCCCAGCCACCCCGTGGGGCGCCGGTTCCCTCGGCGAGCGCGACAGTCGGGCGTACGCCCGTCAGGAGCGATAGCCCGCGGAGCGGTACTCGTAGTCCAGGTTCTCGGCCCGCTCGTCAGGGTCCCGGCTGAAGTCCCAGCCACCAGCGGCCTCCCGGCCCGGACGACCGCCGACGGCGTAGCCGCCGATCTCCTGGCCGCGTCGCCAGCCCCGGAAGTACCCGGTGGTGTGTTCGGCGATCCGCGCCGCGTCCCGGACGATCCGCAGCGGCCGCTCGTCGCGCAGCGGAGAACCGGGCACCAGATTCGCCTGGGGCACCCGCTTGGGCAGGCCGGCACCGGTCGAGGCGCCCACCGACGGTCGAGCTGCCTGCTCGGCGGCCCGCCATCCGGTGTCGGCCGTCGACGACCACTCCACCTCGGCGGCCTCCTCCTCGTCGGAGTGGCCGGTGAACCAGGCCGACCGGGCGGCCGCGAAGATCAACAGATCGCCGTCGCCCTCGTCGGAGACCGGAGGCGCGCTGGCCTCGACATTGCGGCGGGGCAGCGGAGCCGGCTCCGGCGGGGCCGCGTTGCCCTGTTCCACCAGTCGTAGCGGCGGGTTGTCCGCGGGCAGTCCGTTGTGTAGCGCCCGGTCGGCGAGCGGCGGGGGCTCGACCAGCCGCAGCGTCGGTGGCTCCGGCGGCAGGTCGTCCGCCTGCCACGGCGGGGTCACCCGCCCGTCCGCGGGGGCCGGGCTGACCGGTGCGTCCCGGTCGGTCGGTGGGCCACCGTGGTACGCCGAGTACGCCGACGGGGCTTGCCCGGCCGCCCGGTCGTCCTGCTCGTCGCCGGAGTTGACCAGTGGCCAGTTCGCCCGGGACCCCGGCGGTGGGGTCGGCTCGGGACGGACGGCCGGCACCGGAACGGTGAGCCCGGCCGCGGAGAACGTCCCCTGGCGGGACGGCGAGTCCCCATTGGTCTTCGGTCGGGGTGTGATCGGCGTGGGTCGCTGCCGCTCGTTCCGGGCGTTGTTGATCGCCGCGGTGGTGAGGGTGGCCCGGAACGGTTCGCCCGCCTCGGCCGGCGGGATCGCCCCGCGTCCCGACGACATGGGCGTGATCCCGGGCGGCGGCGGTGGCGGCGCGGAGACCGGTCGGTTGGCCGGCGCGTCGTGGTGGTAGGCCGGCGGCGCGGAGGAGGGAGCCGTCGATCGGGACTCCCGGGGCGGGCCGGAGACCGGCACGACCGGCATGGAGAGCGTCGCGGCGGGTGCCATCGGCGGCGCGGCGGCGGGGGTGACCGGCGGCGGGGCCATCGGCGGTGGCGCGATCGGTGCCGGCGCGACCGGGGGCGGGCCCATCGGCGCGGGAGTGACCGGAGCGCCGCTGGCCGCTGCCGGCTGGTGCCGGTTCCGGCGGCCGCCGCTGGGCAGCGGCTCCCGGGACGGGGGCGGAGCCGGAGGCAGCCCCGAGGACGACGGCACCACGGTCGGCGGATCGACGGGTGCGGCCCGTCGACCGGTTCGGCGGGTCGGGTTCGGTGTCGATGCCCGGGAGGACAGGGTGGCGACCAGCGCGTCGCAGCCGGCGTCGCAGGCGCGTACGGCCGCCACGGCCTGGCGTACGGTCTCCGCCGCGGCGGAGGTGAGTGCCTTGCTGGTGGTGCCCCGCCGAGGCGTCTCCGCGATGGCGACCCGGAGCGCGGTGACGGCCTCGGTGATGATGGCCGCCTCGGCGACGCCATCCGCGGCGAGGTGCGCGGCGATGGCGTCGGTGGCGACCGAGGTGTCCCGGCCACGCGCACTGGTGCCACCCAGCATGCCGGGCTCGGGGAGCGCGTCCAGGACGGCGAGCGACACCGGCTCGGCCGGGTCGGGGTAGGCCCGCAGCGCGGCCGGGTAGAGCTCGCGTAGCACCTCGCGCAGGGCCACGGCGGCGGCGTGCCGGCCGTTGGCGAGCGCAGCGTGCGCGGCGAGCACCGGCTTGAAGCTGATGAGGTCACGCGGCGCGGGCAGGGTGGCCGCGGACAGCGCGCCGGCCTGCAACGCGCGGGCGAGCCCGACGGCACGGCGTTCGGCCGGGGCGGACTCCCGCTCCTCCAACGACTCGTCGTCGGCGAACCGTTCGGCGAAGTCGTCGACCGAGTCGTCGTCCGCGATCGCCAGTGGACGGCCGGCCGCGCTCAGCAACGACGTCACCATGTGGTCGTCGCTGTCCGCCGCCACGGCCACGCCGCTCGGACCGCTGCCCCGTTCGACGAGCACCGTACCGAGCCGGGCGTAGCCGGCAGGGTCATCGGTGATCTCGCAGACATGGAGCAGCCTGCCTGCGTCGTCGACCACCGCAGAGGTCAGTGTCGTCGCGGCCGAAGCCGGCCGACCCGCTGAATCCGCCGAGGCCAGACCGCAGTACACCCGCACGAGCGCCACGGCGTCGTCCTCCTCCCGAGACACAAGGGTGTGCCAAAGACTGATGCTCCCTGGTAAGGGGTCAATCGCGCCAGTCTACGGCGGCAGAGATCTTGCCGATAATCGTGCGCCACCCGAGACTTGCCGTTTGTGCCCCGATTTTCTTGAGCCGCCGCCGACCCCGGAAACCACCCAGGCCGCCGTTCACGGTAGCCCGGAGAGCCTCGTCGAGATCGTCCAGGCTGGAGCCGGGCGACAACATGTCCAGTACGGCGGGGAGCCGAAGCGCGTACGCCAGGTCGCGGGCCACCTCACCAGCCTCGATGAGGAGCGTGGCGTCCCATACGTCGTGCCCGCCGCGAAGGTTTTCCACGACGAGATCGAGCTCGTAGGAGTCCTCGTCCAGGGGTGCGATGTCGGCCGGCTCGACCCGTTCCACGAACTGGTCCCAGGTGTCCAACTGGTCCAGATCGTGCGGTGCGCCGGACCGGACGAATGTGACAAGCGCCTCAGGGCTCTTGAACAGCAGGAGCTTGCCCCGGTGGGTGAGGAACGCCGGCACGTCCTCGGCCTCGTCCTCGTCGGCCTCCGCCTCGGCGTCGGTCTCGTCGGCGTCCTTGTCCTTCTCGCCCTTGCGGTCGGTCGATTCGTCCTCGTCTGCCTCGTCGGCGAACTGCTCGGCGAGTTCCTCGTCGAGGATCACGACGGGCCCGTCCTCGTCGTCCTCGTCGTCGACGTCGGCCTGCCGGGACCGGTGGGCGAAGAGGTCGTCCTGCTCGCGGTCCTCGATGTCGGTCGGGGTCAGCGCGGTGGACTGGCGGTAGGTCCGCAGGGTGAAGCCGGCGCCGGAGGGCAGCGCGATCTCCACCGGATCGATCCGGACCTCTTCCCAGAGCGAGCGGTCGGCGGTGCCGACCGTCGCGTCGCCGGTGTCGCCTTCGGCGGCGGTTTCCGGGGATTCGGCGTCGGTCTGCCCGGGGTCGGCAGCCCCGTCGCTTCCGGCGGGCTCGTTGCCGGGCTCGTCGGTGTCGGGCCGGTGGGACGACTGGCGGGCCACGCTGACCTCCGTGTGCGCTCGATATGGGGCACCCGACGCGGCGAGGGTGCCGGCGGATCGGTGACTCTGCGCACACACCCTAGTAGGCCGGCGGCGGGCGTGGATGCCGGCACCCCGTTGGAGTTCGCCGCATCTATTAGTAGGCTTGCTACCTATGAACGCGCAGGCGCTGCACGGCCATCTCGATGCGCTGCTGCTCGCGGTGCTCGAACAGGGCGCGCTGCACGGGTACGCCATCATCGAGGCGCTCCGGGCGCGCAGCGGCGGCGCGCTCAACCTTCCCACCGGAACCATCTACCCGGCCCTGCGTCGGCTGGAGCGGGCAGGCTACGTGAGCAGCGCCTGGAGTACGGTCAACGGCCGGGAGCGGCGGACGTACGAGCTCACCGGCGCGGGCCACCGCGCCCTGGCGGGCGAGCGCACCAGTTGGCAGCAGTTCAGTTCGACGGTGGGCCAGTTCCTGGGTGTCGTGCCGTCGCCGGGTGCGCCCGCCTGAGTGCAGGTCGGTCGGTTCGTTCGGGCCGGTCAGTTCGTCGCGACGCCAAGGGCCAGGTAGCCCTGTTCCACGGCTGCCTGACGCAGCCACTGCTCCCGGTACCAGCCGGGCTGCTCGACCAGTTCGGCGTGCGGGCCCCGGTGGGTGATCCGGCCCGAGTCGAGCACCACAATCTCGTCGTACCGGTCCAATCCGGACAGCCGGTGGGTGACCAACAGCACCGTGCGGTCCGGGCCGGCGTAGGCGGTCGCGGAGGCGAGGACCCGGTCGGCGGCACCGGGATCGAGACCCTCGGTCGGCTCGTCCAGCACCAGCACGCCGGCCGGCGCCGCGAGCAGGGCCCGGGCCAGGGCCAGCCGCTGCCGCTGTCCACCGGAGAGCTGTCCACCGTCCTCGCCCACCATCGTGTCCCAGCCGGCCGGCTGCCGCCGTACCCAGTCCAGCAGGCCGGCTGCCTCGGCCGCTCCGGCCAACTCGTCGTCGGTCGCCCCGGGGCGGCCGAGTAGCAGGTTCTCCCGGACCGACGCGTGGAAGACGTGCGCCTCGGCCAGCAGCCCGCTGACCATCCCGGGCAGCCGTTCGGCCGCGTGGTCGCGCAGGTCGGTACCGTCGAACGTCACGTGGCCGCTGCTCGGCCGTACGGCGCCGGTCAGCACGGCGAGCAGGCTGCTCTTGCCCGCGCCGCTCGGACCGACGACCGCGATCCGGCTGCCCGGCGGGAGGTCGAGGCTCACCCGGTCGAGGGCCGGCGCGGCCTCCGGGTGGTACCGCACGCTCACCTGCGCCAGCCGGCAGTGCGACCGACGGGGAGGGTCCGGTGTGGCCGCCGGGCCACCGCCCGCATCGGGCGCCGCCAGCCCGTCGGACTCGGACAGCAACTCGGCCACCCGGCCCAGGCCGGTCCGCAGCCGGGTCCACTGCCGGGCCGCGCCGACCAACGCCAGCGTCGACTCGACAGCGGCGAGCGTGCCGACGCCGAGCACGCCGACCAGGACCCCGTTCACATCCGCCTGGAGCGCCACCGTCACCACCACGGCACTGGTCGCGCCGGCCACCAGCACCCCCAGGCCGTCGACCGCCCAGCCCAGCGCCGCCGTCCGGCGTTCCAGCCGGGCGACCTCGCGGGCGCGGGCGTCCGCCCGGTCCAGCGCCGCCCGGGTCGCACCGAAGGCGGCGAGGTCCGCGGCGCCATGGGTCAGGTCCACGGCGTCGGCGGCGAGTGCGCCGCGCAACGGCGCCACCCGGGCGGCGGTACGCCGGGTCAACGCCGTCGCCAGGGCCGGAAGGGCGACGGCGGCCAGCAGCAGCCCGCCGGCCACGACCAGCCCGGCAGCGGGTGCGACGGCGGACGCGCCGACCACGGCGAGCAGGCCCACGACGGTGGCCGCGACCCCGGGGACCAGCACTCTGAGCAGCAGGTCCTGCACCGCCTCCACGTCGGAGACGAGCCGGCTGAGGACGTCGCCGGAGCGTTCCCCGTCGCCGCCCCTGCGGGCCGCCAGGGTGGCGAAGACCCGGGCCCGGACCTCGGTGACGACGCGGAGGGTGGCGTCATGGCCGGCCAGCCGCTCGGTGTAGCGCAGCACCCCCCGGCCGATGGCCAGGGCCCGCACCGCGACGATCGCGACGGTGAGCGCGTCGAGGGGTGGCCGCCCGGCCGCGGTGATCAGCAGCCAGGTCGCGGTCGCCATCAGGACGAGCCCGGCGAGTTCGGTGCCGGCCGCGAGCAGGCCGGCGCCGAGCAGCCGACCCAGGTACGGCCGGGTCAGTCGCCAGATCGTGCGCTCGGCGTGGAGCCTCACACCGTCACCTCCCGGGGCGTACCGGTGTCGGCCGGCGGGCCGAAGGGGGCCGGCGTCGTGTCGATCACCCGACCGTCCTCGACCCGCAGCACCCGGTCCGCGTCGGTCAGCAGCGCCGGCCGGTGCGCGACGAGCAGGGCGGTACGGCCGGCGACGAGCCGCCGGGTGCCGGCGAGGACGGCGGCCTCCGAGGCGCCGTCGAGCCGGGCGGTGGGCTCGTCGAGCAGTACGAGCGGGGCGTCCCGCAGGAAGGCCCGGGCCAGCGCCACCCGCTGGCGTTGCCCGCTGGACAGGCCGTGGCCGCGCTCGCCGAGCCGGGTGTCGAGGCCCTCCGGCAGCGCGGCGACGACCTCGGCCAGCCCGGCGGCCCGCACCGCCGCGCGTACCGACTCCGCCGTCGCGTCCGGTGCGCCGAGCCGGATGTTCTCGGCCAGGGAGGTGCCGAACAGATGCGCCCGCTGCGGCACCCAGGCCAGTTCCCGGCGCCAGTCGTCGAGGTTCACCTCGGCGAGGTCGGTGCCGTCCACCGTGATCCGCCCGCTGGTCGGTGTGACGAAGCCGAGCAGCAGGTTGAGCAGGGTGCTCTTGCCGGCACCGCTGGGGCCGACGATGGCGATCCGCTCGCCCGGCCGGATGGTGAGGGAGACGTCCCGCAGCGCGGTGGTGCGGTCGTACGCGACGGTGACGGACTCGAACCGGATCTCCCCCGGCAGCCGGGTCTCGGCCGGCGGCCGGGTGAGATCCGACGGCCGGGTCTCGGCCGGCGGCCGGCTCGCGGCCGGATCGGACCGGACGGCCGTCGGTGGGGGAGCCAGCAGGGTGAGCGCCTCGTCGAGCGCCGTCAGTCCCTCCTGGCTGGCATGGAACTGGCTGCCGGCGGCGCGGAGCGGCAGGAACGCCTCGGGCGCGAGCAGCAGCACCAGCAGCGCCGTCTGCAGGGCGAGCCCGCCGCCGAGCAGCCGGAGGCCGATCGGCACCGCGACCAACGCCACCGAGAGGGTGGCGACCAGTTCCAGCACCAGCGCGGAGAGGAACGCGATCCGCAGCGTCTTCATGGTCGCCAGCCGGTGCTGGTCGGCCATCCGCCGGACCACACCCACCTGGCCGCGCGCCCGCCCGAACACCCGCAGGGTGGGCAGGCCGGTCACCATGTCCAGGAAGTGGCCGCCGAGCAGCGTCAGCCGGCGCCACTGGCGTTCCGTCGCGGCCTGCGCCTGCCAGCCCAGCAGCGCGCCGAAGACCGGGATCAGCGGCAGTGTCAGCGCGATGATCACGGCGGAACTCCAGTCGGCGAACGCCAGCCGGGCGAGTACGGCCAGCGGCACCGTGAGGCTCAGCACGAGCTGTGGCAGATAGCCGGTGAAGTACGCGTCGAGCGCGTCCAGACCGCGCCCGGCCAGGGTGGCGAGCTGGCCGGCACGCTGCCCGGACAGCCAACCCGGTCCGCGCCGGCCGACGGCGTCGAGCAGGTCGGCGCGGAGCGCCGCCTTGACCGTCGCGGCGGCCCGCGCCGCCATCGTTCCCTGGGCCCAGACCAGTGCCGCCCGACCGGCGACGCTGGCCACGAAACCGGCGAGGGCGACCCGGTCCAGGCGTCCACCCGCCGCCGAGGCCAGCACCATGGCGAGCGTGGTGGCCTGGGCGAGTACCAGCCCGGCGGCGGCCACGCCCAGGACGCCGAGGGCGGCCAGCGGGCGCCGCGCACCGGGCACCCGGTGCAGCAGCCGTGGATCGAAGGGGCGGCGACGACTCACCAGTACACCGGCGTCCTGGCGTCGAGCCGGCCACGGAAGATCCACCAGGACACCAGTTGGAAGCCGAGCAGCGCGGGCAGCAGTGGCACGATCAGCCAGCTCAACAGCCGCAGGGTCGGCTCGCTGGCCGCCGCCGCGCCCACCGTCAGGCTGGCCGCCGGATCGACGCTGGACACCAGGGCGTACGGCCAGGTCGTCGCGCCGATCAGCAGCACCGGGGCGGCCAGCGCCAGCGACGTGGCGGTGAACGCGAGTCCGGGCCGCTGCCGGCCGAGCGCCCGGTGGGCGAGGAGCAGGGCCAGCCCGAGTACGACCGGCAGCAGGACTCCGGCGACCGGCTGCCGCACCGTGTCGCGTACCCGGTCGGAGAGCAGGCCCAGCGCGGTGGCGGCGGCGATCGCGGCCAGGGCGGGGAGGACCAGCCGGCGACCCACCCCGGCGAGCCGGCGCCCGGCGTCCCCGGGCAGCCGGAGCGCCAGGAAGGCGGCGCCGTGTACGGACACCAGCGCGACCAGCAGCAGCCCGCCCGCCACGGTGAACGGCGTGAAGACCTGGCCGGGCCCGTCGACGTGACCGTCGGCGGCGACCGGTACGCCCTGGAGCAACCCGGCGAGGACGACTCCCCAGCCACCGGCGGCGAGGACGCTGCCGGCGACCACGGCGCGATCCCAGCGGCGCCGCCATCCGGGGCTGGACGGGCGGCTGCGCAGCTGTACGGCGACGGTCACCACGACCACGCCGCCGAGCGCGAGCAGCACGGCCGGATAGAGCCCGGAGAGCAGTTCCCCCTCCAACATCGGGAACGCGCCGAACAGGATGCCGACGGCGGCCACCAGCCAGACCTCGTTGCCGAGGAAGTACGGGCCGAGCGCGGTGAGGGCGTCCCGGCGCCGGTCCGGCCGTCCGCCGTCGGCTCGTTCCCGTCCGCCGTCGGATCGCTCCCGGTCGGGGCGGGCGAGCAGCATGCCGACGCCGTAGTCGTAGCCGCCGAGCACCAGGTAGGTGGCGAAGAAGAGGCCGAGCAGGACGTACCAGGCGGTATGCACGGATCTACCTCCTCACGCGTGGACCGGTACGGGGGCGGGCTCGGGCAGCTCCGCCGGTGGCGGCTCGGGCGGGCGGCCCAGGGCGAGATCATCGGCACCTCGGGCGGCGTGCCGGGCCATCAGCACCCAGTTGACGACGGCGAGGGTGCCGAGCAGCAGCGTGAAACCGACGTACGAGCTGAGCAGCGTACCGCTGCCGACCGGGCTGACCGCCTCGGAGACCGGCAGCAGGCCGTACACCGCCCAGGGTTGCCGGCCCACCTCCCGGACCAGCCAGCCGGAGATCAGGGCGACGAACGGCAGCGGGGTGGTCAGCAGCACCAGGTACAGCGGGAAGCGCAGCCGGATGATCCAGTCGCGGTAGAAGAGCGGGAGCAGGAAGATCCCCCAGGACAGTACGAAGGCGATCATCATCATCAGCTCCAGCGGCACACCGGTCCACTCCGGCGGGGTGTAGTCGCCGGGACCGAACTGGCCGGCCCACCGTTCGAGCAGCCCAGCCTCGGCGACGTCGGCGCCGAACTTGGTGGGCTGTACCGCGCCGACCGCGCCGAACTGCGGAAAGCCGGAGCCCATCGTGAGCGTGGTGCCCAGCAGCCCGGCGACCAGGCCGAGCCGCAGTGACGTACGGAACAGGGCGTGGTCGGCGGTGCGCCGGATGAGGTGCCAGGAACTCACCCCGGCCATCAGCAGTCCACCCGCCATCAGGGCCGCCCCGAGCACGTGCGGGAGGGCGTAGGTGAGCGTGGGGTTGGTCAGCAGCGCGGCGAAGTCGGTCAGGTGGGCGACGCCATCGCGTACCTCGTAGCCGACCGGGTTCTGTAGCCACGAGTTGGCCACCATCACCCAGTACGCCGAGGCGTACGCGGTGACCGCCACGCCCCAGAGCAACGCGAGGTGTACGCCCCGGCGCAGCCGGTGCCAGCCGAAGATCCACATGCCGAGGAAGGTCGACTCCAGGAAAAACGCGACGAGCGTCTCGATCGCCAGCGGGGCACCGAAGACGTTGCCGACGTAGCGGGACAGCCCGCTCCAGTTCAGCCCGAACTGGAACTCCATCACGATGCCGGTGGCGATGCCCAGCACGTAGTTGATGACGTAGAGCGTGCCCCAGTAGCGGGTCAGCCGCTCGTACCTGGGCTTCTTCGTGACGAATCCGGCGGTTTGCAGGTAGACGAGCAGGGTGACCAGGCCCAGTGTCACGGCGACGAAGAGGAAGTGGATCGATGCCGTGCTGGCGAACTGTAGGCGTGCGATCAGAAGCGGGTCCATGGCAACCCTTCGGCGTTGGCGTCGCTCTGGTAGTCAGCCTATGGATAGGCAACCTACCTACGCATACGGCGCACGAAGTATCTTTTCGTACTGCTTTCGCAGTAGCTCCATACTACTACCAGTTGTAGTAGATGCTGGAACCTCAGCGCAGGAAGAGCGACACCGGCAGGCTGACCAGGGCCATCGCGAGCGTCAGCGCGGCAATCCCGCGCAGCCGGTTCGGCCGTTCCGCCACCAGTAGCCGGGCGACCCGGGCGTCGAGCTCGCCGTCGGCGGCACCGAGCGCACCGGTCGGGGTGACCCGGGAACCCGCGCTGGCGAACCGCAGCAGCGCGGCCGCGAGTGGGGCGTCGGCGTGCAGGCGTCGGGCCTTGTCGTCGGCCCGCATCTCCACCAGCAGCGCGACCGCCTCGTGCGCCGTACGCACCCAACGCACCCCGGGCAGCGCCCGGCAGAGCGCGGTGAACGGCAGCAGCACCAGGTCGTGCCGCTCGTCGGCGTGCGCCCGCTCGTGGCTCAGTACCGCCGCGAGCTGTGGCTGGTCGAGCAGGCTCAGGGTGCCGGCGCTGACCACCACCTGCGGACGTACCCCGGGCAGGCAGTAGGCGGCGGCACTGGGATGGTCGAGTACCAGCGCGCCGGGCGCGGCCGGATCGTCCCGGGCGACGAGGGTGAGCAGGTCGCGGTGCCGGCGCTGGGCGCGCAGCGCGCTGAGCAGGCTGCGAGCCGTCGACCAGAGCAGTACGACAGCCACGCCGAGACCGACGCCGACGAGCCCGAGGTGGGTCACCCCCATGCCCCGGGGCAGGGCGCCGCCGAACAGGTCACCGACGAGGGAACGCAGCGCCGAACCGGTGCTCTGCCCGTACGGGGCCAGCCCGATCGAGACCGGCAGGCCGATCGCGGAGAGCCCCAGGGCCAGGCCGACCGCCTGCCAGCAGATGATCGCGACCCGAGGGCTGTGCCAGGCCCACGCCGCGCCGAGCCGACCCGTACCGGTGAGCACCCGGGCCGCCACATAGCAGGCCAGGACGGCGATCGCGAAGTGGGCGGCGTAGGTCACGCCGTCACCTCGCCGCGCTCGACGCGGGCGGCTCTTCGGCGGCCTCCTCGGCGAGGGCGGCCCGCAGCACGTCGGCCTCGGTCCCGGTCACCGACCGGGCGAACCGGACCAGTGCCGCGTCCCGGCTGCCGGCCAGGTCCAGGGCGTCGAGCATCAGCCGGGCGATGTGTGCCTCCCGGCTGGCCGCCGGCCGGTACCGCCAGGCCCGGCCCGCCCGCTCGCGTTCGACCATGCCCTTGCCGGCCAGTCGGTCCAGCACGGTCATCACGGTGGTGTACGCCAGCTCGCGATTCCGGAGCCCCTCGGCCACCTCGCGCACGGTCACCCCGGAACCGGCGCTCGCGCCCCGGTCCCAGAGCACGTCCATCACGGCACGTTCGAGGTCACCGAGTCGCGTCACGCGGCAATTCTACTACCCGTCGTCGTATACCTGGTTACGGCGACGGCTACGTCCCCGGTCACATCCCCGGCTCGTCGGCCCGCTCCGGTCGTGCCGCCTGCCGCACGTCGGGCCGCAGGTACGCCCCGGCTCGGGCGGCGATCGCCGCCGCCCCGGCGGCGCGGTCCGCGGCGGCCTCGTCGATCGGTTCCCGGCTGGCGAGCAGGCGGTAGTAGAGCGGAGCGGAGACAGCCTTGATCACTTCGCGTCCGTCGGTGCCCTCGGGCACCTCGCCCCGGGCGATGGCCTGTTGCACGCAGGGCGCCCATTCCCCGATTCGTACGTCGTAGAAGCGGCGCAGGGCCCCGTCCGTCCGGTCGTCCCAGACGGCCGCCGCGATCACCGCCCGGAACAGTGCGCCCTGGCGAGCGTCGGAGAGCGTCCGCTGTACGAGCCGGGCGTTGGCCGTCAGGTCCCCGAGCAGCGTGCCGGTCTCGGTGCGGGGGAGCGACTGCTCGGCCATCTCCGTCAGGAGATCGGCGACGAGGCCGGCGGGGTTGCCCCATCGGCGGTAGACGGTCGTCTTGCCCACCTCCGCGCGGCTCGCGACGTCGGCGAGATCCAGGCGGGCGAAACCGTGTTCCGCCAGTAGATCACCGGTTGCCCGCAACACGGCAGCCCGGATCCGGGCGGTACGACCACCCGGGCGGGTGGTTCCCGGCCCGGCCTGTTCAACGGTCATAACGGGTCTCCAGTTCCATTAGCGGCCCGACGCGTGCTACGTTGGCGACAGCTTAACGGGACTGTGGATCCATTAGATCGGAGCACGACGTGGAATTCAGGAGACTGGGCGCGTCCGGCCTGCACGTGCCGGCGCTGAGCTTCGGGGCCGGCACCTTCGGCGGCGCGGGGGAGTTGTTCGGCGCGTGGGGGAACTCGGACGCCCGGGAGGCCCGCCGGCTCGTGGACATCTGCCTGGACGCCGGTGTCACGATGTTCGACACCGCGGACGTCTACTCCGACGGCGCCTCGGAGGAGGTGCTGGGAGAGGCCATCAAGGGCCGCCGCGACCGGGTGCTCCTCTCGACCAAGACCAGCCTGCCGACGGGTGCCGGACCCAACGACGCCGGCTCGTCCCGGGCCCGCCTGATCGCGGCCTGCGAGCAGGCGCTCCGTCGGCTCGGCACCGACCATATCGACCTCTTCCAGCTACACGCCTTCGACGCCGGAACGCCGATCGAAGAGGTACTGTCCACCCTCGACGACCTGGTCCGGGCCGGCAAACTGCGCTACGTCGGGGTCTCCAACTTCGCCGGCTGGGAGCTGATGAAGTCGCTCGGGGTGGCGGCCCGGCACGGCTATCCCCGCTACGTCGCCCACCAGGTGTACTACTCGCTCGTCGGCCGCGACTACGAGTGGGAGCTGATGCCGCTCGGGCTCGACCAGGGCGTCGGTGCGGTGGTCTGGAGTCCACTGGGGTGGGGGCGGCTCACCGGCAAGGTCCGGCGCGACCGGCCACTGCCGGCCGGAAGCCGGCTGCACCGGACGGCCGACTACGGCCCACCGGTACGGGACGAGTACCTGTTCCGGGTGGTCGACGCCCTCGACGAGGTGGCGCGGGAGACCGGCCGGGCCGTTCCGCAGATCGCCCTCAACTGGCTTCTCCGGCGACCGACGGTGGCATCGGTCATCATTGGCGCCCGCAACGAGACGCAGCTACGCCAGAACCTGGGCGCGGTCGGCTGGACCCTCACCCCCGACCAGGTGGCCAGACTCGACAGTGCGAGCGCCCGGACGCCGCCCTATCCGTACTTCCCGTACCACCGTCAGGAGGGCTTCGGCCGGCTCAATCCGCCGGTCGTGGGCGCCGGACGGCACGGCGGTGCGACCGCGCGCGAACAGGACGCCGGGCGGGCCACCGCAGCCTGACGACGACGCAGGGGCGGGTGTCGACACCCGGCGTTCAGGTGCGATTCCGTTGCCCCACCGGCTCGACACATCCGGACGCCATCCGCCGGCCATCTGAGGTCGATAAACCTGACGTTCATGATCGACAAAACGCTCGCCGCCCGTACCTGGATCGATCGCCGACGCTTCCTGGCCGGCGTTGCGGGTGTCGCCGGAGCCGCCGCCCTGGCCCAGCTCCCGGTGGACCGGGCGGTGGCCACACCTCGACCGGGCGGCGGAAACTATCCGTTCACGCTCGGCGTCGCCAGCGGCGACCCGACCGCGACCGGTGTGGTGCTGTGGACCCGGCTCGTGCCACGACCGTTCGAGCCCGGCGGGGGCATGCCGGGACAGGGGGTGCCGGTGCAGTGGCAGGTGGCCCGGGACGAGCGGTTCCGACATCTGGTACGCGAGGGCACGGCGTGGGCACTGCCGCAGTTGGCGCACTCCGTCCACGTCGAGGTGGACGGGCTGCGGCCGGACGGCGAGTTCTTCTACCGGTTCCGCTACCGCCACGACGTGTCGCCGACCGGCCGCACCCGGACGGCACCCTCGGCCCAGGCCGCAGGGGGCTCGCTGGCGTACGCGTTCGCCTCGTGCCAGTCCTGGGACAGCGGGTACTACCCGTCGTACCGGCATATGGCCGAGGAGGATCTCGATCTCGTACTGCACCTCGGCGACTACGTCTACGAGGGTGGGATCCCCGCCGACGGTGGCTACCGGCGTACCGCGACCCCGGAGGTGCTCCGGGCCGCCCCGCGTGACGTGACGCGCTGGCGGATGCAGTACGCGCTCTACAAGAGCGACCCCGACCTGCAGGCAGCGCACGCCCGGTTTCCCTGGATGGTCACCTGGGACGACCACGAGGTGCAGAACGACTACGCCAACACGCAGTCGCAGTACGAGGGGGACATCGGCGCGCTCCGGGCCGCCGCCTACCAGGCGTGGTACGAGCACCAGCCGGTCCGGACGCAGGCGATGCCGGGCGTACGGGGCCCCCGGATCTACCGCCGGCTGCGCTGGGGACGCCTGGCCCAGCTCGACCTGGTCGACGGACGGCAGTACCGCTCCGTTCCACCCTGCGGCTGGGGCGAGGCCGACGCCTGCGCCGACGCGTACGACCCGGCGGTGACGATGCTCGGCGCCGAGCAGGAACGCTGGCTCTACGCCGGCCTGGCCTCCTCGTCCGCCCGCTGGAACATCCTGGGCAGCAACGTGATGCTGGCCCGGCTCGACCACGACGGCGCGGCCGGCGAGCGGCTCTGGCACGACGCCTGGGACGGCTACCCGGCGGCCCGCAACCGGCTCACCGAGGCCTGGGTACGGCACGACGTCAGCAATCCGGTGGTGGTCACCGGAGACTGGCACTCGACGTTCGTCAACGACATCCTCCGCGACTTCGACGACCCGTCCTCGCCGGTCGTCGCGTCGGAGATCGTCGGCACGTCCATCTCCAGCAACGGTGACGGAGACGTGTACGGGCCCTACTACGGACCGATGATCAAGTTCAATCCGCACATCCGGTTCTTCGACGGCGACCGGCGCGGGTACGTGCGCTGCCAGCTCGACCGATCCGAGCTGCGCGCGGACCTGCGAATGGTCAGTACGGTCAGCCGGCCGGACGCCCCGGAGTCCACGTACGCCTCGTTCGTCGTCGAGAACGGCCGGCCGGGGGCGCGTCGAGTCTGAGCCCGGAACGGGGCCAGACCCGTTGGCTGATCGGAGCCGTTCGACCACCTGGAAGTCTCCTGGACAGGTCGCGAGCGGAAACACGATCCACAGGGTGGCCAGGTCGGGGATGCCGCCGACGTGTCGGAGCCGAGTCGTGAATAGCCGCCCCTCTCGCCGCGCACGGTAACCTCTGTCTAACATTTCGCGGCGGCGGAGGACGAGTGCGGCATGAAGAGAGTCGGGCCCGACGTCGAGGGGCACCTGGTCGATCTCGATGACATCCCGCTGGCCCAGGTGCTGCAGATGGACGAGGATGAGTCCGTCCTGGCCAACTCGATCCGGAGGGTCATCGATGCGGCCCAGCGGCATCCCCGGGACACCGTGGCGGCGTTCAACAACTACATCTGACACGCTGCCGGCACAGCCAGACGGGAACGGTGCGAACGGTTCCGACACTGCGGTCGGCACGCCGGTTCGGCAGGTGCTGCTCAAAATCCACAGTCGGTGCAACCTGGCCTGCGACTACTGCTACGTCTACCAGCACGTCGACCAGAGCTGGCGGGACCGGCCCAGGACCATGTCCCGGGCCGTCGTCGAGCTGGCGGCCACCCGGATCGGCGAGCACGCGCGGCAGCATCGGATCGGCCGGGTGACGGTCATCCTGCACGGCGGCGAACCACTCCTGGCCGGTCGGGAACTCGTCGGTCACGTCGCGCGGAGCATCCGCGCGGCCGTCCCGGCCAGCACCGTGGTCGATTTGCGGGTCCAGACGAACGGGGTACTGCTCGACGAGACGTTCCTCGACGTATTCGACCGGTACGACATCCGGGTCGGGGTCAGCCTGGACGGGCCGGAGGCGGCCAACGACCGACACCGGGTCTTCAGCGGTGGACAGGGCAGCCACCGAGCGGTCGCGCAGGCGTTGGAGCGGCTGAACCAGCACCAGTACCGGCACCTCTACGGCGGAATCCTCTGCACGATCAACCTGGAGAACGACCCGCTCGACGTGTACCGGAGCCTGCTGACCTTCGCACCGCCCCGGATGGACTTCCTGCTGCCGCACGGCAACTGGACGACACCGCCGCCCGGCCGGCGGACCGACAGCGCGGACACGCCGTACGCGGACTGGCTCCTCCCGATCTTCGACGAGTGGTACGCCACCCGGCCGCAACGGACCGGAATCCGACTGTTCGAGTCGTTGATCGATCTGCTGCTCGGCGGGTCGAGCGGTAGCGAGGTGGTGGGGCTCAGCCCGAGTGACCTGATCACGGTGGAGACCGACGGCGCGATCGAGCAGGGCGACGCGTTGAAGACCACGGAGGAGGGAATGGCAGCCACCGGCCTGCACGTCCGGTCGTCCACCTTCGACGAGGCGATCGCCCAACCCGCCTTCCGGGCGCGCCAAACCGGCCTGGCGGGACTCGCGGCCACCTGCCGGACATGTCCGCTGGTCCAGGTCTGTGGCGGCGGCCTGTACGCCCACCGTTACCGGGCCGCGAACGGGTTCGACAATCCGTCGGTCTACTGCCCCGACCTGACAGCACTGATCATGCACATCCGCGGCCGGCTGAACGCGGAGCTGGCCGTTCTGAGGAGTGTTCGTCAGACTGGCTGAGGGCTCAGGACTGCAGAAGGTCGATCTCGCACTCCGCCCGGTCCTTGGCCAGGATCGTCGCGGTGAGCGGGTGTTCCCGGCCGATGCCACGGGTTGCCCGTGCGACCAGGTCGGCGCGGAAGTCCGCCAACCCGCCGAGGTCGCCCACCGCCGCTCGACTCGCCGCCAGGTTGCATCCGGCGGTCAACAGGTCCGGATGGGTATCGCGGAAAATCCGTGCCATCCCGTTGTAAGCCGCTCGCTCCAATTCCCGCGCCGCCCCCGGATCGCCGAGGGCGAACCGGACGTTCGCGGTGATGACCAGGCACTGCAGGGTGTACGGGTGTTCGTCGCCCAGAGCGGCCCGCATCCCGTCGAGCGCGACGTCGGCCTCTCGGCTCGCGGTGTCCAGTTCACCGTTGCGGCGCAGGTAGATGGCGAGGTTTTCCCGCAGGGCCAGCACGTACGGGTGACTTCCGGAAAGAACGTCCTGCTGCCTGTCGACGCTGTCCCAGCCGAGTTCCAGTGCCTCCACCTGATTGCCCAGTGCGGACAGGGTCAGCGCGAGGGTGTTGGCGCAGGCGAGCCGGTCCGGGCTGGTTGCCGAGCGGGTCGCCTCGTAGGTCGCGTGGGTGCTCCGGGCCAGATCCAGTGCGGCGTCCAGCTGGCCCAGCCGCCGGAGGGTGGCGGCAAGCTCGACCAGGTTGCGCAGGGTCGACGCGTGATTGTCGCCGTGCACCTCGCGGTGCCCAGCCACGGCCGCCTCCAGGACGCGGCGAGAGGCGCGTAGGTCACCGGAGAGCCGGAGCACCCGACCGTAGCTCGTCGCCGAGAAGAGGGTGTCCGGAAAACGTTCACCGAGCACCCGGCGGCGCTCCTGGTACGCCTGCTCGTGCAGGCGCTGTGCCTCCTGGAAGTCACCCAGATTCTCAAGTGCGACGGCCAGGTTGTTCCTGGCCCGCAACGTCCGGCGGTGTTCTGGACCGAACAGCTCGATCGACTGCCGCAGGCCCTCCGCGTTGAGGTCGCGGGCTCGGCTGAACCCACCCGTGCTGAACAGGTCGGCGGCGAGCCCGGCCACGGACAGCAGGGCGTACTCATGCCGAAGGCCCACGGTCCGAAGGAGTCCTTCGTAGGCATCCTCGCTCAACCGCAGGGCCTCCTCGTATCTGGCCTGCGGGCGTAGGACGTTGGCGAGGAAGACCTTCGCGGCCAGCACTCTCAGGTCGTCCTCCGGGAATCTGTCCTTCCAGACATCGAGCGCCGACCTCAGCAGTTCAGCGCTCGTGGCGAAGTCGCCCCGGCGGTAGAGGTATCGCCCGATGTCGAGAACGAGCTGGCGGACGCCGTCGTCGGTCGACTCATGGGCCTGGACGGGGACGACGTGCGGCCACAGCCCCGCGAAGGCCGGCCAGTTGCCGGGCAAGTGGGGGTCGCCGGGGTTGGCGGCGGCCAGAATCTCGTGCACGTGTCGCCGATGCTGCTCGGCGAGTTCGTCCGACAGGCTGTGCCGGATGACCTCCGACATGAGCCGGTGCAGTTGGGCGCCGTGTCTCGGGTCGAAGGTCGCGAGGGCGTAGCGCTGGGCCTGCTCGACCACGCCGGCGAAGTTGGTGACGTCCCGCAGCGTCGCGTCTTCGCCGGCCACGATCTCGATCAGCCGTCGGCTGTAGAGCAGCGAGGCGGGGATCGGTTCCGGTCCGAAGAAGGCCAGCAACTCCATGAGCCGGGCTCCCGCCGGTTTCTCGTCGCGGAGCCGGTCGAGGGAGAGTAGCCAGGTCGCCGGCCCGGCCCGTTCGTACCCTGCGGGCAGGTTCTCGCCGAGCAGCCGGGTCAGCTGGCTGTCGAGCAGCGTGAGGTACCGGTCGACCGGCATCCTGGTCGCCGCGAGCCACGAACCCGCCTGTTCGACGGCGAGGGGCAGGTCACCGAGGCGCCGGGCGACCTGCTCGGCATCCTGCGGGGTCAGCGCCGGAATCCGGAGCCGGAGCAGTTCGACGCTCTCGTTCCGGTCGAACGGGCCGACCTCGATGAGCTTTCCCTGACTGTCCCAACCCGCACCCCGCGAGGTGACCAGGACGTGCACCGCTCGGCCGGGCAGGATCCCGGCCAGATCGCCTGGATCTCCGGCGTTGTCGAAGACGAGCAACCACCGCCGGTCCGCGGTAGACCGCTCCAGGACGTCGAGCAGCAGCCTGATCCGGTCGTCGGCCGTCTCGGTGTCCGGTACCCGCAGCTCGTCGGCCAGGTCGACCAGGCCGGCTCGGGCCATGCTGGCCTGTGCCGCCGAGATCCACCACACCGCGTCGTAGTCGGCGGCGAAGCGGTGCGCGTACTCGACGGCGATCTGGCTCTTGCCGACACCCGCGATGCCGGTGAGAGTCAACGTCGAGGCCGGGGTCGGAGCGGACGACAGATGGTCGCGGATCTGGGACAGCAGGTGGCGTCGGCCGGTGAAGCGGGCGTTGCGCAGCGGTAGCCGGGAGATCTGGGGCGGGGTGGGAAACCGTGGCGAGACGAGTCTTCCGGCGCCATCGGGCTCGGCGACCGGCCGGTTGAGCGTGGCCAACAGGCCGGCGCGGGCACCCTCCGCCGACATCCCGGACAACTCCAGCACCCCGAACCGTTCGAGCTGTTCCGGGGGCGGGGTGCCGTCCAGCGAGATGGTGAGCACGTTCGACCGGCCGCGTTCGGGTGCGGCCGTCGAGCGCAGGATCCATTCCGTTACTTCGGTCGGCAGGTGGTAGGACGCGGAGAGCAGCACGGTGACCAGGTCGGCGGCCTCGGCCGGTGCCGGCTCGGCCGGTCCGCCCGGTCCCGGTTCGGTGACCTCCCGCAGGATCGTCGGCAGTCCGACCTCCGCCATCACCCCGGCGACCCACTCGGCCCAGATCCGGTCCCTGGCCGCGTAACTGACCAGCGCCTGGGTCATCGCCCGGGGACGGGTCCGCTCGAACCGGGTCAGCCAGTGCCGCCGGGTCCCCTCCTCCAACGGGGCGAGCGGCCGCACGAGGTCACCGCCGACGACCGTGGCCAACCGTTCGTACGCGGCCAGCAGCGTTGTCGGCTGCCGGGCCCGGTCACCGAACACCGCCAGGATCTCCTCGTACGCGTAGAACAGCTTGTACGGGATCTCCACATCGGCCCAGTACCGCGCTTGGTCGTCCGGGCTCAGGTGTTCGAGGAACGGCGCGAACCGGAGCCAGGCGTAGTCCCGCCCGGCTTCGAGCTTGCTCTGCTCGCCATCCTCGACCCGCATCGGCACGGGCAGGATCCGTACCGGTTCGTTGGCCCGCAGGTTGCGGATGGACCGGGCGACCGCCACCGCGCCGTCGATGCTCTGGGTGCTGAGGGTGAAACAGTTCAGCACCGTGTCCGGCAGCAGGACGGTGCAGATGCCGGCGCTGTCGCTGAGTCCGGTGCGGCTGTCGATCAGGATGAAGTCGTAGTGGTCACGCAGGTTCTGCCGCAGTTCGGCCAGGAAGGCGGCACCGCCCAGCCGATCGTAGAAACTCGGCCAGTCGAAGGTGCTCACCGTCGCCGAGTACGTGGGCCCCTGACGCCCGGCGGGCAGGAGGTCGAGTTCGCCGCCGCTGAACCGCCAGCCGAGGGAGACCGCGTAGCGACGGACGTCCGGGCCCATCCTGGTCGTGGTCGTCGACTGGCCGGAACCCTGGACGACCGTGGCGGCGAAGTCCCGGACGAGGTCGATGACGCCGTCCGAGGCGTGCAGTTGCGGGTCGTCGGTGAGCAGGGGGTGGAAGAAGCGGTGCAATCCGGGCGACTCCAGGTCCCAGTCGACGGCGAGTACCCGGTGCCCGCTGCTGGCCAGGATCCAGGCGACGTTGGCCAGCGCCATCGTGCGTCCGGTGCCGCCCTTGTAGGAGTAGAAAGTGATGATATGCCCGGAAGATCGTCCCGAACCGGGTGTGGACACCATCCCAGCCTCCTGCTCAGGGTCCCTCGAGAATTGGTCGGGTAAGCCTCGGTATCGAGGTCTCGGTGTCGGGTGCGGCGGCGCGGGCGAAGACCCGGTTGCGGGCAACCTCCAGGACCACCTGCAGATCCTCGTCGAAGGACCGGTGGGTCAGGATGTCAGCCCGGTAGGCGAGTGGCTCTCCGCTCGCCACCCGGTGCAACATCACACTGCGCAGCCCGTCGGAGAGTCGTCGCCAGTTCCGGTGCGTCTCGTGATCCTCGTGGTTCCGGGGGACCATCGCGGCGGTGGCGGGAGCCTGCTGGGTCTCCTGTTCGGCCAGGGCCTGCCGGTAGTCGTCGAGTTGTGTCACCCAGGCGTCGACGAGGAGCACCACGATCGAGTCGCCGCCCGGGGGCGTGCCGGTTCCGGGTAGCAACGGCAGGGATGACACGTCCGAACTCAGGCCGCGCCTACCGGCTACCGCACGGGCGAAACTGGCCAGGGACTCCGGAAGTGCCGGCAGGTAGGGCGCCCAGTCGACCGAGGCCGCGCCGTAGAAGTGCAAATCCCGGCGGATCGCACTGGCCTCCTGCTGGCTGGGCGCGGCGATCACGAAATGGACGTGGTCGGATCGAGGACGGATTCGGGGCTCGTCCGCCGGCGGAGGGCCGGTCCCGGCGGTGCCGTGAAACGCGCTCCTGAGGCCGTGGAAGTCGATCCGAGGGTTGTTCGGCAGTGGTTCCAGCGGGTTGGTGGCGGCGTTCTCCACGATGCGGTCGGCGAGGATGCTGATCGCATCGATGTACTCGTCCTCGTTGCGGCGCAGCCGCATCAGCTGGCGCAGTCCGTCCCGCCGGTAGGCGTCGCTGAACACGTCGCGGTCGTACTGCACGTCCTGCACCGCGTCGGGTATCCGGCGGGGCGGCAGCCACAGGACCGGCAGCAGCGCGGCCGAGCGGGTCTCGTTCGTCTCCTCGTGCTGGCGCACGCGTTCGGCGAACAACTGCCATTCCCGGCCACAGGGTTCGCTGGCGAAGTAGCGGGGTGAGAAGAGCGCCAGGAAGGAGCAGGCGGTGGAGAGGGCGTCGACCAGGTCCGCCGACCAGGTCGCGCCGATCTCGATGCTGGTCTTGTCGAAGAAGCCGACCTCGGCGCCGCTCGCCAGGCCCGCGCGGACCCGGACCTCGGCGCACAGATCCTTGTAGAACCGCTCGACGTACGGGTCGTCGTCGCTGCGCGCGTAGCTGAGGAAGAAATGCAGGCGGCGAGGGCCCCCGGGCTGTTGCGGCGCGGTCACCCGAACAACCCCCGTCTCGCCGGCGGAAGAATCACGAGGCGGATGCGACGGCTGGCGACCGAACATCCGCACAGACATGATGCACGCTTCGGGCACGATTGCGTAGTGATTGGGTTACGGGATAGATTGGTGCGATCACACCAGACCGGATAAAGCGGCGCTGACCTGGCACGATTCGTATTGTGCAGTTGAGTTGATCAGTTACGAGCGGCCGTGCGGTAGTAAGGAGGTTGACGCCTGAGGCGATGCGTCCGGAGTCAACGGAGGGCAGCGTGCGCTGTGGACAACGCACAATCTTCCATTGCGCGCTGACCTGCGCGCACCGGCCGGATGTGGTGACACGCAGCCGCGGTACCTTGCGGCCGGCCCGTTCGTACCCCCAGAATGGGACCTCTGTCCCGACGGGGCCTCTTTGCGCAACGCGATCCAGGAAGCTCGACCGCATGATCCGCCCCTGCGGGAGGAGGAGCTGTTGACGCAGTTCTTCCTGAGCCGTGCTGCGGGCGACGACGACAGCTACGCGATTCGCTTCTTCCGGGATCTGTCGGCCAAGGTCAGGGAAATCTCGGGTGTGGACGGCGAGGTCGGATTCGTCGAATCGGCTGACAGTGGCAGCCGTTCATCCTGGTCCGCACCGGTCCGCAACGCTCTCGCCAGCTGCCAGGCGTTCGTCGCGCTCTGCTCGCCGCGCTACTTTCTCAGCGAGCGCTGCGGACGCGAGTGGTGGATCTTCGCTGATCGGCTTGAGCGGTACGCGAAGCAGACCGGCCAGCACCCTCCGGCGCTGCTGTCGGTGCTCTGGTCCGGTGGCAGCGGCATGGAGGGCACACCCGGCGACGGCGGTGAGGCGGTTCGCCAGCTTATCCGGCTGCGCAGCCACCGGCCGCGATACGAGGCGCTGCTGACCACACTGGCCACCCAGATCGTCCGCACCGTCGAGGAGCACCGCATCCCGCCGACGAGTCCCAACTTCGATCCCGAAAGCGTGCCGAGCGCCTTCGACTACGCGGGCGTGGAGTCCGCGATCCAGACGCCCTCGGCCAAGGATCTGGCCGAGGCCGCCACGCAGCAGGTGCACTTCATAGTGGCGGCAGGCACGCGTGCCGAGATGGGCGCGGTCCGCGACGACATCCGTTTCTACGGTGACCGGGGACAGGACTGGGCCGCGTACCGGCCGGCGGTGCCGGGCCCACTCGTCGCGCACGCCCGTGCGCTGGCCGCCGAGCGTCTCTTCCGGTCGGACGTCCTCGACCTCGACGATCTGTCCGCGCGTCTTGACCAGGCCCGCAGGAACAACGAGATCGTCGTCCTGCTGGTCGACGCGTGGATCACGAAGCTCGCCGCCTACCGGCGGATACTCGCCGAGTTCGACGGCCGGATGGATCCGAGTGTCGCGGTGCTGGCGCCGGCCAGCGGGACGGACGCGGAGACGGTCCGACACAGCGGGGAGCTTCGGGCCGGACTGGCCCAGACCTTTCCGCACAATCTCGCGCGTGGGGACCAACTGGTCCGTATCGAGATCGACAGCCCCGAATCGTTCGAGATCGACCTGGTGTCGGCGCTGGAGGAGGCGCAGAATCGCATCTTCAGCCGTGGACGGGTGTTTCGCAGGCCGGTCCAGGACGCGCCAGCCGACCGACCCATTCTGCAGGGTCCGTAACGGATCACTGATGTCTGCGTCCACGATGATCCGCAATTCGCCGTCCGTGGTCCGACGACACCGTCGGCCCGGACCCGTCCGGACGGGCAGTGCGCGGCCTTTCTACAATGAGCGTGACTCGCGTATGTTGCGCATACTGGGAACTCCTCGTCGTACGGCGATCCCCCACTCCGGTGTTGATCGGATATCCCGTTGCGTACGACGTGGGGTCCGGGGAGGGCCGGTGCTGTACTTTTTCTTGAGTTACGCGCACGGGGAGCGCGATGACAAGGTGCGCGTACAGCAGTTCTTCAACGACCTGAGTACGGAGATCCGCGTACTGACCGGTGAGGACGGTGGTACGGCCGTCGGCTTCCATGACGACGGTGCGCTGCGCATCGGGGACGACTGGCCACGGGAATTGGTCGAGGCGCTCTGCCGCGCCCAAACCATGATCGCATTATTCTCGCCGCGTTACTTCCGCAGTGAATTCTGCGGGAAGGAATGGGCGGTGTTCAGTACCAGGGTCCGTCGCTGGCAGCAGCGCGGCGGGAGTCGCCAGGCCCGGCTCATTCCGATCTTCTGGGTGCGGCGGACCCGGGTTCCGGATGCCCTCGAACACCTTCAGCACCGCGACGCGCGGTTCGGTGACACGTACGACCGGGAGGACCTGCGCGAGCTGCTCCGGGAGCACGCGCGCGGGCACAGCGGCGAGTACGAGCGGTTCGTCAGCGCCCTCGCCCTGATGATCACGGAGATCGCCGTCGACGGCACTCCGCTGCCCGAGTCCGATCCCCGCTCGGAGTTCCCGTCCGATCTGCGGGCGGTGGGCAGCGCATTCCATCCGTCGACCGACTCCGTCCGACCGGTCGGGTCAGCCGAGCCCGCACCCGCGCCGGAGCCCTCGACGTTGATCGGGCCTCGACGGCACGTCGACGTGCCGAAGGGGCCACCACCCCGGCCGATTCTCAGTCTCGAGGTCGCGGAGAACCAGGAGCAGCCCGAGCCGGGCGACTGGGCCGGGGAGAGCACGGGTGCCGCACCGCACAACATGAGGGGTGGTGGTCATGAGCGACCCTGAGGGTGCCCGGCAGCACGCCGGCAGGATCATCACCTTCTACTCGTACAAGGGTGGTACCGGCCGCACCATGGCGCTGGCCAACGTCGCCTGGCTGCTCGCCAACAACGGCCATCGCGTGCTCACCGTCGACTGGGATCTCGAATCGCCCGGCCTGCACCGCTACTTCCACCCGTTCCTGGTGGACAAGGAACTGCGTGGCTCGCACGGCGTGATCGACCTGGTACGTGAGTACGCCAGGGCGGCCACCCGGCCGGCCGAGGGCAGCTCGGAGGTGCTGAACCCCGTCGAGGTGTCCAACCTGGCCCAGATCCAGCGCTACGCCAGTTCCCTCGAGTTCCCGTTCCCCAACGACGGCGGGATCGACCTGGTGCCCGCGGGGCGGCAGGGTCCGGAGTATTCGACCCGGGTCAGCACGTTCAACTGGGACGACTTCTACGACCGGCTCGGCGGGGCTGTCTTCCTCACCGCGCTTCGCGAGGACCTGCGCAACCACTACGACTACGTGCTGATCGACAGCCGGACCGGGTTGAGCGACACCGCCGGCATCTGCACGGTGCTGCTGCCGGACGTGCTGATCAACTGCTTCACGATGAGCACGCAGAGCATCCAGGGTGCGGTATCGGTGGCCCGGTCGATCCGCAACCTACGACACGGGCAGCCGATCCGGATCTTTCCGGTGCCGACCCGGGTCGAGGACGGTGAGCAGACGAAGCTGGAACGCAGCCGTACCCACGCGCGGCAGTTGTTCGAGCCGTTCGTCCGGGCGTTGGACCGGCAGGACTCCGACAAGTACTGGGGCTCGGTGGAGATCCCCTACAAGGTCTACTACGCCTACGAGGAGATCCTGGCGGCGTTCGGTGACCGCCCCCGGCAGGAGGGGACGTTACTCGCGGCGTACGAGCGGCTGACCGGGATAGTGGTCGGGACGCCGGTCGAACTGCCGATCACCATGCCCGAGACCCGGCGACTGCGGTGGCTCGCGGACTTCGAGCGGCGTGCCCCGCTCAGCCCTGGGGAGCTGGTGATCAGTTACGCCCCACGGGACCGGATCTGGGCGGAGTGGGTGGCCGCCGAGCTGTCCCGGGTCAGCCAGCAGAGCCGCCTGGTCGAGCAGCGTGTGTCGGTGGAGGAGGTCGACCGGGCCGAGCGGATTCTCGTGCTGCTGTCGGAGGAGTACGCGCGTTCGCGGGAGGCGGCCCGACTATGGCGGCGCGGCCAGGAAAGGGAGTACGACGGACCGGGCCGTTTCCTCGTGCCGATCCGGTTCGACACCACGCCCACGCCCGCGATGTTCGAGGAGCGGGACGTGGTCGACCTGCACGGGGTGTCGGGGACACGCGCCCGGGAGGCCCTGCTGGCCGCCCTCGACCTGATGGACGTGTCGTCTCCGGGGGCGGGCGAGAGCCGGACCTGGCCACGGTTCCCGGCCGCGCTGCCGCCGATCTGGCGGGTACCGGCGCGGAACCCGGCGTTCACCGGCCGGGACGCGATCGTGGAGAAGCTGCGGAACCGGCTGCACCGGCACCCGACCGCCCAACCCCTGGCACTGCTCGGACTGGGTGGGGTCGGCAAGACCCAGATCGCCCTGGAGTACGCGCACCGGTTCGCCGCCTACTACGACATCGTCTGGTGGATCTCCGCGGACCAGCCGCAGATCGTCCGCGCCGAACTGGCCAAACTCGCCGGTCAGCTCAAGCTCGCCGGGTCGACCGTCAACGAGCAGGTCGAGGCCGTCCTGCAGGCGTTGCGCCAGGGCAGCCGGTTCCCCCGATGGTTGATCATCTTCGACAACCCGGAGGAACCGGAGCAGATCCGGGAGTTCCTGCCCGACGGTCCCGGCGACGTGATCGTCACGACCCGCAACCAGAGCTGGACCCATGTCGCCGAGTACCTCGAGATCGGGGTCTTCGAGCGGGCCGAGAGCGTCCAGCTGATCTCCCGTCGGGTACAGACCCTGATGCCGAGCGACGCCGAGGCCGTCGCCGAGCGGCTGGGCGACCTGCCGCTGGTGGTGGAGCAGGCGGCGGCCTGGCTGGCCACCACCGCGATGCCGGTACGGAGCTACCTGAACCTGTTGGACACCCGGCTGCCCGAGATGCTTGCGGAGAAGCCACCACAGGGCTATCCGCACTCGGCCGCGGTGACCTGGAGCCTGTCGATGGAACGACTCCGCAAGAGCCGGCCCGCCGCCGCCCGCCTGCTGGAACTCTTCTCGTTCTTCTCGCCGGAACCGATTCCGACCTGGCTGCTGTCGACGCCTCGGATGGTCGAGGAACTCGCGAAGGTCGACCGTGCGATGCGGGACCCGTTGCTGCACGGTGCGTTGATCCAGGATATCGGACGGTACGCGCTCGCCCGGGTAGATCCGGCAATCAACGCGATTCGGGTTCATCGGCTGGTACAAACGGTGATCAGGGACGCGATGAGCGTCGAGGCGAGGGCGGAGAGCCGGGTGCAGGTCCAGGAGATCCTCGCGGCCACGTCGGCGGCGAGGCAGGGCGGGGTGGACGACCGGGACAACTGGTCGACCTACGAGGAACTGCGCCCGCACCTCGAACCGTCCGGTGCGCTGGAGTCCCGGGACGACGCCATCCGGCAACTGGTCCTCGACATGGTGCGGTACCTCCGCCTCCGTGGCGACCTCGCCGGCAGCGAGGAACTGGCCGAGGCCGCCCTGAAACAGTGGTCCGCGACGTTCGACGCGGAGGACGCCCTGGTCCTGCGGATGCGCGTCCAGCTCGCCAACGCGCTGCGGGACGCCGGTCGCTCCCGCCAATCCCTCGCGATCAGCGAAGAGGTGTTGCCCCGCCTGACGGACATGCTGGGGGCGGACCACTTCTACACCCTCGAAGCGGCCGGCGGACTAGCCGCGGATCTCCTGAACTTCGGACGCTATCGGGAAGCGGCGGCGCTGACCCGGCAGAGTTGGGTGAGCTGGCGGAGCGCCTACGGCGACGACCATTTCCGGACGCTGATGGCGGCGAACAACGCCGCTCTGGCCGAGCGGGTCAACGGGAACTACCGCGAGGCCGCGCAGATCGATACGGACACGCTGCGCCGCCGGCGCAAGGTGCTGGGAGAGCGCGACTACTGGACGCTTTTCTCCGCCGTGGCGCTCGGTCGTGACACGCGTGCGCAGGGTGACCTGGGGGCATCTCAGGAACTGCTGGCGGCTGCCCTGCAGGACTGCCAGGCCCAACTCGGCGACGACGACCGGGTCAGCCTGTGGGCGGCCAAGAGCCTGGCGGTCACGCTGCGCCGGATGGGGCGACCCCGGGAGGCCGTCGCGCTGCTCGACGACAGCCTCCGTCGGTCGCAGAAGGCACTCGGGGAGCGGCATCCAGACTCCATGCAGTGCCTGCTGGAGTCCGCCTGCCTCCACTCCGCGCTCGGCGACCAGGCCCTGGCTCGGGTACAGGTGGAGGACGCGTTGGCGTACTTCCGCGACGAGTACGGTGCCGACAACCCGCTCGCGCTGGGTGCGGCGAACGATCTCGGCATGATCCTGCTCCGGGCCGGTGACCCCGAGGCCGCGTTGCCGACCCTCGAGGAGACCGCCGAGCAGTTCGCCGACGCCCTCGGCGACGACCATCCGTTCACACTGGCCTGCCGGCTCAACCTGGCGAACGCCCGCCACGTCACCGGCAGCCAGGCCGACGCCCGGCGCCTCGACGAGCGTACCCAGGGCAAGCTGGTGGAGCGGCTCGGCCGGAAACACCCGACCACGATCGCGGCGACCGCCAACCTGGCGATCAGTCTCCGGGACACCGGTGCGCTGCACGACGCGCGGCAACAGACCCAGAAGGCGCTCGAGTTGTCCCTGCAGGTACTCGGCGAGGAACATCCCAACACGGCCGCGATCCGTGATGGCCGGCGCATCAACATCGACATCGAATTGGAGCCGGTCTAGCGCAATGCCGTGGTCAGCCACTCGGCAACCGTCACCGGCGGGACCCGACCGCCGGCGGCGAGGTACAACCTGTTAACCAGTCCAGGATGGTCGATCAGGGATCTGGATACGACGGTCGGGTGGGTGGTGGCTCGCGCTGTCGCTACGACCAGTCGGACCCAAGCGTCCAGGTCGTCGGGGCGGATCCCTGCCATGTACGCCTGGACGGCGTCGTCGTACCGGCCGGCAAGGTAGGCGACGTCCCCCTGATGCGGAGTGGACACGGCAGCCTGTGCGGTGGTCGTGTGCATGCTCGACCGGATCAGGGTGGCGAGGGTCGGCTCGGACGTGGCCGGTGCCGGAAAAGGCGACCTCCCGGACACCAGTGCGTCGACCGGTTCGGCCGAGTCGGCCAGCCAGGCCGGCCGGGGCGCTGCCGCCAGCCGGGCGAGGGTCGACGGATCCGGTGTCGCGTTCAGCAGACGCCATCGCACCGCGTACCCGAGCGCGGCGTCGGTGGCGGCCCGGTCGATGTCCGGCGGCAACGGTTCCCCGGCCCAGGCTTCCAACCGGTCCCGCAACGGCGTGACGAACCCTTTGCCGAGTTCGGTCAGTTCGCCCGCGTTCAGGAGATCGTGTACCGCGAGCAGCGTGAGTCGGCGCCAGAGGGCGAATTCGAAGTGTGCGGTCCGAGCGGCTCTCGGATCCGCCGACAACAGACGGCGCCGTCGCCAGAAGTCGCAGACACCGAGGTGGGCGTAGGCGCCGTGGAGTGCGGCGGAAATTGGGCGAGGATCGGAGCGCCACGGAGCGATGTACCGGGCGACACCGTCCGATTCGTAGAGGGTGTACAGGTCGAGGATCGCTACCAGTTTCATGTGCTGGAATTCGTGGATCAGGGACAACGCCAGCGCTTCCGGTGTGGAACTCGTCGACACCGCCAGTGACCCGTACGCGTGGAACGACGTGGCACCCTGGCTCCTACCGCCATCCGACGGCGCGAGCGGCACGAGGGAGACGAGCGCCGCGCGCATCCCCTGCGCATGGTCGGAGTATTCCGTGTCCAGCACGGACCATGCCTCCCGGCACAGGCGGTCGAAGTGAAGCGCCGCCGACCCGTCGAGCCGTGCCGCCGGAGGCCACTGGTGGCAGTCCCGGTAGGGATCGAGGTCCTCGATCCGTACCGCGTAGCGGCGTCGAGGACCGTCGACCAGGATTCGCCGGACCGGGAGCCAGTGCGCCGACTCCCGCCGGAACGGACTGGCCACCACGACGGTGTGTAGCTCGCCGACGAAGGTCAGTGTCGCCCCCTCGCCGACCACGTGAATCCGGCGGCCACCCAGCCCCACCACCGCACCGAGCGTGGGAAGGGCCGCCACGCCGTCCCGGACCGGCAGCGTGATCTCGAAGGGCAGCCCGGCCTTTGCCGCGGCTGCGGCGGCGAGAGCGGTCAGGTACCCGAGTTCGTCCTCGATTCCCGGCGGCCTGGACAGTCCGGACCCGTCGACCGGGAGCAGCCGACGCAGACAGGAGCTGGCCCAGTTGTCGAGGTACGGGTGAGCCAGTACCGAGTGGACGGACTCCGGCCGGGCGGCCTCGGCCTCGCCGAGCAGTCGCGTTGCCTCGGCCACGATCGCGGCGATGTCGTCGCCCAGTTTCGCCGCCCGTTGTACCACCGCACGCAGTTGCAGTCTCCGTTTGGAGCGCTGGCTGGCGGAGAGGACCCCGATGGCGTGTCGGTCGCCATCCCCCTGCCCCAGTGCGACGAACTGCTCGATGGTCAGCCGATGAGGCCGAACCGGCCCATCATGCACGTGCCCGTAATACGACGTCATCGGCGCGCCCTTTGCACGGATCCCGAGGGTACTTCCTTGATCTCCAAGCGGTCCATCGGCGCGCCGCCCCGTCAACGGAGATCACCTATCCGGCGACGCCGCGATGGAGGGCTAGCCAGGTGGCCGCGAACGCGACCGCCGCGTTGACGGAGAACAGCCGGGCCTCCCCACCGCCCACGCCGCCGATCCGCACGATTTTCGCCGAGGTCGATTCGAAAGTCTGTCCGAGCTCCATGAAGTCGCCGTCGTCCAGGGTGGCCGCCTGGTATGTCGTCCACCGCCGGCCCTCTGGCGCCAGCACCACGCACCGGTTCGGCCGCCGCCCCAGCCCGGGCAGGCGGTACTCCGCCAAATGGAACGCGGTGCACTTGTCGTATCCAACGCCGAGCAGCAACGTGTCACCCCCGGCCGCCTCGATCGCGCCCAGCGGCGACTCCGGGCCGAGTTCCGAGGTGATCGGATGCCGGGCGGTCAACTCCCGGGCCCGGGCGCCGACCGCGGCGAACGAGGTCTGCGGATGGCCGCTGCGGAAGGCGCCAGGCCAGGTCCGGACCGTCTCGGCGATCAGTCCCAGCTCGCGGCAGGGTGTCACGGCCGGGTCGAACGCCGGAAGCTCGGCGCGGATCGCCGGCCACCACACCTCCGGTACCCGGTTGTGGGACCACCGGGACGGGTCGCGGTTTTCCCGGCTGAACGCCGGTACGACCAGCGTCCCGCCGTCACCCAGCACGTCGAGCAGGGCCCGGACCACCGTCGGGGCGCCGCCGCAGACCCAGCCGAGGGATCGGAGCGACGCGTGCAGCAGGAGGGTGGCCCCCGGGCGTACGCCCAGGGCGCGAAGGTCCCGGACGAGACTGCTCCGGGTCTGTGGCACCGGCTCGGTCATGCGACCGGAGTGTGCCAGAAACGACACTGACCGTCAGATGCCCTTGGGGTGCCAGACCGTCTTGGTCTCCAGGAAGGCGGTCATCCGGCCGATGCCGGGGTCGGCGGCCCAGTCGACCGGCCCGGCCGGGGGCCGAAGGACGCGCTTGAGGTTTCCGGCGGCGGCCCGCTCCAGTTCGGCGCCGAACTCCGGGTCGGTGACGCCGGTCAGGTCGAGCGCGTTCACGTCCATGTGCCCGGCCAGCCAGGACCCGGTCTCGGTCGGGCGGCCGGTCAGCAGGTTGACCACCCCGCCGGGCAGGTCCGAGGTGGCGAGCACCTCGGACAGGGTGATCGCCGGCAGCGGGCTGGTGTCGGCGACCAGCACCACCACGGTGTTGCCGGTGACGATTGCCGGTGCCACGACGCTGACCAGCCCGAGCAGCGCCGGTTCGGCGGGGGCGAGCACCCCGACCACTCCGGTCGGCTCCGGCGCGGACAGATTGAAGTAGGGGCCGGCGACCGGGTTCGCGTTGCCGTACACCTGGGTGATCTTGTCGGACCAGCCGGCGTACCAGACCCAGCGGTCGATCGCCTCGTCCACCTCGGCGGCCGGCACACCGAGCCCGACGAACTGGTCCCGTCGCCCCTCCAGCATCTCCGCGACCCGGTAGAGGACCTGACCCCGGTTGTACGCGGTCGTGCCCGACCAGCCCTTGACAGCCGCCCGGGCCGCCAGCACCGCGTCCCGGACGTCCTTGCGGGAGGCGAGCGCCACGTTCGAGTTCTGCACCGGATACGACCGTCCCGACTCGCTGCGCGGGAACTTCCCGCCGATGAAGAGCTTGTACGTCTTCCGCACGTCGACCCGCTCCGGCCGACCGCCGCCGTCAACCATCCCGCCACCGCCACCGTCAGACATCGAGGTACGCCTCCAGCCCGTGCCGGCCGCCCTCCCGGCCGTAGCCCGACTCCTTGAACCCGCCGAACGGCGAGGTGGGGTCGAACTTGTTGAACGTGTTGGCCCACACCACGCCGGCCCGGAGCCGGTCGGCCATCCACAGGATCCGGGAGCCCTTGTCGGTCCAGATCCCGGCCGACAGCCCGTACGGGGTGTTGTTGGCCTTCTCCACCGCCTCGGCGGGGGTCCGGAAGGTCAGTACCGACAGCACCGGTCCGAAGATCTCGTCCCGGGCGATCCGGTGGGTCTGGCTGACTCCGGTGAAGATCGTCGGGGCGAACCAGAACCCCCGGTCCGGCAGTTCACACGGCGGGGACCACCGTTCGGCGCCCTCGGCCGACCCGATCTCGGTCAGCGTGCGGATCCGCTCGAGTTGGGCGGCCGAGTTGATCGCGCCGACGTCGGTGTTCTTGTCCAGCGGGTCACCGACCCGTAGCTGGGCCATCCGCCGCTTGAGCCCGGCGAGCACCTCGTCGTACACCGATTCCTGGACCAGCAGCCGGGAGCCGGCGCAGCAGACGTGGCCCTGGTTGAAGAAGATGCCGTTGACGATGCCCTCGACGGCCTGGTCGACCGGCGCGTCGTCGAAGACGATGTTCGCCGCCTTACCGCCGAGTTCGAGGGTGAGCCTCTTGCGCGTGCCGGCCACCGACCGGGCGATCTGCCGGCCGACGTCGGTGGAGCCGGTGAACGCGACCTTGGCCACGCCGTCGTGCTCGACCAGCGCCTGCCCGGTCGCGCCGGCCCCGGTGACGATGTTGACCACTCCGGGCGGCAGGTCGGCCTGCTGGCAGATCTCCGCGAAGAGCAGCGCGGTGAGCGGCGTGGTCTCGGCCGGCTTGAGCACCACGGTGTTGCCGGTGGCCAGCGCCGGGGCGATCTTCCAGGCGAGCATCAGCAGCGGGAAGTTCCACGGGATGACCTGACCGGCCACGCCCAGCGGGCGGGGGTCGCTGCCCAGGCCGGCGTGGCCGAGCTTGTCGGCCCAGCCGGCGTAGTAGAAGAAGTGCGCCGCGACCAGCGGAATGTCGACGTCCCGGGATTCCCGGATCGGCTTGCCGTTGTCCAGCGACTCCAGTACGGCCAGTTCGCGGGCGCGCTCCTGGATGATCCGGGCGATCCGGAACAGGTACTTCGCCCGGTCCCGTCCGGGCATCGGCCCCCACACCTCGTCGTACGCCCGCCGCGCGGCCCGGACCGCCCGGTCGACGTCGCCGGGTCCGGCCTCGGCGACCTCGGCCAGCACCTCCTCGGAGGCGGGGTTGATCGACTTGAACGAACCGCCGTCGCCGGGCTCGACGAAGTCACCGCCGATGAACAGCCCGTACGACGGTTTGAGGTCGACCACCGAGCGGGACTCAGGGGCGGGAGCGTATTCGAACATCGTCAGTCCAGGGTGAAGTAGTCGGGACCGGAGTAGACGCCGGTGGTCAGCTTGGTGCGCTGCATCAGCAGGTCGTTGAGCAGGCTGGAGGCGCCGAACCGGAACCAGTCCGGGTGCAGCCAGTCCTCGCCTGCGGTCTCGTTCACCAGCACCAGGTACTTGACGGCGTCCTTGGTGGTCTTGATGCCGCCCGCCGGCTTGACCCCGACCTGCCGGCCGGTGGCCTCCCGGAAGTCGCGTACCGCCTCCAGCATCACCAGGGTCACCGGCAGGGTGGCCGCCACCGGCACCTTGCCGGTCGAGGTCTTGATGAAGTCGGCGCCGGCCAGCATCGCCAGCCAGGAGGCCCGCCGGACGTTGTCGTAGGTGGCCAGCTCGCCGGTCTCCAGGATGACCTTGAGGTGGGCGTCGCCACAGGCCGCCTTCACCGCGACGATCTCGTCGTAGACCTGCTGGTAGCGGCCGGAGAGGAAGGCACCCCGGCTGATCACCATGTCGATCTCGTCCGCCCCGCCGGCCACCGCGGCCCGGGTGTCGGCGAGCCTGACCTCCAGTGGCGCCTGTCCGGACGGGAACGCCGTCGCGACGCTGGCCAGGTGCACCCGGCCGGTGCCGCCGACCGGAGGCCCACCGGCCGCCGGGCCCCCGCCGTCGACGGGCTCGCCGAGCAGGCCCATCCGGCTCCCACCGGTGGTCGGGCGGCCCAGACCGCTCGCGGCACCCCAGAGCGCGGATGCGGCCACCGGAACCATCGTCGGATAGACGCAGAGCGCGGCGACGGCCGGGCACGACGGGTCTGCCGGGTCCGGACGCAGCGCCTTGGCGGCCAGCGCGCGGACCTTGCCCGGCGTGTCGGCGCCCTCCAACGTCGTCAGGTCGACCATCCGGATCGCCAGATCGATCGCCCACGCCTTGGCGGTGGTCTTGATGGAGCGGGTGCCGAGCATCGCCGCCCGCTGCTCCGCGCCGACCTGGTCCACCCCGGGCAGGCCGTGCAGGAAGGTCCGCAGGGTCGCCTCGGAACGCCCCACCTCGGACAGGTCGGACCGGGCCGACGTCGTTGTCGCCGTCATGCCGGCAAGTCTACGCACCGGTACGCCCGTGTGATCTTGGCCATAGTCGGGTGCCGGCCGGTGCCCGTCGGTAGCCGGGTGGCGACCGCCGGATTCGGCCGGGCGACGGTTGCTAGTAGGTTGAGCGACCGTGGACGTACTCGTCGTAGACCATCCCGTGGCCCAGACGCGGCTGACCGTGATGCGTGATGCCCGGACCGACTCGGCGTCGTTCCGGGCCGCACTGCACGAACTCACCACCATGCTGGTGTACGAGGCCGCGCGGTCGCTGCCGGTCGAACGCTTCCCGATCGACACTCCGGTGGCGCCCACCGAGGGGATCCGGCTGGCGAACCCGCCGCTGCTGGTCCCGGTGCTCCGGGCCGGGCTGGGCATGGCCGACTCGGCGTTGGCCCTGCTGCCCGAGTCGTCGATGGGCTTCGTCGGGCTGGCCCGCGACGAGCACACGTACGAGCCGCGCGCCTACATGGAGTCGCTGCCCACCGATCTGACCGGTCGACCGGTGCTGGTGCTGGACCCGATGCTGGCCACCGGCGGATCGCTGGAGCACTGCTGCCGGCTGCTCGCCGACCGGGGCTGCACCGACATCACCGTGCTCTGCGTACTGGCCGCGCCGGACGGCATCGCCCGGCTGGAGCGCTCCGGGCTGCCGCTGCGCCTGGTGACCGCCGCGATCGACGAGCAGCTCAACGACAAGATGTTCATCGTGCCGGGGCTCGGCGACGCGGGTGACCGGCAGTTCGGCGGAATGCCCCGGTTCTGACCAACCAACGGGGACGACCGACCGACTCGTCGGCGGTCACCCGGTGATCGACATCAACCTCTTCCGGGGTGGCCCGAACGGCCGGATCAACCACGGACGTGACACCGCCGGCCGGGACGCATGCGCGACTGGCGCGAAACGGCTACCGTCTCCGGCCATGACTGGTGTTGGGTTGGCCGAGGAGTTGCTGCTACTCGGCTACGACGATAAATCCGGCAAGGCGACCGGGTCACGGATCGGACTCGACCTGGGAATGGCCGCGGCCGTGCTGGTCGATCTGGCGCTCGCCGGCCGGGTCGCCTTCTCCGACGGCTCGATCGTGGCCACCGACGCCACGCCGATCGGCGATCCGATCGCCGACGCCGTCCTCGCCCGGATCGCCGCCGACACCCCACACACCCCGGCGTCGTGGGTGCAGCGGCTGCGTCACGGGCTGCGCGACCGGATCCTCGGCGGGCTCTGTGAGCGAGGGGTGATCAGCGACGTCGACGAGACCGAACTCGGCTACATCCACATCCACCGCTATCCGGTGCTCGACCCGTCAGTGGAGGCCGAGATCCGTGGTCGGCTTGCCGACGCGTTGACCGGGGAGCGGGTGCCGGACGAGCGGACCGCCGCGCTCGCGGCCGTGATGGCGGCGATCCGGGTGCAGCCGAACCTGGGACTGACCGGGCCGGCGGCCGAGGACGCCCAGAAGCGGCTGGCGGAGATCGCCCGGGGTGCGGGCTTCACCGACGGGGGCGGCCTGGAGGAGTCCACGATCCGGCCGTCCGTGGCGCTGGTGATCGCGGCGCTCTCCCGGGCCATCCAGACAGCCCTGGGCACCCGGGCCTGACCGCCGCCGAACCACGTACCGGCCCGTCCGTCGGACGGGCCGGCGCGAGGGGCTACCAGATGCCCAGGGCTGCGGCGGTCTCGGTCCGCAGCGCGCGGACCGACGCGGCGGCGCGTTCCCGGGCCGCCGCCACGTCGTCGTCGACGACCGGTTCCACCACTTCGAGGTACGCCTTCAGCTTGGGCTCGGTTCCGGACGGCCGGACCACCACCCGGGCCGAGCCGGTACGCAGGATCAGCACGTCCGCCGTCGGGGCGAGGTCCTCCACCGAGGTCACCGGCTCGTCGAGCAGGGTCTTCGGGGTCTTGGACCGGATGTACGCCATCGTGGTCCCGATCTCGCTCAGGTCGTCGACCCGGACCGAGAGCTGGTCGGTCAGGTACACGCCGAGCGCGCGGGCCAGTTCGTCGAGCCGGTGTGCCACGGTGAGCCCCCGCGCCTTCAGCCCCGCCGCGAGTTCGGCGAACATGAGTGCCGCGCTGATCCCGTCCTTGTCCCGGACATGTTCGGGGGAGACGCAGTAGCCCAGGGCCTCCTCGTAGCCGTACCGCAGGGGCTCGCCGTCGGCCGCCTCGGCCCGGACGATCCACTTGAACCCGGTGAGCGTCTCCGCGTACGGCAGGCCGTCCGCCTCGCAGACGGCACGCAGCATGGACGAGGAGACGATCGTGGTGGCGAAGAGTCCGGCCTGTCCCCGGGAGATGAGATGGTCGGCCAGCAGTACGCCCACCTCGTCGCCGTGCAGCATCCGCCAGCCGCGCGCCGGGTCGGGGATCGCCACGGCGCACCGGTCGGCGTCCGGGTCGTTCGCGATCGCGATGTCGGCGTCGATGGTCCGGGCCAGCGCGAGCAGCCGGTCGGTGGCGCCCGGTTCCTCCGGGTTCGGGAACGGGACGGTCGGGAAGTTCGGATCGGGTTCGGCCTGCTCTGGCACCACCCCGGGGATGGCGAAGCCGGCTCGGGCGAATACCGAGGTGAACACCGCCGCGCCCACCCCGTGCAGCGGCGTGTACGCGATGCGGAGATCGCGGGACGACCGCTGGTCGACCAGTGCCGCGGTCTCCTGGACGTAGGCCGTCACGACCTCGTCACCGAGCACCTCGCCGGGGTGAGCCAGCGGCACCGCCGCCAGCGGCCCGACCGCTCGGATCGCCTGCTCGATCTCGGCGTCGACCGGCGGCACGATCTGGGCGCCCGCGCCCAGGGGACCGCCGAGTTCGGCACCGAGATAGACCTTGTAGCCGTTGTCCTGTGGCGGGTTGTGGCTGGCGGTGACCATCACCCCGGCGACTGCCTTGAGGGCCCGGACGGCGTACGCGAGGATCGGGGTGGGCAGGGGCCGGGGGAGCACCAGCGCCGGCCGTCCCGCCCCGGTGGCCACCCGGGCGGTCCGCTCGGCGAACGCCTTCGAGCCGTGCCGGGCGTCGTACCCGATCAGCAGTGGGCCGGCGGCGTCCTGGGCGGCGAGCCAGCCGACCAGCCCGGCCGCGGCCTGGGTGACCACGGCCAGGTTCATCCCGTTGGGCCCGGCCCGCATCGGTCCACGGAGCCCGGCGGTGCCGAAGGTCAGTGGCCCGGCGAACCGGTCCGCCAGTTCGGCCGCGCTCGCCGGCAACCGGTCGAGTACGCCCCGCAGTTCGTCCCGGGTCGCCGGGTCGGGGTCGTCGTCGAGCCAGGCCTGGGCCCGGCCACGCAATTCGGCCAGCTCGTCGGGGGGTGCCTGCCGCTGGTTTGGTTCTGCCGCCATCGGACTGTGATAGCACGCCGACCGGACGGCACCGCCCCCCGGCCCCCGGCCTCGGCCGGCTGCGGTCAGCTGGTGGAGGTGAGCTTGAAGGACCGGACCATCTCGTCGAAGATCGCCTTGCTCTCGTCGAACCGGTCACTGGGGGTGGTGAGGTAGAACGAGTACACCTTGCCGCCCTGGACGGTTCCCCGCCAGATGCCGTGCCGTTGCTGACCGTCGGGACCGCAGGTGTACTCCAGTTGGGCGGCGGGTTTGCCGCCCAGTTCCTCGTCGGTCAGTCCCAGTTGCTGATAGGGCTTGGCGCAGGTCTTGCTCGACCTCAACCCGTTCTCGGCGATCTCCGCCCAGCGGCGCGACTCGTCGCCCTTGAAGTCCTCGACCAGGACCCGTACCCGTCGACCGCTGCCGTCCGGGTCGGTGTAGTCGATATAGACGGCCTTCTTCGGGGTCGCCTTCCTCCAGTCCTTCGGAACGTTGATCGAGACGCCGCGTTCGGCGTGTGGCTTTGTGGCGAACGCCGCCGGTACCGCCGCTCCGGGGCTGCTACCGGCCTGCGGAGGCGGCGTCGTCGTGCCCTCGGGGTCGTCGCCACCGCCCAGCGAGAGCGCCACGATGCTGATCAGCAGCACTGCCGCCACCCCGCCCGCCGCCGCGAGCTGCACCTTGCGGGGCCAGCCCTTGACCGTCTGCACCAGGCTGCCGCTGGCCTGGCGGGCCCCGGAGAAGGTGCGGCCCACGCCGCCGCCGCTGGCCGTGTGCACGGTGCCGGCCCGGCCACCCTGGCCGGGCATGGCGCCGGTCGGCGTGTCGAGTGGGCCGCCGTGTCCGCCGTGGGTCTGGCCGCCACGTCGGCCGCCGGCGGCGTGTGGCATGGCGCCGGTCGGCGTGTCCATCGGGTTCGGGCCGCCCACCGGCGGTCGGGCCGAGGCGGCGGCGTCGCGGGCGTTCCGGGCCAGCCGGTCGGCCAACGACTCGCCGGGAGCGAGCATGGCCCGCCCGCCGATCTCCCCGTTGGTCGCGGGTTGGGACCGGTTCGCCTGCTGCGCGGCCGCCTGCTGCTGCGTGGCCTGCTGCTGCGAAGCCGCCGGCTGCTGCCACGGGGAGCGCTGGGGCGGGACCACCGCGTACGGGTCGGTCATCAGGTGCCCGGCCGGGTTGCTCGCCAACGGACCGGCCAGGAGTTCCCGCAGCATGGTGCGGGACCGGTTGACGTCGAGCCGGCGGGACGGGTCCTTCTCCAGGAGACCGAGCAGGACCCCGGTCAGTGCCCCGGACCGGACCGGTGGCGCGGGCGGGTCCTCGACCACCGCGTGCATCGTCTCGATCGGGTCGCCCTTGTCGAACGGCGGTCGGCCCTCCACCGCCGTGTAGAGCGTCACGCCGAGCGAGAAGAGGTCACTGGGCGGGCCGAAGTCGTGGCCCATGGCCCGCTCCGGCGAGATGAAGTGTGGCGAGCCGAGCACCATGCCGGGAGTGGTGAGCTGGACGTCGGTCGGCATCCGGGCCACGCCGAAGTCGGTGAGCACGCACCGCCCGTCGGAGCAGATCAACACGTTCGCCGGTTTCACGTCCCGGTGCAGCACCCCGATCGCGTGGGCCACCTCCAGGGCGCCGAGCAGGGCGATTCCGATCTTGGCGACGGCGCGCGGAGCCAGCGGCCCGTCCTCGATGACCATGTCGGCGAGGCTGCGCGCGTCGAGCAGCTCCATCACGATCCAGGGCCGCCCGCCCTCGGTCACCACGTCGTAGACCTGCACCACCGCCGGGTGCTGGAGGGCGGCTGCGGCCCGGGCCTCGCGGAGCGTGCGCTCGTACATCGCGTCGCGGTCGGTCGGGGCCAGCCCGGGTGGGAGCACGACCTCCTTCACGGCCACGTCGCGGCGCAGCAGGGTGTCGGCCGCGCGCCACACCGTGCCCATGCCGCCGTGGCCGACCGCCGCCCGCAACGAGTACCGACCGCCGATGGTGATGCCGGGTGCCGCACGTCCGTTGGTGGGATTGGCCGGTCCGCCACTCCACGTCGGGATCTGAGTCACAGAAAAGCCACCGAGAGAATCGAGGGGGCACAGGACAGAACCCCCCTATATTGCGGGTTCCGACCGCAGAAGGGAAAGACAACCGCCAGAGTCTCACAGAACTCGACCGTACGTGTCTGCCTGCTCACTGGTAGTGGGGGTTTTCTCGACGCCCAGTGCCGGCTCACTCACTCGTCCGCGAACCCGCTCCGCGCTCCGGGAACCGGCATCCGTCGGCGATCCAGATGCTGGGATCTACCATGCGGGTCATGAGTGAAGGTCGGTCGAGCGAGTCGGGTTTCCCGATCAAGGCGGTCTACGACGCCGCCGACGTACCGGAGGGCCTGGACGCCCGCCTCGGTGCGCCGGGGACGTTCCCGTACGCCCGGGGCGTCTACCCGACGATGTACACCTCCCGGCCGTGGACCATGCGCCAGTACGCCGGGTTCGGCACCGCCGCCGAGTCCAACGCGCGCTACCACCAACTGCTCGCCGCCGGCACCATGGGACTCTCCGTCGCCTTCGACCTGCCCACCCAGATGGGGTACGACTCCGACCACCCGATCGCGCACGGCGAGGTCGGCAAGGTGGGTGTCGCGATCGACTCCGTCGAGGACATGCGCACGCTCTTCGACGGCATTCCGTTGGACCGGGTCTCCACCTCGATGACCATCAACGCGCCGGGATCGGTCCTGCTGCTGCTGTACCAACTCGTGGCGGAGGAGTCCGGGGTGGCCGGTACGGCGCTCAACGGCACCATCCAGAACGACATCCTCAAGGAGTACATCGCCCGGGGCACGTACATCTTCCCGCCCAAGCCTTCGCTGCGGTTGGTGGCGGACACCTTCGCGTACTGCCGCAAGGAGGTGCCGAGGTGGAACACCATCTCCATCTCCGGTTACCACATGGCTGAGGCGGGGGCGACTCCGGTGCAGGAGATCGCCTTCACCCTGGCCAACGGCATCTCCTACGTCCGCGCCGCGCTCGCCGCCGGGCTCGCGGTCGACGACTTCGCGCCCCGGCTGTCGTTCTTCTTCGTGGCCCGGACCACCCTGCTGGAGGAGGTGGCGAAGTTCCGGGCCGCCCGCCGGATCTGGGCCAACCTGATGCGGGACGAGTTCGGTGCCGAGAATCCGAAGTCGCTGATGCTGCGCTTCCACACCCAGACGGCCGGGGTGCAGCTCACCGCCCAGCAGCCCGAGGTGAACCTGGTCCGGGTCGCCGTGCAGGGTCTGGCCGCCGTGCTCGGCGGAACCCAGTCGCTGCACACGAACAGCTTCGACGAGGCGATCGCGCTGCCCACCGAGAAGGCGGCCCGGCTGGCCCTGCGTACCCAGCAGGTGCTCGCGTACGAGACGGACCTGACCGCCACGGTCGACCCGTTCGCCGGCTCGTACGTCGTGGAGGCGATGACCGACGAGATCGAGGCAGGGGTACGGGAGCTGATGGACCGCGTCGCCGGGTACGGCTCGGCGGTCGACGCGATCGAGGCGGGCTTCCAGAAGCGCGAGATCGAGACCTCGGCGTACCGGATCGCGCAGGAGATCGACTCCGGCGACCGGGTGGTGGTCGGGCTCAACCGCTTCACCGTCGACGAGGAGGAGCCGTACGAGCCGCTGCGGGTCGATCCGGCCATCGAGGCGGCCCAGGCGGCTCGGTTGGCGCGGCTGCGGGCCGATCGGGACGCGGGCGCCGTCGAGCGCGCCCTGACCGACCTGCGGACCGCGGCGTCGGGTACGGAGAACGTGCTCTACCCGATGCGGGAGGCGCTGCGGGCCCGGGCCACCGTAGGGGAGGTCTGCGGCGTGCTGCGGGAGGTCTGGGGGACGTACCGGCCGAGCGACCGGTTCTGAGGTCGCTTCGACGACCCGGGCGGCTGCCGGTGGTCGGGAATGTCGGAGCGGTTTCCGGGTATCGGAAACAGATGGGTTCGACTGGTACGCCGACGGACACGCTGTGCGTGGTCGATCTGACACCTTCTGTCACCCTGGGATCCCCGCCACCCCGCACGAAGGTGATCGATTGCCGTTCAGACCCGAAGGTGGCCGGATGATGCGACCATTCGGGCTGGCGGCGCCGCTGCTGGGAGCCGCGATCGTGACCGGCGAAACCGTCACGCGTTGTAGGAGGTGTGGGACAGATGGCGGCGTCTGATGGTGGGGTAGGTAGCGCTCCGTACGCTGCCGAACGCTCCTACCTGGGATTACGTGACGCTGTGCTGTCTGACCGCTACCAGAACGAGGTTGCGCAGCGTCACCGTCGTCGGTCTAGGCTGTCCGAGTCCCATCCCATCCACAGTGATCGAGAAATCGACGTGACGAGTGCGTTGCAACTGCCGACCGGCAGCGAGCCGGCGTCGTCGGAATCCGAGGCGGCGCCCGGGGCGGAGCCCCTGCCCTTCGGGCTCGACCAGGCACTGGACTTCCGGCTGCCCGAGCTCATCGCGACCCGCCGGTTCCTGCACGCCCATCCGGAACTGTCCGGGCAGGAGTTCAACACCGCCGAGCTGATCGCCCGGGAACTCGCGGTCGCCGGTCTCGTGCCGCGCCTGCTGCCCAAGGGGAACGGGGTGATCTGCGACATCGACGGGCGGCCCGACGGTCCGGTGGTCGCGCTCCGCGCCGATCTCGACGCGCTTCCGCTGACCGATGCCAAGGACGTCCCGTACCGGTCCACTGTGGAGGGAGTCTGCCACGCCTGTGGGCACGACGTACACACCACGATCGTGCTCGGTGTCGGTCTGCTGCTTGCCCAACTTGCCCAACGTGGTCAGTTGGACGGTCGGGTCCGGCTGATCTTCCAGCCGGCCGAGGAGATCCTGCCCTGCGGCTCGCTGGAGGTCATCGAGGCCGGCGGCCTGACCGACGTCACCCAGATCTTCGCCCTGCACTGCGACCCCAACCTGCCGGTCGGGCAGGTCGGGCTGCGGGTCGGGCCGATCACGGCGGCGGCGGACAACATCACCGTCCGGCTGACCGGTCCGGGCGGCCACACCGCCCGCCCACACCTGACCGTCGACCTGGTCGACGCGCTGGGCCGGTTGGTCACCGAGGTGCCGGCGCTGGTCAACCGGCGGGTGCCGGCGAACAGCGGGCTGCTGCTCGTCTTCGGACAGGCGTCGGCCGGTACCCAGTACAACGTGATCCCGAACGAGGCGATGGCGGCCGGAACACTCCGGGTGCTCGACCGCGACACCTGGGAACTGGCGCCCAAGATCGTGGCCCAGGTGGTCCGGGACGTGATCGCACCGACCGGTGCCACCGTCGACGTCGAATACCTGCGGGGGCGACCGCCGGTGGTCAACGACGCCCGGGCCATCCGGGTGCTGACGGCCGCCACGGCGGGCGCCGCCGGCCCCGCCGGGATCGCGGAAACCCCGCAGAGCATGGGGGGCGAGGACTTCTCCTGGTACCTGGAACACGTACCCGGGGCGCTGGCCCGGCTCGGCGTGGGCCGGACGGCGGCCAACGTCGACCTGCACCGGGCGGCGTTCGACGTCGACGAGCGGGCCATTCCGGTGGGGGTACGGGTCCTGCTGCAGACCGCGCTCAAGGCGCTGGCCGAGTAGCGTCCGGCCGACCAGTGGACGTGGGCCGGTGCCGGGTGGTGGGCCACCCGACACCGGCATCCGCGCGCGGCGCGGCGCCCCGGTCAGCGGGTCGAGGCCGGGACCTGGGCCGGGACCGAGGGCGCGGTCGGGACCGGCCCGGACCGCCGTGCGCGTAGCCGCCGGACCAGCCAGAACACCCCGAGCACCGGCAGACCCATCGCGATGGCCCAGGGCAGCAGCGCGCCCAGTACGGTCAGCAGGACCCGCAGCGAGGCGACGAACGCCTCCCAACCGCCCTTCAGACCGGCCAGGAACCCGGTCGCCGGCTCGTCGTCCTCCTGCGCGTTCGGGCCGAGCAGGATGGCGGTGATGGTCGACAGCGCGGTCAGGTCGGCCAGCCGGCGCTTCTTCGCCTCCAACGAGGCCAGGTCCGCCTCCCGCTTGGCCAGTTCGCCCTCCAGCATCACCAGGTCGGTCAGGGACTTCGCCTGGGCCAGCAGCCGCCGGCCGCTGTCCACCCTGGCCTTCTGGGTGGCGATCCGGGCGTCCAGGTCCAGGGTCTCCTCGGTGACGTCGTCGGTCTTGATGTCCCGTCGCACCGTGTCGCCCAGCCCGGCGAGCTGGTCCACCACGGCGGCGAACCGGTCGGCCGGGACCCGCAGTTGCAGGGTCGCCTCGGCGGCCGACTCGTCGCTGCTCCGGTTGTCGCCGCCGACGAATCCTCCCGCGCCGGTCGCGATCCTCGCCGCCTCGGCGGCCTTCCCGTCGACGTCCTCCACCCGCACGGTGATGGAGCCGGTGTAGACGATGGCCCGTTGGCCGAGCCCCGGGTCGGTCGCCGGATCCTGGACCGGCTGGCCGAGCAGCCCCACGCCCTGCTGCGCAGCGGACTCGTCCTTCGCCACCGCCGGTTCCTCCGCCGCCGGGGCCGCCGCACCGTTCGACGTGCTCTGCGTGTCGCCGCTGTCGTCGGCGCCACAGCCGGCCAGCGCCAGCCCGGCCGTCACCGCCACCGCGCCGAGAAGTCCCGCGATGGACCGTCCGGACCTGGTCATGGTTCCGCTCCGCCCGCTCATGTCCCCTCCGCTCTCCCTGCCCCGTCGAGGCGTTCCGTCAGACGTGCCGCGAAGTCGTCCCGGTTCCGGCAGACTGCGCTTGGGACATCACGATTCGGTAGCCGAGGAGTCTCGATGCGACTGACCAAGTACGGCCATGCCTGCGTACGGGTGGAGGACGACGGCGCGGTGCTGGTCATCGATCCCGGTACGCTCACCGAGCGCGGCGCCCTGGACGGCGTGGACGCGGTACTCATCACCCACGAGCACGTGGACCATCTCGACGTGGACGCCCTCGCCGAGGCGCTCGGCAAGCGCCCGTCGGTGACCGTGTACACCCACCCCGACGTGGCATCCAAACTGGACGCGCTGGAGGGCGTGGTGCGGACCGTCCAGTCCGGTGACTCCTTCGAGGCGGCCGGGTTCGCCGTACGCGCGTACGGGGGGTGGCACGCGGAGATCCATCCGGAGGTGCCACGGGTGGTCAACCTCGGCTTCCTGGTGAACGACTCGATGTACCACCCCGGCGACTCGTTCGACGTACCGGAGGGCGCGCAGGTGGACACGCTGTTCGTGCCGATCTCCGGCCCCTGGCTCAAGCTCTCCGAGTCCGTCGACTTCGTAAGGGCGGTGAACCCGCGCCGGGCGTACGCCCTGCACGACGGACTGCTCGCCGCCCCCGGACTCGCGGTGTACGACGGAAGCCTGGCCCGCCTGGCCAACTGCGAGTACGCCCGCCTGGCGCCCGGGACAGCCGTCGACTGAGCGCACCGGCGACGCGAAGATGGCAGGCATGCCCCGTGATCTCGTCGAACGGCTCTACTCGGCACCACCGGACGGATTCGTCGCGGCCCGTGCCGAGGCGGCCCGGGCGGCCCGGGCGGCCGGTGACGCCGCCGGAGCCCGGGAGATCGCCAAACTACGCAAGCCGACCGTGGCGGCCTGGCTGGTGAACCTGCTGGCCCTGCGGCGCCCGGACCTGATGGCCGAGCTGGTCGAACTCTCCGCGGCGCTCCGCTCCGCCCAGCGGGAGTTGCGCGGGCCGCGACTGCGCGAGTTGTCCGCCCAGCGGCGTGGCGTGGTGACCGCACTGGTCGGCCAGGCCCGGGAGTTGGCCCAGGCCGCGGATCCGCGGCTGGCGGCCGGGAAGTTGCCGCTGGCCGAGGTGGAGGCCACGCTGAACGCCGCGCTCTCCGACGTCGACGTCGCCGAGCAGGCCCGGTCCGGCCGGTTGGTCCGGGCGGCCAGCTACGCCGGGTTCGGGGAGGTGCCCCGCCCGAACCTGCGGTTGATCGTCGGCGGCCCGGACGAGGCCGCTCCCGACGAAACCGCGCTGGACGAGGTCGCGCCGGACGAGGGTGGCGGAGCCGGGCCGGGCGTGACCGCGCCGGGCCGGGCCGGGCGGAAGGGGCCGGCAGCGGAGCCTGGCGAGCGGCCGGCAGCGGAGCCTGGCGCACGGGTGGCGGCGGAGCCTGGCGAGCGGGTGGCGGCGGAGCCTGGCGAGCGGGGCGCGGAACCGAAGGGCGGTGGACGGAGCGAGCGGGCGGTCCGGGCCGAGGAGTCCGCCCGCGCCGCTCGGCGCCGGGCACTCGACCGGGCGCTGGCCGACGCGCGTACCCGGCAGGAGCGGGCCGAGGCGGAGCTTGCCCGGGCCACCGAGGCCGAGCGGGACGGCGCCGCCACACTGGCCGAGATCGAAACCACGCTGGCCGATCTGGAGCGGCGGCGTGCCGCCGCCGAGCGGGAGGTCGGCCGGCGCAAGCTGGCCCGGAAGACCGCCGAGCGCGGCGCGGTTGCCGCCCGGCGACGGGTCGGCGACGTGGAGGCCGCCGTGGAGGCGATGGCGGCGGAGAGTGGACCGTAGCGGCAGGAGGTGGGGCTGCCGAAAGGGCGGCACGCCAGGCAGACTCAAACGGGTGACGCGGGACCTGTCCCCGCGACCCCGGATCGGAAGGCGGTGTCGTTGACCCCCGAGCAGGCCGCTGGTGCGGCCAGGCCGAGCGTGTTGCAGTTGGGCGGCGCCTTCATCGAGTGCCCCCGGACGTTACGCCGGGCCCGTCAGATGGGCATCTCCGGCTGGGCGTTCTTCGTGACGGGTCGCGGCGCGGTGCTCGGCGACGTACGGACCGAGACGGTGGCCGCCGCGATCGGCATCCTCGCGCCGGACGCCGTGGCCGACGGCTGGGAGAGTGCCGTCCGGGTGGCGTCCCCGTGCCAGGTGGCCGAGGTCGCCCGCGCCGAATGCTGCCGCTGGGGCATCGACTACCTGGCCAAGTTCCCGCCGGTGGGGCGCCTGATCGAGCTGATCGAGCCCGTGGTGGCCGCCGCCGACGTGACCGGGATGCCGCTCTTCGCCGCCTGGCGGAGCATGCCGGTGCCGGCCGACGCCGCTCCGGCCTCCCGGGCGGCGGTGCTGCTGCATCTGCTCTTCGAGTACTACTCCGGTGCGGGCCTGATGGCGGCGCGGGCCGCCGGCATGTCCCCGATGGAGATCATCCTCGCCGGCCCCGAGGGTGAGTCCGGTGCGGTGGCGTACGGCTGGTCGCCGCCGTACCCGCCGGTCGGCCCGCTGGTACGACGGCGACTGTGGGCCGAGTCGGTGGGTGACCGGATCGTGGCGCAGGCGTTCGGGGTACTCGCCCCGGCGGAGCGGTCGGAACTGGCCAGCCTGTTGGGTACGGCGTCGACCGGCGTCCGGATGGCGCCGCCCGTCCCGGACTGAGATCGCCGCCCGTCCCGGACGGTCAGTACCACCCCGGACATACGCCGCCGTGGTCCCGCCGAGCTGCGGCGGGACCACGGCTTCGAGTGGGACGCCCTCGGCGTCCGGGCTCAGCTCCAGCGGAACAGTTTCGTCGCCAGCCCGCCGAGAACCACGGTGAACCCGACCATCACCACCAGGTGCAGCGGTTGGGGCCAGTCGCCGGCCCAGGTGTCTTGGAGGGCCTGGGAGGCCGCGCCGAGCGGGGTGAAGTCGGCGACCCGGCGTACCGCGTCCGGCATCAGCGGGCCGGGCGTCCAGACCCCGGCCGCGAACAGCATCGGGTAGTAGATCAGGCTGCCGAGTCCGACCGCGGCGCGACTGGTGGGGGTGAAGGCGGCGACGAGCAGGGCGAGCGCCACCATCGAGGCCGCGCCGAGCACGAAGGCGATCAGCAGTCCGGGCACGTTCGGGTGGGCGGTGATCCGGAAGGCGGCCCAGGCCGCGAGCACGGCCAGTCCACTACCGACGATCAGCGCGACCACGTTGACCACGAGTTGGGCCACCAGCAGCCTGATCGGCGGGACGGGGGTGGTGGAGAGCCGGCGCAGAATCCCCTTCTCGCGATTGGCGGCCAGCACGTTCAGCAGGTTCACCAACGCGACGGTGCCGATCGCCATGGCCAGGGTGATCGGTAGGTAGACCTCGACCGGTATCCGCCCGCCGACGTCCGCGCTCGGCTCGTTGAAGCCGGGCATGGCGCTACCCAGGATCAGGATCAGGGCGGCCGGGAAGATGATCCCGAAGAACGCGCCGAGGGGCTCCCGGACGAACAGCTTCGCCTCGGTGACGATCAGCTTCGTGGTGCTCCGTACGGCGACCCGACGCGGTGTCGCCCGGATGCTGGCGCCGGGCCGGTCGGTCTCGCGGGAGGCGGTGGCGTTCATGATGTGTCCTCGATCCTCGTCAAGTCTGGGAAGGGCGACGGTCGGTGCTCAGGCGGCGGCGCGGGTCGGATTGGTCAGGGCGAGGACCGCGTCCTCCAGGGTGGGACGCGCGATCCCGGGCAGCTCGGCCTTGGCGACCAGGTTGGCCGGGGTGTCGATCGCGACGACCTCACCGGCCCGGATGACGGCCAGCCGGTCACAGAGCCGCTCGGCCTCGTCCATGAAGTGCGTGACGAGTACGACCGTGACGCCCCGGTCCCGGACGTCCCGGACGAGCTGCCAGGTGTCCCGGCGGGCCTGCGGGTCGAGCCCGGTGGTCAGCTCGTCGAGCACCGCGATCCGGGGGTTGCCGACCAGGGCGAGCGCGATCGACAGTCGCTGCTTCTGCCCACCGGAGAGCTTGGCGAACACGGTGTTCCGCTTCGCGCTGAGCCCCATGTCGGCCATCAGGGCCCGCCAGTCCGCCGGCTCGGCGTAGAACGAGCTGTACAGGTCGAGCGCCTCCCAGACCTTCAACCGGTCGGGCAGCTGGCTCTCCTGGAGTTGGATGCCGACCTGACGGCGCAGTTCGGCGCGAGCCAGGTCGGGGTCCAGGCCGAGTACCCGGATCGTTCCGCCGTCGGCTCGGCGCAGTCCGGTCAGGCACTCCACCGTGGTGGTCTTGCCGGAGCCGTTCGGGCCGACGATTCCGAAGATCTCACCGGCACGTACCTCGAACGAGACGTCCCGGACCGCGACCTGGTCGCCGTAACGCTTCTGGAGCTTGCTGACCTCGATGACTGTCATGGGGAAAACGCTAGAAATTCCGGCCGGTCGCCGGAATGCGTCCACGTACCCGGCCGGGGTGGGGGAAACTACACCCCGGTCCGGCGTCCAGCAGCAGTCCGCCGGGAACGCCGGCCGGCCACACTGAACGGATGTTGCGCCGGCACGTGATCGCCTTCGTTCGGACCCTCGCCCAACTCGGGCTGGGCCTCATCGGCCTGGCAATGTCCCTGCTGCTGATAGCGGCGGCCACCGCGGTCGTGCCGTTCCTGCACACCGCGCGGGTCGCCAAGCGGATGACGGAACTCGGCCGGCGGCTGGCCGGGCAGTGGGGCGGGATCCCGGTGGAGGCCGATCGACGTCCCGGTCCGCCGGTCCCGGAGCGCCGGGCCGACGGGTGGTACCTCTACGAGAACCAGTTGTACCGGTCGCCCCGGCTGCCGGCGTACTTCCTGGAGCTGACCTGGCGGTCGGAGGACCCGGCGGCGATGCGCGAGTGGTTGTGGCTGCATCTCACGCCGTTCGTCGGCGGGCTCGCCGTGCTGGTCCCGTCGGGGCTGGTCACGGCCGGGGTCGGGCTGGGCACGCTCGGGCTCTCCGGTGGTGCGGCCCCGGTCGTCGGGGCGTTGCCGCCGGCCCTGGCCGTACCGGTCGGACTGGTGCTGGTCGTGCTCGGTTTCGGGCTCGCACCGATGGCGCTGCGCCTGCACGCCCGGTGGACCCGGCTGCTGCTCGGGCCGCCGACCCGATGGTGGTGGCACCGGTCGAGACCGGTCCGATGGCTGCGGAAGGGGTACCACGACACCTGGCACGGCGCCGGGCTCACCGGTCTGGGGTTCGCCGCCTTCGGTGGTTTCCTGCTCAACCTGCTGGCGTTGCTGGTCGCCTGGAGCGCGCTCTCGCCGCAGGTGTCGCGCCTGACCCGACCCCTGGTCAGCCAGTACCGCAGATACGCCGGGAAGTGGACCGGGGTGACCGTTGCGGAGCCGTACCGGCCGTACCCCGCACCGCCGACGCCGGACTCCGACGGTCGGTACCGGGTCGGACGTACCCTCTACACCGACCGTGCGGCGGCGGTCCGCGCCCAGGGGTACGGGTGGTTGTTCACCGATCCGGCGACCTGGCGGGACCAGCTCTGGATGGTCACGAACCCGCTGCTCGGAGTGCTCGGGCTGATCCCGGCCGTCCTGGTCGGGCTGGGCCTGTTCGGACTGGTCGGGCAACCGCTGTGGTGGGCACCGTGGGCCGTGCCGATCGGCGTGTTCAGCGGGGAGTGGATAACCCCCTGGTACATCTGGTACGGCGTCACCTATCTCGCACCCGACCTCGGCGGAATTCCGGGGTGGGTGAGCGCGCTCCTCGGTCTGGCGATGGCGGGCCTCGGGACGCTGCTCGGCCCCGCGCTGCTGCGGCTCCGCGTCCGGTACGACCGGCTCCTGCTCACCCCGACCCGGTCGGCCTCGCTGGCGCAGCGGGTGGACCAGCTCACCGAGACCCGGGCCGACGCCCTCGACAACCAGGCGGCCGAGCTGCGCCGGATCGAGCGGGACCTGCACGACGGGGCGCAGGCCCGGCTGATCGCGGTCGGGCTCAGCCTGGCCGGGGTCGAGCGGTTGATCGAGGAGGATCCGGCCACCGCGCGGGCGCTGGTCGCACAGGCCCGGCAGGCGTCGGCCACCGCCCTGACCGAACTGCGTGACCTGGTACGCGGCATCCATCCGCCGGTGCTCGCCGAACGAGGGCTGCCGGACGCGCTGCGGGCGGTGGCGCTGGACAACCCGGTCCCGGTACGGGTGACGGGCCACCTGCCCGGCCGGCTCGAACCACCGGTGGAGTCGGCGGCGTACTTCTGCGCGTTGGAGGCGCTGGCCAACGCGACCCGGCACGGCGGTGCGAGCACGGTGGAGATCGACATCACGTACACCGGCACGGTGCTCCGGATCACGGTCGCCGACGACGGCCAGGGCGGCGCCGATCCGGCCCGGGGCAGTGGACTGCGGGGCGTCCGGCGTCGGCTCGGCACCTTCGACGGCGTACTCACGCTGGACAGCCCGGTCGGCGGCCCGACGCTGGTGACCGTGGAGATCCCGTGCCCGATGCCGGGCTGATCCCTGGGCTTCCGGCTCAGGCGGACGCGGTGCCGGTGGGTCGGGAGCGCAGTTCGGCCACGTAGTCGTCCGGGGCGCCGGCCTTCTCCGCCGCGTTGGCGATCTCCGACAGGTACCAGGCGGTCGGCAGGCCGCCCTCGTAGCCGGCGAAAACGTATACCCAGGCGGTAACCTCGCCGTCCAGAGTGACCACCCGGACGTGCAGCTTCCGGTAGGTGCCGGAGACGACGCCCTCGACCTCGTCGAGTTGGGCGGCGTCCCAGGAGTGCACGTCGTAGAGTGCGACGAAGACCCGATCACCAGGAGATTCGACGATGGTGGTGACCGCGCCCTCCCAACCGATCACCCCCTCCCCGGCGAAGGTGAGGCGCCAGCCTTCCAGCCAGCCGGTACCGACCATCGGCGAGTGCGGGCAGTAGGCACGCATCCGGGCGGGATCGAGGTTTGAGCCGTACGCGGCGTAATGACGCACGGCGATGACGATAGCCCGGCGGAGGGGTGGTGGAGAATACGACCGTGCGTGTCGGACGGGTTCGGCGCAAGATTGTCACTGTGAGCACCTACGGAGGACGAGAGCTGTGAGCCGGATAGTGATCATCGGCGGGGGGCCGGCCGGCTACGAGGCGGCCCTGGTCGCCGCCCAGTTGGACGCCGACGTCACGGTCGTCGAGACCGATGGCGCCGGGGGAGCCTGCGTGCTGCACGACTGCGTCCCCTCCAAGACCTTCATCGCGAGTTCCGAGGTCGTCACCGGGTACCGCGACACCGAGGAGTTCGGGGTGCACTCCGACGGTCTGGACGCGATCACCGTCGACGCAACGACGGTGTACGGGCGGGTCAAGCGCCTCGCACTCGCCCAGTCGGCCGACATCCAGGCCAAGTTGATCAAAGCTGGCGTGACGTTCGTCTCCGGCCGGGCCAAGCTGGGCGAGGACACGCTCGGTCACACCCACCGGGTGCTGGTGACGCCGTCGGACGGTGACTCCACGTACTCGATGGATGCCTCGACGGTCCTGATCGCGACCGGCGCCACCCCCCGGGTGCTGCCCACCGCCGTACCGGACGGCGAGCGGATCCTGGACTGGCGCCAGGTGTACGACCTGCCGGAACTGCCCGAACAGTTGATCGTGATCGGCTCCGGTGTCACCGGCGCCGAGTTCGCCAGCGCCTACCTGGCGATGGGCGTGAAGGTGACCCTGGTCTCCAGCCGGGACCGGGTCATGCCGCACGAGGACCCCGACGCCGCGATGGCGATCGAGCAGGTGTTCCGGTCCCGGGGCATGACCATCCTGAACAACAGCCGGGCCAACAGCGTCCGCCGGTCCGGCGACGGGGTCGAGGTCGAACTCTCCGACGGCCGGATCGTGCACGGCTCGCACGCGCTGATGGCGGTCGGCTCGGTGCCGAACACCGCCGACCTCGGCCTGACCGAGTACGGCGTGGCGGTCGCCCCCGGCGGCTACGTCAGCACCGACCGGGTCTCCCGGACCAATGTGCCCGGCATCTACGCCGCCGGTGACTGCACCGGCGTACTTCCCCTGGCCAGCGTGGCTGCCATGCAGGGCCGGATCGCCATGTGGCACGCCCTGGGCGAGGCGGTGTCGCCGCTGCGGCTGCGTACCGTCGCCGCCAACGTCTTCACCGACCCGGAACTGGCCACCGTCGGGGTGTCGCAGAACGAGGTGGACTCCGGCAAGGTTCCGGCCCGCCAGGTGATGCTGCCGCTGGCCGGCAACGCCCGCGCCAAGATGGCCGACCTCCGGGACGGCTTCATCAAGCTGTTCTGCCGGCCCGCCAGCGGCCAGGTCGTCGGCGGTGTGGTGGTGGCGCCGAAGGCCAGCGAGCTGATCCTGCCGATCACGATGGCGGTGGAGAACAATCTCACCGTCGACCAGTTGGCCCTGACCTTCACCATCTACCCATCGCTGTCCGGATCGATCACGGAGGCGGCCCGGCAGTTGATGCTGCACGGATTGGAGTAGTCCCGCTACCGAAAATGGTACGGGGTTGGGCATTACGTCCGGGGGCGGCAGCCCGATAGCGGCCGGCGTACCGTTGTCGGCGCGCGAGCCGCACCCCCGGGTCCCCCGTTCCCGGCGGTGAAGCGGCTCGCCACCAGGGCCGCCGGCGGGTCCCGCGCCGGCGGCCCGCCGCACGGATTCGCCGGCGGCCCGGCTACTCCTTCTTGATTCGGCGCCGTTGTCCGGTCCGGACAGTTACCCGCTACACGGCGAGGGTTGGTTAACGATCCGGCGCCGAGAGTGACCAAGGGATGACGCATCCGGTGTACCGTCCGGAGTGGTGACCCCCTAGGCGCCAAGCAGTCTGCTTCTGGGAGCCTCGATGCCCGACAGCTCGGAATCGAAATTCGCGGCACGAATGCGTGAGCTACGCCTTGAGCGTGGAATCTCCCTCCGCGAGTTGGCCAGGATTGCGATCTACGGCAAGAGCTATCTGCACGAGCTGGAGACCGGGATGAAGGAACCGACGCAGCAGGCAGCCCAGCGGATCGACGATGCCCTCGGAGCAGGTGGCGAACTGGTGGCATTGGCGTCCACCGGAATGCGACGTCGGGAAGTCATCGCCCGAGCCGGCATAGCCGTGGCACTTCCACAGACGATCCTGTCGTACGGACGTCAGGTCGGCGCCGGGGTGCCACAGCAGATCATCCAACGGACCGCCCGGCTCCGGCGGATCGACGACTACCTCGGTGGGGCCGACACCTACGATCTGTACACGACAGAACTGAACTCGACCGCGCGGCTTATCAGGGAGGGCAAGTACTCGGGTACCACCGGCCGAGCCCTGGTGGCGGTCCTGTCCGAACAGGCGCAGCTGGCCGGCTGGGCGGCGTTCGACGCTGGCCGCCACGGCGACGCCGAGCGTCTGTACCGGATGAGCCTCGCGGCAGCTTGCGACGCCGAGGACCAGGCGTTGGTTGGCAACGCCATGGCGTTCCTCGCCTACCAGGAACTGGCCCTCGGACGCCCCGCCACGGATACGGCCACAGCCGCCTGCGACGCGGCCGACTCGGCCGTGACGCCTGGGGTCCGGGCACTGCTGCACATGCGCTGCGCCTGGACACATGCGGTGAACGGGCAGCCCGACGATGTCGAGCGGCACCTGGGGATCGGGGTGGCCTGCCTGACCGAGCCCGACGACCGACCTGAACCCGACTGGGTCTACTGGGTAGATCATCGGGAGGCGGAGATCATGACCGGTAGGTGCTGGACGGTGCTGCGCCGTCCACTACGGGCCATCGCGGTCCTCGAAGCGGCCCTAACCCGGTACGAGGACACCCACGCTCGCGACAAGGCGCTCTACCTGTCCTGGCTTGCGGACGCCTACCTGGACGTGAACGAGGTCGAGCAGAGTTGTGCCACCGCCGCGCGGGCCGTTCGGCTGTCGGCCGGAGTTGGATCGAACCGGCCCGGTCAACGGATCGAGGCATTCGTCAGCCGACTCGGCCCGTACGCGTTGCTGCCCTGTGTCGCCGAACTGCGAGGGTTGGTCAAGGACCAGGCGCGTCGGCGACCGACTCGCGTAGCCAGCCCAGGCACCCAGTAGACCCTGCCACGATCGGGGTAGCTGTCACCTGAGGGTTGTCCCAGGGGTGCCGCTCCAGTAGCGCCGCCTCCAGTTCGGGGTACCGGTCCGCCGTCGTGTAGAGCAGCAGGCGCCACTCTTCGCCGGTTCCCTGTTGGCCCAGGTGCCAGAAGACGCTCGTCACGGGCCCGATCACCTGTGCGTTGCCGGCCAGTCGCGCCTCAACGAGGTGCTCGGCGAGTGCCACTGCGGCCTCTCGGGTTTCGGTCGCCGTGGCTACCTGGAGGAAGTCGCTCACGAGTCGAGCCTAACCGCCCAGGTGTCCGCGGACGCCGGGGCCAAATCGCTGCGGACAGCCAGGGGACGCCCAAACTCTGCCGCTGACGCTGAACGACGGAGAGGCTACGAGCCAGGCGCGACGACACGAGCTGCGATCCCGAGCCGCAGGTTCGCGCCCGTGCCCGGCCGGATCTGCAGGGATCCGGGCCCGGGTGTTCGTTCAATCAGCCGGACCGGTGCCGTCCCCCGCGCGCCGGTCGCGGCCCTGGACCGGGACGTGGCGGTCGGTGCCGGAGGGCCCGGTCGTCACGTCCCACTCAGCCGGGCAGGGAGGACAGCAGTGGGCGTACTGGCGAGGTGGCGGGCCGGTTGGCGGGCGACACGCCGGGAGCGGATTCTCGCGGCGGCTGCCGCCGACGAGGCGGAGGAGGCGACCCGGGCTCGCGACCGACTTCTCGTCACCGCGAACCTGCAACGCGTCACTGCCGGTACCGCGCTCTACCTGCGGGCCGGCGAGTGGCGAACCCCGCCGGACGTCCCACCCAGCGCCTACGTCGACGTACGGGTGTCGCGACTCGACGAGCGAATCATCGTCTACGACGGGGCGGCGTGGGTCGAGGGGGCCGGGCACCTCCTGGAGTGCGCGTGGCGGGACGACGATGGGCATCCGCCGTGTCTTGTGGTGCTGGCCCGGGTGGACGCGATCCTCCGGGCGGCGCAATGAGAGCGCTGGTATGCCTCTGGCGCCGACTCCGCCGTCCCCGGCTCCGTGAGTACTGGTGGGACGGCCGGCGGTGGCGGCGGGTCCGGGGACCGTACCGGTGAGCCGACCCGTTCGACACTGGTCCCTGGCGGTCGAGCACGCCGCCGCCCGCTGGATCCTGCGTTTTCACGCCCTACGCCGATGTGTCGACTGCGACCCGGACGGCTGTGCGGTGTGGGACTGGGCGGTGGAGGTACACCGCCGGGAGCGGGTGATCGCCGTACTGCGCGGCGGCAAGCTGCCGGCGAGCGCCACGATCGACGATCTCCATGAGGCTCTCGACCGGATCCGCTGACCGCCCCCACATATACCGATGGTCTGTATATGCTGTTCTCATGACCGAAGCGCTTCGGGAACCCACGTTCCTTGTGCTCACCGCGCTTGCCGAGCAGCCGCAGCATGGCTACGGCGTGATGGAGGACGTTCTCCGCATCTCCGAAGGACGGGTACGGCTGCGCGCCGGCACCCTCTACGCGGTGCTGGATCGGCTCCGCGTCGAAGGACTGGTCGAGGTGGACCGGGAGGAAATCGTGCAGTCCCGGCTGCGGCGGTACTACCGGATCACCGAGCAGGGGGCGCAGCGCCTCGTCGACGAGGTGGCCCGACTGCGCCGCAACGCGACGGCCGCCTCGGCTCGACTGCGCAAGAGTGGATTCGCCATCGAGGGAGGCACGGCATGACCGGCGACGAGCCGCAGCACGACACCGAACTGGAGCGCCGGTACCGGTGGCTGCTGGCCTGGTATCCGTGGGAGCACCGCCGGACGTACGAGGACGAGATGCTGGGGACGCTGCTGGCCGGCTCCCGTCCCGGGCAACGCTGGCCGGCGGCGGCCGACGCCGTCAACCTCACCTTCGCCGCCGTGCGGGCCCGGATCAGTCTCACCGTCCGGCCGGGCGTGGACCGGGCCTGGCTCGACGCGGCAGCGGTCTTCGGCCTGCTTGCCGCGCTCCTGCTCCTGGCCTGGCAGCTGGTGCCGGCCGTCAGTCACACCGCCTGGGCGTGGGTCGCTTACGAACTGGGGCATGACTCCAGCCCGTGGCTGGACGATCCCGTCCAGTGGGTGCGGATCGGCATCTGGTCCCTGGTCCTCGCGGCGGTGCTGATCGGCATCCGCTGGCTGGCCGCGTCGCTGGCCTGGGCGGCGGTGCTGCTGGACGTCGTCATGCTGGGCGCCATCTACACCGTCGAACCCGTCACGGCGGTTCACGCGCTGTGGCCAGTGCTGTTCGGTGCGGTCTGTGCGGGCGTGCTGACCGCACCGGCGTCACGCCGGGCGGGAATCGCGATCCTCGGTTGGCGCCGGTTCCTGTTCATCGCCGCCTGTCCCGTGTTGCTGCTGGTCGCGGTGGTGTGGCGGGAGTACGAGTTTCGCGCGGTCGGGCCGGTGTGGTTCCTCGACCGGATGGTGACCCTCTCGCCCCCCGCAGCGCTGTTCAGCCTGGGGGCAGTCATGGGGGCGGTCGTCGTCTGGGTCGTACCCGCGCCGGTCCGACGACGGTGCGCGGTCCTGCTCGCCCCGGTGGTTGCGGCCTACCTGGTGGTACGCCTCGGGCTCGCTGGCTGGACGTACTCGAACTGGAACATGGGGCATCCGGTGTACCTGGTGCCGATTCAGTGGACGTTGCTGGCCGTCGTCCCGCTGCTGACCTTCGCTCTCGGGCTGGTGCTGCTTCGCCGACGGGAGCAGACGCTCCGCCTGGTGGCCCTGGGCCGAGACACCGATCGGCATCGTCCTGGTTCGCAGTCCCCGGCCCACTGACCTGGGGACAGGACGGCTTCCGCAAGCCCGCGACAGGGGCTCATATGTACCGAAGATCGGTATATCCTGATGTCATGACGGAGGCGCTTCGGGAACCCACGTTCCTCGTGCTCACCGCGCTTGCCGAGCAGCCACAGCACGGCTACGGCGTGATGGAGGACGTCCGCCGCATCTCCGAGGGACGGGTACGGCTGCGGGCCGGCACCCTCTACGCGGTGCTGGACCGGCTCCGCGTCGAGGGACTTGTCGAGGTGGACCGGGAGGAGATCGTCCAGTCGCGACTGCGGCGTTACTACCGGATCACCGGGCTCGGGGCGCAGCGTCTCGCCGACGAGGTGACCCGGCTGCGCCGCAACGCCAGCGCAGCCTCGGCCCGACTGCGCAAGAGCGGACTCGTCATCGAGGGAGGCCCGGCATGAGCGGCGACGAACCGGAGGACCTGGGCGAGAGCGCCCTGGAGCGTCGGTACCGGTGGCTGCTGGCCTGGTATCCGTGGGAGCACCGCCGGACGTACGAGGACGAGATGCTGGGCGCGTTGCTGACCGACGCCCGCCCCGGGCAACGCTGGCCGGCGCCCGGGGACACGGCCAACCTGGTCTTCGCCGCCGTACGGGCGAGGTTCGGGCTCACCGTCCGACAGGTCGTAGACCGGAGTTGGGTCGACGCCTCGGCGGTATTCGGCCTGTTGGCGGCACTCCTGCTGCTGGCCTGGCAGGTGGCACCGATCCTCGTCCAGGCCGCCTGGGCGGCGGGCTTTCCGGAGTTGGGCATCAGCGACTGGTACGCCCATCCGACCCAGTGGGTGCGGCTCGGGCTGTGGTGTGTGGTGGTCACGGCGGTGCTGGTCGGCTTCCCGCGCTGGGCCGCCTCGGCCGCCTGGGTGGCGGTACTGGCGGATGCCGTCGTCCTTGGCTCTCTCTACGGCACGGAGTCGGTCGCGGTGGCGAACATGCTCTGGCCGGCCGCGCTCGGAATCGTCTGCGCGGTCGCGCTGACCGTACCGGCGCCCCGAGGAAGGGCGCTGGAGATCCTCGGTCGGGCCCGCTTCCTGTTCATCGCCGGTTGTTCCGTGCTGTTTCCGATCGCCATGGCCTGGCGGGTGTACCGCAGGTTCGAAGAAACGGTCTACCTGCTGGTGGGATTCTCCACGCTGCTGCTCTACCTGACTGCTGCCGCCGGGCTGCTCGCGGCCGCGCTGGGCGTGCCGGCGCCGATCCGGCGCCGCGGTTTCGTCCTGCTCGGCCCGGTGGTCGCGGTCTACTTCGTGGTACGCGTCGGGCTGGCCGGCTGGATGTACTCCAACGGGCACATGGGACATCCGGTGTACCTGGTGCCGATCCAGTGGACGCTGCTGGTCGTCGTCCCGCTGCTCACCTTCGCCCTCGGGCTGGTGGTGGTGCGCTGGCGGGAGCAGACGCTCCGACTGGTGGCCCTGGGTCGGGACATCGACCGACATCGTCCTGATCCGCCAGCGCCGGCTCGCTGACCAGGCAACGGGACCGCCTTTCGCGATCATGCGACGTCGTCGTGTTACGCGGGCGCAACGAGCTCGGCGTAACGTCAGGTCATGGCGGACTTGTTCGAGGACTACCGCCTCGGCCCAGGCTGGGACGAGATGTTCGGCGCGCCGGGCATGCCCCGGGAGACGTACGAAGCGCTGCATGCCACCCTGCAACCGTTGTCCAGCGTCGAACTCCGGGTCCGGGCGGAGGTACTGGCCCGGGCGTTCCTCGACCAGGGGATCACCTTCGCGCTCAAGGGCGTCGAGGGGCCGTTCCCGCTCGACATCGTGCCCCGGATCATCGCCGCCAGCGAGTGGCGGGTGGTCGAGGCCGGAGTCGCCCAGCGGGTAAAGGCCCTGGAGGCGTTCCTCGCCGACATCTACGGCGCCGGCCAGGTGCTCGCCGACGGTGTGGTACCCCGGCGGGTGGTGGTCACCAGCGCGCACTTCCACCGCGAAGCCGCCGGAATCAGCCCACACAACGGTGTACGCATCCACGTCGCCGGAGTCGACCTGGTCCGCGACGAGGAGGGTGCATTCCGGGTCCTGGAGGACAACGTCCGGGTGCCCTCCGGTGTCAGCTACGTGATGGAGAACCGCCGGGCGATGGCCCACGTCCTGCCGGAGGTCTTCGCCGCGACCCGGATCCAGCCCGTCGAGTCGTACCCGGGGCAGTTGTTGCGGGCGCTGCGCGCGGCGGCGCCGATCGGGATCACCGACCCCACGGTGGTGGTGTTGACCCCCGGCGTGCACAACTCGGCCTACTTCGAGCACGCCCTGCTGGCCCGCGAAATGGGCGTCGAACTGGTCGAGGGTCGGGACCTGGTCTGCGTGGGTAACGAGGTCGCCATGCGGACCACCGGCGGCGAGCAGCGGGTCGACGTCATCTACCGGCGGATCGACGACGAGTTCCTCGACCCGGTGCACTTCCGGGCCGACTCGGTGATCGGGGTGGCCGGGCTGCTGAACGCGGCCCGCGCCGGCCGGGTCACCATCGCCAACGCCGTCGGCAACGGCGTCGCGGACGACAAACTCCTCTACTCGTACGTCCCGGACCTGATCCGCTACTACCTGAACGAGGAGCCGACCCTGTCCAATGTCGAGACGTACCGGCTGGAGGATCCGGAGGTGCTCGAACACGTCCTCGACCAGTTGGACCGGCTGGTGTGCAAGCCGGTCGACGGGTCCGGCGGTGCCGGCATCGTGATCGGCTCCCAGGCATCCGACTCCGAACTGGCCGAGCTACGGGCCCGGCTCACCGCCGACCCGCGCGGCTGGATCGCCCAGCGCGAGGTGGCACTCTCCATGGTGCCGACGCTGATCGGCAACCGGCTGCGGCCCCGGCACGTCGACCTGCGCCCGTTCGCGGTCAACGACGGCCAACGGGTCACCGTGCTGCCGGGCGGGCTGACCCGGGTCGCGTTGCCCGAGGGGGCGCTGGTGGTCAACTCCAGCCAGGGCGGCGGGTCCAAGGACACCTGGATCCTCGCCGAACCGCCGTCCGAACTCAGCCCGGTGGACCTGAGCACGGGCATCGATCCGGCCGATCCGGGCGACCCGGCCGACCTCGACGTCCCGGTGCTGCCCCGGGTACCCACGCCGCGCAGCCCGGATCCGGGGCCGGGTGCCGGTCCCGTCGCGGAACAGCAGCAACAGCAGCAACAGTCCACCCGGGACGCCGGTGCCGGTGAGGGGCGGTCGGCATGCTGAGCCGGATCGCGGAGTCGCTCTACTGGATCGGGCGGTACGTCGAACGCGCCGAGGACACCGCGCGGATCCTCGACGTACACCTGCACCGGATGCTTGCCGACCCGTGGGTCGACGAGGCGACGGCCTGCCGGTCGCTGCTCGGCGTGATGGGAGTCGGACCACTGGAGCAGCCGGTCACCGCGGCTCGGGTCGTCGGGGTGCTCGGCCTCGACGAGGAGAATCCGAGTTCCGTGGTCGGTGCCCTGGCCGCCGCCCGGGAGAACGCCCGGGGCGCCCGGGAGACCATCTCGGCCGACATGTGGGAGTGCATCAACTCGACCTGGCACGGCCTGCCGGGCGCCCGGCGGCGAGCCGAGGAGCAGGGCGTACACGCCTTCTTCCGCTGGGTCCGGGAACGCTGCGCGGTGATGGCCGGTCTGACCGACGCCACCATGAGCCGGGACGAGGGCTGGCTGTTCCTGGTGCTGGGCCGCAGCGTGGAACGGGTCGACATGACCGCCCGGCTGCTCTCCACGCACGAACGCGCGGGCGGCAGCATCCCGTCCTGGCTGACGCTGCTGCGCTCCTGCGGCGCCTGGGAGACGTTCCTGCGGACGTATCGAGGCTCGCTCGACGACCGGCACTCGGCGGAGTTCCTGCTGCTCGACCGGCTATTCCCACGCTCGGTCTTCGCCGCGCTGTCCCGGGCCGAAGGCTGCCTCGCCGAGCTGGAGCCGTACGGCGGCCCGGGTCAGCCCGGCCGGACCGGAGTCGCCACCGACGCGCAGCGGATCATCGGCCGCGCCCGGACGGGCCTGGAGTTCCGGGCCGCGGACGAGCTGATCGGCGACCTCGGCGCGGTCCTCGCCGGCCTCGAACGGACCTGCTCGCAGGTGAACGACGCGGTCTCCCGCCGGTACTTCCGGCAGACGTCCGCCGTCGCCTGGGTGCCGGAGGCGGTCGCGTGACCGGGCCCTGGCCCCGGACCTGCCCTCGATCCCGGGCCGGTGGGAGGTTCCGATGACGGTCGGCAGTTGGCGGCTGAAGATCAAACACCAGACCGGCTTCACCTACGCCGGAACGGTCGCCGGGTCCTACAACGAGGCGCGGATGTCGCCGCGCAACGATGCCCGCCAGGCGGTGCTGGAGGCGCGGGTGGAGGTGTGGCCGTCGGCCCGGACCTACCGGTACGAGGACTACTGGGGGACCGTGGTGACCGCCTTCGACCTGCACGAGGCGCACGAGTCGCTGCGGGTCACGGCGTCCTCCACGGTGGAGACCCTGGGCCCCGGCGACCAGTTGGCCGCGACCGACGGGGCCGGCTGGGCGGACCTGCGCGGGCCGGAGAGCCGGGACCGCTGGTACGAACTGCTGCTACCCACCCCACGTACCGCGCTCGACGAGGAGTTGACCGAACTGGCCGAGTCCGTCCGGGCCGCACAGCCGACCCCGTACGCGGCCGCGATGGCGCTGTGCGAGCAGGTGCGCGACGAGGTCGCGTACACCTCTGGCGCGACCGGGGTGCAGACCGACGCCGTACAGGCCTGGCGGCAGCGCAAGGGCGTCTGCCAGGACATCAGCCACCTGACGGTCGGACTGCTGCGCAGCATCGGCATTCCCGCCCGGTACGTCTCCGGATACCTGCACCCGGTCCGGGACGCGAGGATCGGGGACAGCGTCGTCGGGCAGAGCCACGCCTGGGTCGAGTGGTGGGTCGGCCGGTGGACGGCCTTCGACCCGACCAACGGCGTACCGGTCGGCGAGCGGCACGTCGTGGTCGGCCGTGGCCGGGAGTACGGCGACGTACCGCCGTTGAAGGGCGTCTACGCCGGGCCCGCCAACACCGGACAGGGTGTCGAGGTGACCATCACCCGGCTGCGCTGACCCCGACCAGGGGCGCGGAACCGGGGTGCAGCCGCTACGGAGCGGGCAGGCACGGAGCCGGTACGGAAATGCGGTGCGTGGATCGGGGGCGGCGGCGTACGGTGGCCGCCATGTACAGCGCGAACGTGACGACCACGCCGGGAGACCCCGGCGTGCCGCACTGACGCGAACACTTCGTCGACAGGCCCCGGGGCGATCCGCTCCGGGGCTTCGTCGTACTCCGGGACCGGAATCGTCGCCGCGGGTTCCCGATCTTCAGGAGAACGACATGGTTGACCACCGCAGGCTCGGCCGCGAGCTTGAGCTGTTCCACGCCGATCCGCTGTCCGGTGCCGGCCTGCCGATCTGGCTACCGGCCGGTGCCGCCGCCCGGCACAGCGTCGAGGAATACGTCCGTGAGCTGGAGCGCCAGGCCGGCTACCAGCACGTCTACTCGCCCCCGCTGGGCAAGCGCGAGCTGTTCGAACTCTCCGGGCACCTCGGCTACTTCGCCGACGACATGTTCCCGGTGCTGCGGCTCTCCGCCGACGACGAATTCGTGCTCCGCCCGGCACTCTGTCCGCACCACGCCCTCGTCTACCGGGCCCGGGGACGGTCCTACCGGGAACTGCCGCTGCGGATCGCCGAACTGGGCGGGATGTACCGGCCCGAGCGGTCCGGCGTGCTCGGCGGACTCAGCCGGGTCCGGGCGATCTCGCTCAACGACGCACACAACTTCTGCGCCGTCGAGCAGGTCGGAGCCGAGGTCGCCGAGATCCTCGACCTGATCCGGACCGCACACGCGGCGCTCGGCGTACGACCGGCCGGGTTCCGGCTCTCCCTGCGCGGTCCGGGAGAGAAGTACGTCGGCGACGACGAGATGTGGAACCGCGCCGAGAACCTGCTCCGGGAGGCGCTGTCCGGACTGCCGTACGTCGAGGCGGCCGGCGAGGCGGCGTTCTACGGTCCGAAGATCGATATCCAGATCCTGGACGGGGCCGGTCGGGAGTCGACCATCTCCACCATCCAGCTCGACTTCGACAAACCGGCCCGGTTCGACCTCTCCTACACCGACTCCTCCGGCGGGCGCAGCCGACCGGTGATGGTGCACCGGAGCCTGGTCGGCAGCATGGAACGGCTGTTCGCGTACCTGATCGAGGTGCACTCCGGTGCCTTCCCGGCCTGGTACGCGCCGGTGCAGGTGCAGGTCCTTCCGGTCGGCCCGGAGCAGTTCGACGCGGCGGAGGCGTTCCGGCGGGACTGCGTACGGGCCGGGCTGCGGGCGGAACTGGTCGGCGACGGCTCGTTGGGCGCCCGGGTCCGGGTTGCCGCCCAGCGCCGGGTTCCGTACGCGGCCGTGCTGGGTGCCCGGGAGGTGGCGGCAGGTCAGGTGGCGCTGCGGCTGCGGGACGGTCGGGCGGTGGAGCCGATGGCGGCGCCGGACGCGCTGCGGATGATCGCCGGGATCGTGGCTGCCCACTCGGCGGAACTCCTGCCCTGATCCCCGACGGTGCGGGCAGGAGTTCCGGGCCGGCCGCCCGAGTGGGTTCCGCGCGGCGGTTCGGGTTCGGCTCCGTTCACGCCGGGAGGAGGTTCGGCTCCGTTCACGCCGGAAGGAGGTTCGGCTCCGTTCACGCCGGAAGGAGGAGCACCACGAGGGCGGCGGTGACGAAGACCACCTGGATGGCGGTCCGGATGCCGAGTGGCTCCACCGGACGGCCGGCCAGGGCCAGTTCCCGACGCGCGGCGTGGATGTTGGCCGGGAACATGGCGAGCATCATCAGCGCGAGCCCGGCCGCCGCCCAGCGGGCGGTGGCCGGGACGAGCAGACCGACCGCGCCGACCAGTTCCAGCACACCGGTCACCGTCACCAGCAGATCCGGTCGCGGCAGTGCCGGCGGGACCATCGCGATGAGATCGCGGCGGTGCGTGGCGGCGAAGTGCGCGTAGCCGGTGAGCAGGAACATCATGGCCAGCCCGATCCGGAGTGCGGGGTGCCAGCCGTCCAGGGCGTCGACGCCGAGGAAGCCGACGATCCGGGCGACGAACGTGCCGGCGAGCAGGGCGATCAGCGGAATCATGTCGGTGTCCGTTCGATGAGATGAGAGGGGGGAACTTGACGTCGTCAAGACTGCACGCCGACAGGACATCTTGTCAATGACAAGTTATGCTGGTTGCATGATCGAGGAGAGTGCCGCAGGGCGGCCGTACCATCACGGAGATCTCAGGCGTGCGCTGCTGACCGCCGCCGCCGAGGCGATCGAGGAGTCCGGACCGACGGCGCTCAGTCTGCGCGACCTGGCCCGCCGGGCCGGCGTCTCCCACGCCGCACCCGCACATCATTTCGGCGACAAGGCCGGCCTGCTCACCGCGTTCGCCACCGAGGGCTTCGAAATGCTGGCGGACAGCCTGAACCGGATCCGGGCCGAAACCGACAGCCTGCTGGAACTCGGGGTCGGCTACGTCGGATTCGCCGTCGCGCACCGGGCCCACTTCGAGGTGATGTTCCGGCCCGAACTCTTCGGCCCGGAGGACCCGGCACTGGCGGCGGCGAAGCGGCGGGCCTCCGACGCACTCCGGGCCGGCGTCGCCACGCTGCCCGACACGACGGCCGGGCCGGAGGCGGCGAACGCCCAACTGGCCGCCTGGTCCATCGTGCACGGCTTCGCCACGCTGTGGCTCGGTGGGGCGCTCCCGCCCGAGGTCGGCACCGACCCCGAGGCGGCATCCAGAGCGGTGATCCGGCTGCTCTTCACCCCGGGCCAGGACGGCTAACGCCGCGTGCCCGTCACCAACTCGTCGGCAACGGCATCCCCTCGGTGTAACCGGCGGCGCTCTGTACCCCGACCACCGCGTTCGCGTGGAACTCCGCCAGGTCGGCCGCGCCCGCGTACGTGCACGCACTGCGTACGCCCGCCACGATCTCGTCGATCAGGTCCTCGACGCCGGGCCGGGCTCCGTCGAGGTACATCCGCGCACTGGAGATGCCCTCCTCGAACACCGCCTTCCGGGCCTGGTCGTACGGGCTGTCCTCGGCGGTACGGGCACTGACCGCACGCGCCGACGCCATGCCGAAGCTCTCCTTGTAACGGCGACCGTCGGCGTCGGTGTAGAGGTCCCCCGGTGACTCGTACGTGCCGGCGAACCAGGTACCGATCATGACGTTGGACGCCCCGGCGGCGAGGGCGAGCGCGACGTCGCGCGGATGACGTACCCCGCCGTCGGCCCAGACGTGCCGACCCAGCCGGGCGGCGGCGCTCGCGCAGTCGAGGACGGCGGAGAACTGCGGCCGACCCACCCCGGTCATCATCCGGGTGGTGCACATCGCCCCCGGGCCGACGCCGACCTTGACGATGTCCGCTCCGGCCTCGACCAGATCCCGTACGCCCTCGGCGGTGACCACATTCCCGGCGACCACCGGTACGGGCGGGTCGAGTGCCCGTACCGCGCGCAGTGCCCTGATCATCCGCTCCTGGTGGCCGTGCGCGGTGTCCACCACCAGGGTGTCCACCCCGGCGTCGAAGAGCGCGGCGGCCTTCCGGGCGACATCGCCGTTGATGCCGATCGCGGCGGCGATCCGCAGCCGGCCCTTGGCGTCCAGCGCCGGCCGGTAGAGGGTGGCCCGCAGCGCTCCCTGCCGGGTCAGCACCCCGACCAGCCGCCCGTCGACGTCGACCACGGGAGCGAGCCGGCGGCGACCCCGGGAGAGCCGGTCGAATCCGGTCCGGGGATCCGCCTCGGCGGGCACCGTGTGCAGTTCGGTGGACATCACATGCCGCAACTGCGCGAACCGGTCCACCCCGAGGGTGTCCGCCTCGGTCACCACGCCGACTGGTCGTCGCTCGGCGTCGACGACGATCACCGCCCCGTGGGACCGCTTCGGCAGCAGGTGGATGGCGTCGCCGACGGTGTCGGTGGGGCCGAGCGTGATCGCGGTGTCGTGTACCAGGTGCCGCTGCTTGACCCAGGAGACGACCTCGGTCACCACGTCGATCGGGATGTCCTGCGGCAGTACGGTGAGCGCGCCGCGCCGGGCCGCCGTCTCGGCCATCCGGCGGCCCGCCACGGCGGTCATGTTGGAGACCACGATCGGGATCGTGGTGCCGGTACCGTCGCTGCTGGAAAGGTCGACGTCGAGCCGGGACTCCACGGCGGACCGGGCCGGGGCCAGGAAGACGTCGTTGTAGGTCAGGTCCTGCGCGGGTGTCGTACCGGTGATGAACTGCACCTGGCCATCATGCCCGACGAAGATCCGCCCGGCCGGCAGTCGCGCCCGGGACGACCGACCGACCAGCCGAGGCCAGGCCGGGCGGGCGGGCGCCGTTGTCCGACCCGGCCGGGTCAGCTGATGACGCAGATGACGGCGCCGGCCGGGTCAGCTGATGACGCAGATGACGGCGCCGGCCGTGAGCACCCCGCCGACCTCGGCGGAGAGCCCAGTCACCACCCCGGCCTTGTGCGCGTGCAGCGGCTGCTCCATCTTCATCGCCTCCATCACCAGGACCAGGTCACCCTCGGCGACGGTGTCCCCGTCTGAGATCGCGATCTTGACGATCGTGCCCTGCATCGGCGAGGTCAGCGCGTCGCCACCGGCACCGCCGGCCCCGGCCGTCGCGCCGGCCCGGGAGCCGCGCCGGGTCGGACGCCGGACGCCTGCACCCGGCGTACCCGGGCCACCGCCGGCCGCACCCGGGCCGTAGCCGGCCGGAAGGCTGACCTCCAGCCGCTTGCCGGCCACCTCGACCACGACGGTCTCCCGCTCGCCGCCGCCCGGCTCCGCGTCTGAGTCCGCGGGCACGGTGTACGGCGGGACCGTGTTGTCGAACTCGGTCTCGATCCACCGGGTGTGTACGGCGAACGGGGCGCTCGTGAACGCCGGATCCCGGACGACCAGGCGGTGGAACGGCAGCGCGGTGGCCATCCCGTCGACCACCATCTCGTCGAGGGCCCGACGGGCGCGCTCCAACGCCTCGGTACGGGTCTCACCGGTGATGATCACCTTGGCGAGCAGGGAGTCGAAGTTGCCGCCGATCACGTCACCTGCGGAGATCCCGGTGTCCACCCGTACGCCAGGGCCGCTCGGTAGCCGCAGCGCGGTCACCGTGCCGGGCGCCGGCAGGAAGTTCCGGCCCGGGTCCTCGCCGTTGATCCGGAACTCGATCGAGTGTCCGCGCGGTACCGGATCGGCCTCGAGCCGGAGCTTCTCCCCGGCCGCGATCCGGAACTGCTCGCGGACCAGGTCGATGCCGGCGGTCTCCTCGGTCACCGGATGCTCGACCTGAAGCCTCGTGTTGACCTCCAGGAACGAGATCGTGCCATCGGCGCCGACCAGGTACTCGACGGTGCCGGCACCGTGGTAGTCGGCCTCCCGGCAGATCGCCTTGGCGCTGGAGTGGATCTGTGCCCGCTGTGCCTCGGTCAGGAACGGCGCCGGTGCCTCCTCGACCAACTTCTGGTGCCGGCGTTGCAGCGAGCAGTCCCGGGTGCCGACGACCACGACGTTGCCGTGCTGGTCTGCCAGGACCTGCGCCTCGACGTGCCGGGGCCGGTCCAGGTACCGCTCGACGAAACACTCGCCCCGGCCGAAGGCCGCGAGCGCCTCCCGGGTGGCCGACTCGAAGAGCGCGGGGATCTCCTCCATCGTCCGGGCCACCTTGAGGCCACGGCCGCCGCCGCCGAACGCTGCCTTGATCGCTACCGGCAGCCCGTGGTCGACGGCGAACGCCAGCACCTCGTCCGGTCCGTTCACCGGGTCGGGGGTGCCGGGCACCAGGGGAGCACCGGCGCGCTGCGCGATGTGCCGGGCGGTGACCTTGTCACCCAGGTCGCGGATCGCCTGCGGGGTCGGCCCGATCCAGGTCAGCCCCGCGTCGATCACGGCCGCCGCGAAGTCCGCGTTCTCGGACAGAAACCCGTAACCCGGATGTACGGCGTCGGCCCCGGACCGGGCGGCGACGTCGAGCAGTTTGTCGATCCGCAGGTACGTCTCGGTCGCGGTCTGTCCGCCGAGCGCGTACGCCTCGTCGGCGAGGGTGACGTGCAGCGCGTCGCGGTCGGAGTCGGCGTACACGGCGACGCTGGCCAGTCCGGCATCCCGGCAGGCGCGGACGACCCGGACGGCGATCTCGCCCCGGTTGGCGATCAGTACCTTGCGCACGCGGCTGCTCCTCCTCAGGTTGCTCCCCGCCAGCGGTGGGCGCCGGTACGGCTGTCGGGACCGGCCGGCACGCTCACCGGGGACCCGACACGCCCACCGCCCGTCGATCGGCCGGCGTTCTTGCAGGAACATTGTCGACGACGGCGGTGGTCCCGCCGACGGGCGGGTGCGGTCTGTCCTGCTGCCCTGCCGACTGGCGGGGGTGCTTCGTCCCGGGTCCTGCCGACCGACCGGGAGCGGTTTGTCCCGGTGGGCGGTGATGGCCGAGCCCGACGACGGCACCGGGCCGGGCCAGCGGGCGGGCGTTGCGGCCCGGCGGACCCGCCCGCGCTACGGGGTGCCGTTGGGCGTTAGTCAATTTTGGTTATTACGCTTCATCTGTGTCAGCTACCCGAATGATGATTCTCGGCCTGGTCCGGTGGATGCAACCGGTTCACGGCTACGACGTACGTCGTGAGCTGTTGAGCTGGAGCGCCGACAAGTGGGCGAACGTCCAGCCCGGGTCGATCTACCACGCGCTGCGCAAACTGGCCGAGGAGGGACAGCTGCGGGAGGTGGCCACCGAGCAGGTCGGTGCGCGCCCGGCGCGGATCACGTACGAGATCACGCCGAAGGGCGAGGACGAGTTCCAGAACCTGCTCCGTGGCCTCTGGTGGAACCTCGGCGAGGTGGTCGACCCCTTCTTCGCCGCCTTCTCGTTCCTGCCGGCACTACCTCGGGACGAGGCGTCGGCGGCGCTGCGTAACCGAGCTCGCCTGCTGCGCTCCACCAACGACAGCCTGCGGGCGGCGATGGAATCCGGATGGATGAAGCAGGGCAAGCCCACCCACGTGGCCTGGATGTGGCAGTTGTCGATCGCCCGTGCGGAGGGCGAGATCGCCTGGTGCGAGCGGATCGCCGATCTGATCGACGCGGGCGTGCCGTACATACCGGAGGAGTTCGCGCAGATGCCCGGATGGGACCAGTTCGGCACGCTGATCGACAGGGGTGCGGAGGGCGGGTGGCCGGAGCAGCTGGGTCGGCCGGAGCGGATGGAGCCGCCCGAGGCCGCCGAGGAGTCTTCGTCCAACGAGTAATAATCAACGTTGACTAGATGAGCTATATCGCGTTAGCCTCCCGGAAGCGTTGGGGTGGGCGCCTTCTGGCGGGCCCCGGGGGATGGGTCGGTGGGGATGCCGACCCGGCAGACCAGGAGCAGGCATGATCGAGACAAAAGGGCTGCGGAAGTCGTTCCGCTCCCGACAGGGCAGAAGTAAGAAGGCCGTCGACGCGGTCCGCGGCGTCGACCTCGTCGTCGCCGAGGGGGAGATCTTCGGATTCCTCGGTCCGAACGGCGCGGGCAAGACCACGACCCTGCGGATGCTCGCCACCCTCATCGAGCCGGACGGTGGTGAAGCGAACCTCGCCGGCGCCGACCTCCGGACCAACCCCGGCGAGGTACGGCGCCGCATCGGCTACGTGGCCCAGGGCGGCAGCACCTGGGACGAGTCGACCGCCCGGGAGGAACTCGTACTGCACGCCCGGATGTACGGCATCAGCAAGGCGGAGGCGAAGCAGCGTGCCGAACGCGCCCTGGAGGCGTTCCAGCTCACCGAGTACGCCGACCGCAAGTGCAAGACGTACTCCGGCGGCCAACGCCGTCGGGTGGACATCGCGCTCGGCATCATCCACGGACCGAAGATCGTCTTCCTGGACGAGCCGACCACCGGCCTCGACCCGCAGAGCCGGGCACACATGTGGGACGAGATCCGCCGGCTGCGCGCCGAGGGCATGACCGTCTTCATCACCACGCACTACCTCGACGAGGCCGACGCGCTCTGCGACCGGATCGCGATCATGGATCACGGCGAGATCGTGGCCGAGGGCACCCCGGCCGAACTGAAGCGGGAGATCTCCGGAGACGTGGTGCAGGTCACCATCGAAGGATCGGCACAGGACGCCGCCAAGGTGCTGGAAACCGAGCCGTACGTCACCAGGCTGGAAACCTCGGACGAGAGCGGGCTACGGCTCTACGTCAACGACGGTGCCCGGGACATGCCCCAGATCCTGCGCGCCCTCGACACCGCCGGCATCGCGCTCAGCTCCATCGAGCTGCACCGCCCCAGCCTCGACGACGTGTTCCTCACCAAGACCGGCCGCTCGCTGCGCGAGTCCTGACCGCCCCCCGCCGCGTCCGCCGAACAGGAGACCTTGCAATGAAATTCGCCCGCGACACCTGGCTGATCTTCCAGCGGCAGTTCATGCTGCTGGTCCGCCAGCCCGTCTGGCTCTTCGTCGGCATCTTCCAGCCGGTGATGTACCTACTGCTCTTCGCGCCGCTGCTCAAACCCGCGTTGCAGGCGTCGAGCAACGCCGAGGCGTACCGCATCTTCGTCCCCGGCCTGCTGGTGCTGCTCGCCATCTTCGGCGGCCTGTTCCAGGGCTTCGGCCTGATCGCCGAGCTCCGTGCCGGGGTGATCGAACGGTCCCGGGTCACCCCGGTCAGCCGGCTCGCTCTGCTACTCGGCCGGTCACTGCGGGACGTGGTGTCGCTGATCGCCCAGGCGATCATCATCACCCTGCTCGCGCTGGCCTTCGGGCTGTCCGTGTTCATCGGGGACCTGCTGCTCGCGTACCTGCTGCTGGCACTCATCGCGCTGATGACGTCCGCGCTGTCGTACGGCATCGCACTGGTCGTGAAGAGCGAGGACGCGCTCGCGCCGCTGATGAACACGATCGCCCAGCCGGTGCTGCTGCTCTCCGGGATCCTGCTGCCGCTGACCTTCGCGCCGGGCTGGCTGCAGGGAATCGCCGACTGGAACCCCTTCTCCTGGGCCGTGGACGGTGCTCGGGCGCTCTTCGCCGGAGACCTGGGCAACGACGCCGTCTGGCAGGGGCTGTCCGTGATGGCGGTCATCACCGCGCTGGCGGTGACCTGGGCGGCCCGCGAATTCGCCCGCAGCGTCCGCTGACGGGTGCCCGACGGGGACGGGCGGGGGTCGGCATCGACCAGCAGCGGCGGGCCGTCTGCCTGCCGCCAGAGGCGATCCGGCGCCCGCCCGCCGCGCGGTCTCGTTTCCAGTACGACGTCCCGCCCGCCCGGGCGGGACGTTTGCACTCAGCGGCGGCGGGCCAGGGTCAGCCCATCCGCGATCGGCAGCATCACCAGGTCGACCCGGTCATCCTCGAGAACGGCCTCGTTGAACTCGACGATCGCCCGGTCGCCCGGGTTCTCCGGCGCCAGGACCCGACCAACCCGCAGCACGTTGTCCACCAGGATCAGGCCGCCGGTACGCATCCTCGGCACCAACTCGGCCCAGTAGGTCAGGTAACCCGTCTTGTCGGCGTCGATGAACGCCAGGTCGAGATGCGGTTCCGTCGGCAACGACCGCAGCATCTCGGCGGCCGGACCGATGCGCAGATCGATCCTGCCGTCGACCCCGGCCCGCGCCCAGTACCGTCGGGCGATCGCGGTGTACTCCTCCGAGATGTCGAAGCAGGTCAGCCGGCCGTCCGCCGGCAAGCCACGGGCAATGGCCAACGAGGACAGGCCGGTGAAGGTGCCGACTTCGACCGCCTGCCGGGCATTCACCAGTCGGGTCAGGAAGGTGAGCAGTCCGGCCTGCTCCGGGGCGATCTGCATCTCGGCGTCCGCCGGCAGGACTGACAACGTCTCGTCGATCAGTTCGCGGACGAGCTCGTCCGGCGGGGAACCGTGCGCCAGGACGTACGCGTACAGGTCTTCGGTGAGCGGAATCGATTTTGTGGACACGTCCAGACGCTAGCCCATCATGGTCACCGGACCTGGTAGTTCATCAATGTGCCCGAGCAGTCGCCGCCCGGGCTCGGATGCCGTCGACGGCACCTCGCCCTATCGCTCGGGGCGGTCAGTTGCTGGTCGACGAGGCAGGGGCCGCTGTCCAGAGATCGGTGATCCGCAGGCCGAGTTCGCCGAGCAGAGCACGCAACAGCGGCAGGGACAGTCCGATCACCGTGCCGGGATCGCCGTCGACCCGGTCGACGAACGGGCCACCCAGACCGTCGATCGTGAAGGCGCCGGCCACCTGCATGGGTTCACCCGTCGCGACGTACGCGGCGATCTCTTCGTCGGTGATGGCCGCGAAGTGCACGGCCGTGTGGGCGACCGCACCCACCTCGCGCCCGCTGGACAGGTCGATCAGGCAGTGCCCGGTGTGCAGGACCCCGCTCCGGCCCCGCATCTCCCGCCAGCGGCGGGTTGCCTCGTCGGCGTCGACCGGCTTGCCCAGGATCTTCCCGTCGAAGGCGAGTACGGAATCGCAACCGAGCACGAGAGTCTGGAGATCGGTCGACTCGGGCACCGACCCGTTGCCGGTTGGTTGGCCGAGGCGTTCGGTTACCGTCCGTGCCTTCATCTGGGCCAGCGTGAGGCTGAGTGCCTCCGGTGTCGAGTGGTCCACCGTCGACTCGTCAACGCCGCTGACCAGCACCTCCGGCTCGATCCCCGCAGCCCGGAGCAGCTTACGGCGGGCGGGGCTTGCCGAGGCGAGCACTAGGCGCAGTCGCTTTGTCGTACGCACGGCGACCTACGCTACCCGCCGTGGGAGCGGCCAGCCGTGCCCGGGTGTCGCCTCAGCGGCCCGGCTCGTCCGGCTCAGTAGGCACCCGGTTGACGTCGACGTTTGCGCACCAGCAGCAGCACCAGCAGGGTGACCAGAAGCCCGAGGGCGACGAGCGCGGTGAGGGCGATCACCAGGACCGTCGAGCCGACGTTCGACCTGTCGTCCGGGTCCGGTGCTGCGTCGGCGTCAGGCCCGGTCGCTGTAGAACTGGGCGTGGCCCCTGTGCTCGCGCCGGCACTCCCCTCCAACGGCGGTACGTCTGCCGTCAGCGCGGCGACGAGGTCGACTACGCCATAGCCGTACTCCTCGTCCCGTCCGGGAGCACCCTTGTCGACAGCGGTCGCCGTGAGCCGATGTACGACTTCCTCCGCAGACAGATCCGGGAACTTACTCCGTACCAACGCAGCCGCCCCGGCAACGATGGCCGTTGAATCTGAAGTTCCGGTCCCCTTGCGATAACGTCCATCGACTGACGTGCTATAGATGTCAACACCTGGCGCGGTTATAGCCACTCTATCGCCTGTTACCGAGATCTCGGCATGCTCTCCTTTGCGGTCAGTTGCTCCAACCGCTAGAACCCCAGGGAATCCCGCAGGGAATCCTACTAAGAAGCTGCGGGGTCGGTTACCGACGCCAGCGACGACGATAATATTCGCCTCGATCGCAGCCTCTACCGCTGCTCGTAGGCGAGCGGTGCCGCCAGCGTTGGAGGAGATGCTTATTACGTCTACGCCCTTAGACGTTGCCCATTCGATTCCCTCAGCTAGGTCGTCAGCACTGCCTCCACTGCCCTTCTCGTCCTGAATGGGAACGATCTTGGCTTGTGGTGCGATGCCGAGGGCTCCGTTCGCGCCTCGACCATGTGCGGCGATGAGGCCGGCCATTCCGGTTCCGTGGCCGTTTGGATCGCCGTCCTGTCGTCCGTTGCCAGATCCGCCGGTATAAGTGACGGTACCTGTCAAGAGATTGTTGCGTAGGTCGGGGTGGGGATCGACCCCGGTGTCAATGACCGCGACGGTCACGCCAGCACCTTGGCTGATCTTGTGGGCTTCGGTGACCTTGAGGAAGCGCAGGTGCCATTGGTTATCACGAGCCTGATCAGCATGCGCCGGGACCGCAGGTAGAACGGCGACGGCCGTGGCACACAGGAGCGCCACGGCCGCGCGGGTCGTGCGAGAAGTCACCGGTTGTAGCCAATCGCCGGGCCAGGATCGATCCGACGATTGTCACGGCCCGGCATCATGACCGGTGCAACTCCCTCGTCGGTCTCCCAGGGGTTGTCCGGATCCCAGTGCTGGACGCCCTGCTCATCCTTGCTCTGATTGCCACCGCGTCCGCCCGGTCCCATCCCGAGGGTCTGGCCACTACCCATTGGACCCCGACCCATTCCGGAGCCTGGTCGCTGTCCGGCGCCGCCAAGTGGCGTCGTGCCCGCGTTTCCACCAGCACCGCCGATGACGCCGCCTACCGGATTGATCCGCCGGGCTGCTCCGGCTCCGGCGCCCGGCTGCCCCAATCCACCGCCAGGAGCACCCCCGATCATTCCGCCTGGAGGCATCGCCCGTGGCGTCATGCCAGCGTGGGGTCCAAATCCTGTCGCCTTGTTGAGGCCGGTGTTAGTTGATGAAATGGGATAGCCCCCGACCGGAGGCTTGGCTGCGGGCGGCAATCCGGGGGGTGCAATCGGGGGCGGCAGGCCAGGGCCGGTGGTAGGCGGAGGCGCGGGCGGTATGACGCTTGGAGGCGTCGGCGTGACTGGCGGAGGCGCTATCGGCGCCGTACTGCCGAGGATCGGACCGACACCAGACGGGGACGTCGTCGGGACGACGGTGTGGATGGCTGGGGTTGGCGAGGCCGTGTAGCTCGGGCCGCCACCGCCGGTCGAGATCGGCACGACCGGCGAAAGGACGGGTGGAGTGGAACCGCCCATCGCCTCGCTCCCGCCGCCACCTCCCGGGGGATCGTCGATTCCCCCTTTCTCGTTCCGGTACTTCGGTGGTTGCCGGAGTTGCATCTGGGCCGTGGCAAGCTCGCTGCTGAGCCCGTACATGATGTGGCGGGCCTGCCAGTTCAGATCCTCGAGATCGGCGTCAGTCGTCGGCGTCTGACCGGACGGCGGGCGTCCGTTGTTCGCCGCGACATCGGCGTCGTACCGCTGCTTGGCTTGCTTCTTGACCTGGTAGTCGTTGTAGACCTTCTCGAGGTTTCTACGCGATTCCCAGATCGCCTGAGTGACGCTCTTGAAGGTCTGGTGGTTGGCGACCGCCGTGTCGTGGACGCCCTGCACGGTCTCGATGAGGAAATCGAGCCGCGCAACGTACGCCCGCGAAGCCTCGCTCTTTTCTGGGGGCCATGCCTCGATCAGGCCCTCGCGGTACTGCTTGAGGCGCCACAGGTGCATCGAGCTCAGTTCCGACGTCTTCTGCCAGCCGCTGACATGCTGCCAGTGCGTGTCGGTCTGCTGGTTCGCGAGCTTCGGCCACATCTGGTCGACGTTCTGCCCGACCCAGTTGGTCGTGCCGGAGACTCCGCCGGTCCCGCCTCCGTCAAGCATCCGAACCCCCCGAGTTGTCCGTGCCGCCCTGCGGAGTCTGCGTCCCGGCTGGCGGCGGTGGCGCCGCGTTGGTCTGGTTCAAGGCGTTCTCGACGTCGCGTACCCGAGCCTGGGAGAACGCGTCAGCCTGGCCGTAGTTCTTGCTGACGGTCTCGGCGGCGGTCGCGAGGCCGCCCGTGCCGTCGCCGACCTCCCAAACCCGAGTGGAGGTGTCCTGTTGCACGGTCCGGTGTGCCTTCATGAACTCGAACAACTCCGGATAGTCAACCGGCCCAGGCAGGTCGGGCAGCATGTCCGACTGGACTTCCTCCATGTGCGGGACGTAGTTCTTCTGCACCTCAGCCGTCAGCTGCTTGGCGAACTCTTCCATCCGCTGGATGTCGGCCTCGATGGAGCCGCCATAGTCACGCAGCCACGCAGGGCCGCGGTCTTCCTCAGGTATCACGTCTTCTCCCCAGGTACTACGTACTGCCCCACGTCAAGGTTAGTGGGTCCGGGCCCGCGTGGGCAGCCCCGTTTGGTGGCCTTTAGGGCGGGTCAGTGGGGAAGGCCGGAGACCCGCCAGCCGTCACGGCCACTTCGGGCCAGCATGCCGGACACCGAACCGGGCCGGGCGCGTTGTGCCCAGGTTGACACGGGAGCCGGTCGGGCCGAAGTGGCCGGTCGGGCGCGAAGGAAGATGGCCCCGACCAGCGCGGCCAACTCTTCCGGGGTCGGAGCACCTCGGACCACCCGGAGCAGCCTCTCTTCGTCAGCCATGGGCTCGAGGGTACGTCGTCATCGGTTGGCGGACGTCTCAGATAGGCGTGCCGCAGGTGTGACTCAGGTTGCCGTTGGGTACCGTCCACGGGTGTCCAGTGCGCCCCCACAACTCATCGCTGACCGATACCGGCTTGTTGAGCCGCTAGGCCAGGGCGGGATGGGTCGTGTCTGGAAAGCACGCGACGAAGTCCTGCACCGGGACGTTGCGATCAAGGAGTTGGTCCCGCCGCCAGGCCTGACCGAGGACGAGCGTCGCGAAATGCGCGAGCGTTCGCTGCGCGAGGCCCGGGCGATTGCCCGGCTCAATCACGCGAACGTGGTCCGCGTCTTCGACGTGCTGCGTACGGACGGTGATCCCTGGATCGTCATGGAGTACATCCCCTCGCGTTCGCTACAGGATGTACTGGCATCTGACGGGCCGGTTTCCGCAACCCGGGCGGCCGAGATCGGGCTCGGGGTACTCGGCGCGTTGAACTCTGCGCACCGGGCCGGCGTGATGCATCGGGACGTGAAGCCTGGCAACGTGCTCCTCGGCGACGACGGTCGGGTCGTACTGACCGACTTCGGCTTGGCGACCGTGCCGGGTGACCCGAACGTGACCCGTACCGGCCTGGTGCTTGGTTCGCCCGCCTACATCGCACCCGAGCGGGCGCGGGACGGTACCGCCGGGCCCGAGGGTGACCTCTGGTCGCTGGGCGCGACGCTCTATGCCGCCGTGGAGGGGCAGTCGCCCTTCGCCCGGCCGTCCGCGATCGCGACCTTGGCCGCGCTGGCTACCGAGCCTCCGCCCGTGTCGCGCCGGGCCGGGCCGATGAAGGCGGTGCTCGCCGGACTGTTGCGCAAGGACCCGGCGCAGCGGATCACTGCGGATGTAGCGGAGCGACTACTCCGCCGCGCGTCCGGCCGGCGTCGAAGCCCCGGGATGTCACTGCTTGACGGCGTACGGCGACCCGGGCCGAACGGCCCGCGCGAACCGGGAGAGCCGCGCACGAGGATCGTGCCGTTGCCGGCGCCCCGCCCCGCTCAGGAGCAGCCTCCGGTTACCCAGCCGACGCCGTCTCCGGCTGCTCCGCCAGCGGCGGAGACGACGAAGTTGCCCAGCTCGTCGACCAGCGACGCCGAGGCACCGGCAGCACCGGAGTCGACGCCGACGGAGTCTGTGGCCGAATCCGCAACTCCGGACGTCGCTCCTGCGCCGGCCGAGCCGACTGTCGTCGTCGTACCCGGTGATGGTGACGAAGACGCCGAGCCGACGCCGGCTCTGGAGCCGACGGCGGTGCAGTCGACGCCTGGCGCGGCGCCGACCGAACTGGTCGTGCCCGCGGTACAGCCGGCGGGTCGGGCGACGGTCCCCGCCGAACGGGACACTGGGCACGACGATGACCAGCCCGGAAGTGGACCACTGGCCGCACTCACCGCCGGCAACCGCAGAGTGTGGTTGATCGGCGGGGTGGTCGTCCTGCTCCTGATCGCTCTCGTCGTGATCGTGCCCCTGGCCAACGGCGGCTCGGACAACGACCCCGGAGCCGCTCCGGGCAACAACCCCACCAGCCAGCCTGCGGGCACCCCGCCGCCTGCCACCACCGGCGCCCCGTCGCCCACACCGGCTCCGACGACCGCCGCGACGGCCCAGCCTTCTGCCACCCCCACTGGTCAACCTGCCTTGCCGCTACCCGCCGGCTGGATCATGCACAAGGATCCGACCAAGTTCTCTGTGCCGGTTCCCGCAGATTGGAAGATGACTCGGGAAAAGACGGGAGAGTCGGCGGATCAGGTCCGGGTCTGGTTCCGTGACCCGAACGGTCCGGGACAGTTGCTCATCGACCAGACGAACACACCCGAGGCCGATCCCGTAAAGGACTGGAAGAGCAAGGAAGACCACCGAAAGGCGAACACCGTCGACTACAAGCGGGTCGGGCAGATTCGCGCAGTGGACTACTGGGACAAGTGCGCGGACTGGGACTGGCTGGAGACCGTGGACGGCGTACGGGTCCACGTCCGGAACCGGGGCTTCGTCACCGCTCCTGACAAGGCGTACGCGATCCGCTGGGACACCGCCGAGGACGAATGGGACGCCAACCTTCCCAACTTCCAGCTCATCGCGGACGGCTTCCAACCCGCCCGGAGTTGACACGCATGACCCGCCATCCGTCGGGGTAGTGGTGATCTCGACGGAAGGAGGTACGACTGATGCGTTCCCGGCATCACGCGACGAAGCCGAGCATTGCACTGTGGATGGTGGTCGCCATCGGCGACCTGGCCCTGCTCGTCGCGAGCGTTGGCATGGTCGCGCTGGTCGCGCTCGCTAGCGTCGTTATCGTGGCCGTCGGTACGGTCGGCGGGTGGCTGTTGCTGCGACGAGGCATGGCGAACCGGAACATGGTGCCGGCCCGGATGGCGGTGCCGGTATCGGCCCGACCGAGGACCGGAGCCGCACGCCAGTATCGGTGAACCAGCTTGCGACGTTAGCGGCAGCCGGGTCAGTCATCAGCCGCGTAGGTGACGACGGGCCCCGCTGCCGCTAACTCGTCCACCCCCCATCGCGTCATGGTGGATGGTCGCTGGCGGTGCGTGGACGTGATCGAGGGGTCGCTCTACGATATCTACCACGATCACTCCAAGCGGGGGAGAAATGATGATTCGACGTGCGTCGAGAGGCGTCGCCGTTCTGGCCATCGGCTTCGGACTGCTGGCCGGGCCACTGGTCGCGCCGTCGTCGGCGGCACCGTGCCCGCCCGGTACGGAGTGGGATCCGATCCAGCGGATCTGCATCGTGATCGGCCCGGACCTCACCGTCCAGCCCTGATGCCGGCCCGTCCTCCCACCGGACCCGTCCGAGCCGGTGATCCGGCTCGCTGACGTCGGCATCCGTACGCCGGCCGCCCCTGACGGTCGGCGTACCGCCGGGCCTTGCCCGGACTGCTGACCTTCCGGGACGTCGGCGACCAGCCTGACGTGGGCTAGGCTCGCTCGCTGTGTCGATGGATGGACTGATAGACCTCTGGGACCGGCTTCTCGGGGCGCAACCGGATCCACCTCCGCTGCTGGTCCTGATCACCGGGCTGGTGGCGCTGACCGTGGTGCTGACCCGGCTGCCGTGGCGGATCGGGCGGAACGCCATCACGATCGCCCATGAGGGCGGACACGCACTGGCGGCGCTGCTCACCGGTCGCCGGCTACAGGGCATCCGGCTGCACTCGGACACCTCCGGGCTGACCCTCTCGGCGGGCCGGCCGACCGGTCCCGGGATGGTGTTCACGCTGCTGGCGGGCTATCTCGCCCCATCGTTGATCGGGCTTGCCGGCGCCTGGGTGCTCGGCGGAAACCGGATCACCCTGCTGCTCTGGGTGGCCGTCGCGCTGCTGCTCGCCATGCTGGTGATGATCCGCAACGTCTTCGGGATCATTTCGATCGTCGTCACCACCGCGGTCGTACTCGGGGTCTCGTGGGCGGCGTCGCCGCAGGTTCAGGCCGCGTTCGCGTACACCGGGGTGTGGTTCCTGCTGCTCGGTGGGGTACGGCCCGTGGGCGAGCTGCAGACGCTGCGTCGCCGCGGACAACTGCCGCAGTCGGATGCCGACCAGCTCGCCTGGCTCACCCGGGTACCGGGTCTGGTCTGGGTCGGGCTGTTCGGAGCGATCAACCTGATCGCGCTACTGGCCGGCGCGGCCCTGCTCACCGGACCGATACTCAATAGCGCGAACCTGCCCGGGTGAGCAGCGGGAAAGAGCGGGGACTGCGGGGGACAGCATGCGTTACGTGATCATCGGCGCCGGCGCGGTCGGCGGCACCATCGGCGTACGGCTGAGCGAGGCCGGCCACGACGTGACCCTGGTGGCCCGTGGACCGCACCTGGACGCTATCCGCGCGCACGGGCTGACCCTGACCACGCCCGACGGGGAGTACACCGCCCGGCTGCCCGCCATCGGAGACCCGGCGTCCGTTGGGACGGGATCCACCAGCGCGGCAGCGCCTGAACCGGCGGCTGGTGACGCCTCCTGGAACGGGCAGCCGGGACTACGGCTGACTCCGGACACCGTGCTGATCCTCGCCGTGAAGTCGCAGGACACCGAGGCGGCGCTGCGGAGCTGGGCAGACCTGCCCGTGGTCGGGGGCGGGACGGCCGGACAGCGGCTACCGCTGTTGACGGCGCAGAACGGAGTGGCGAACGAGCGGGCCGCCGCGCGACTCTTCGACCGCGTCTATCCGGTCACCGTCTGGCTGCCGGCGACGCACCTGGAACCGGGGCGGGTCGTCGCCAGCGGGCACCCGTACTCCGGCATGTTGCATCTCGGGGTCTTTCCGTCCGGTACGGACGAAACCGCCGACAAGATCGGTGCGGACCTGGTGGCCAGCCGGATCCTCGCGCCGGTCCGGGCCGATGCGATGCGATGGAAGTACGGAAAACTGCTCCGCAACCTCGGCAACGGGATCGAGGCGCTGTTCGGCCGGTCGACCGGCGCCGGCCCGGCGCCGCACGCCGACCTCTTCGAGGCGGTACGGGTGGAGGGCGAGGCCGTGCTGACGGCGGCCGGCATCTCGTACACCTCGGGCGCCGAGGAGGCGGCCGAACGCGGCGACCAGGTCCAGGCGGTCCCGGTGGGCGGGGGGCAGCGGCAGGGCGGCTCGACGTGGCAGAGCCTGGCCCGGGACGCGGGCTCGGCCGAGACGGACTACCTCAATGGCGAGATCGTGCTGCTGGGCCGGCTGCACAGGGTGCCGACGCCGGTCAACGCGGCGGTGCAGCGGGCGATGCGCCGGGCCGTACGTGAGCGGATACCGGCCGGTGGCTTCCCCAGGGCGGAGCTTGACGCACTGCTCGGTTGACGGTTCGGCGCAACGAACCCGGAGCACGGAAGCTCAACCCGTGCCCCGGGTTCGATGCTGTCCGGGGTCAGAGGTACATGCCGCCGAGGACGAGGCGGTTGTTCTGCCAGGAGTAGTTGGGGTTCTGGCCTGAGTTCCAGAAGACGACGACGTCGCCGTTGTCGCGTATCTGTACGAGGTCGTCGTTGCCGTCGTTGTTGAGGTCGCCGACGCGGACTTCGGAGGTGTCGTCCATCCCGCCGAGGACGAGGCGGTTGTTCTGCCAGGAGTAGTTGGGGTTCTGGCCCGAGTTCCAGAAGACGACGACGTCGCCGTTGTCGCGTACCTGTACGAGGTCGTCGCTGCCGTCGCTGTTGAAGTCACCGACTCGCCACTCGGTGGGATCGTTGGCGCCGCCGAGGACGAGGCGGTTGTTCTGCCAGGAGAAGTTGGGGTTCTGGCCGTTGTTCCAGAAGACGACGACGTCACCGTTGGGACGGATCTGGAGCAGATCGTCGATGCCGTCGCCGTTGAAGTCACCGAACTGCACCCGCCCCGCATCCGCCGCACCGGTGCCTCCGGTCCACCAACTGGTCTCCTTACGAGCGCCCGCCCAACTGAAGCTGAAGTGGATGTGGTCCGTGTGGCAGTCACCCGGGCTGCCGTCACACGGGTACGTCCGCCAGCCCTCGGACGCCCGGCTGGCAGTCCAGATCCGCTTGTTCCAGATGATGTACATGATGCCGAAACGCCGGGCCAGTGCGTTGGTGTTGCCGTAGCCGTCGGTGGCGAGGAGCCAGTTGGTGATCTCGTCGGCGCGGGCGCGCTGGGTGGCGTTGTTGACGTTCAGGTGGAAGTCGAGGGCCCGGCCCTCCTTGTGCTCGCTGACGCCGCCGGAACTGCACGCCCGGCCGATACCCCAGGTGTGCTGTCCATAGTGGCTGTTCAGCAGGTCCTTGAAGCCGACGACGCCCGGCTTGTTCGAGGGGTCGCAGGTGCTCTGACTGACGAGTGCGGCGTGCGCTTCGATGGCCCGGCCGAAGGAGGGAGTCGGTGGGGGCGCGGCGGCGGCCGGCGAGTCGGTCAGGGCCGTCGTACCGGCTGTGACGAACGCGACGGCCAGACCGAGGCTGATGATCGTACGAGTCGAACGGCCAACAGGTGCTGCTGTCATGTGTTCCGTCCGTTCAATCCCGGCGAAGGGGTGAGGGGTGCCGGAGGAACTCGGCGGTATCCGGCGACTCGAACGCGTGCGTGCTCCGTGTGACGGGCGTGGCCAGGGGGCGCGGGGGTTGGGGGAGCGCCCGAGGCGGTTGTCTTTGCCAGGAGAAGGTGGGGTTCTGGCCCGAGTTCCAAGCGACGACGATGTGTCCGACCCGCCATTGCCCAGGGTCGTTGGCGCCACCGAGGACGAGCCGGTTGTTCCGGCAAGAATAGTTCGGGTGCTGGCCGTGTTCCAGAAGACGACGACGTCACCATTGGGGCGGATCTGGAGCAGATCGCCGATACCGTCGCGTTGAAATCACGGATTGGCGGCGGGGCAGGTCAGCGTCCCGCCGCCGACCGCCGTCAGCGAGAACCTGCCGGCACGCTCAGAGCGGGATGTTGCCGTGCTTCTTCGGCGGCAGCGTCTCCCGCTTGGTACGCAGCACCCGCAGGGCCCGGACGATCTGGCCACGGGTCTCCGACGGCCGGATCACCGAGTCGACGTAGCCCCGCTCGGCCGCGATGTAGGGGTTGGCCAGGGCGTCCTCGTACTCCTCGATCTTCTCCGCCCGGACGGCGGCCGGATTCTCGGCGGCGGCCAGCTCGCCGCGGTAGAGGATGTTCACCGCACCCTGTGCGCCCATGACCGCGATTTGCGCAGTTGGCCACGCGAAGTTGAGGTCCGCGCCGAGGTGTTTGGAGCCCATCACGTCGTACGCTCCGCCGTACGCCTTCCGGGTGATCACGGTGACCTTCGGAACGGTGGCCTCGGCGTACGCGTAGATCAGCTTCGCGCCGCGCCGGATGATGCCGTCCCACTCCTGTCCGGTGCCGGGCAGGAACCCCGGAACGTCCACAAAGGTGAGTACCGGAATGTTGAAGGCGTCGCAGGTGCGGACGAACCGGGCCGCCTTCTCCGATGCGGCGATGTCCAGGCAGCCCGCGAAGTGCATCGGCTGGTTGGCCACCACCCCGACCGGCCGACCCTCGACCCGACCGTAGCCCACCACGATGTTCTGCGCGTAGAGCGGCTGCACCTCGAGGAAGTCGCCGTCGTCGAGCACGTGCTCGATCACCTGGTGCATGTCGTACGGCTGGTTCGCCGAATCCGGAATCAGGGTGTCCAACTGACGATCCGCGTCACTTATCGCGAGATCGGCCGGAGCGTCGAGCACCGGTGGCTCGTCGAGATTGTTCGCCGGCAGGTACGACAGCAGCGCCTTGACGTAGTCGATCGCGTCGTCCTCGTCGGTGGCGAGGTAGTGCGCGTTGCCGCTCTTGGTGTTGTGGGTCCGGGCCCCGCCCAACTCCTCCATCGCCACGTCCTCGCCGGTCACCGTCTTGATCACGTCGGGCCCGGTGATGAACATGTGCGAGGTCTGGTCGACCATCACGGTGAAGTCGGTTACCGCGGGAGAGTAGACCGCGCCGCCCGCGCAGGGGCCCATCACCAGCGAGATCTGCGGGATCACGCCAGAAGCACGGACATTTCGGAAGAAGATCTCGCCGTAGAGGCCGAGACTGACCACACCCTCCTGGATCCGGGCCCCGCCGGAGTCGTTGATGCCGATCACCGGGCAGCCGATCTTCATCGCCAGGTCCATCACCTTGACGATCTTCTCGCCGAAGACCTCGCCGAGGGAGCCGCCGAAGACCGTGAAGTCCTGGGCGAAGACGCACACCTGCCGGCCGTCGACCGTGCCGTACCCGGTCACCACCCCGTCCCCGTACGGGCGGGTGCGCTCCAGCCCGAAGCTGGTCGACCGGTGCCGGGCGAGTTCGTCCAGTTCGACGAAGGAGCCGGGATCGAGGAGCAGGTCGATCCGCTCGCGCGCGGTCTTCTTGCCCCGGGCGTGCTGCTTCTCCACACCCCGCGCCGATCCGGCGTGCACCGCCTCGTCCACCCGCCGGTCCAGGTCCGCCAGGCGACCGGCGGTGCTGTGGGGGTTGACCTCGGTGCTGCTCTCCTGCCCAGTCACGTCCGCGATCGTAACGACGGCCGGTGACCTCGGCGCCGCCGGTGGCGTACGGGGAGTGGCGTACCACCCGGCGGGGTTGTCGGTACGCCGGTGCCGAGCCCGTACGCTGGGCGGATGCCAGGGTCGCCGTACACCGATCTGGACCGCCCGCCGCTCGACGCGCGGCGGCTGGAACGGGCCCTGATCACCCCGGACGGCCTGTGGAAGCGGTTGGTCCTGCGCGTGGAGACCGGGTCCACCAACGCGGACGCGGCGGAGGCGGCGCGATCCGGCGAACCGGAGGGCCTGGTGATGGTCGCGGAGCGGCAGACCGCCGGGCGCGGGCGGCGCGGGCGATCCTGGGAGTCCCCGGCGCGGGCCGGAATCGCGGTCAGCGTGCTGCTCCGACCGGGCCTGGCCGACCCGGAGCGCGGCTGGCCGGCGGCGCCACCGCACCGGTACGGCTGGCTGCCGTTGCTGGCCGGTGTCGCGCTGGTGGAGACGGTCGACCTGCTCGCCGAGCTGGATTCAGCACTCAAGTGGCCCAACGACCTACTGGTCTGGTCGAACCCGAAACCGGACAGCGTGCCGGATTCGGTTCCGAGCGAGGCGAAATGCGCCGGCATCCTGGCCGAGGGGGTGGCCGGGACCGCCGGAGAGCCACCAGCGGTGGTGCTCGGAGTGGGGTTGAACGTGACGCTGCGGGCCGACGAACTGCCGGTCAACCCGACCGGCCTGCCCGCCACCTCGCTGCAACTGGCCGGTGCGGCGGCCACCGACCGGGACCCGCTGCTGCGGGCACTGCTGCGCGGGACCGCCCGCTGGTACGACCGCTGGCGTAGCGCCGGTGGCGACGCCCAGGCGTGTGGGCTGCACGAGGCCTACCTGCGGCACTGCGCGACCCTCGGTCGGGAGGTGCGGGTCCTGTTGCCGGGCGGAACCGACCTGGTCGGCACGGCGCGCACGATCGACCCGGACGGTCAACTGGTGCTCGACGCCGGGGCCGGAGAGCGCCGGATCGCCGCCGGTGACGTCCTGCACCTGCGCTGACCGTCCACCCCGCCACCCCACGACCCCACGACAGAGGCGGTCGGCACGACCGCTGGGTGAAGATTGGCATGACCGGCCGGTAAAGAGTCGATACCGGATGCCGCTTTCGTAGCGTGCAACCGCTACGGTCACCGGCGGACATTCGTGTTTGGACGAGGAGGTTGGGGTGGCTTTCCCTGAGGACGTGCTCACCCAGGACGAGCATGTCGTATCGCACCTGCACCCACACTGGAAGGCGCTGATCCGGCCGGTCGTGGTGCTGGTCCTGGCCATCGCCGCCGTGGTCGCCGGCCTCGTCTTCCTGCCGTCGACCGGTGCGGGGACCATCGGCGGCTGGGTGATCGCGGCGATCGCGCTGGTGCTGGTGGTGGTGTTCAGCGTCTGGCCGTACCTGGTGTGGCGGACCACACACTATTTGTTCACGAACGAGCGGGTGCTGTTGCAGCACGGCGTCTTCTCCCGCGACCGCCGGGACATCCCGTTGGGCCGGATCAACGACCACTCGATGAACCAGCGCTTCCTTGAGCGGCTGCTCGGCTGTGGCACGCTGACGATCGAGTCGGCCGGCGAGCGTGGGCAGTCGGTGCTGGTCGACATCCCGGACGTGGAGAAGGTGCAGACCACCCTGTACGAGCTGGTGGATGCCAACCACGACAAGCACTCGCTCGGCGACGGCGAGATGCGCGAGATGCTCGCCGACATGAGCGAGGGCAAGCCGCTGCGCGAGCAGCAGTCGAAGCAGGCGCAGCAGTCGAAGTAGGCACCGCCCAGGTGGCGTTCCGGACGCCGGCCCGAGCGATCGGGCCGGCGTGGACGGGTACCTGCTCAGCTGGCGGTGCCGGGCTCCCGCATGACGAACCAGCCACGGAAGCGGGTCCGCAGTACCTCACGTTCCGCCTGGTTCATCGCGCCCAACCGATCCATGCTGGCGCTGAACGTGACCGTGCCGAACCCGGGCCGGGCCGTGGACGGCTTGTTGGCCAGTACGACGAGCCGGACCGCGAGCCGGTCGCCGGGGCGTACCGGGGCCAGCCAGCGCAACTCCTCCAGGCCCGGTGAGGCGTCGCCGGCGGCCCGGGACAGCACGTGGTCGACGTAGGCGCGCATGAACAGGCTCACGGTGAAGAAGCCGCTGGCGATGAGGCCGCCGTGGTGGCTCTGCCGGGCCATCTCCTCGTCGACGTGGTACCACTGCGGGTCGAAGCGCCGGGCGAAGTCGAGCATCTCCTGCCGGTCGACGACGGTGACGCCGAGGTCGAACGACCGGCCCGGGGGCAGGTCCTCGAAGAACAACTCGGCGGTCGCACCGGTTCCCGAGCGCGACACGGTGAGGCTCAACGAGCCGAGGAACGCCGAGGGGCGGCGTTCAGCTCGGCGGCGAGTTCCGTCTCCAGCGCGACATCGATCGTCTCGGCGAACTGGACTTCGAGTGGCTGTCCGGCATCGGCGGCCGGTCCGGTCCCGGATCCCGCTCCCGCCGGTACGCCGTTCACGGCCGGTACGCCGTTGACGGCCGGTACGCCGTTGACGGCCGGTACGCCGTTGACGGCCGGTACGCCGGCTCCAGCCTGGCCGGTCGCCGTCTTCCGTTCCCGGTCGTGGCTGTCGTCGGACTCGGTCAGCTCGGTTACCGCCTCGACCAGTTCGGCCACCGGGTCCAGCTCGGCCAGGAACTCCCCGTCCGGCCGCTTGTCCGAGTCGGGCCAGGTCGTCGTCTTCACCGCCGTCGCGTTCGAGCTGGGGTCGAGCGACGTGGGCGGCGTGCTCCGGAAGACGAAGGTGCGGTACGACCAGAACCGGAAGATCGTGGCCAGCCCCACACCGACGGTCTTCGCGACGTTGAGCGCGAGGAGTCCGCTGATCCCGAGCCCGTACTTCGCGACCGCCAACACTCCCAGCTCGATGGCCAGGCCGGTGGCGTTGAACACGAAGAAGAGGAAGTATTCGCGCCGCATCGCCGATTTCGGCCGGTCGCGGTACGTCCAGTGCCGATTCAGCAAATAGGACGAGCAGGCGGCGACGACGGTGGCGATGACGTTCGCCTTCAGCTGCCCGTCGGCGAACACGGTGAGCGCGAGAGCGTTGAACACCGCGTAGTTGATGACGGCGTTCACGCCGCCCACGGCGCCGAATTTCAGCACCTCACGGAGGAGCCTCTGCCAGCGTTCAGGCAACAGACGGACGAAACGCATTCGAACACCTTAGGGCAGACGGGCGGGCCGGGTGCGCCGACCGTTCGACGGTGGGTCCCCGGTCACGGCCTTTTGTGACTCTGCGTGATCACCTCGGGCGCGTCCGACGCCGCCGGGCCGACGAAGACGAACCGCCGGTACGACCAGAACCGGAAGAACGTGCCCAGCGCGGCGCCGACGAAGTTCGCCGCGATGTTGTCGGCGACCAGTGACTTGAACACGCCGGGCCAGATGCTGCCCAGCCCGTAGTGGCTGATGGCCAGGCAGGCCAGGCCGATCCCCAGACCGACGGCGTTGAAGAGGAAGTACAACGAGTACTCGCGGGCCATCCCGGACCGTTCCCGGTGTCGCCAGGTCCAGAACCGGTTGCCGACGAAGGCGACGGTCGCCGCGATGACGGTGGAGAACGTCTTCGCGGTCAGCGTCTCCCAGCCGAGACTCGCGTTGGCGTAGTTGAACAGCACGAAGTCCACCGCGAAGGCCACGCCGCCGACCATCCCGAACTTGCCCACCTCGTGGATGAGGTGGCCGAAACGGTCCAACAGGGTCCGAAAGAAGCCGTGCCGTGCGCCCGGAGGGGAAGGTTGTTCGCCGGTGGCGGTCGAGGACACGGGTTGAGCCTACCGGTTGAGGGTCCTCCTCACGGCCCGCTACGGGCGACTCGCGGGCGGGGCCGCCCCACCGGACGAACCGCCCGTACGGGCAGTAGTGGCGATCCGGGTCCGTCCACGGACGACGCCCGGGCCGCGCGGGAGTTTCGGGTGTGACACCAGGGTCGGTTGGCGCCGCGGAAACACCGTGAGGATGTCGTGACGCAATGCAATGACCCTGAAGGATTTGCGTGAAACTGCGCGTGGGAGCGGGGAAAAAATCGAATTGCCGCAGCGCACCCGCATCTTGTGCAGTTCTTCACAACCAGTCTCGCTGCCGTCAACCTCCATTCGGTTTACGCTGACGGAAATCCCAGGCTTTCGACGGCGACGCGGTCGCCGGCCCGCAGGCACCGCGCGCCCTGTAATCGGTCAGCGTCGACCAAAGGAGATATCTCATGGCCGCTCCGGCTACCATCCGGGGTCTCGATCAAGCTCCGACAAGGCACTCGAAACTACTCGCCTGGGTCAAAGAGGTCGCCGAACTCACCAGCCCCGACCAGGTCGTCTGGGTCGACGGCTCGGAAGCGGAATGGAAGCGGCTGACCGACGAACTGGTCGACGCCGGCACCCTGGTACGACTCGACCCGGCCCGCAAGCCCAACTCCTTCTGGGGACGTACCGATCCCTCCGATGTGGCCCGGGCGGAAGACCGGACGTTCATCTGCTCGGTGGACGAGGCGGACGCCGGCCCCACCAACAACTGGATGGCGCCGGCCGAGATGAAGCGCGTCATGACGGACCTCTACCGAGGCTCGATGCGCGGCCGCACGATGTACGTCATTCCGTTCTGCATGGGCCCGCTGGAGGCGGAGAAGCCCATGTTCGGGGTGGAAATCACCGACAGCCCGTACGTGGTCGCGTCCATGCGCATCATGACCCGGATGGGCACGAAGGTGCTGACCGGGATGGGGGACAACGCGGACTTCGTCCAGGCGCTGCATTCGATCGGTGCCCCGCTGGAGCCGGGCCAGGCGGACGTGGCATGGCCCTGCAACGACACCAAGTACATCTCGCACTTCCCGGAGAGCCGGGAGATCTGGTCCTTCGGTTCCGGCTACGGCGGGAACTCGCTGCTCGGCAAGAAGTGCTACTCGCTGCGGATCGCCAGCGTGATGGCCCGGGACGAGGGCTGGCTGGCCGAGCACATGCTGATCATGAAGCTCACCTCGCCCGAAGGCCGGGTGCACTACATCGCGGGGGCGTTCCCGTCCGCCTGTGGCAAGACCAACCTGGCCATGCTGGAACCGACCATCCCCGGCTGGAAGGTCGAGACCATCGGCGACGACATCGCCTGGATGCGGTTCGGCGAGGACGGCCGGCTCTACGCGGTCAACCCCGAGTTCGGATTGTTCGGCGTCGCGCCGGGCACCGGCTGGAAGACCAACGCCAACGCGATGCGCACCATCGACCTGGGCAACTCCATCTTCACCAACGTGGGTCTGACCCCCGACGGTGACATCTGGTGGGAGGGCATGAGCGAGCCGCCGGCCCACCTCGTCGACTGGAAGGGTCGGGACTGGACGCCGGAGAGCGGCGAACTCTCCTCGCACGCGAACAGCCGATTCTGCACCCCGCTGCTGCAGTGCCCGATCGTGGCCGACGAGTTCAACGACCCGCACGGCGTACCGATCGACGCGATCCTGTTCGGCGGGCGGCGTAAGGACACCATCCCGCTGATCACCGAGGCCCGGGACTGGGTGCACGGCGTCTACATGGGAGCGACGCTCTCCTCGGAGACCACCGCCGCGGCCTCCGGCGAGGTCGGCGTGGTCCGCCGGGACCCGATGGCGATGCTGCCGTTCATCGGCTACCACGCCGGGGACTACTTCCGGCACTGGATCGAGATGGGCAAGGGCACCGACGGCGACGAGGCCAAGCTGCCGAAAATCTACTACGTCAACTGGTTCCGCAAGAACGCCGACGGCGACTTCATCTGGCCCGGCTTCGGTGAGAACTCGCGGGTACTCAAGTGGATCGTCGAGCGACTGGAGGGCCGGGGCGACGCGGTCGAGACGCCGATCGGTTTCGTACCCACGGTCGACGCGTTGGACGTCAACGGGCTCGACATGGACATGGAGAACCTCCGGATCGCCATGCGGGTCGACGTCGAGGAGTGGCGCGACGAACTGCCCATGATCAACGAGTGGTTCGAGAAGTTCGGTGACAAACTGCCGGGCGTCCTCTGGGCCGAACTGGACGCCCTCCGCGCCCGCCTGGACGACGAAGCCATCCGCGTCGGAGTGGACCAGAGGTAAGGAAGGGCCCCCTATTATCGTTTTCGGTTGTAGAAGGGCCCCTTCCTAACACGTCGCCCGGGTGTGCGGCTCGCCCGTACCGGGCATCATCGAGGGCATGACGACGGCCGCCGAGACCACCGTCCGGCGGCCGTCCGCCGTTCGCGTCCTGACCTGGCTGCTCGCGGCGACCGCCGCGGCCACCGTCGTGGTCGACCTGATCAACTGGTGGTACGCCCCGGACCGCGGCTTCGGTCTGGCGGTACGCAGCGGCTGGGCCCTGCTGCGTACGCTCGGCTTCCTGATCCTGATCTGGCACGTCCGGCGGGCCCGGGCCGGGGCTCGCCCGCTCGGGCTGATCCTGGCGGTGACCACGGTGTTCGCGGTCGGCCGGTTGATCGTTCCCCGGGCCGGTGTGCCCGCCCTGCCGGGACTGCTCGGCTTCGCCGCACTGACCGCGCTCTGCGCCGGGGTGGTGTGGTTGCTGTACCGGTCGGCGTCGGTACGGGAGTACCTGGTCCGGCACCCCAACCGGCTGGTGGTGGACCGGCGCGGCGTCTCGTGGCAGGAGGTCGCCCCGCGTCGGCCCCCGGTCGCGGGCTGGCTGCTCACCGCTCGGGTCGCGGCTTTCACCTACGCCCCGCTGACCCTGGTGCCCGCTCTGGTGGCAATCGGCACGATCCTCGACGGCCGGCTGGTCGCCGCGCCTACGGTGGTGCTGTGGTTCGTCGTCGGCATCGGGGTCAGCTACGCGGTGCTGTTCAGCACGTTCTTCCTGCTCCGGGGCAAGCGATGGGCTGGCGGGCTGCTGGTGCTGATCACCGTACTGGTGCTGCTGGTCGATCTGCCGCTGTGCTGGGCGCTACTGGGCGTCGACGGGCTGGTCCGGGACGGTGGACCGTTGGTGGCGGCAGCGGCGCTGACGCTGTACGCGCTGCACCGGGCCAACCGGGCCAACCAGGCCGGCAGGGCCGCCGAGGCGGACGGCACCGCGGGCGGCTCACCGGGTACGGGCTCGACGGGTACGGGTCCGCCGGATGCCGGCGCGGCGCCGACGGGTTCGCCGGTCGCCGCCCGGCCCGGATGAGGTGAGCGACCGTGGAGACGGTCGACGTCGCGGTGGTCGGTGCGGGTCCGGCCGGAGCCAGCGCCGCACTGGCGGCCCGGCGGGCCGGGGCGGACGTGCTGGTGCTGGACCGGGCCGACTTTCCCCGGGACAAGGCGTGCGGGGACGGCATCGCCGCGCACGCGCTCGACGTACTGGCGGAACTGGGGGTTTCCGACGCGGTGGCCGGCTACCGGCCGGTGCCGGCACTGCGGCTGGTCGCGCCCGGCGGCGGCCAGGTGGCGCGGGCGCTGCCCCGCCCGGCGTACACGGTGCCCCGGCGGGTCTTCGACGCCCGGCTGGTGGCGGCGGCGCTGGCGGCCGGGGCCCGGTTGCGCCGGCACACGGTACGCCGGATCGAGTGCCAGGCCGGTCTGGTGGTGCTCGACGGCACGCTGGCGGCCCGCGCCGTGGTCGGCGCCGACGGTGCCGGCTCGGTGGTCCGCCGGGCGCTGGGCCACGGCGCGAACCCGGACGGGCATCTGGCGCTGGCCATCCGGGGGTACGCGCCGACGGCTGGCGGCCCGATGGAGCAGCGGATCATCACGTCGGCGGCGCACTGGCCGGGCTACGCCTGGTCGTTCCCGATCGGCGACGGGCGGGCGAACGTCGGCTACGGCGAGGTGTTGGCCGGTCGGCCGCTGCGCCGGGCACAACTGCTGGACCGGCTGACCGCCCTACTGCCCGAGGTGGAACCGGACACCGTCACCCAACTGCGGGCACACCACCTACCGCTGTCGACCCATCGTCCGGCGCCGGGCCGGGGTCGGATCCTCCTGGCCGGGGACGCGCTGTCACTGATCAACCCGTTCACCGGGGAGGGAATCTTCTACGCGGTCCTGTCCGGCTCCCTGGCCGGTGCGGCCGCCGCGGGCTTTCCGGACACGGCGGCCGACCGGTACGCCAGCGCGCTGCGCCAGCGGCTGGGCCGGCACCTGCGGCACAGTTCGGCGGTGGCCTCGCTGGCCCGTCGACGACCGGTCGTCGACGCGGTGGTCCGATCCGCGGAACGGGACGCCCGGGTCTTCCGGGTCCTGGTCGAGTTGGGGCTCGGCGACGGCCGGCTGGACGTCCGGACATTGACCAGGATCGCCGGTGTCGCGGCCGGCTCGGTCTCCCGGCACTTCCGTCAGCGAATTTGATCGGTACGCTGCAGGGGATGAGTCTCCGGGACCTTATCTACTCGGTGTATGAGCGACGTCTGACGGCGACGCTCGCCGGTAAGCCCGTGCCGAAGCACGTCGGGGTGATGTGCGACGGCAATCGGCGGTGGGCCAGGGAGATGGGGTTCGTCGACCCCAACGACGGGCACCGGGTCGGCGCAGCCAAGATCAAAGACGTGCTGGGCTGGTGTGACCAGGCCGGCATCGGGCACGTCACGCTCTACCTGCTCGCCACCGACAATCTGCGCCGGCCGGCCAGTGAGCTGGATCCGCTGGTGCAGATCATCGAGGATCTGGTCGTCGAGCTGGCCGAGGAGGGCAACCCCTGGCGGCTGCGGATGGTCGGCGCGCTCGACCTGCTGCCGGCGCAGACCGCGGCCGCGCTCAAGTCGGCCGAGGAGCGGACCCGGGACAGGGTCGGCGGGGCCCAGGTCAACATCGCGGTCGGCTACGGCGGCCGGCGGGAGATCGCCGACGCGGTGCGGTCGCTGCTGTACGAGCACGCGGCGGCCGGCGGCACCATCGAGGAACTCGCCGAGGTGCTCGACGTCGAACACATCGCGGAGCACCTCTACACCCGGGGGCAGCCCGACCCGGACCTGGTCATCCGGACCAGCGGCGAACAGCGGCTCTCCGGTTTCCTGCTCTGGCAGTCGGCGCACTCCGAGTTCTACTTCTGCGAGCTGAACTGGCCCGACTTCCGGCACGTCGACTTCCTGCGCGCCCTGCGGTCGTATGCCAACCGTCAACGCCGGTACGGCGCGTAGTCGGTCGTACGCCAACCGTCAGCGCCGGTACGGCGCGTAGCCGGTCGGGCGCGAGCCGGCCCGGAGCACCCCAGTCGGTCCAGGCGCCGTGGTGTCACGTCAGCCGGTGCACGGCCTCGGTGAGGAAGTCGCCGAGCGCCTCGGGGGACTCGATGGTCAAGTCGGCGGCGGTGGAGACCTCGTCACCGGTCTCCGGGTTCGCGACGGCGACGCAGACCCCGAAGAAGTCCGGATCGGCCGCCTCACGGGCCCTCAGCGCCGCGAACGCCTTGATGTCCGAGACGTCGTCGCCGAAGTACCACGCGCAGCCGGCGGAGCGCACCGCCTCGCCGATCACCATGCCCTTGTCCCGGTCGACGGGTGGCTTCAGCTCCAGCACCATCCGCCCGACCTGTACCCGCAGGCCCAGCCGATCGGCCTGGATCCGCCCCCACCGTTCGATCTCAGGGGCCAGGTGCGGTGCGGTCCGGTAGTGCAGGGCCACGGAGAGCCGCTTGTACTCCACCAGGGCGCCCGCCGGTAGCTCGGCGCGGGCCCGGTCGGAGAGCTCGGCCATCGTCGGTACGAAGGGCAGCGCGGCCTCTTCGGTGATCGTCTCGCCAGAGGCGTGCAGGTGTTCGAGCCCGTACAGCCCGTACAGGTCCACCCCGTCGAGACCGGCGAAACGGTCTCGGAGGAACTCCACCGGTCGGGCGGAGACGATCGCCACCCGCTGCACCACCTCGGTGAGCGCGTTGATCGCGGCGAGGGCCTTCGGCGCCGGTTCGACGGTTGTCGGATCGTCTCTGACCGGGGCGAGAGTGCCGTCGAAGTCGAAAAAGAGGACGCAGCGCTCGGCCCGCTCGGCGGTCGCCCGCCATGCCTGCTCCGCAGTCAGGGGACGGGTCGGGGGCTGGTTCCCCGGGTTGATCGGCGGCACGGGCGTCAGCGTACCCCGGTGGATTGCCGCCGCAGATGTCGAAGTGAAAACCTCTCACCCGTCGAGGCGGCAACCTCGTCCGTCGCGGCGGCAATCCCCGTGGTCGAAGCGAATTCCCCCTCAGTCGTCGCCGCCGAGCACGGCCCGTCGTCCGTGCAGCCTGGGGCCGATCGGCACGACCGCGGACTCCTGGCCGCGGCTGAGCAGATAGCCCTCGACGAAGCCCGAGTTGCGGTCGCCGGCGTTGTGGTCGAGTTCGTTGAGCCGGGTGATGAGAAATTCGGTGAGCGCGGTGATCCGCGCGTCGAGCCGTTCGTGGAGATCGGCGACCACGGCCAGGACGGTGGCGGCGCCGGCGGCGGTGATGGCGAGCACGTTCACGAGGAACGGCACCTGGTCACCGCCCTGCACCGTCTCGACCACGACGTTCGCGGTGACGCACAGGGTCAGGGAGACCGCCGCTACTACAACTGCCATCCATTTCAGGGTCATGGCTAGACCCCTCCTTCTGTCCCGCAGGGCTGGGTTCGGCCTTGTCCCGTCCCCCCGCCGACGACGAGCCCAAGCAGTACGAAAAGGCACGTTAGCGCGTTGATTTGTCTCCCGGAGTGAGGATGGATGAGTAGCATGCGCGAAGTTGCGCCATTTGAGTAACTACCCCACTTGCTTCCGCCCTTTTCGGACTTCTACGGGCAGTACGGGGCGATACGCCAGATATCGGATGGTTTCCCTGATGTGGAACTTCTCCGCGTCCGACACGTTCGGATTCACCAGCCGACGGAGCAGTGCCTCCACGTCCGGATCCATCGGCGGAGCGCTGGGAGCCGGCCGGGACGGGGTGGCGCGGTCCCAGCCGAGCACGCCGAAGGCGACGGTCGGATCGAGTCCCAGACCCTCGCAGAACGCGACCACCCGCTCGGCTTCCGGGTCGCTGGCCCACTCGCCGCGTACCCAGCGGTTGATGGTCTGGCGCGACACGCCGGTACGCCGGGAGACCTCCGTGCCCGTCCAGGCGCGGGTGGCGCGGGCGTCGTCGAGTGCCTTCCGCACGAAGGCGGCAAAGGCGATCTTCCGTCCGTGGGCGCGGTCCGGCACGCGGTGACGGTACGACCAGCCGCCCGATTTCGCAGGTGCCGGCACTGATTTGTACTGCGTGCGTGACAAGGGTTCATGTTTCCCGGGGGCGCCACTGTTGCTTGTGTCGAGGGGTATCACGTGGCAACAATAGGTGTGCGCAGGTGTGGGGGTAATCAGACGAAGAGCTGATACTGTCACGCGTGTGGGACTATTTACGGTATGTCTCGTGTATGAGACGTTTCGTGCTCACGAGGGTCACGCCTTCGTGACAGGAGGAGTCCGGTGACCGAACTAGCAACCCGGGCCCAGGCATTTGGCCTGATCGCCGACGGCGTCGCCGCCGGCCTCAGCGCGCCGTGGCGGTTGTACCTCGCCCGCGGCTGTCGCTACCTCTCGCTCAACGTCGGTGACCGCGCGGAGTGGAACTCGTGGCGTACCCATCTCGGCTGTCCGGAGTTGAGCGTTCGGGTGTACGACGCGGGCGGCGAGATCCGACGGGCCTCCGTCGCGGAGGTCGTACTCGACGGTTGTCGGATCAGCGTCGAGTTGGTGGAGGAGGTGAGCACGGACGATCTCGACCGGTTGCTCATCTCCGACCCGACCTCCCTCGACCCGGAGGAGACATGAGCGAGCGGAGCGAGCGAACCGGCCAGCTCGGTGGTCAGGCTCATGACGACGCCGGGCGCAGCGAGGTGGCGGCAATGAGCAGTCGCGCCGTCAGCTCGGTAGATGACAACCCATGACGACGAGCGCAGCGAGGAGATGGCGTGAGCAGGACTGGCACAGCGGCGGCCCGGAGAGGAGATGCGCCCGGTGACATGCGGTACGTCGACCGGCACCAGGGTGGGGTGACCGGGTGAGTCCGTTCTTCGTGGTATTCCTCCTGTTGCTGCTCGCCTCGTCCAGCTATGCGGTGGGGCGGCTGCACGGTCAACTCAGCTACCGGCTCGGTTACCGCTTCGGTTACCGGCAGGGCTATTTCGACGGCGACCGGGGGGCCTGGAACCGTCGGCGTCGCGAGGCGCAGGCGGCTATCGCCTCGGTGTTGGCGGTGCCATCACCCACCACACCGCACAACGTCCACACCGTCGTAGGTCAGGGAACGACGTATACGGGCGCCTCTTTCGCGGGGACCGCGACCAACGGCGGACGGCACTCCACCGACGCCCTCGCCGGCCGAAATGTCTGACCGGTGGCGCGATGGGGTGAGCGGTCACCCGCGAACACGGTGCGGAGGTCCGTTCCGGACCCGCACCGTCGGGATCACCTCAGACCGGTGATGGTGATCCCACCGGCCGGGATGCGCGCAGGGGGCATGCATCCCGGCCGGTCCACCGGCTGTCGGAACGGCCGGTCCACCGGCGGTCGGAACGGCCGGTCCACCGGCTGTCGGACGGGGGTCCGCTGCCCGGAGACCCGGCCGGATCCGGCCCTCCGTGCCGAGTCGCACAGCCGTTCGCCCTAGCCCAAGCCGGCATTTCCCGGTTAGCGTCTACCCATGGCTCGGGGTCATCCCGGGCCAGCCGGCCGGCCCGGACCTTGCGACAGCACGCCACGGGGCCCGCATCCGACCCCGTGTCTCCGGGCACCGGACGAGGCGGAACGCGGGTGTACGGGTGCACATCCGCCGGAGCAGGCCTGTGACGACTCGCCGTACCAACCCTCGGGCCGACGACCAGAACCCGACCGCCAGCAAAGCACCGAGCCGAGCCAGGGGCGGACGCCGGACCAAGACGGCGGCACCGGCCGCCAGTGCGGAGCCCGCACCATCTTCCCGGGCGTATGTTCTGGACACCTCGGTCCTGCTGTCCGATCCCGGCGCCTTCCACCGGTTCGCCGAGCACGAGGTGGTGGTGCCACTCGTGGTGATCTCCGAGTTGGAGGGGAAGCGGCATCATCCGGAACTGGGTTGGTTCGCCCGGCAGTCCCTGCGAATGCTCGACGACCTGCGGGTCCGGCATGGGCGGCTGGACCAGCCGGTGCCGGCGAACGAGGCCGGCGGCACGCTGCGGGTGGAGCTGAACCACGCCGATGACGGCGTACTGCCGCCGGGTTTCCGCAACGAGTCCAACGACACCCGGATCCTGTCGGTGGCGCTCAACCTGGCCGCGGAGGGTCGGGCGGTCACCCTGGTCAGCAAGGACATGCCGCTCCGGGTCAAGGCCGCGTCCGTCGGCCTGACCGCCGACGAGTACCGGCACGGCCAGGCCAGCGACCCGACCTGGACCGGGATGGCCGAGCTGGAGTTGGGGGAGGAGCAGGTCAACCGGCTGTACGACGACGCGGCGCTGGACCTGGACGCCGCCGCCGGCCTGCCCACGCACACCGGTCTGGTGCTGCACTCGCCGCGCGGCTCCGCCCTCGGTCGGGTCCTGTCGGACAAGACCGTGCGGCTGGTTCGTGGTGACCGGGAGGCGTTCGGGCTGCGCGGCCGTTCGGCGGAGCAGCGGGTGGCGCTCGATCTCCTGCTGGACGAGTCGATCGGCATCGTCTCGCTGGGTGGCCGGGCCGGAACCGGGAAGTCGGCGCTGGCCCTCTGCGCCGGCCTGGAGGCCGTGATGGAGCGCGGGCGGCACAAGAAGGTCATCGTGTTCCGTCCGTTGTACGCGGTCGGCGGCCAGGAACTCGGTTATCTGCCCGGTTCGGAGGCGGAGAAGATGTCGCCCTGGGCCCAGGCGGTCTTCGACACCCTCGGCGCGGTGGTGCACGAGAACGTGATGGACGAGGTGTTGTCCCGGGGGATGTTGGAGGTCCTGCCGCTGACCCACATCCGGGGGCGCAGCCTGCACGACGCCTTCGTGATCGTCGACGAGGCCCAGTCGCTGGAGCGTGGGGTGCTGCTCACCGTGCTGTCCCGGGTGGGCCAGGGCTCCCGGGTGGTGCTCACCCACGACGTCGCCCAGCGGGACAACCTGCGGGTGGGTCGGCACGACGGGGTGACCGCGGTGATCGAGGCGCTGAAGGGGCATCCGATCTTCGCGCACGTCACGCTGACCCGCTCGGAGCGGTCGCCGATCGCCGAGGTGGTCACGGATCTGTTGGAGGACATCCCGCTGTAGGAGCTGACTTAGCGGTTTTTGCCCCTTCCCGTGGCGATATAGGGCGTGATGCAAGTCACAATAATCGCAACCGGTTTCCCATGGGCCTCACCTTGCGCAATGGTGTCCTTCGAGCGTCCAACGTCCTCCGGCATCGGCACGCATGAGTTGTCCGGAGGTGGCGGCACCGATCGGTAAGCAGCCGGTCGGGGTCACGACCCGGCAGGGTCGGGGCGCTCGCGGCGTGACCAGGGACCTTTGCGGGTCCCACCGCGCCGTGTCCTTGCCCCCGACGAAGGGACCACTTCGTGAGTCGGCCGTGGAGCCGGTTCGGTGTCCGGGGACTTGCCGTCGCGTTGCTCCTGGGGGGCGTCGGAGGCGGCTACTACCTGGGCGAAGACCGCGAAGCGCAGCAGCACAGCATCGATGCCGAGTCGGCGGCCGACGCGCAGCAGGCCGAGTGGGACCTGCTGCGCCAGCGGCACGCCGCACACATCGTTGCCACCGCCGAGCAGCGCGCCGCCGCTGCCGAGGCCGCCCGTAAGGCGGACGAGATCGCTCGGGCCGCTGCGGCACGGGCCAAGAAGGCGGAGGAAGCGGCGAGCCGGAAGCGGGAGCGCGAGAAGCAGGAGAAGGAAGAGGCCGAGCAGGCGACCAAGCCGTACACCGGGCCGATCCCCGCCTCCTGCAACGAGTACAGCGGCAACCGGAAGATCGGTTGTGCCCTGATGCTCGAAAAGGGCTTCGAGATCGCCGAGATGCCCTGCCTGGACAAGCTCTGGACCAAGGAGAGCGGCTGGAACCACAAGGCCGAGAACAAGTCGTCCGGCGCGTACGGCATCCCGCAGGCGCTGCCCGGCAGCAAGATGGGTTCGATCGCCTCCGACTGGCGGACCAGCCCGGCGACCCAGATCAAGTGGGGGCTGGGGTACGTCAAGGGGAGGTACAAGACGCCCTGTGGCGCCTGGACGTACTTCCAGAACAACGGCTTCTACTGAGCGAGTCTCTCGAAGGGGTGCGAACCGACCGGTTCGCGCCCCTTCGGTGTTTCCGGGGCCGATGGGGTTTCTCGGCCGGCTCGGAGCGCTTGACTGGCGGCTGGGCCGCATAGCTGATAGCAACATGGGGGTGACGTTTGATCCGTTGTCCCGCGGCAGCGACCCCAACCGGTTCGGCACCGAGGCGTTCTACGCCGCACTCGGCCGCGCCTTCGTGGCCATGTGCGCCGTCGTACCGCTGCTCTTCGTGATCGAGGCGCTCGACGTCTGGCTGAACGCCGGATTCGACACCACGGCCGGGATCATCCCCCGCCACATCGACGGACTCGACGGCATCTTCTTCGGGCCGTTCCTGCACCACGGATTCGACCACCTCTACAGCAACAGCGTGCCGCTGATCCTGCTCGGCACCTTTGTACTCGCCACCGGCGCGCGCCGGTTCCTCTACTCGACCCTGCTGATCATGTTCGTCAGTGGGCTCGGGGTGTGGATCACGGGCTCGCCACAGTCGATCGTGGTCGGAGCGAGCGGCGTGATCTTCGGGTACCTGGGTCTGCTGCTCATGCGCGGCATCGTCGAGCGGAGCTGGTGGAATCTGGGCGTCGTCGTACTGGTCGGCCTGCTCTACGGCTGGCAGCTGCTGGGAGTGCTGCCCACCGACGAGCCGATCTCCTGGCAGGGGCACCTCTTCGGATTCTGTGGCGGGCTGGTGGCCGCGATCCTGTTCCGGCGGCGCCGGCCGCGCGACGACGATCCGTACCGGTCGGAGTCCACGTTGACCCTTCCCTGACCGGGGGACACCCGCCGGTGGGACGGCTATTGCTTCGATGCCCGTTGTCCGCCTACGGTCGGATCAGCACAGCTGTTGATCAGTCCGTAGGCGGAGAGCGACGGTGGGCACATGCGTGAGGTCGATGTCGCCATAATCGGGGCCGGCCCCACCGGACTCTTCGCGGCGTACTACGCGGGATTCCGTGGCCTCTCGGTCGCCGTCATCGACGTGTTGCCGGAGCCCGGCGGACAGGTCACCGCGATGTACCCGGAGAAGATGATCTACGACGTCGCCGGGTTCCCGTCGATCAAGGGACGCGACCTGGTCGCCAACCTGGTCACCCAGGCGGCGACGTTCGGACCCGAATACCTGCTCGGGGTACGGGCGGAGAAGCTGTCGTACCTGGACGGCAAGCCGGTGCTGAGCCTCGCCAGCGGCGACATCCTGCGGTGCGGCGCGATCATCGTCACCGCCGGCCTGGGCAGTTTCACGCCACGCCCGCTGCCGGCCGCCGAGAACTTCGTCGGGGGCGGCATCGTCTTCTTCGTACCGCACCTCGCCGACCTCGCCGGGCAGGACGTGCTGATCGTGGGTGGCGGCGACTCGGCGTTCGACTGGGCGCTGGCCCTGCAACCCCTGGCCAGGTCGGTCACCCTGGTCCACCGGCGGGAGAAGTTCCGGGCCCACGCGGCCACCGTGGACCGGGTGCGGGACCTGCCGGTACGGATCGTGGTCAACGCCGAGGTGACGAAGCTGCACGGCGACGGTGCGGTGACCGGGGCGGACATCGCGGTCAAGGGTGCGGAGGTCGAGACCGTCCCGGTCGACACCGTGGTCGCCGCGCTGGGTTTCACCGCCGACCTCGGCCCGCTGACCGAATGGGGTCTCGCGCTCGACAAGCGACACATCCTGGTCGACAGCACGATGGTCACCAACCTGCCGCGGGTCTTCTCGGCCGGTGACATCACCGAGTACCCGGGCAAGGTGCGGCTGATCGCCACCGGCTTCGGCGAGGCCGCGACGGCGGTCAACAACGCCGCCGTGGTGATCAACCCTGCCGCCCACCTGTTCCCCGGTCACTCCTCCGACGCGGGCTGACCCGGCTCGTCCGGCCCGCCGGGCTGACCCGGCTCGTCCGGCCCGCCGGGCCGACCCGGCTCGTCCGGCCCGCCGGGCCGACCCGGCTCGTCCGACCCGCCCGGTGTTCCCTCCGGCAGGCCGGCGAGGTCGGCCATCATCCGCATCTGGTGGTCGAAGTACGGCTCGCGGTCCTCGATCACCTGTGCCAGCCGACCGAACACCTCGAAGTTGACCAGGCCGAAGAGTTGGCTCCAGCCGGCCAGGCACCGGGCCAGGTGCTCCTCGGTGAGGGTGGTGGGTCGCTGCTGGAGCAGCCGGCTCAGGTCGGCGCGGACCGGCGGCGGTGCCGGGGTGCCGACCGGTGGGGCGAGCCGTCCGGCGGCGGCCCCGTCGACCAGGACCTCCGCCAGTGCGAAGACCACCCGCTGTGCCGGAGCCACGGTTTCGTCCGGCGCCGCGTACCCGGGCACCGGGCTGCCGTAGAGCAACGCGTACTCGGCGGGGTTGGCCAGCGCCCAGGCCCGGACCGCGTGGCTGACCGCCAGCCAGCGTCCACGCAGGTCGTCGCGGGCCACCGCCGCGTCGGCGGCGTCGGCGGCATCCCCCAGCGCCTGGTACGCCTCCACGATCAGCGCGGTGAGCAGCGCGTCCCGGCTGGGGAAGTACCGGTAGATGGCTGACGAGACCATGCCGAGGTCCCGGGCGACGGCCCGGAGCGAGAGGTTGGCGCCGTCGGTCGCGAGATGCCGCCGGGCAACGGCCTTGATCTCCTGGGTCAGTTCGGCGCGGACCCTGGCCCGGATCGATGGTGCGGACATGCCGCAACCCTGCCACATCCCGACGACTTTCGAGAGCGTTGTTTTGAAACGAGAGCAGTGCTCTTGACGTCGACTCGTTCCTGGGGCAGGCTTTGAGGAGTCGAGAGCACTGCTCTCGAATCAGATAGCCGATCCAAGGAGCGATGGAATGGCACTACAAGTGATCGTCGGCGCGGGCCCGGTCGGGCGGTCCGTCGCCCGGCTGCTCGTCGAGCGGGGCGACCGGGTGCGACTTGTCAGCCGGCGGGGATCCGGGCCGGAACATCCCGGGATCGAGCGGATCGCGGCCGACGGCGGTGACCAGGAACGGCTGACCGAGTTGGTCGACGGTGCGGCGACGCTCTACAACTGTGCCAACCCCGCGTACCACCGCTGGCCGACCGACTGGCCGCCGATCGCCGCGGCGGTGCTGACGGCGGCGGAACGCACCGGGGCGGTGCTGGCCGTCACCAGCAACCTGTACGGCTACGGCCCGGTGGACGGCCCGATGACCGAGGACACCCCGATGCGGCCGCCCGGCGCGAAGGGGCAGGTCCGGATGCGGATGTGGCAGGACGCGTTGGCTCTGCACGAGGCGGGCCGGATCCGGATGACCGAGGTACGCGGTTCCGACTACCTCGGCGCGGGGGCGCAGACCGCGTTCACCGTCCTCGTCGTACCGAAGGTTCTGGCCGGCCGGCGGGCGTCGATACCGGCCGACCTGGACGCCCCGCACACCTGGACGTACATCGGCGACGTGGCCCGGACGCTGGTGGCGGCGGCCGACGACGAGCGGGCCTGGGGGCGGCCCTGGCACGTGCCCAGCCAGCCGCCGGCCTCGGTCCGGCAGTTGGCGGTCCGGCTCGCCGAGCTGGCCGGCGCGTCCGCGCCCCGGCTGACCTCGATGCCGGCACCGCTGCTCTGGCTCGGCGGGCTGTTCGACCCGACCGCGCGGGAACTGCGGGAGACGGCGTACCAGTTCCGCCGGCCGTTCGTGCTGGACTCCTCGGCGGCCACCGCGACCTTCGGCATCACGCCGACGGAGCTGGACGACGCGCTCCGGGAGACCGCCGGGCCCGCACCGGCCTGACCTCGGCCGGCGGCCCGACGGTCGGCCGCTGAACGCGTCGCCAGCGGCCTTCCGGCTCCCCGGCTCCCGGGCTACTCCTGCTCGGCCAGCGGCCGGCCGTCGAAGTCGACGGCGGAGTAGAGCGCCAGCTTCTCCAGCCGGTGGTAGGAGTCGATCACCCGGATGGTGCCGCTCTTGGAGCGCATCACGATCGACTGGGTGTACGCCCCACCGGAGCGGTAGCGCACCCCACGGAGCAGGTCGCCGGAGGTGACCCCGGTGGCGACGAAGAAGGCGTTGTCGCCGGTGACCAGGTCGTCGGTGCTGAGTACCCGGTCGAGGTCGTGTCCGGCGGCGATCGCCTTCTCCCGCTCCTCGTCGTCCCGGGGCCAGAGCTTGGCCTGCATCGCCCCGCCCATGCACTTGAGTGCGCAGGCGGCGGTGATGCCCTCCGGCGTACCGCCGATCCCCATCAGCACGTCGACGTCCGACTCGCCCCGGGCGGCGGCGATGGCGCCGGCGATGTCACCGTCGCTGATGAACCGGATGGCGGCGCCGGCCCGCCGGATCTGCTGGATCAGGTCCCTGTGCCGGGGGCGGTCCAGGACACAGACCGTGACGTCGGAGATGTCGGTCTTCTTGACCTTCGCGATCCGGCTGAGGTTCTCCGACACTCCGGCGTTGATGTCGACGACGTCCGCGTAGACCGGGCCGACCGCGAGCTTCTCCATGTAGAAGACGGCGCTCGGGTCGAACATGGCTCCGCGTTCGGCCACCGCCAGCACGGCCAGGGCATTCGGCATGCCCTTGCTCATCAGCGTGGTCCCGTCGATCGGGTCCACCGCGACGTCGACCTCCGGCCCGCTGCCGTCGCCGACCTGCTCCCCGTTGAACAGCATGGGGGCGTTGTCCTTCTCACCCTCGCCGATCACCACGACGCCGCGCATCGGGATCGAGTTGATCAGCTTGCGCATGGCGTCGACGGCTGCTCCGTCGCCGCCCTCCTTGTCGCCCCGGCCGACCCATCGACCGGCGGCCATCGCCGCCGCCTCGGTAACCCGGACCAGGTCGAGGGCCAGGTTACGGTCCAGGTTCTGCGGTACCCGGGTTCTGGTGTTGGTCATGTGGGCTCCTCCTCGCGACACTGCGGGGTGGGCCGGCACACAGCGCGGCGCGCGCCGCCGCCGGCTTTGTCAGGGATCCTGACACGCTGGTCAACTTAACGCTGGTTCGGGGGGCTGGTGGCCCAGATCGCGGTAACCGGTGAGCTGTCAAGATGGTGGGGTGAACTCCGCTCAGTCTGCCGGACCTGCCCCGGATGACCGCCTCTCGGACGTGGCCGCCCCGGCGGACCCACCCCGAACAGGAGAACCGGCGTCGCCCGCCGAGGGTGCGCCGGACGGATCGGAACGGCTCGTGGAACCGGATGCGGAACAGGTGGTGCCGACCGCGATCCGCTCGCAGCGATCGACGAAGGACATCGTCATCTCGCTGCTGGTGCTGCTGGTGCCGATCGCTCTGGTGCTCGGCTTCGGCCGGGTCTTTCTCGGTGCCGACCAGCCGACCGTGGTCGACCCGGCCCCGGTGATCCAGCAGGCCAGGGCCGCCAACGCCTTTCCGGTCAGCGAGCCGACCGGCCTGGCCGACGAATGGCGTACGGTCCGGGCCGACTTCACCCGGGGCGACTCCGGTGCGAGCCTGCGGATCGGGTACCTGAGCCCGGACGACGGCGGCCTCCAACTGGTGCAGAGCAACATCCCGGCCGAGAAGTTGCTGCCGGCCGAGTTGACCGAGAGCGGCCGGCCGCAGGGGGCGACCGAGCTGGGCGGGCGGAGCTGGCAGCGGTACACGGCCCGCCCCGGCGAACTGGCACTCGTCCTGTTGGAGCCCGACCGCACGGTGGTCGTCGTCGGCCGGGTACCCGAGGCTGATCTTCGCCAGATAGCGCTTTCCCTGCGCTAGTCCTACCGCGACGGTAGGCTGCGGCGGCTTTGAGATAACGGTGGGTATAGGCCCACCGGGCCGCTTTCTGGGGAGGATCGACCGTGACCATCCGACGGTGGGGCATCGCCACGCTCGCTGCCGCGACCCTGTTCCTGCCGGGCCTGACGGCCTGCGGGACGCAGGGCGCCGACCAGGGCTCCAGTTCTGGGTCGCCGGCCATCCCGGCCGACGCCAAGGAGGCGCTGCTCGCGTCCACCAAAGAAATCACCAAGGGCAATTTCCGGTTCACCATGAAGGGCGCCGAACTGGACGGCGCGGGAACGGTGCACCTGCCCAGCAAGAGCGCCCAGATGACCATGAAGGCCGGTGACGCCGAGTTCTCCATGGACATGGAGATCATCTACATCGAGCCGGACAGCTGGGTGAAGATGTCCATCAAGGGCGCCGAGGGCGTGCCGGGCCTGGAAAAGCTGAACTCCGGCAAGTACCAGCACCTCGACCAGTCCAAGATCGCGGATGCCGAGGGTCTGGGCTTCGACTTCAAGGACGTCGACCCGGCGGGCAGCGAGGCGCTGACCAAGGCGATCGTCGACGTACAGGAGACCGGTGAGGGCGCCTACAGCGGCACCATCGACCTGACGAAGGCGACCGACGCGGGCATGGTCGACGAGGACGCGGTCAAGGGCCTCGGTGCCGAGGCGGCGAAGCTGCCCTTCGAGGCCAAGCTCGACGCGGAGGGCCGGCTCGCCTCGATGACCATCAAGATGCCGGCCATCGGTGGCGGCACTCCGCAGGACCTGACGGTCAGCTACTCCGACTACGGGTCGGCCGTACCGGCCAAGGCGCCGCCGGCCGGCGAGACCGTCGAGGCGTCCCCCGAGACGTACGATCTGTTCAACAAGTGATCGGTGCCGGTTGGGGCGGCCGAGGCCGCTCCACCCGGCGAACCGACAGCATCGCTTCCACCCGGCGAACCGACAGCAACGCTCAGGTCGAACCGCTGGTCTCCCGCGCCTGCCGGACGGCGTCGATCCGTTGCCGGGCACCGTCGAGCCAGCCCTGGCAGATCTCCGCGAGGCGCTCACCCCGCTCCCACAGCGCCAGCGACTCCTCCAGCGAGGTTCCACCGGCCTCCAGCCGCTCTACCACCGAGGCCAGCTCCGCCCTGGCCTGCTCGTAGCTGAGTCCGTCACCCGGTTCGCTCGCGCGCTTTTCCGCATCAGTCATGGTGATCCCATCTCAGCACACCGCCGTGTGGTGCGCCGTCGCGCCAAGCCGGGTGGAAGTGTGAGCAGGGGGCCCTTCTTCTACAAAAAGCGATAAGAAGGGGCCCTTCCTTACACCTGTGGCTCGGCGATTGCGGTTAGTTCGCCCTGGGCGAGGCGTAGTCGCAGGGGGTCACCGGCGGTTACGTCGGCGCTGGCGCGTACGACGTGTCCGTCGGCGCGCTGGACGATGGCGTACCCCCGGTGCAGGGTGGCGGCGGGGGAGAGGGCGCGAAGTCGTGCCACGGTGTGTCGCAGGTCTCCGGTTGCGGTGCCGAGGCGGTGCTCGACGCACCGGGCGGCGCGGTCCCGCAGGGCCGTCACCTCGGCGTTGCGTTGGTCGAGGAGCACCTCGGGGCGGGCCATCGCCGGGCGTGACCGCCACGCGTCGAGGCGGTGCGACTCCCGCTCGACGAGTCCGACGACCGCCCGGTCCAACCGGTCGCGGGCCATCCGGATCAGCCGGGTCTCCTCGCCGAGGTCGGGGACGATCCGCTTGGCGGCGTCGGTCGGAGTGGAGGCGCGCAGGTCGGCGACGTAGTCGACCAGCGGTGTGTCGGTCTCGTGGCCGATCGCGCTGACCACCGGAGTCCGGCAGCCGAAAACCGCCCGGCACAGGGCCTCGTCGGAGAAGGGAAGCAGGTCCTCCACGCCGCCGCCACCCCGGGCCAGCACGATCACGTCGATGCCCGGGTCCGCGTCGAGGACCTTCAGCGCGTCGAGAATCTGCGGTACGGCGGTGGGACCCTGCACCGCCACGTTGACCGTACGGAACTGGACGGCGGGCCAGCGGCGCTGGGCGTTGGTCAGTACGTCCCGCTCGGCGGCCGACGCCCGACCGGTGATCAGCCCGATCCGGTTGGGTAGGAAGGGCGGCCGGCGTTTGCGGGACCGGTCGAACAGGCCTTCGGCGGCGAGCAGTTTCTTGAGCTTCTCCAGCCGGGCCAGCAACTCGCCGAGGCCGACCTGCCGGATCTCGTCGGCGCGCAGGCTCAGCGTGCCGCGCGCCGCGTAGAACTCCGGCTTGGCGTGCAGCAGTACCCTGGCCCCGTCGGCCAACTCCGGCGCACCGGCGTCCAGCACGTCCCGATTGGTGGTGACGGTGAGGCTGAGGTCGGCCGACGGGTCGCGCAGGGTGAGGAAGACCGTCGCCGCTCCGGGGCGTCGACTGATCTGCGCCACCTGACCGTCGACCCACACCCAGCCCAGCTTGCCGATCCAGGCGCTCAGCTTCTGACTGACCACCCGGACCGGCCACGGCTCTTCGGGAGTGCTGCGCGGGGCGCCGGATTCGGTCATCCGGTCAGCCTAAGGCCGGCTCCGCACCGACCTCGCGTGCCGGTCCCGCACCGACCTCGCGGCTCCGGCTCTGGCCAGGTACGGCGGCGGCGCTGGCTCCGAGCGGAGCCAGCGGCGGAACGTAGACTGGACGGGTGACCGAGGCTCAGGCGACATCCCAGACCGGCAAGCGTGTCCTGTTGGCCAAGCCCCGCGGCTACTGTGCCGGCGTCGACCGCGCCGTGCAGACCGTGGAGGAGGCCCTGAAGCTCTACGGGGCGCCGATCTACGTCCGGAAGCAGATCGTGCACAACAAGCACGTGGTTTCCACCCTGGAACGGCAGGGCGCCATCTTCGTGGAGGAGAACGAGGAGGTGCCGGAGGGCTCGATCGTGATCTTCTCCGCGCACGGCGTGGCGCCGGAGGTCTACGAGCAGGCCAAGACCCGGTCACTGCGGGCCATCGACGCCACCTGCCCGCTGGTCACGAAGGTGCACCACGAGGCGCGACGATTCGCCGCAGACGATTACGACATTCTGCTCATCGGTCACGAAGGGCACGAAGAGGTGGTCGGCACCGCAGGCGAGGCGCCGGCACACATCCAGCTCGTCGATGGTCCGGACGACGCCGACAAGGTGACCGTACGGGATCCTTCGAAGGTGGTCTGGCTGTCCCAGACCACCCTGTCGGTGGACGAGACCATGGAGACCGTGGCCCGGCTCAAGCGCCGGCTCCCGCTGTTGCAGTCGCCACCGAGCGATGACATCTGCTACGCCACCCAGAACCGCCAGCACGTGGTCAAGGAGATCGCCGCCGACTGCGACGTGGTGATCGTCGTCGGCTCCCGTAACTCGTCGAACTCCGTACGCCTGGTAGAGGTGGCGGTGGACGCCGGTGCCCGAGCCGGCTATCTGGTGGACTACGCGTCGGAGATCTCCGACGAGTGGTTGGTCGGGGCCGACACCGTCGGCCTGACGTCCGGGGCGAGCGTGCCGGACGACCTGGTCATGGAGGTGCTCGACCACCTTGCCGCGCGCGGCTTCGCCGACGTGACCGAGGTGACCACTGCGGACGAGCGCCTCACCTTCGCCCTGCCGCAGGATCTCAGGCGGGACATGAAGGCCGCCGCGGCGGCCCGGGCGGCGGACCGGCCCGCCGGGTTGGCGACGAGCACCGCCAACGGCTGAGCACCGACCGGCTACCGGGTGCGTACCGGCGGAACGGCCGGCGTGGCGTACGCGTCTGATATCTCATGAAGACGCCGTGGATCGCCGTGTCCGCCCTGGTCGCCGGGTTGGCCCTCAGCGCCTGCGGATCGACCGAACCGAACCCGAGTGAGCCGGGAGGAAGTCCTGTGACCCCGCCCGCGTCCGCCCAGCCGGATCCCACCGGTCCGACCGACCCCGGTCCGACCCGCCCCGCCGGCCCACCGTCGAAGCCGGGCACCCCGACCCCGCGTGGCGGCGCCCCGTCGGGCGGTACGACCACGCTGAGCGGGACGGTGCAGGCGGGCGTCGAGGCGAACTGCTTCCTGCTGGACGGTTACCTGCTGGTCGGCGGCCCCCGCGAGGTGATCACCGCCGGTGCGCGGGTGACGGTGACCGGTGAGGTGCGCGCCGGCCTGATGACCACCTGCCAGCAGGGCATCCCGTTCGTGGTGCAGAGCGCCACCCGGGGCTGACCGGACGGGTCGACGGCCCGGTCGCCCGCCCGGCACCCGGAGGTCGTACGGCACGGAGCCCGCCCCGGGACGGGACGGGCTCCGTCGGTTACCGGGTCGTCAGTTCACGGCGCTGATCGTCACGATGGCGTTGCCGACCACCGCACCCTCGACGGTGACCACTCGCAGTTCACCGAAGAGTTGCCGGCCGGCGGCCGGCGCGGCCTGGGCGGTCACCGAACCGTTGATCACGGTGCCTCCGCCGTACGCCAACGAGGTGTAGGTGGGCGGCGCCGACAGGCTGCCCAGCGCGGGCGAGAGGAACGAGTCGCGGTAGTCGAACTCGGTCGTGCCGGCCGGCACCGAGTACCCGTCGACCTCGATCTCGTAGACCCCGGCCGCCGGGTTGGCCAGCGAGACGACCTCCTCCGAGTCGCCGTCCGCGTCGTACGCCACCCGTACGCCGTCCTTGAAGACGTACAGGTCGAGGTCGGCGCCGATGTCGCTGGTGTTGCCGATCGCCACGTCGAACCGGCTCGCCCCGGCCGGCACCGTCACCTCGTACACCAGCACCCCGCCCTGCGCGATGGAGGGTCGGGAGTTGACCGCGCTGCCGAGCGGCCCGCCGGTGCCGGTCACGGTGACCGGACCGAACTCGTTGTCGAGCTGCCAGCTCACCGGGGTGGACTGCCCGGCGACCACGCTCGGCAGTTCCAGCGTGGGCGGATCCACCGCGACACCCTGGACCCGGGCCTGCACCTGGTACGGGTTCTCCAGCAGCGGCGACGTACGCCTCGACTCGACCTCGATCTCCCAGATGCCCGGCGTCGGGTTGTCGTACGACCGTTCCTCCGGCTTGCAGACGGCCGCGTCGGAGAAGTTGGTGAAGCAGGCCGTACTGGCGTTGTCGTCCATCGGAACCCCGTACGGGTCGATCGCGATGAACCGGGTCTGCGAGCCGGGGGCGATGCCGGTCAGGTTGACCTGCAACGATCCCGCGCCCTCCGGCACGGTGACGAAGTAGGACCGGAACAGGTTGCGGTCCACGTTGCCGCCGGCCGAGAAGGAGAAGTCCTTCTTCTTCGGCACGTTGGCGATCGCCACGGTGTTGAGGAACTCGAAGTCCACGGCCGGGGTGGCCGGGTCGTCGACCTCCATGATCGCGCTGTGAACGCCCTCACCCGCCTTGACCTCGACGGTGAAGGTGACCGTCTTGTTGAGCGGCAGGATCAGGTTCTTCGGCGCGTTGCGGTACACGTTGGCGTTGCCGATCCACCGGACCGCGTGCTTGATGTCCTTCTTCGGTCCGCTGGTACGGGTGAGCTTGACGGTGTACTTCCGCATCACGTTGGCCCGCTGGCCACCCTCGGTGATCGCGCACCGGTTGTAGATGCCGGTGCCCCGGTCGGGGGTCGCGAGGTGGTCCGAGAGTGGCGTGCAGACCGGGGCGCTGACCGTGTAGTCGCGGGTCTCGATCGGTGCGCCGGCCAGCAGTTCCCAGGCGCCCGGCACGTTGAGCTGGCCGTTGCCCTGGCCGTGCGCGGGTACGCCGTCGATCCAGCTCGCCGACGAGTAGACGGCCCGGCGCAGCGCGGCCGGGCTGACCTCCTTGCCGTTGGCCTTCGCGGCCGAGAGCAGCAGGGCGAGGCCGCCGGTGACCTGCGGCGAGGACATCGAGGTGCCGTTGGCCATCTGGTAGCCCGGCGGCAGCGGGTAGCCGGCCTCCGCCACCGGGTTGCCCGGCAGCCAGGTCGGCGTGGTCGAGATGGCCGCGCCCGGTCCGGTGATGTTCGGCTTGAAGCCGCCGTTCTCCAGCGGCCCGCGCGAGGAGAAGTAGAGCAACTGGTACGGGGTGCGGGTCTCCGAGCCGTAGTTCGCCAGGTAGGTCTCCTGGCTGATCGCGGCGGCCACGCTTATCACGTCGGTGACCGTCGACGGGTCGCCGATGGTGTTGATGCCCGGCCCCGAGTTGCCGGCCGAGAAGACCAGTTGGACGCCGAAGTCCCGGATGAGTCGGGTGTAGAGCTCCGCCCGCAGGTCGCTGCCGTCGTTGAGCTGTCCGAGGCCACCGATCGAGACGTTGACCACGTCGACACCCCGGTTCACCACCAGGTCGGTCAGGCCGTCGGTCAGCGCGGCGTAGCTGCAGCCGCCGCCCCAGACGCAGGCGCGGGCCGAGACCAGTTTGGCGCCCGGAGCACCACCGTCGAGGTTGGGGTTGCCGAACATGTCGTTGGCGGCGGTGATTCCGGCGACGTGTGAGCCGTGCTCGTCCTCGACCAGGCCGATGTTCACGAAGTCGTACGTCCCGGGGAGCCCGCCGGAGGTGGTGTCGACGTCCTCGCGGAACTCGACGACGAACGGGACCTGTTCGCGTACCGGGGTGCCGGGGTTGTCGCTGCCGAACTGGCCGATGTCGTAGCGCTCGCCGTACGGGCGCATGACGGCGTCGTCGGTGAAGTTCAGGTTCTGGTTGGCGTCCACCCGGATGTCGTTGCTGGCCGGGTCGTAGAGGATGCCGAACAGGTCGGTGGTGTCGCCGTCGCGGTTGATGTCACCCGCCGGTGGGCTGCCCGCGGTGATCGCCTCGGCGAACCGGTTGATCCGGTAGGTGCCGGCAGGGGCGGTCCAGGTGCCTCCGGCGTAGCTGAAGCTCGGGCCGGTGACCGTGTCGCGCATGATGCGCCAGGTTCCGTCGCCGTCGGCGAACGGGTGGGTGGCGGTGAACCAGTCCACTATCTTGCGTTCCCCGGTGGACGTGGTCTGCAGGGCGGGGTGGCCGAGGTCGACGCCGGTGTCCAGGATGCCGATGGTGACGCCCCGGCCGTCCCAGGTCGGGTGCGCGGCCTTGAAGTCCACCGCGCCGATCTCGTGGGTCGGCATGTACGGGTTGGCCGCCGGGGTGTCCGGGCCGGGGCCGGCGACCGCGGCGCGGGTCCGCGCGGCGGTGCGGGCCGGGGTCGGCTCGGGGACGGGCATCTCGATCTTGTCGTCGAGGTCGACGGCGGCGACACCGGCGATCGACGCGGCGGCGAGGACGGCCGAGGTGGGAACGCTGGTACGCAGGTAGCCGACCTCGTCGACGCGGGTCGCGATCGTGCCGCCGAGTTTCCGCAGCGCGGCGACGACGCCGGCCGATTCGCCCTCGTCGGTGGCGATCAGCAGCGTCACCCTCGGCTCGTCCCGGGACTTCGCCTCGGTGAGCAGTTCGAGGTCACGTGGCCCCAGGCTCTCGGCGGAGCTGGTCTTCTGGGCTTCGGGTCCGGCGGTCGGGTCGGCACTCGCCGGTCCGGCGCCGCCGGCCACGGTCAGGCTGCCCAGCACCACGACCGAGGCGAGCAGCCCGGCCGAGGTACGCCGGCGCCATGCACGGGATCTACTCACGTCTTGTCCTCCGGGAGAACAGGGCCCTGCAGAGCAGGACGCACGTGAACGAAATCCTTCGCCGCACTGCGTGTGCGTGTCACTACCGATCCGGGCGTTGTGACCAGCCCGTAACCATGAGCGGACCGGCGGCCGGTGGGATCGGACGGATCGGTGTGGATAACTGTCTGATCGGGGGTATCCGGATACTCCGATGAGGAGTGTGCGCACTGGTCGCGGTCGATCCGGTGACCGGCCCGGGGCGCCGGTCGTGCCGGTCAGCGCCCGTCGGTGAGGGTCGGCGGATCGACCAGTTCCGGTGCCTGGGGCTGGCGTGGTGCCGTCTCGACCTGTGGCGGCGTCGGCAACTCCGCGTCGGCGACGCCCAACTCGGCCAGCTTGCGGGCGCTGACCAGCACCCGTGCCTCCAGCGAGCCCACCGCCCGGTTGTACGCGGTCACCGCGCTGCCCAGCGCACCGCCCAGTTTCGACACGTGCTCGCCGAGGGTGGAGAGCCGACCGTACAGCTCGCGGGCGAGTGCGTGTACCGCGACGGCGTTGCGGGCCAGCGCCTCCTGCCGCCACGAGTAGGCCACCGTACGCAGCAGTGCGACCAGGGTGGCCGGGGTGGCCAGCACCACGTCGCGGGCGAACGCGTGCTCCAACAGCGTGGGGTCGCGTTGCAGCGCCACGTCGAGGAACGGATCGGCCGGAACGAAGAGCACCACGAACTCGGGGGACTGGTCGAAGGCGGACCAGTACGACTTGGCGGCCAGGGCGTCGACGTGGGCCCGCAGGTGCCGGGCGTGCGTGTCCAGGTGCCGGTCCCGGCCCTGCTCGTCCCGGGCCTCCATCGCGGTCAGGTAGGCGTCGAAGGGCGCCTTGGCGTCCACCACCACCGAGCGGCCACCGTGCAGCCGGACCACCAGGTCGGGGCGGACGACCTGGTGCTCGGTCGTCGCGGTGACCTGCTCGGAGAAGTCGCAGTGTTCGAGCATCCCGGCGGCCTCGACGACGCGGCGGAGCTGATGCTCGCCCCAGCGGCCCCGGACCTGCGGCGCCCGCAGCGCCGCCACCAGCTGCTTCGTCTCGGTACGCAGCTCACCGGAGACGGCGTTCATCGACCGGACCTGCTCGCGCAGCTCGGCGTAGGCGTCGACCCGGTCATGCTCGAGCTCGGCCACCCGCTGCTCGTAGCGGCGCAGCGTCTCGTGCAGCGGCGCCACCGCCCGGGCCACCGCCTCCTGCGACTGGGCGGTCGCCTCGTAGGAGAGCGCCCGCATCGACTGCTCCAGCCGGCCCTCGCCGTCCCGGGTCGCCCGCAGGGTCGCGTCCAGCCGGGCGATCTCGGCGGTCGTCCGCGCGGTCGCGGCGAGCCAGCCGACCGCTCCGCCCGCGACGAGGCAGACCACCACCACGGCCACGGTCGAGAGGTCCACGTCACAGAGCATGCCAAACGCCAGCGTCGGCTCGCGCGCGCACTCGCCGGGCGTGGGTACCGTTGGGTCATGGCGTCCCTGATCTGGTTCGTGCTGCTGGTCATCCTGCTCTTCGGCGGGTTCCTCTGGTGGCAGCGGGAAAGCACTGCCCGGAAGGCTCGGGAACTCGCCGATGCCCGGGCCGAGGCGGGCCGCTGGTACGAGCGGCTGGGCGGGCAGTTGATGAACCTGCACGGCACCGAGCCGGCGGTCCGGCAGGCGCTGGCCGACGCCGGGGAGCGGTACAACGCGGCCGGCAGCCAGCTCGAACAGGCGCAAACCGCCCGACAGTACGAGCTGGCCCGGGAGAGTGCCCTCGAAGGGCTGGCCTATGTCCGGGCGGCCCGCGTCGCGCTCGGCATCGACCCGGGTCCCGACCTGCCGCCGCTGGCCGCCGCCCGGGGTGCGGGCGCGCTCACCGTGCCGCGCGAGGTCCAGGTACAGGGTGAGACGTTCCGGGCCGGGCCGCAGCCCGGCGCCGCCACGCCGTACTACTACCCGGGTGGGCGGATGCAGGGCCGTCCGGTGCCGGCCGGCTGGTATTCGACCCCCTGGTGGAAGACCGGCCTGGCGGCCGGCGCGGGGATCGTCGGGGGCATGTTGATCGCCGACGCGCTCTTCTCTCCGGCGTTCGCCGACCCCGGGTACGGCTACGACGCCGGTTACCAGGAGGGCTTTGCCGACGGCGCCGACGGTGGCGACGCGGGTGGCGGGGACATGGGCGGCGGTGACGTCGGCGGTGGCGATTTCGGCGGTGGGGACTTCGGTGGTGGGGACTTCGGCGGCGGCGACTTCTAGCCTGATGTCCGGTTTATCCTGATAGCCTGCCGCGTCGTCGGGCTAACCGGTCGACGGAAGGTAGGGCTGCCGGGATGGTCCCGATCCGTGCCGGCCGGCAGAGTCGACAACTGTGAGCGCTGAGGTGGATACCGCGGTGGGACGCCGGCCAGGACCGGCCGGAAAGTGGCTGACCAGTCTGGCTGCGGCGGGACTTGCCGTCGTGGCGGTGACCGTCACCGCGCAGACGATCGACAAGTTCCACTGGTGGGCGGGCTTCGTCCTCGTACCCGGTGCCCTGATCGCGGCCTCCGGCGGTCCGTTGCTGGTACGCGGCGGCGGGCGCGCGTTCGTCGGATACCTGCTGGCCTGCGTGGGCGGCCTGGTCTTCGCGGTCGGCGCGATGTTGATGTTCGGGGTGATGGCCAAGGGCTGGCCGTTCATGATCACGCTGCCGGCGCTGGCCATCGCCGGCACCTACCTGTGGCGCTCGGCCGATCCGCTGCCGCGGGCCTTCCACCGGACGGTCGCGATGCTGGCGCTGAACACCGCCGTGCTCGGGGTGACCTTCCTGCTGCTCGTCAACGACGTTCTCGACTTCGGCGACGCCGGTTGGTGGGGCGGCTTCATGATGGTCGGCGGAGTGATCATCCTCGGCAACGGACTCGAACTGCTCCGACACCGGATCGTCTACCGGGCCCAGGCGGTGACCCTGGCGGTCGGGCCGGCGGTGATCGCCTTCCTGCTGGGCCTGCGCTTCCTGCGCGACTGGCCGTTCTGATCCTGGCCGACCAAGGCTCCTGGTCGGCCACGACTCCCGGCCGACCGCGCCGTCACCGGTCGTCGCCCGGTCGTACGACACCCGCCTCGTACGCGAACACCACCACCTGGACACGGTCCCGCAGCCCGAGCTTGCCGAGGATCCGCCCGACATGGGTCTTGACCGTCGCCTCGGAGACGGTGAGCGACAGGGCGATCTCCGCGTTGGAGCGGCCCCGCGCCACCTCCACCAGTACCTCCCGTTCCCGGTCGGTCAGCCGGTGCAGCCGCTCGTCCACGGGTGACCGACCGGTCGACGGGTCGGGCAGATGACCGGCGAAGGCGTCGATCAGTCGCCGGGTCACGTTCGGCGCCACCACCGCGTCACCGGCCGCCACCGCCCGGATCCCGGTGAGCAGGTCCGCCGGGGGTACGTCCTTGAGCAGGAACCCGCTGGCACCGGCGCGCAGCGCCGCGAAGACGTACTCGTCCAGGTTGAACGTGGTGAGCACCAGGATGCGCGCCGGGGAGCCGGCGTCGACGATCTGCCGCGTCGCCTCGATGCCGTCCAGCACCGGCATCCTCACGTCCATCAGCACCACGTCCGGCCGCAGCGTACGGGTCATCGAGACGCCCTGCGCGCCGTCGCCCGCCTCGCCCACCACCGTCAGGTCCGGCTGGCTCTCCAGCACCATCCGGAAGCCGAGCCGGAGCAGGGGTTGATCGTCGACGAGCAGCACACCGATGGTCACGTCAGCCCTTCCTCGCCGAACCGCAGCCGGGCGCGTACCCGCCAACCGGGGCCGTCGGTGCGGGGTCCGGCCTCGACGTCGCCGCCGTACGCCGTCGCCCGCTCGACCATCCCAGCCAGCCCGTGCCCGCCCTCCCCGGCCGCCAGGGCAGGTACGGCACGACGCCGAGCGCCGTCGTCGACGACCTCGAGGTCCACCCCGTCCGCCCGCTGTTGGAGCTGGATCTGCACCTGAGCCTCCGGGCCGGCATGCTTGAGCGTGTTGGTGAGCGCCTCTTGCAGGATCCGGTACACGGCGAGACCGGCACCCGGGCTGTACGCCGGTGGGACGCCCTGGGGGTTGAGCCCGACCCGGAGCCCCGCGGACCGGACCTGGTCCAGCAGCGCGTCGAGATCGTCCAGTCCCGGCTGGGGTGCCCGGCCCACGGCGTCGTCGCGGAGCAGGCCCAGTAGCCGGCGCATCTCGCCGAGCGCCTGCCGTCCGGTCTCCGACACCTTCCACATCGTCTCCGCGGCCCGGTCCGGCGCCGCACTCGCGGTGTACGCGGCACCGTCGGCGAGGGCGACCATGACCGCGAGGTTGTGCGCCACGATGTCGTGCAACTCCCGCGCGATCCGGGTCCGTTCGGCGGCGACGGCGAGTTGGCCCTGCTGGTCCCGCTCGCGTTCCAGCCGCCGGGCCCGTTCCTCCAACTCGGCCAGGTAGGCCTGCCGGATCTTGATCGTCACCCCGAGCAGCACGGTCGCGGCCAGGGCGACGGTGATGAAGTTCAGCGGAACCCAGGCCGGACCGCTGCTGAGCAGGATCACCGCCGCCGGCACCTCGATCGCCGCGACGATCGGCCACAGGTACCGCCGGGGGCGGTGCCGGGCGACGGTGTAGACCGCCACCCCGATGACGATCTCGGGATACACGCTCTCGACCCGGATTCCGACCAGCACGCTGGAGCCGATCGCGAGCACGTAGACCGTCCAGAAGACCAGGACCGGCGCCCGCCGCCGCCACACCAGTGGCGCGTGCACGGCGGCGAAGCACAGCCAGGTGGCGGTGTTGGCGTCCACGAGGGCGGCCTGTCCGTTCAGCGCGATCACCGCGACCAGGCCCGCGTCGAGCGACCGGTGGTGGCGCCGGAGGGCGTCCCACACCCCGCGCAAGCCCACCAGCCTGTGGCGGTCGGCCGGGAGAACGGGCCCGTCCCCGGTCCTATGGCGGTCGGCCGGGAGAACGGGCCCGTCCCCGGTGGCCCGATCGGGGTCCATGGTGGTTACGCGTCCCGTCGGCGCAGCACGGCGGTCCCGGCGACGAGCAGCAGGCCGGCCCAACCGGCCAGCACGGCCGCGGACGCTCCCGGCGACAGTGCCTCGAACGGGTTGCCGCCGCCGTCCACGCTGTACATGGCCTGTCCGGCGATGGTCGGCACGTACTTCAAGACCTCCTCCTCCCGGTTGCCGGGAAGCACCGGGCCGAGCAGTGCCGGCGCCAACAGCAGCACCACCACCAGCGCGGTGATCGCCCCGGCGGTGTGCCGCACGATCGCCCCGATGCCCAGTCCGAATAGTGCCATCAACACCGGGCAGAAGGTGGCGCCGAGGATCGCGCCCGGCACTCCCGGATCGCCCAGCGAGGCGCCGTCCCGGCCGAGCATGGCCTGGCAGACTCCGAACGCGGCGAGGCAGGTGACCGCCAGTACCGGCACGGTGGCCGCCACCAGCGCGACCGCCTTGGCGCAGAGCACCGCCCACCGCCGGGGTACGGCGGTCAGCGTGGCCCGGACCAGCCCGCTGCCGTACTCGCCGGAGATCTGTAGTACGCCGAAGACGCCGGCGACCAGCACCAGGAAGTCCATCGGCAGGAACGCCATCGCCACCGCGTCGGCCACGGTCGGCGCCGGATCACCGGACCGGATCGCCACGCGTACGCCGTAGCCGATCGCGGCCGCCAGCCCCGTCCCGAGTACCGCGATCGAGCCCAGGGTGAACCAGGTGGATCGCAGGGACCACAGTTTGGTCCATTCCGCGCGTACCACCCGGGCGAGAGTGATCTCGGTTGTCATCGGTACTCCACCGCCTCACGGGTCAGTTCCATGTACGCCTCCTCCAGCGAGGCCCGCCGTGGGGTCAGTTCGTGTACGGCCACGCCGCCGGCCAGCGCGAGGTCGCCGATCGCCTCGGCGGTCAGCCCGGCGACCTGGAACAGGCCCGGGTCGACGCCGGTCACCTCCGCGCCCCGCGCGACGAGCAGTTCGGCCAGTTCGGTGGCGTTCGGCGAGCGCACCAGTACGCTGCCCACGGCGACCCGGGCGATCAGGTCCGCGACGGTGGTGTCGGCGAGCAGGCGGCCACGTCCGATGATCACGAGGTGTTCGGCCGTCACCGCCATCTCGCTCATCAGGTGACTGGAGACCAGCACGGTACGGCCCTCGGCGGCCAGGCCCTTGAGCAGCGTGCGTACCCACAGCACCCCGTCCGGGTCGAGTCCGTTGACCGGCTCGTCCAGGATCACCACGGCAGGGTCACCGAGCAGCGCGGCGGCGACACCGAGCCGCTGGCTCATCCCGAGCGAGAAGCCGCCGGCCCGGCGGTTTGCCACACTGGACAGTCCGACCGTGTCGAGCACCTCGTCGACCCGGCGCCTCGGAATGCCGTGGGTCTGGGCCAGTGCCAGCAGGTGGCTGTGGGCACTCCGCCCCCGGTGCACCCCCTTCGCGTCCAGCAGCGTGCCGACCTGGCACAGCGGTGCGGAGTGGTCCCGGTAGGGCAGACCGGCCACGGTCACCGTTCCGGCGGTCGGCCGGTCCAGTCCGACGATCATGCGCATGGTGGTGGACTTCCCGGCGCCGTTCGGGCCGAGGAATCCGGTGACCTGGCCGGGCTTGACGGTGAACGACAGGTCGTCGACGGCGAGTTTGTCCCCGTAGCGCTTTGTCAGCGCCTGTGCCTCAATCATGGCTTCGACGCTAGGGACGCCAGGGCCGGCTGCCGACCTCCCCGAGTCTGGTCGGCGCCGCGTCGGCCGTACGCCTCAGGTCGTACGGCGTACCACCGTCAGCGGGGTGTCCGCCAGGTCAGGCCGTGGCCGTACGGGTAGCGGGTGCTCGTCGGGTCGGCCGGGTCGGGCACGCTGACCGGCAGCTTGCCGCGTGGCGCGACCTGTCCGGTCAGCACCCGGGCCAGTGCCTCCATCGAGGACCTGGTGTAGCCGAACGTCGCCACCTGGGTCGGTACGTCGTCGAAGTGACCGACGTCGTACGCGTCCCGGACGGCGACCACGATCACCGGCTTGCCGGTGGCGGCCAGCGCGTGCACCAGCTTCTGCTGGCGTCCGCCCGGATCCGTGACCGTGGTGTCGAAGGACTTCTGGGTCAGCACCACGGTCAGGTCGTTGGCCTGGGCCGCCGCCACCGCCTCGGCGATCTTCGCGTCGTTGGGCAGCCCGGTCGGCAGGGTGCTGGTCCGGTTGCCCTGGGCGGCCAGCCCGGCGGCGAGGGTGCCGATGTTGTCGAAGGCGCTGGAGTTCCAGCCCGTCACCAGCACCGACCGGTCGGCCCGGGGCAGCGGCAGCAGCCTGGCGTCGTTGCGGAGCACCGTGATCGTACGGTCGGCGATCTTCCGCAGTTCCTGCTGGTGGGACGCCTGGCCGACCACCCGCTCGGCGGCGGCCGGGTCCACCGGGTCGACCCCGTCGAGTACGCCACGGCGCTGCTTGAGGGTGAGGATCCGGCGTACGGACTGGTCGATCCGGGCCTCGGTCAGTTCGCCGCTGGCGACCGCGGCCAGCACCGAGTTGACCGCCAGGTCGAGGTTCGGCGGCATCAGCAGCAGGTCGGCGCCGGCCTTGAGGGCGAGTACCGGTACCCGGTCGTCGCCGTACTTCTGCCGTACCCCGGCCATGCCCAGCGAGTCGGTGACGACGACGCCACGGAACCCGAGTTCCTCCCGGAGCAGCCCGGTGAGGATCGGCGGGGAGAGCGTGGCCGGATCGCCGGACGGGTCCAGCGACGGTACGACGATGTGCGCCGTCATCACGGTGTCCACTCCTGCGGCGATGGCGGCCCGGAACGGCGGTGCGTCCAGGCGCTGCCACTCGGCCCGGGTGTGGTGGATCACCGGCAGCGCGGTGTGGCTGTCGTCCATGGTGTCGCCGTGTCCCGGGAAGTGCTTGGCGGCGACGGTCACTCCGGCGCCCTGCTGGAAGCCGACCACCTGGGCGGCGGTCATCCCGGCCACCAGCAGCGGGTCGCTGCCGAAGGAGCGGACTCCGATCACCGGGTTGGCCGGGTTGACGTTGACGTCGGCGGACGGGGCCCAGGCCTGCTGAATGCCGACCGCGCGCAGTTCCCGGCCGGTGATCCGGGCCGCGGTGTACGCGTCGACGAGGCTGCGGCCGGCGCCGAGCGCCATGTTGCCGGGGAAGAGGGTGGCCGGGGCGGGCAGCCGTTGCACGATCCCGTGTTCCTGGTCGGTGGAGATGAGCAGCGGGATCCGGGGCTCGCTGGTGGCGGCGGCGGCCTGCAACCCGTTGGAGAGGGTGGCGATCTGCCGGGGCGAGTCCAGGTTGTGCGACCAGGTGAAGTAGATGGCCCCGCCGAGGTGGTACTTGGCGATCACCTCGGCTCCGGTGGCGACGCCGTACGCCTGGCGGTTGGCGGCGGCGTCGGCCGCGCTCGGTTCGGTGGCGGAGCCGCCGTAGACGTAGGTGGAGAAGAGTTGGCCGACCTTTTCCGGCAGGCTCATCCCGGCGATCAGCCGGTCCACCGTGGATGGCCTGACGGCCTGGGCGGCCTGGGCGGGTGGGCTCATCCCGCAGGCGGCCAGCAGAATGAATGTGACGATCGCTGCCACTGGCCGGATCCGCACGGCGCCTCCAAGGTAGGCCATCTGCCACCATAAATTAGTCGCCCGGACGGGATCTGGCAACAAACTTCCCTGTCCTTGTATATAGCGAAGGAAACCTTCATGCTTGTCGAAGGCTGGCAGAGAGGTGCGGCGATGCTCCGTCGACGGATCGGCACAGGCGGTACCGGCGTTACCGGCAGCGCGACAGGAATCCTGGTCCTGGTCACGGTCCTGACCGCGGCTACACCGGCCGCCGCCGGCCCCAGGGTCGGCCAGGGAATCGTGCAGGGTCCCAAGGTCGAACAGGGAATCGTGCAGGAAGCCGCGGTGGAGCCCGACAACGCGCTGGCCGGGTGGGAGAGTGGCCCGCCGGCCGTCGACCCGGACGACATCCGGTTCGCGCACCGCACCCTGCGCAGCGGCACTCCCCAGCAGGTCGGGCTGCTCCCCGAGTACGTCGACCGGCTGCGCACCGACGCGGAGGCGTACCTGGCGCCGACGGCCGATCATCCCAACTTCCCGACCTACGCCGGTGCGGTGCTGCTCGCGGCAAAGGACGGGGTGGTGGTCCGGCACGACGCGATCGGCACGGCGGTGAAGTACAGTGCCGTCGGGCCGGCTCCGGGCCGGATCGGGGTCGAGTTGCCGGCCGACGAACAGATCCCGATGCGCCCCGACACGATCTTCGACCTCGCCTCGATCTCCAAGCTGTTCACCACGGTGGTGGCACTCCGGCAGGTCGAGCGCGGCACGATCGACCTGGACGCACCGGTGGTCCGGTACCTGCCCGAGTTCGCCGCCGGGGGCAAGGAGGCGGTGACCGTACGGATGCTGCTCACCCACACCGGCGGGCTGCCGGCGTTCGCACCACTGTGGAGCGCGTACCCGACCCCGGAGCAGCGCCGGGCCGCCGCCCTGGCCACCCCGTTCGCCGCCGGCGCCAGCCCCGGCAACCAGTACGTCTACTCCGACCTCGGGCTGATCGCACTCGGCGTACTGGTGGAACGGGTCACCGGCCGAGCGCTGGCCGAACTGGTCGGCACCGAGGTGACCGGGCCGCTGCGGATGGTCGACACCGGCTACAACCCGGCACCGGCGATCCGGCACCGGATCGCGGCGACGGAGTACCAGCCGTACGCCGACCGGGGCATGGTCTGGGGCGAGGTGCACGACGAGAACGCCTGGGCGCTGGACGGGGTGGCCGGACACGCCGGCCTCTTCTCCACCGCCGCAGACCTGGCGATCTTCTGCCAGATGCTGCTCAACGGGGGCGAGTACCGGGGCGCCCGGATCCTCCGCGAGTCCACCGTGCGGACCATGCTGGTCAACTACAACGCGGAGCTGGAGAGCCGCTATCCGGACAGCGACCGGGGGCTGGGCTTCGAGCTGAACAAGCACGGCTACATGGGCCCGCTCGCCTCGCCGGTCACCTTCGGGCACACCGGGTTCACCGGCACGTCGATCGTGATCGACCCGCTGGCGCAGACCTTCCTGATCCTGTTGACCAACCGGGTGCACCCGGACCGGGCCTGGGGCACCAACACCGTCGCCAGGCGGGCGCTGGCCCGCGACCTGGCGTACGCGATGCCGGTCCGGCCACCGCTGGGCGGTAGCGCCTGGCGCGCGGACGACCGCGACGGCGGCAGCGTCACCCTGACCGCACCGCTGCGTCGCGCCGCCGGCCGCGCCGCGGTGGCCAGCTTCCAGCTCTGGTACGACACCGAGCCGCGCTACGACGTCCTACACTTCCAGTCCTCGACCGACGGTGGTCAGACCTGGACCCCGGTCGACGTGACGTTCGTCGGTGCGGGCGGACGGTGGACCGCCGAGGGCTCGGTCACCGGATACGGCGGACGACGCTGGTGGCAGGCGTTCGCCGAAGTCCCGGCCGGCACCACCGACCTGCGCTGGAGCTACGCCACCGACGGCAGTTCGCGAGGCCGGGGCGTGTACGTCGACCGCCTGCTCGTCGCGGGCACGAACGGGCTGCTCTTCCACGGCGAGGGCACCGACGCCAACCGCTTCACCGCCACCGGCTGGACCCCCGCCCGGAGCTGACCTCCGGATCCTCGTCCTACCGCCGGCTCTGAACTGAACTACCGCCGGCTCAGAGCCGGGAAGCGAGCTGCTTCCCGAGTTCGGCGAGCTTGTTCTGCGGGATGATCGACGGGCCGGTGAGGATGGCCAGCCGCAGATCCGTCTCGTACGGCAGGGCAAGGGCCAGCACCCGGGCGCCGTCGGTAACGTAGGACACGGCGTCGGCGCCCACTCCGTCGATCCGGGTCGTCCTGGCCTCGCTGCTCTTGGCGATGGCGTCGATGGTTTCCTTCACGGTGTCGGCCCGGTCGGGGTACGCCGTCACGATCAGTGACAGGGCCTCGCGGTCGTTGTCCTCGTAGCCGCAGCTGTACCTCTTGGTTTCCTTCTCCTCGACCGGGGCCTCGTTGGCCTTGAGGTTGGTCTCGCTGGAGCCGCCGAGCACCTTGACCACCACGCTGGCCGGAAGGAGCTTGCACGCCGACGTGATCGTCTTGGGGCGTGCCGGCGTGCTGGCCTTCGCCGGCGCCGTCGCGGTCGGCGGTCCGCCGAAGCTCGCGGTGTCGCCGGTCGAGCCGGCGTCGGCACCGTTGCCACAGGCGCTGCCGACCAGCACCATCAGTGCGGCGGCGGCCAGGGTGACGAATCGACGTGCGTTCTCTGGTGTGGCCACGGTGAACTCTTTCTGCTATTGGTTGAGCTTGTGTCGGCCTCGGTGGAGAATCATCGGTGTGAATTCTCCAAATGGTCGGGCGGGTCGGGGCCGCTACTGGGGCAGGGCGGGTCGCGATCAGCGACATACTGAACGGGGGTCGGCTGGCCGAGTGGCGAGCCTACGACACTTGACCTGTTCGTGCAGGTCATGAGGTCTGTCGAGTGATGGGTCTCGATGTGAGGATCGTCTCGTCCGGCGGCGTATCCTGCTTGGAGGGCCGTGGACAGTGGTGCACTGGCGGCCCTTCTTCGCCCGATAACCAGCCCGTGGTCCCCGCCGCCCGACGAACTGCGGATATCGCAGCGTGATTGGGTGGGATTTCGTTACAGTGACCCGCCGCGCCGGCACGTGGACATTTATCACTGCTTCGATCGGCCAATATCGCGATGTTCGGCATCATCGATTCCGTGGCCGATGGGACCCTGGACGACATCGATCCGGGTCGGTCCGGGTCCCGGGTTACATTGCCCGGTACGCCTACCGTCGGGTCGACGGCTGACGGATCGGAGCCAGCGGACATGGTTCAAGTCGTTGTCGCCCTGATCAGCACTCTCGGGGTACTGGCCGGAGTCGCGCTCGGCGGCGTTCTGTCCGCCAGGGTTCAGACCCAGGCATGGCGCCGTCAGGAGGCAGAGCGCTCCGTGCAGGAGCGCCGCCGGATCTACGCCGACTTCCTCGCCGCCGCCCGGGTCTGGCGCGCGACCGTGATGAGTCCGGACGTACGCATCATCGAGGCGTCGACCTTCTCGGCACAGCGCCACGCCGACGGCGCCGATGCCGCGATCAGCACCCTGCGGCTCCGGATGGAGGTCGGCTTGATCGCGCACGAGGCGGACACCACCGCACGCGCTCAGACTGTCGTCGTCGAGGTGCGCCGTCTCGCCGAGGCACGGGCAGAACACCCGGCAGGTCAGGTACCAGATCCGATCATCGATCGGTGTCGCCGCGCGGAGCGAGGATTCGCGGCGGCTGCCCGTGCCGAGTTGGGGAGTCCACAACTGGACTGGTAACGGCGTACCGGAATGACACTCCGACGGCGGGCGCGGGACCCCGGGGGCCGGCGCCGGGTCGACGATCGCTTTCCGGTGATGCGATTTGCGATGATCTCGCTGTGACGCAGACCTGGGTGACGGCTGAGGACATTGACGAGGCACGGGCGCGATTCGAGCGTGACCTGGGCTGGGAGCGGCCCGCCCTGCACGGGATCGGGTTCGCCGCGACGACGACCGGTGGTCAGGACAGCGACGGCAAGCCGGTCGTGGTGGAGGTCGAGGGGGAGATCCAGTTCGTCCGGGTCAACGAGCGGGACCACGTACTGCCCGCCGCGGTACTGGCCACGGCCGTGGGTTGGCACGGTGCCACCGGCTCGGTGCGGGTCGACCGGGACCAGCTCGCGGCGGCGATCGCGCTGTTGGCGCCGGCCGAGGCGCGCCGGGAGGTCGAGCACCCGAACCTGCGGATCTGGCGGGACGTGTACCGCTGGGGGTGGGACGGTGGCTCGCTGATCGCGGTCTTCGACGCCGACCCGGACGCGCCGACCGACGACCCGTACGTCCGCGCGCTGCGCGAGGTGGCCGCGTCGGGCCGGCAGGCCGTGCCGACGGGGGAGGTGCGGAGCTGGCCTCCGCCGGGCACCGACGGCCACCCGCTGCGGGACCGGTGGGACGCCCGCTGGCCGGGGGTGCCGCCGATCAGTGCTGACCTGAGGGGGTTGGGCGATCATTGGGTACGCTTCCACACCCTCCCCGACGCCAAGCGCCACCCGGACACGGACGACGAGTACGCGACCGTCCTGCACCGGCACAACTCGCTGCTCGACTCCCTGCCCAACTCCCCGCTCGATTCCCTGCCCAACTCCCCGCTCGACCAACCCGGTGGCGAGATCTCGCAGTTGCAGGTGATCACGCTTGAGTTGGCGGGTACGCCGGTGCCGCGCCGCCGGACGCCACTCCTGGCGGAACTGCTCCCCGACGCGGAGTGCTGGTCGGTGCTCTCCTGGCCGCACCTGGAGCCGGAACTCCTCTTCGCGCACGCCTACGTCAACCGGGTCGGGTGGCAGCCCGGTCGGCTGGATCCGTTGCTCCGCCAGGTCGCCGACGACCAGGTGTCGCACGTGATCGTCGCCCCGGCGGACCTGTCCTGGCTCTACGCCCCGTACGACGGCGGCGCCGACGTCCTGCTCTCCACCGTCGCCCTCCGCGACGACCTACGCACCCAGCACGCGAACTGGCTCTCCGACAGGTGTTAAGAAGGGGCCCTTCTTCTACAAAAAGCGATAAGAAGGGGCCCTTCCTTACATCTCAGAAGGCGCAGGCGATGACGAGTTCCGGGGTGCGGTCGGGGAGGAAGTCGAGTTTGGTGATCCGGCCGGCGGCTTTGAGGTCGGTGGCGATGGTGGTTAGCTGTTCCAGCATTGCGGCCGGGCCCAGTGCCTCGGCGAGGGGGATTTCGGTGCGCATCGAGAGTTTGCGTTCGGATTTGGCGCGGCGGATCTGGGTCAGGGCCGCGCCGGCCAGGTCTAGGAGGGCCGGGTCGCCGTCGGCGGCCACCCGCTGGATCTCGTACGTGGTCGGCCACGGCGAGCGGTGCACCGAGCCGTACCGCCACCACGACCAGACCTCCTCCGTGACGTACGGCAGGAACGGGGCGAACAGTCGCAGTTGGACGGAGAGGGCGGCGGCCAACGCGGCCCGGGCGGAGTCGGCACCGGACCCCTCACCGTAGGCCCGCCCCTTCACCAACTCGATGTAGTCGTCGCAGAACCGCCAGAAGAACGACTCGGTGGCCTGTAGGGCATCGGTGTGGTCGTACCGGTCGAAGGCGGCGGTCGCGGTGGCGACCACAGTGGATAGTGTGGCCAGCATCGACCGGTCCAGCGGCTCGGTCGCCGGGGCCCGGAGGGCGTCGGCGGCGCCCAGGCCGAGGGCGAATTTCGACGCGTTGAGCAGTTTGGTGGCCAGCCGGCGGCCGATCCGGATCTGGCCCGGGTCGAACGCCAGGTCGGTGCCGGGTCGCCCGCTCGCCGCCCAGTACCGGACCGCGTCCGGGCCGTTCTCCTCCAGCAACGCCAGCGGGGTCTGCACGTTCCCCTTGGACTTGGACATCTTCTTGCGGTCGGGGTCGAGGATCCAGCCGGAGAGCACGGCGTCCCGCCAGGGCAGCACCCCGGCTTCGAGGTGCGCCCGGACCACGGTGGAGAACAACCAGGTACGGATGATCTCCTGGCCCTGCGGCCGGAGGTCCATCGGAAAGACCCGGGCGAACAGGTCGGGATCGTCGTGCCACCCGCCGACGATCTGCGGCGTCAGTGACGAGGTGGCCCAGGTGTCCATCACGTCCGGATCTGCCATGAAACCACCCGGTTGACCGCGCTGCGACTCGTCGTAGCCCGCCGGGCTGTCGGAAGTCGGGTCGATGGGCAGCAGAGACACTTCTGGCGTGAGAGGCTGGGCGTAGTCCGGCTCGCCAGCGTCGTCGAGCCGGTACCAGATCGGAAACGGCACCCCGAAATAGCGCTGCCGGCTGATCAGCCAGTCCCCGGTCAGGCCGCTCACCCAGTGCTCGTAGCGGTGCCACATGTGCTCCGGCACCCAGTTCAGCGCCCGCCCCCGGGCGAGCAGCTCGGCCCGGAGTTCGGCGTCCCGGCCGCCGTTGCGGAGATACCACTGCCGGGTCGAGATGATCTCCAGTGGGCTGTCGCCCCGCTCGTAGAACTTCACCGGATGGGTCACCGGTTTCGGCTCGCCGATCAGGTCGCCGGAGGCGGCGAGCAGTTCCACGATCCGCCGCCGGGCCGCGTTCACCCGCAGACCGGCCAACTCGGCGTACGGGGTCGGATCGACCTCGGCCGGAGGCTCCGGCAGCAGCCGCCCGTCCCGGCCGATCACCACCCGGGTGGGCAGGCGCAGTTCCCGCCACCAGGTCACGTCGGCCAGGTCCCCGAAGGTGCAGGTCATCACGAGGCCGGTGCCCTTCGCGGGGTCGGCCAGCGGATGTGCGTACACCGTCACCTCGGCGCCGAACAGCGAGACACGGACCCGGCCGCCGACCAGGTCGGCGTACCGCTCGTCGTCCGGGTGGCAGACCAGCGCCACGCAGGCCGGCAGCAGTTCGGGGCGGGTGGTCTCGACGTAGACGTAGCGTTCCTCGCGGTCGGGACCGGGGGCCGGCGGAGTACCGACGCTGCCGGGACCGGGCGCCAGCACCTCGAACCGGATCCGGTGGTACGCCCCCGGGCGCTCCCGGTCCTCCAACTCGGCCTGGGCCACCGCCGTACCGAAGCCGACATCCCAGAGCGCGGGCGCCTCGGCGGTGTACGCCTCGCCCCGGGCGAGGTTGTTCAGGAAGGCCCGCTGCGAGGTGGCCCGGGCTCGGTCCCCGATCGTGGTGTACGTCAGCGACCAGTCCACCGACAGCCCGAGGCGCCGCCACAGCGCCTCGAAGACCTGCTCGTCCTCGCTGGTCAGCGTCGCGCACAACTCGACGAAGTTGCGTCGGGAGATCGGGGTCGGCGCCTTGCGGGCCGCCTCGTCGACCGGTCGTTCCGGCGGCCGCCAGTCCGGGGCGTACGGCAGGGTCGGGTCACAGGAGACGCCGTACACGTTCTGCACCCGGCGCTCGGTGGGCAGCCCGTTGTCGTCCCAGCCCATGGGGTAGAAGACCGTCCGGCCGCGCATCCGCTGGAACCGGGCCACCGTGTCGGTGTGGGTGTACGAGAAGACGTGCCCCATGTGCAGCTCGCCCGATACGGTCGGCGGAGGGGTGTCGATCGCGAACACGTCCGAACGGCTCTTCGCGCGGTCGAACGCGTACGTGCCCTCCTCCTGCCAGCGGCGTGCCCACTTCTCCGCCAAGCCGTCCAGGCTCGGTCGCTCGGGGACACCGGCGCGCTGGTACCGGTCCGTATCCGTCATTGGCCGATGGTACGGGAGGTAGCCGGTCGCCCGACCCCGATTTCCCGCCGTTGGTCATTCGGTGTCGGGCGACTCCACGGGCCAGTTCCCCGACAGGTACAGCGCGACGAGGGCGGCGTGCGACAGCGGCGTACCCAGGTCTGTCACGTCCCCGTTGGTGGTGTAGTCCAGCAGCACCACGTCGCGGTCGAGGCTGATCCGGCGCAGTTCGGCGACCAGGTCGGCGGCCGCGTTCTCCAGGGTCCACCGGTACGCCGGCAGGTAGATGCGTCGCCTGGCCTCCTCGTAGCCCAACAGCCGGTCGCCGGTCAGCCCGGTCCGGTGGCCACGCACCGCACCGTACCGGCGGACGGTCCGTTTCAGTCCCTTCATCGTCGTCACCCGCAGCCGGCTCGGGTCGACGTCGGCATCGGCGAACACCTTGAGCGCCTGCCAGATGCCCTCCACGGATTCGCCGGTGTCGGCGGGGCTGAAGGGCACCGGGATGCCGCCGTGCGGGTAGAACGGGCTCAACCGGACCCAGGGGGCGGGCCCGCGTGAGGTCACGTCGAGCACCAGCGCGCCCGGTGCCGCCGCTTCGATCGCCACGGCCGACCGTCGCCGGCTCATCACCCGCACCACCACCGTGTCCCCCCGCTCCACCTCGCCAGCTCCCCGCATGCTGCCGTACGGGTGTGACAAGGGGTGTTAGGAAGGGGCCCTTCTTCTACAAAAAGCGATAACAAGGGGCCCTTCCTTACATCTAGAGCAGGGAGTCGCGCCACTGGCGGTGCAGGGTGGCGTAGCGGCCGTCCCGGGCGACCAGGGTGGCGGGCGGGCCGTCCTCGACGACCCGGCCACCCTCCAGGACCAGTACCCGGTCCGCGATTTCTACTGTGGACAGGCGGTGGGCGATGACGATGGCGGTCCGGTCGGCCAGGATGGTGCGAAGTGCCCGCTGGACCAGTCGTTCGCTCGGGATGTCCAGGGACGACGTCGCCTCGTCGAGGATCAGCACCGCCGGGTCGGCGAGGAACGCCCGGGCGAACGCGACGAGCTGCCGCTGCCCGGCGGAGAGCCGACCACCGCGCCGGTGCACGTCGGTCGCGTACCCGTCCGGGAGTGCGGCGATGAAGTCGTGTGCGCCGATGGCGTCGGCCGCCGCGATCACGTCGGCGTCGGCCGCGCCCGGCCGACCGAACCGGATATTGTCGGCCACCGAGCCGGCGAAGAGATGGTTCTCCTGGGTAACCATGACCATCGCGTGCCTCAGGTCGGCGTCGGCGACGTCGCGCAGGTCGATCCCGTCCAGGGTCACCGATCCCCGGGTCGGGTCGTAGAACCGGGCGACCAGCTTGGCCACCGTCGACTTGCCGGCACCGGTCGCGCCGACCAGCGCCACCGTCTGGCCGGCCGGGATCGACAGGGTCAGCTCCGGCAGGACCGGGGTGTCCGACCGGTAGCTGAAGACCACCGAGCGGAAGTCGATGGCACCGCGCGGCGACCCGGTCGGCAGTGGACGGGGCCGCGCCGGTTCCGGCACGCCCGGCCGTTCGTCGAGCACCCCGGCCAGCTTCTCCAGCGCGGCCGTGGCGGACTGGAGCGCGTTGTAGAACTGGCTCAACTCCTGCATCGGCTCGAAGAACCGGCGCAGGTAGAGCAGGAACGCCGCCAGGACACCGATCTCCGTGTGGCCGTCCAGGACCCGCATTCCGCCGTACGTCAGCACCACCGCGATCGTCACGTTCCCGATCACCTTGATCGCCGGCGAGTACGTGGCGATCAGCCGGAACGCCGTGAGGTTGGCCCGCCGGTAGTCGTCGTTGACGGCGGTGAAGATCTGCTGGTTGCGCGGCTCCCGACGGAACGCCTGGACGGCCCGGATCCCGCCCAGCGACTCGACGAAGTGGACGATCACCAGCGCGACCGCCTCCCGGGTACGCCGGTAGGCGTGCCCGGAGGCGCGGGCGAACCAGCGGGACAGCCAGAGCAGGAACGGGAAGGCGAGCAGGGTGACGGCGGCGAGCGGCGGGTCGAGCCAGAGCAGGATGCCGGCCACCGAGACGATGGAGAGCCCGGCGAGGACGAGATCGTCGATTCCGCCGTCGACCAGTTCGGCGATCGAGTCCATGTCGCTGGTCAGCCGGGCCACGAGCCGGCCCGAGGTGTACCGCTCGTGGAAACTGACCGACAGTCGCAGGAAGTGGTCATACACCCGCTGGCGCAGGTCGAGCAGGATGGCCTGACCGATCCGGGTGGACAGGGTGAGGAAGCCGCGCTTGCCGGCGTACTCGGCCACGGCCGCGGCCGCGAACGCGCCGGCCACGGCGAGCAGCGGTCCGGCGTCACCGGCCCGCAGCGGTCCGATGGCCCGGTCGATGCCGAGCATCACCAGGTACGGCCCGGCCATGCCGGCCGCGTTCTGCAACAGCAGCAGGGCCACGGCGATGCCGATCAGCCGGCGGTGCGGCCGGACCAGCGAGCCGAGCAGGATCCGGCTGCGGGCCCGGAGTCGGGCGATGCCCTGCGCGGTGTCGGTCTCGGCGGCGGTACGGTCCGCCTCCGGATCGGCGGCGAGGCCCCGCCACCGGGTCACGTCGGCCGGGCCGGTCCCAGAGGTGGCGGTGCCCGAGGTGGGGGTGCCCGAGGTGGGGGTGCTCGACGTGCCGGGCCCGGTGTCGTTGAGGGGCATGGCCGGCGTCACGACCTGACGAGGCCGAGATCGTCGGTGTCCCCGGCGGCGGAGAGCACCGAGCGGTACGCCGGCACGGTGTGCAGCAGCTCGGAGTGGGTGCCGACCGCCGCGATCCGGCCCTCGGCGAGCAGCGCCACCCGGTCGGCGAGCGCCACGGTCGACGGCCGGTGCACGACCAGCAGCGCGGTGGTGTCCCGGAGCACCCGGGACAACGCGTCCTCCACCAGCGCCTCGGTGTGTACGTCGAGTGCGGACAACGGGTCGTCGAGCACCAGAACCCCGGGACGCCCGAGTACGGCACGGGCCAGGGCGAGGCGTTGACGCTGCCCACCGGAGAGGGACAGACCCTGCTCGCCGATCCGCGTCGCCAGCCCCCACGGCAGGTCGTACACGAAATCGGCCTGCGCCACCGCGAGCGCGGCACGTACCTCGTCCTCGTCGGCGTCCGGCCGACCCAGGGTGAGGTTCTCCCAAACCGACATGGAGAAGAGAGTGGCCTCCTCGAACGCGACCCCGACCCGGCGGCGCAGTGAGTCGAGTTGGACGTCCCGGATGTCCCGGCCGTCCAGGGTGATCCGCCCGGCGGTGACGTCGTACAGCCGGGGCAACAGCGACAGCAGGGTCGTCTTGCCGCAGCCGGTGGCGCCGACGACGGCCAGCGTCTCGCCCGGCTGGACGGTCAACTCGACGCCCCGGAGCACCGGTGCGCCCTGCGGGTAGCCGAACCAGACCCCGTCGAAGCGGACCGCGCCGCCCCGACCGGCGCCGGCGATGCTGCCCAGCGCCACCGCCGTGGGGCGGTCGACGACGGTGGGACGGGTGTCGAGTACCTCGTGGATCCGGTCCGCGGCGGTCATCGCCTCCTGCGCGTTCGCGATGATCCAGCCGAGCGACTCGATCGGCCAGATCAGCATCAGTTGCAGGGTCACGAAGGCGACCAGTTCTCCGATGGTCAGCGAGCCGTGTGCGACGGCGACGGCACCGGCGACCAGCACCGCACCGAGGGTGAGGTTGGGGATCAGGTCGAACTGGGCCGAGGTACGGGCGAGCAGCCGGCCCTTGCCGGTCGCGGTGTCGTGCAACTGGTGGGCACCGGCACCGAACCGGCGGGTCATCTCCGGCCGCCGGCCGAATGCCCTGATGGTGCGCAGACCCTGGGCTGACTCCTCGATCAGGGTGGCGAGGTCGCCCTGTTCGTCCTGGAGTCGCCGGGCCGCCACCAGGTACGCCCGGGTGAACCGCCGCGTCGCCAGGAACAGGGGCACCGCACCGGCAGCGACCAGGAGTCCGAGCCCCCAGTGCAACGTGATCAGCAGGGTCACCACGGTGAGGTAGGTGGCGGTGTTGACGATCAGGAAGAGCAGTCCGAAGGAGAGGAACCGCCGGATCACCGAGAGATCGCTGGTGACCCGGGACAGCAGTTGGCCGGACTGCCAGCGGTCGTGGAAGCCGATGTGCAGTCGTTGCAGGTGGGCGTAGAGCTCGTCGCGGATGGTGGTTTCCATCCCCACCGCCGAGGACGACTGCGCCCAGCGTCGGATGAAGATCAGCGCGGCCTCGGCGAGCCCGAACAGCAGCGCCAGCCCACCGAGCCGGAGCAGGCCCATCGGGTCGCGGTGCGCGATCGGGCCGTCGACCGCGTGCCGGACCACCAGCGGTACGGCGATGCTCGCCCCGGTCGCCGCGAACGCCGCGAGCAGCAGCCAGACGAGCTGTCCGGCGTACGGACGGATGTACCGGCGCAGCCGCCAGAGGTTGCGGGGCAATGGATTGGCCGGCAGCCGAACCCGGAAACGGCGTACCGGCCGGCGTTGCCGGGAGGCTCGGTCGGTGCGTCCCGAACTCCGGGGTCGGCACGTCGACAACCTCGCGCTCAGCCGCGATGCCGGCAGGGCCCGGACCGTGGGCTCGTCGTCACGATCCGGCGCCATCCCATGACGGTAACGGCAATTTCTGGCCCGGTTGAGTCGTGTTGTTGTCAGCTGGGCCGGTGATGCTGATGCCGTCGGCGTCTGGCGGCCAGCCGGTCAGCCTGGATCCGGAGGCGTTCGACGTCGAAGCCGGCGGGTGCCGGTGCCGCCAGCACGAGCGTACGGAGCAACTCGGCGTACCGTTCGGCGAGCCGGTCGCGGGCCCCGCCGATCGACGATGCCGACCCGGGCGGCGGCGCCGGGAACGCCCGCACCGGGCCCGGCGGTTCTGCGGGGAGGCCGGCAGCGGGTCGGGTTCCGACCACCTGGCGGATCTGCCCGAGGGCGTCGGCCAGTACCTCGTCGCTGGGATAGTCGCCGTCCCACTCCAGCAGCACGCCCGGGGGCCGGGTCGCCGCACACAGCTCGCCGAGCAGGCCGTAGATGTCGGCGGAGGGGGGTCGGGTGTGCGTGTCGTGCCAGACACCGTCCCGCTGGTATCCGCCCGCGACATGCACGTATCCGAGGGCGTCCCAGGGCAGGCCAGCCAGGGTGTCGAGCGGGTCGACCGCCTGGTTGAGCCGGTTGGTGTGCAGGTTCGCGACGTCGACGAGCAGCCGTACGCCGGTCCGGGCGACCAGTTCCGCCAGGAACTCTCCCTCGGCGAGGTCGTCGTCCGGCCAGCCGAAGAGTGCCGCCACGTTCTCCAGGGCCAACGGCACCGGCAGCGCCGCCTGGGCGAGCCGGACGTTCTCCACCAGTACGTCGAGACAGTCCCGGCTGCGTGGCACCGGCAGCAGGTGTCCGGCCTCGACGCCGTCGGCCCGGACGACCGCGATGTGCTCGCTGACCAGTGGCGACCCGAGAAGTCGGGCGCAGGCCGCCAGGTGGGCGAGCCGGGTCGGATCGGGTGGCTCCGCTCCGCCGAGCCCGAGCCCGACGCCGTGCGGGATCACGGTGACGCCCCGGGCACGCAGCAGCCGGAGCGACTCGGGGATCCGGGGTGGGCGGAGCCGCTCGGCGATCACCTCGACGAAGTCGACCCCGGGCAGCCGCTCCACGGTGAGGTCGATCTCCGGACGCCATCCGATGCCGATGCCCAACATGTCGCCCGCTCCATCCCGATCCCCGCGCACCGGCACCGATCTCCGGTCAGCCGCCGCATCCGCAGCCGCCGCATCCGCCGCCGCATCCGCCGCAACCACCACCGCCGCTGGCGCTGGCGCTTTCGACGGCGTCCTCCTCGGCCGGCTTGGGCGGATGGAGGGCTGTTTGGATCGCGGGGTCGCCCAGCGCGGCCAACCCACACAGTGCCACGACGATCCCGGCCGGCAGCAGCGCGCGACGCGCGGCGGGCATCCGCCCGATCTCTCCGGCCCGTTGGCGGATGGCGTGTTGGACAAGCGGGACGACCCGGTCGCTGGACGTGGTTCCCCCACTCCAGCCGCCGTAGAAGCCGGCCTGTTCGACCGCCCGCTTACCCTCCAGGTACGACCGGATGCCGACGCTACCGGCCACCGTGCTCACGACCATCGCGGCGGCGGCCAGCATCCAACTGGCCGGCGGCAGCAGGACGGCGACGGCGAGCAGCAGCCACGGGGCGACGATCGCGGTGATCGAGAGGTCGAGCAGTCTACGTAGCGAGTACCGGGTCGGCGTGAGCATCGAGCCCGGGGTCACCATCCCGTTGTCTATCAGCCGTTGGTACTGGTCGGTCATTGCCGAGTTGATGGTCGCCTCGTCCCGCAGTTCCGCGGCGGACCGCTGCTGATGGGGGCTCCGGGCGAGTGCCCGCAGCACCGCCTGCTCCATTGGGTCGGTCGGCGGCGTGTGACCGGCGACCGCGCTGATCTGACCCTCGCGGGAGATCCGTAGCACGCCGTTTCGGATCAGCGTGACGACGGCCGTGTCGATGACATGGTTCCAGCCGCGATTCAGCCGGGCCAGGTCGTACGGGCTGACGTCGACGAACGGGTCCGGTGTGGCCGGTGGCCGCCACTGTCGTCGCTGGACCTCGGCCAGTCCGGCCTCGACGGCCGCCCGGGCGCGGGCCCGGTCCCGCAGCGTGAACACGACGAAGAGCAGGGCCATCAGCCAGAACACGACGATCATCTGTGGCTCCCGGCGGTGTCGTCCGAGCCGAGCCGTTCCAATCCGACATGGGTCCGGGAACCGCCGTAGGCGGGCACCCGGGCCGGCCGGCAGCGCCGGATCGCATGATCGGAGTCGGACGGCTCGGCCTCAGTGTATTCCGCCACGTCATCCGGATTGACGGTGCAATTGCGGTGTTCTCCGAGGACGACCGGCCTAGCGGTCGCCCGGCGACCGTTCGTGGTCGAGCAGCCAGGTCTTCACCGGGAGCCCCCACCGGAAGCCGCCGAGTCCGCCGTCGGTGCGCAGCACGCGGTGACACGGTACGAAGAGTGCGGCCGCGTTGCGGGCACACGCCATCGCCGCCGCCCGAACCGCCCGGGGCCGCCCGGCCAGGCCGGCGAACTCGGTGTACGTGATCGGCTCGCCCGGCTTGACCTGCCGCAACGTGTGCCAGGCGTGCGCCATGAACTCGCCGTCGGTGTGCTGCTCGACCGGGATCGCGTCGATCGCGGTCAGGTCACCGTCGAGATAGGACCGGACGGCGGAGGTGATCGGGCCGAGGTCGTTCCGGGACCGGATCGGGCCCCGCAACCGGGGATGTACGAGTGCGAGCAGCCCGTCGGCGTCGGTGGTGAACCCGGCAGCGTGCACCACGCCGTCGTCGTCGGCCAGGACCGTCAACCGTCCGGCCGGGGTGTCCATGCCGGTGCTGTACAGATCGTTCACTCTGCTCTCCATAGTCTGATCACCGCATACGAGCGCCAGGGCCGCCAGCGGCCGGCGTACGCGTCGAGGGTCGACGGGGTGTCGGGGAGCCCGAGCGCCGCGGCGCCCCGGCGTACCCCGAGGTCGGTGGGGAGGAAGACGTCGGGATCGCCGATGCCGCGCATCGCGACGTAGCCGGCGGTCCAGGCGCCGATCCCGGGCAGCGCGGTCATCCGGTGGACCATCTCCGCCCGGTCCGCCCCCGGATCGAGGTCGAGATGTCCGGTCGCGACCGCCTCGGCCAGGCCCCGGATGCTCTCCCGCCGGGCGGTCGGCATCCCGAACGCCGAGTCCGGCAGCGCCAGCACCTCCTCGGGGGAGGGAAACGGCCGCAGTCCGGCCGGCTCGCCCGACTCCGATCCGGACTCCGGTGGTGGTGACATCGGCGGGGAGGTGCCCGCCGGCTCTGACGGCGCGGGTACGGCGGTGGCCGCGACGAGCCGAGCCAGCACGGTACGGGCTCCGGCGACGGAGACCTGCTGACCGATGATCGCCCGTACGGCCATCTCGAACCCGTCCACCGCCCGGGGAACCCGTACTCCGGGCTCCTTCGCGACCAGGTCGGCGAGCGCCGGATCCTCGGACAACAGCGCGTCGACGGCCTCCGGGTCGGCGTCCAGGTCGAACAGCCGACGGCAGCGCGCCACCGCCGGTGCCAGGTCGCGGACGTCCGTGAGCCGCAGGGTCGCCCCGACGTAGCCGGGCAGCGGGGTCAGGTCGACCTCGGCCGGTCCGTGCGGAAGGCGCAGTCCACGGCGGTACGACCCATCGCCGACCTCCTCGATCCCGGGTATCGCCCGGAGGGCGAGGAAGTCGAGCAGCGCCTCGGCGTGCAGCGGTGCCCGGAACGCCAGCCGGAGGTTGATCGCCCCCGGCGTACCGGCGGCTGGCTCGGTCGACCGTCCCCGGGCAGCGGTACGGAGTTCGGAGGGCGCCGCGGCGTACACCTCGCGGATCGTGTCGTTGAACTGCCGTACGCTGCCGAATCCGGCCGCGAAGGCGATTTCGGCCAGGCCGAGGTCGGTCGTCTCGACCAGGATCCGGGCGGTCTGGGCCCGTTGCGCCCGGGCCAGCGCGAGCGGACCGGCCCCGACCTCGGTGACGAGCATGCGGTGCAGGTGCCGCTCGGTGTAGCCCAGTCGGGCGGCCAGCCCCGGTACCCCCTCCCGGTCCACCACCCCGTCGCCGATCAGCCGCATCGCCCGCCCGACGACGTCGGCCCGGACGTTCCAGTCCGGCGAGCCGGGGGCGGCGTCGGGCCGGCAGCGGCGGCAGGCTCGCAGCCCGGTCCGCTGGGCGGCGGCGGCCGACGGGAAGAAGCGGACGTTCTTTCGTTTCGGGGTCATGGCCGGACAGGACGGACGGCAGTAGATGCCGGTGGTGAGTACGCCGGTGTAGAACCAGCCGTCGAACCGCTGGTCCCGACTGTCGACCGCTCGGTAGCACCGCTCGAAATCCAGCTCCATGCCTCGATGGTGCCCCGCCCGGAGCGGGATGACTCGCGGAAATCGGACCTGAGCGTGCGCCGTGGGCCGACGGTGGCCGGAGTCACCACCACGGCGGTGGCGAGGAGCCGGACGAGGGCGGACGCGCCCGCCCTCGTGGGACCGGCTCGACCGTCGCGTCGGCTCGGCTCGCCCGTCGCGTGGGCCGCGCCGGAGGCTCCGTAGACTTCACCCTTGGGCCGGACCGGTGGACCACGCCGGGTCGCGAGAGGCAACGAGAGAGGCAGTCGCGTTCGCATGACTTCACTGACCATCGGCATCGTCGGCCTGCCCAACGTCGGCAAGAGCACCCTGTTCAACGCGCTGACCAAGAACGACGTACTCGCGGCCAACTATCCGTTCGCCACCATCGAGCCGAACGTCGGGGTGGTCGGGCTGCCGGACGAGCGGCTGGGCAAGCTCGCGGAGATCCACGACTCGCAGAAGGTCATTCCTGCCCCGGTCTCGTTCGTCGACATCGCCGGCCTGGTCCGGGGGGCGTCCAAGGGCCAGGGTCGGGGCAACGCCTTCCTCGCCAACATCCGGGACGCCGCCGCGATCTGCCAGGTGGTACGGGTCTTCTCCGACCCCAACGTGGTGCACGTCGACGGCAAGGTCTCGCCGGGCGACGACATCGAAACGATCAACACCGAGCTGATCCTGGCCGACCTCCAGACGATCGAGAAGGCGCTGCCCCGGCTGGAGAAGGAGGCGAGGGTCCGCAAGGATCGGGCCGCCGCCGTCACCGCCGCGAAGAAGGCGGCCGAGCTGCTCGACACCGGGGTCACCCTGTACGCGGGCGCGGCCAAGGCCGGCATCGAGGTGGCGGAGCTGCGCGAGCTGCACCTGCTGACCACCAAGCCCTTCCTGTACGTCTTCAACGTCGACGAGGCGGAACTCAACAACGCCGACCTGCTGGACGAGCTGCGCCTGCTGGTCGCACCGGCAGAGGCGATCTTCATGGACGCCAAGGTCGAGTCGGAACTGACCGACCTGCCCGCCGACGAGGCCCGGGAACTGCTGGAGTCGATCGGGCAGTCCGAACCGGGACTCGACCAGCTGATCCGGGTCGGTTTCCGGACGCTCGGGCTGCAGACGTACCTGACCGCCGGGCCGAAGGAGGCGCGGGCCTGGACCGTGCCGATCGGGGCGACCGCCCCGGAGGCCGCCGGTGTGATCCACTCCGACTTCCAGCGCGGTTTCATCAAGGCCGAGATCGTCTCGTACGGCGACCTGGTGGCCGCCGGCTCGATGGCCGCCGCCAAGGCCGCCGGCCGGGTCCGGATCGAGGGCAAGGACTACGTGATGCAGGACGGCGACGTGGTGGAGTTCCGCTTCAACGTCTAGTCAAATTGTCGTTCGACATCTGGGTCTCGGGGTCGGCTGCGTTGCGTGGCGGAGCTTACGCTTAACGCGTGACGTTATTGACGCTTCGCGTTAACTTGGCCAGTGATCCGGTCCTTCGCTAATCGAGAGACCGAGTGACTCTGGCAGCGTGAGCGGGTCAGGTCTCTCGACGCTCGGGTCCTCCGGACGGCGCTGAGGAAGCTGACGCTCCTCGACGCTGCGGTGGCTCTCGACGACCTTCGCGTCCCGCCAGGTAACCGGTTGGAGGGGCTCAAGGGTGACAGAAAGGGCCAGCACAGCATCCGGATCAACGACCAGTGGCGGATCTGCTTCATCTGGACCGAAATTGGTCCAGAAGGCGTCGAGATCGTCGACTACCACCAGGGAGGTGGCTGAGATGAGCAAGCTGGCCCCGATCCACCCTGGCGAGGTGCTGATGGAGGACTTCATCGTCCCGCTCGGGATTACACAGCACAAGGTTGCCGTGGCCATCGGCGTACCGCCCCGGCGGATCAACGAGATCGTCCACGGCAAGCGGCGTATAACGGCCGACACCGCCCTCCGTCTCTCGCGCTACTTCCGCACTACGGACCTGTTCTGGATCAATCTGCAGAACAGGTATGACCTTGAGGTAGAGAAGGATGCGCTCGGCGATGCGCTCGACAGCATCCAGCCGCTCCAGTCGGCGTGACGGGCGCCTGTCGGGGGGTCGACCCAGACGTTGACCGGCGACGTGACGTGGTGGAGTTCCGCTTCAGCGTCTGAAAACAGCCCCGTCTGGGCATTCTCAGCTTTCGCCTCACGGACCGGGTCGACATGTCGACCCGGTCCGTGAGGCACCGCGCGGCCGACCCGACGGCGGCGAGGCCGCCGTGCGTGCCCCGCGGACGGCTGAGCAGAGTGATCAGGAATCAAGAAGCGCAGGTCACGGGCCCGCAACTAGCCTTGCCGCCATGGACGTCAGCCCGACGATTCCAGCATCCTCAGGCGATGTGACCGACGGCTTCAGGAGTGACCATGACCGGTTCTTCCACCCGGGGAATCAAGACCGTGCTGCATCCCGTGTCCGACCTAGCGGCGGCCAAGGCGGTGTACACCGCCCTGCTCGGGGTGGCGCCGCAGGTCGACGAGCCCTACTACGTCGGCTTCGAGGCCGCCGGCCAGCAGATCGGGCTGGTGCCGGGCGCTGGATCGCAGGGCATGACCGCACCGGTTGCCCACTGGCACGTGTCGGACATCGAGGCGAAGCTGGCCGAGGTGACCGCTGCGGGTGCCACCGTGAAGGAGCCCGTACGCGATGTTGGCGGCGGCCGCCTGGTGGCGACCGTCACCGATCCCGATGGCAACGTCCTCGGGCTGCTTCAGGATCGCTGAGTGCCGATTGGTTAGATCGAGCTGAGCTGGGTGACGCCGACGGAGACCGCGAAGACGGATCCGCCGGACAGATGGAGAGAAGACGGACCGCCGGACAGATGGAGAGAGGACGAGCATGGCCCCGAGGACGGACACGCAGTCGCCCGCGCCGCACGTTGCCGACACCCATGATCTGATCCGCGTGCACGGCGCCCGCGTGAACAACCTCAAGGACGTCAGCGTCGAGATCCCGAAGCGCCGGCTGACGGTGTTCACTGGCGTCTCCGGCTCGGGCAAGAGTTCGCTGGTGTTCGGCACGATCGCCGCGGAGTCGCAGCGGATGATCAACGAGACCTACAGCGCCTTCGTGCAGGGCTTCATGCCGACGCTGGCGCGGCCGGAGGTCGACGTACTCGAAGGGCTGACCACGGCGATCATCGTCGACCAGCAGCGGATGGGTGCCGATCCACGCTCCACGGTCGGCACCGCCACCGACGCCAACGCGATGCTGCGGATCCTCTTCAGCCGGCTCGGGCAGCCGCACATCGGCTCGCCGCAGGCCTTCTCCTTCAACGTCGCCTCGATCAGTGGCGCGGGTGCGGTCACCGTGGAGCGCGCCGGACAGACCGTGAAGGAGCGTCGCAGCTTCAGCATCACCGGCGGCATGTGTCCGCGGTGCGAGGGCCGGGGCACGATCTCCGACATCGACCTCACCCAGCTCTACGACGACTCCAAGTCGATCGCCGAGGGCGCGTTCACCATCCCCGGCTGGAAGTCGGACAGCTGGTGGACGGTGCGGACGTACGCCGAGTCGGGCTTCCTCGACCCGCACAAGCCGATCCGCAAGTTCACCAAGAAGGAGATGCAGGACTTCCTCTACCGGGAGCCGACCAAGGTGAAGGTCGAGGGCGTCAACCTCACCTACGAGGGGCTGATCCCCAAGATCCAGAAGTCGTTTCTCGCCAAGGACCGGGAGGCGATGCAGCCGCACATCCGGGCGTTCGTGGATCGGGCGGTCACCTTCACCACCTGTCCCGACTGCGGTGGCACCCGGCTCAGCGAGGCGGCCCGCTCGTCGCGGATCGGCGGGATCAACATCGCCGACGCCTGCGCGATGCAGATCAGCGACCTGGCGGTCTGGGTTCGCGGCCTCGACGAGCCGTCGGTCGCGCCGTTGCTCGCCACGCTGCTGGGGACCCTCGAATCGTTCGTGGAGATCGGGCTGGGCTACCTCTCGCTCGAGCGGCCGGCGGGCACGCTGTCGGGCGGCGAGGCGCAGCGCGTCAAGATGATCCGCCACCTCGGCTCCTCGCTCACCGACACCACCTACGTCTTCGACGAGCCCACCATCGGCCTGCACCCGCACGACATCCAGCGGATGAACGACCTGCTGCTGCGGCTGCGGGACAAGGGCAACACGGTGCTCGTCGTCGAGCACAAGCCGGAGGCGATCGCGATCGCCGACCACGTCGTCGACCTCGGCCCCGGCGCCGGTACGGGGGGCGGCACCGTCTGCTTCGAGGGCACCGTCGAGGGGCTGCGGGCCAGTGGCACCATCACCGGCCGCCATCTCGACGACCGGGCCGCCCTCAAGGAGAAGGTGCGGACGCCCAGCGGCCAGCTCCCGATCCGCGGTGCGACGGCGCACAACCTGCGGGACGTCGACGTCGACATCCCGCTCGGGGTGCTGGTCGTCGTCACCGGTGTCGCCGGCTCCGGCAAGAGTTCCCTCGTGCACGGGTCTATCCCGGCCGGCGAGGGCGTCGTGTCGATCGACCAGGCCGCGATCCGCGGCTCGCGACGAAGCAACCCGGCGACGTACACCGGACTGCTCGACCCGATCCGCAAGGCGTTCGCGAAGGCCAACGGCGTGAAGCCGGCGCTGTTCAGCGCGAACTCCGAGGGCGCCTGCCCCAACTGCAACGGCGCCGGTGTCATCTACACCGACCTGGCGATGATGGCCGGCGTCGCCACCGTCTGCGAGGAGTGCGAGGGGAAGCGGTTCCAGGCGGCGGTGCTGGAGTACCACCTCGGCGGCCGCGACATCAGCGAGGTGCTCGCGATGTCGGTGACCGAGGCCGAGGAGTTCTTCGGCGCGGGCGAGGCGCGTACGCCGGCCGCGCATGCCATCCTCGACCGGCTCGTCGACGTCGGGCTCGGCTACCTCAGCCTCGGCCAGCCGCTCACCACGCTGTCCGGTGGCGAACGGCAGCGGCTCAAGCTGGCCACCCACATGGCCGAGAAGGGTGGCGTCTACGTCCTCGACGAGCCGACCACCGGCCTCCACCTCGCCGACGTCGAGCACCTGCTCGGCCTGCTCGACCGGCTCGTCGACTCCGGCAAGTCGGTCATCGTCATCGAGCACCACCAGGCGGTGATGGCGCACGCCGACTGGATCATCGACCTCGGCCCCGGCGCCGGTCACGACGGGGGCCGGATCGTCTTCGAGGGCACCCCGGCCGACCTCGTCGCCGCCCGTTCCACCCTCACCGGCGAGCACCTCGCGGCCTACGTCGGCGCCTGACGGACGGTCCGGCCCGGTACCGGTCGATACCGGGCCGGACCACATCGGTCAGGAGATGTAGTGCAGGATCACGTTGTGTACGTGGTGGCTCTTCTTGTCGCCCCGGAACTCCACCTCGTAGGTGTGGGTGCCGACGTGGATCGCGATGGCGCCGGTGGAGAAGAACGAGCCACCCCATGACTTGTTGCTGACCACGCTCACGCTGGTGATCTTCGAGTACGGGATGCTGGTGATGGCGAACTTCTTGCCGATGAACGACTTGTCCTGGATGATCACGCGCCGGTCGGTCAGGCCGATGAACCCGGTACCGGCCCCGATCGCGTCGTAGACGGCGATGACCTGCTCTCCGTCGAGCAGCCCGCTCTGGATCTGCTGGAACTGCTCCCGACGGTCATAGGTAACGTTGGCCATGATCCGAGAGTAGGAGGGCGGCGCCACCACGGCGACGCCAGCGAGGCGTCGTCGGTCGACGGCACCGCCCGGCTCGCGGGGGTCAGGGGGTGCTGGTCACCGCGCGGTACACGTCCTCGATCCGGGCGGCGAGGGTGACCTCGCCCTCGGTGATCTCTCCCGCGTCCCGGGGGCCGATCTTGATCTGGGTGTGTCCGTCCAGCCGGCGGATCTCCGGGCGGAGATGCAGGGCGTCCGCGATGATCTTCACGCGTTCGGTGAGGGCCGCGTGCTGGGTGTCGTCGAGGATGAGGGTCCGTTTGATCTGCTGTCCCTCGCGGGTCCAGCCGCCCAGTAAGGTGAGTGCGTCAGTCAGGTAGTCACGGTCCATCCGGCCACCCCACAGAGCACGCATCGCCATACCTCCCAGGCGTCGTTGCCGGCTTGTGGCCAAATCGTCGCCATCCCGTGTCTCGGTCGGTGCTCCCTAGTCTGTCGCTGAGCGGCTGGTGTGTCCACGTCCACCCTTCCGTGTTCTATTGGCCGTGGGGCCGGGTCCGCTACCCGAATTCCCGATTGATCTGGCACGCTGGACGCCCGTGCAGACCGAATGGGCGAGCGGTAACGGCCGCGATGAGTCGACTGGGGGATTCGCCGGCCACGGCCGACGGGAGCCGAAGGTCGTGGTGGGGGCGGCGATCATCGTCGCCGGGCGGGTACTGGCCTGTGCCCGGTCGAGTCCGCCGGAGACGGCGGGCCGGTGGGAGTTTCCGGGCGGCAAGGTCGAGCCCGGCGAGACCGAGGCGGCGGCGCTGGTCCGGGAGTGCGCCGAGGAACTCGGGGTACGGGTCGAGGTCGGTGACCGGATCGGTCGAGATGTCCGGATGGGACACCGCTCGGTGCTGAAGGTGTTCGCCGTCCGGCTCGTCGGCGAGGACCAGCCGCAGCCGCTGGAGCACTCCGAGTTGCGCTGGTTGCGCCCGGAGGAGCTGGACAGCGTGCCGTGGCTGCCCGCGGACGTACCGATCGTGGCGGCTCTGCGCCCGATCCTCGCCGCGGCCGACCCGTCCTGACCTGCTCAGACGAAACGGGGGCGGCCGATCGGCCACCCCCGCCCGTCGCGCCAGGTCGGAATCAGTCCTTCTGCTCCGGGTGGCTGTAGTTGAGCCCGTCGGCCGGCAGCGGGAACGTCACGTCGTCGCCGAACGGGGACGGCGCGGCCGCCCGGTCGAAGGTGAACTCGCTGATCGGCAGGCGACCACGTGAATCGGTCGACGGTGCCGTCGGGTGCGGCACCTGCCGGTTCCAGTGCACGCCCCGCTCGGCGTCGCCCTCGGACTCCGGGTCGTGCGACCCGCCGGCCACCGAGTGCACCTCGCCGAGCTGGTCAGGATCGCGCGGGGTCTGGTCACCCTCGCTGTGCCCACGTCGGAAGATCTTGCTACCCAGCCACACAAGAGGATCGTACCGTCGGTCGACGACGCGTTCCTTCATTGGGATGATCGCGTTGTCGGTGATCTTGATGTGCTCCGGGCAGACCTCGGTGCAGCACTTGGTGATGTTGCAGAAGCCGAGGCCCTGCGACGCCTGTGCGTACTCCTTCCGGTCGGTCTTGGTGTCGAGCGGGTGCATGTCCAGCTCGGCGGCCCGGATGAAGTAGCGCGGCCCGGCGAACGCCTGCTTGTTCTCCTCGTGGTCTCGGACCACGTGACAGGTGTTCTGGCACAGGAAGCACTCGATGCACTTCCGGAACTCCTGCGACCGCTCGACGTCGACCTGCTGCATCCGGTACTCGCCGGGGGCCAGGTCCTCCGGCGGCGCGAACGCCGGCGTCTCCCGGGCCTTCTCGTAGTTGAACGAGACGTCCGTGACCAGGTCCCGGATGATTGGGAAGGTACGCAGCGGGGTGATGGTGACCGTCTCGGTCTCCTCGAACGTCGACATCCGGGTCATGCAACCCAGCCGGGGCATGCCGTTGATCTCCATCGAGCAGGAGCCGCACTTGCCGGCCTTGCAGTTCCACCGGCAGGCCAGGTCGGGAGCCTCGGTCGCCTGGAGCCGGTGGATCACGTCGAGGACCACCTCGCCCTCGTTGACCTGGATCTGGTAGTCGGTCAGCTCGCCACCGGACTCGTCGCCGCGCCAGACCTTGAAATTGCGGGTCGTGGGGGCCTTGCCGGTGCCACCCGTACCGTTCTCCTTGCCCATTACTTGGCCGCCTCCTCAGCGTGCGCGTCCCCGGTGAGGGCGTCGAAGTCCGCCAGTTCCTCGTCGGTCAGGTACTTGGACAGTTCGGTGCGGTCGAAGAGCTGGATCAGCTCCGGACGGATCTTCGGCAGCGGCTTGTGCTCCAGCCGCACCTTGTCGCCGTCGAGCGAGCAGACCAGGTTGACCGTGCGCCACGTCGGCGCCATGGTCGGGAAGTCCTCCCGGGTGTGCCCACCCCGGGACTCCTCGCGTTCCAGGGCCGCCCGCGCGGTGCACTCCGAGACGACCAGCATGTTGCGCAGGTCCAGCGCCAGGTGCCAGCCCGGGTTGTAGCGACGGCCGCCGGCCACGGCCACCCGGGTCACCCGGTCGCGCAGGTCGGCCAGCTTGACCAGCGACTCCTCCAGCTCACCCTTGCGCCGGATGATGCCGACCAGGTCGCCCATCACCGCTTGGAGGTCCTGCTGCAACGTGTACGGGTTCTCCCCGCCCTCGCGCTCCAGCGGGGCCAGCGCCCGGTCCACCGCGGCCTCGACGTCGGGCGACGACACCTTCGGCCGGGCGGCGAGCGCGTCGGCGTACGCCGAGGCGTGCTCGCCGGCCCGCTTGCCGAAGACCAGCAGGTCGGAGAGGGAGTTCCCACCGAGCCGGTTGGAGCCGTGCATGCCCCCGGAGACCTCACCGGCGGCGAACAGCCCCTGCACGTGCCCGGCCGCCGCGCCACTGTCCGGATCGACCTCCACGCCACCCATCACGTAGTGGCAGGTCGGCCCGACCTCCATCGGTTCGGCGGTGATGTCGACGTCGGCCAGCTCCTTGAACTGGTGGTACATCGACGGCAGTCGCCGACGTACCTCCTCGGCCGGCAGGCGGCTGGCGATGTCCAGGTAGACGCCGCCGGCCGGCGTACCCCGACCGGCCTTGACCTCGCTGTTGATCGCCCGGGCGACCTCGTCGCGGGGAAGCAGCTCCGGCGGGCGCCGGTTGTTGTCCGGGTCGCTGTACCAGCGGTCCGCCTCCTCCTCGGTCTCCGCGTACTGCTTGCGGAAGACGTCGGGGACGTAGTTGAACATGAACCGCTTGCCCTCGGAGTTTTTCAGCACCCCGCCGTCACCCCGGACCGACTCGGTGACCAGGATGCCCTTCACCGACACCGGCCAGACCATGCCGGTCGGGTGGAACTGGAGGAACTCCATGTTGATCAGCGTGGCGCCGGCCCGCAGCGCCAGCGCGTGCCCGTCCCCGGTGTACTCCCAGGAGTTCGAGGTCACCTTGTACGACCGGCCGACGCCGCCGGTGGCCAGCACGACGGCCGGGGCCTCGAAGAGGACGAACTCGCCGGACTCGCGGTAGTAGCCGAACGCTCCGGCGATCCGGTCCCCGTCCAGCAGCAGCTCGGTGATCGTGGTCTCCGCGAAGACCTTGATCCGGGCCTCGTAGTCGCCGTGCGTCTTCTTGTCCTCCTGCTGCAACGAGACGATCTTCTGTTGCAGGGTGCGGATCAGCTCCAGCCCGGTACGGTCACCGACGTGCGCGAGCCGGGGGTACTCGTGCCCACCGAAGTTGCGCTGCGAGATCTTCCCGTCCTTGGTGCGGTCGAAGAGCGCGCCGTACGTCTCCAGCTCCCAGATCCGCTGCGGTGACTCCTTGGCGTGCAGCTCGGCCATCCGGAAGTTGTTGAGGAACTTGCCGCCCCGCATGGTGTCCCGGAAGTGGACCTGCCAGTTGTCCCGGCTGTTCACGTTCCCCATCGCGGCGGCGGCACCGCCCTCGGCCATCACCGTGTGGGCCTTGCCGAACAGCGACTTGGAGATGATCGCGGTCCGCTTCCCGGCGAGCCGGGCCTCGATCGCCGCGCGCAGGCCGGCACCGCCGGCACCGATGACGACGACGTCGTAGTGGTGTCGTTCGATTCGGGTAGTCATGTCAGAGGCCCTTTAGTTGATGAACCGCAGGTCGTTGAACCAGTCGGCGGAGAGCGCCATGACGTAGAAGTCGGTGAGCGCCAGGGTGCCCAGGGTGATCCAGGCGAGCTGCATGTGCCGGACGTTGAGCTTGGAGACCACGGTCCAGAACCGGTAGCGGACGGGGTGCTTGGAGAAGTGCTTCAACCGGCCACCGGCGATGTGCCGGCAGGAGTGGCAGGAGAGCGTGTACGCCCAGAGCATCACCACGTTGCCCAGCAGGATCAGGTTGCCCAGCCCGAAGCCGAAGCCCTCGGGGCTGTGGAAGGCGAGGATCGCGTCCCAGGTGTTGATCAGCGAGATGATCATCGCGGCGTAGAAGGCGTACCGGTGCAGGTTCTGGCCGACCAGCGGGAAACGGGTCTCGCCGCTGTACGTCTTGTGCCCGTCCGGCACGGCGCAGGCCGGCGGCGAGAGCCAGAACGACCGGTAGTACGCCTTGCGGTAGTAGTAGCAGGTGAGCCGGAACAGCAGCAGGAACGGCAGGGTCAGCGCCGCGTCCGGGATGATCCACCAACCGGGCAGGATCCGGCCGAAGTGCGCCGCCTCCGGGATGCAGCTCTCCGTGACACACGGTGAGTAGAACGGGGTCAGGTAGTGGTACTCCTCGACCCAGTAGAAGTCGTGCATGAAGACGCGCACCGTGGCGTAGGTGATCCAGGCGCCGAGCCCGACCACCGTGATCAGCGGCGCGAACCACCAGCGATCGGTACGCAGGGTTTTTGCCGCGATGGCTGCGCGGGAACGCGCGCCCCCCGGCAGTCCGGCCATAGGTGGGGCCGACCTCGTAGTCATCTATGTCTCCCTGACGGGGCCCGGTCTGGCTGACGGGCACGGATGGTGTTTCCGGCGGGGCGCGCGGGCAGGGGAAGCCCCGCAGCCGCGCTACCTGCGTCCGCGTCGGTGCACACGTTACGCCGCACGATGACGGGCACATGCGCAAGGGAGTCTCGCGGGTTTCCCGTCGGTTACGAAAGTCCTGTCGACGGATCCGGGCATGGTTGTGCATAACTTCACTCGGCGCCACCGCCACGTCGCGTCCGACGCCGCCACCTGCCGCGCTGTCCCCAGAGGCCGATCGGGCGCGTACCGGTCAGCTGCGGTTCACCGGTCGGGTCCGGTTCGCGAATGGGGTGCGGTTCGCCGGTCGGGTGCGGTTCACAGGTCGGGTGCGGCCAGCCGTCGGGCGGCGGCGGCACACGACTCCGGGCCGCGTTCCAACCGGTCCAGCACCGGTCGGCCGGCGCGGTCCTGCGGCGCGATGAAGAACGCCGGCTCGCCGCTCGTCACCTGCCGGTCGAGGGCGTCGGCGTAACTGGTCCGGGCGTCGACCAGTTCCCGCCACGACTCACTCCGGCCGTCGTGAGCGACGTCGCCGTCATCGTCCTCGTCGTCGCTCCACCATCCGCGTAGTCGCTCGACTTCGGACAGGAACGGCCGGACCGCGGCGTTCTCGTCGCGGATCGCCGCTGCCCGCTGACCCGGGTTGGCAGCCGCGCCGGGCGGGCTCAGCCGGTTGAGGCGCTTCTCCAAGTCGCGGCAGGCGGACTCGGCGCGGGCCTGCGCCGTCCGTCCGCGGTCGGCCTCGTGGGCGAGCCGGCCAAGGCCGGCGGCGAACGCCCCGAGACAGCCGCAGACCAGCAGGACCAGCACCGCCGCGCCCGCGATGCCCCCGCCGATCAGCCAGCGGCGCCGCCGGGCGGTCGGATCGGGTCGACGCCGCGCCGCCCCGGCCGGCTGGCCGGTCGGAGCCGGGGGTACGTCGGCAGCGGTGTCCCGGTCGGCCGGCTCCGCGGGGCCGGGCGGTACGGAACGTCCCGGCCCGCCCCGGGCAGGGGCACTCGCGTCGTCCTCGGCGGGGGTGGTCGCGTCGTCCGTCACGCCACACAGTCAAGCACCGACGCGCGAACGGGGCATCCCCGCAGTCGGGGCACCCCGACAATCAGGACATCCCGGTCCCGTCGCGCGGCACATCGACAAGCACGGTGTCCCTTCAGCCCGAGGCGCCGCCCGTGAAGTTCCACGACGCCAATCGCAGTGCCGGTGCCGACCACCAACCGTTGCTGAAGGTCTGGGACTGCAGTGCGGTGTGCCGGCCCACGCCGAGCACCGCACCCGGCGCGAGCGCCTGTGGATAGGACTGGGTGAACCGGAAGTTCTGTACGGCCGCCGCGACCTCGCCGTCCTCGATCAGCCAGACGCCGTTGCGGGTGAGTCCGGTGACGACCAGGCTCCTCGGATCGAGTACCCGGGTGTACCAGAGGTCGGTGACCAGCAACCCCCGACGGACCTCGGCGACCAGTGCGGCGGTGTCGGAGTCGACGACCGGGCCGGAGACCTCGCCTGCCCTGGTCAGGCCGTTGTGCGACGGAGCCGGTACGAGCCGCAGATGCAACGGGACCGGCCCGGTCGCGGCACCGCCCGGCACCGCCTGCCCGGTGGAGGTGACTCCCGCGCCGGCCTCGGCGGCGGTTCGCCGGTCGTGTGCGACGGCGGTGGTGACGCCGTGCTCGACCAGCGCGACCGGGGTCCGGGGGGTGCCTTCGGCGTCGAACGGCAGCGCCGGACCGGCCAGCGCGTCGTCCACCAGGGTGATCGCCCGGTCGAACTGCTCGGTGCCGGGTGCGGCGAAGGACCTCTGCTCGTTGTACGCCTTGCCGTTGAACCCGTACGTCGCGAGGTTCTGTAGGAGGTCGGCGACGGCGGTCGGCTCCAGCACCACCTCGTAGCGCCCGGGTGCCAGTTCGACCGGGGCGACGCCGGCCCGCGCCTTCACCGACGCCCGGGCCCCGAGCACCCCGCCGAGCAGGTCTCCGAGCCGGAACGAGCTGAGCCGGGCGACGCCGTCGGCTCCACCGCACCGGGCGATCCCGTCCATCGCGGCCTCGGTGCTCCGGCCGGTGACCGAGTGCCCGGCGCTGTTGGCGAAGGCTCCCTCCCGGCGTCCGGTACGGCAGTAGCCGGCCGCCTCCAGGCCGCCGGCCGTCTCGACGAACTCCCGTACCCGCTCGGCCCGCTGGTCGGCGGAGGCCGCGGCGGTGGACTCGTCCCAGTTGCCGGTGCCGTCCGGTTCCGTGGGCGGGGTGAGACCCGGCCAGCCCGGGTCGGGCGGGCAGTGCCGGGCCGCCGCGACGGTACGTTCGACGAGGTCGCGCAGTCCCGCCGGGGTGACCACGGTGGACGAACCGCTGGCGGTCCGGCCGTCGAGGTGCAGCCGCAGCCGTACCGAGGTGGCGGCCTCGCCGATGTTCTGGTGGATGAAGGAGTTCGCGAACCGGGTCAGTGCCAGGTCCGCCCGCTCGGCGCCGACCTCCGCCTGCGCACCGGGCCCGGCAACCTGTCGGACCAGTTCGACGACCTGACCGGCGAGGTCGAGTGGGGACGTCATCGCTGCCTCCGTTCCCGCGCGTGCACCTGTCTCCTTGGGTTCATCCGTGTCCTCGCGCTCACCCGCGCACCCCGACCCGGACGCCGGTGAACCGGGCGGGCGCGGCCGGATGTCCGGTGTGGCCGATCTGTCCCGGCTGTCCCTTACCGCAGTTCGGCGTTCCCCAGGCGATGCTCTCCGAGGAGAGCATGTCCATCGACCGCCAGAAGAGGGGGCCGATTCCGGTGTAGGTCGGGTTGCGCAGCATCCGGCCCCGTCGGCCGTTCTTCACCTCCCAGCCGATCTCGCAGCCGAACTGGAAGTTGAGCCGCTTGTCGTCGATCGACCAGGAGCGGTTGAGATCCATCAGTACGCCGTCGTCGGTTGCCGCGATCATCTCGTCCAGGGTGTGTGGACCGGGCTCCAGGCCGACGTTCGTCATCCGTACCATCGGCAACCGGGCCCAGCCGTCGGCCCGGACGCTGCCGGCGTAGTCCAGTCCTGCGATGGCGGCCGAGTCCCGCCCGGCCAGCGTGCCGACCCAGCGACCCTCGCGGACCGCGTCGCGCCGGGTCGCCGGGGTGCCCTCGTCGTCGAAGCCGAAACTGCCCAGCGCCCCCGGGATCGTCGGGTCGATGGTGATGTTCATCAGCTCGGAGCCGTACCGCAGGACGCCGAGCTGGTCCAGGTCCAACCATGAGGTACCGGCGAAGGCGGCTTCCCAGCCCAGGATGCGGTCCAGTTCGATCGCGTGTCCCACCGACTCGTGGATCTGTAGCGCCATCTGTTCGCCACCGAGGATGAGTGTGGTCTCCCCCGCCGGGCAGACCGGGGCGGTGACCAGTTCGCGGGCCTCCTCGGCGATCCGGGCGGCGTGCGCGGTCAGGTCGAGCCCGTCGATCAGTTCCCAGCCCTGGGTGCCGTACTGGCCCCGGTAGCTGGGATAGGAACGCCGCTGGGTCTCGCCGTCCCCGATCACCGTGGCCGAGATCCCGGCACCGCACTCCCGGATGTGCTGGTCGATCCGGTGTCCCTCGCTGGAGACGAACCACTTCCGGGTGTCCCAGATCTGGTACAGCCCCTCGGCCTGGTCGGCGCCGTGCTCCTGGGACGTCCGGGTGGCCCGGACCAGCAGGTCGCCCTTGTCGGACAGCGGTACCGACAGCGGGTCGACGGCACACGGGGAACTCCACGAGCCGGTACTGGCGGGCATCGGCACGAGCTTGCTGCCGGGACCGGCGACCCGGCCGCTGGCGGCGGCGATCCGCGCGGCCCGCTCACCCGCCGTCCGGGCCGCCGTGGCGGTGAGATCGGGTACGGCGTAGAAGCCCCAGCCCGAACCGACCAGCGCACGTACCCCGAGCCCGGCGCTCTCGTCCTGGGTGACGGACTCGATCTCGCCGTTGCGGGCGGACATCGACTCGTAGCGGCGGTGCATCACCCGCGCGTCGGCGTACCGGGCTCCGGCGTCGAGGGCCGCCTGGACCGCCGCCGTCGCCACGTCGAACTCGGCCATCGGCCTCTCCTCGCTGCGCTCGTGGTCACTCCGCCGCCGGCCGAACCGGCGGGACCGGATCGGTACGGCGTGACCGACCGCCGGATCCGGCAACCGATCATGGAACGACCTTATGCGAGGAGCCGGGGTCACCGCCCGGGTAGCAGGCTCTCCGGTCGGATTTCTACCGTGGCCGGTTCGGCAGCGGGACCCGGTGGCGCATCCTCGTCACGCCGTGCCGCTCTGGTACGCGTAGATGACGGCGTGGATGCGGTCGCGCAGCCCCAGCTTGGCCAGGATCCGGCTGACGTGGGTCTTGACGGTACCCTCGCTGATCACCAGCCGGCCGGCGATCTCCTGGTTGGACAGCCCTTCGGCGATGAGCTTGAGCACGTCGCGCTCGCGGGCGGTGAGCGTGCCCAGCGGTGTGGTGTCGGCGATCCGTGGACGGGTGGCGACGAAGTGCTCGACCAGCCGGCGGGTGACGGCCGGTGCGGCGACGTTGTGCCCACCGACGACGGCGCGCACGGCCTGTAGCAACTCGCCGTCGAGCGAGTCCTTGAGCAGGAACCCGGCCGCGCCCGCGCGGAGCCCTGCGTAGACGTACTCGTCGAGGTCGAACGTGGTCAGGATGATCACGTATGGCGGCTCGTCCGGCGGGTGGGCGACCCGGAGCCGGCGGGTCGCCTCGATGCCGTCGATGCCCGGCATGCGTACGTCCATGAGCACCACGTCCGGTCGGGCCTGCGCGGCCACGGTCAGGGCCTGTAGCCCGTCGGCGGCCTCGCCCACCACGGTCATGTCGTCGGTGCCGTCGAGGATCATGCGGAAGCCGGCCCGGACGAGGGCCTGGTCGTCGGCGATGACGACGCGGATCACGCGACCAGCTCGCGGGACGTGCCGACGGCGAGCGGGAGCTGCGCCGACACCTCGAAGCCGCCGTTCTCGACCGGGCCGGCCCGGAGGACACCGCCGAGGGCATGCACCCGCTCGGTGATGCCGCGCAGCCCGTTCCCGGGCGACGGTGGCGGGACCGGTGCGCCGCCGTCCGTGACCCGGACGCCCAGCCCGTCAGGGCCGAAGTCGAGCGCGACAGTGCAGCCGGCACCCGGGGTCGCGTGCTTGAGGGTGTTCGTGAGCGCCTCCTGCACGATGCGGTACGCCGCCAGCTCGATGACGGCCGGCAGCGTCGCCGGCTCGCCGGTGACCCGGAAGTCGACCGGCGTACCGCTGTCGCGTACCCGGTCGACCAACTCGGACAGGGTGGCGAGGCTGGGCTGGGGCGCCAGCTCGGCGCGCGGCTCGGCGCGTACCAGGCCGAGCAGCCGGCGCATCTCGGCGAGCGAGGCGCGGCCGGTGGTGACGATGTTGGTCAGCGCGGCCTCGGTGCGTTCCGGTTGCCGGCTGAGAATGGCTCGGGCGCCCTGTGCCTGGACGACCATCACGGACACGCCGTGCGCCACGACGTCGTGCAGCTCGCGAGTGATCCGGCTGCGCTCGGCGGCGACCGCGAGCGCGGTGCGCTGCTGTTGCTCGCGTTCGAGGTCGTCGGCGCGGGCCTGCAGGATGGCGAGGTGGGCACGCCGGGTCCGCGCGCTGTCGGCGACCGCCCAGGTGGCGGCGAGCAGCAGGGCGGGCACCGCCGCCGCCCTCGTCGCGTTCAACAGGATCGGCAGCGCCTCCCCGTGCAGGACGGCGTAGACCGTGTCGCCGAGCCGGGGGTAGTCGGTGCCCGGAAACCCGGCGTTGAGCGGGCCGTCGGCCACCGCGCCCGTCACGGTCGCCAGGCACCCGACGAACAGCAGCGCCTCGGCGAGGACCAGGACGGCGACGACGTTCCGGCGGGCATGGGCCGAGCCGGCCAGGGCATACATGGTGACCAACACGGCAGCGTCCATCGGCGGGGACTTGATGACCGGGTCGAGCAGGTGGACGCCCACCGGGCCGACGGCCAGGAGCATCGCGGTGAGCGGCCAGCGGTGCCGCAGGACGATCGCGACGGCCGAGGGCACACTGGCCAGGCACCACCAGATCACGTGGGTGCGCCAGGCGTCGACCGAGCCGAACTTGAGAAGTACCTTCTCGTCCGGCGTGCCGAACATGAGCCTGGATTCGCTCCACAGCAGGGTGGCGGCGGCGAGCAGGAGGATCAACGCCGCGTCGAGCCAGATCCGGCGCGCCGTCACGCGAAGCGTCGTCGGCTGCATTGCCCCAACGTACGTGCGCGGTAGGGGCGGGGCATCTGTCTTCCGACAGACCCCGGAGATCGATCGACCGGCAGACGCGGGGTGCCGGCCCGGAACGCCAACCTGGAAGGCATGACCTACCGACCTTTCGTCGTGCTGGCCGTGCTCGTCGTGCTGGCCGGGGGCCTGCCGGCCTGCTCGTCCGGCGGTGCCGATCCGTCCGGCGCCTCCCCGAAGCCGAGCGCCGACGCCGCGCAGGCGCTGGAGATCGCCCGCCGTTTCGCGCAGTGCGCGCGTGACCACGGGTACCCGGACTTCCCCGATCCCGTGATCGACGGCGCGAAGCTGACGTACGGGGACTGGGGGCCCGAGGTCCAGGAGCAGAGCCGTGCGGTGGGCGAGGTGCCCGAGTGCAAGGCGATCCAGGACCAGATCCGGGCGCTCGGCGACGCCGACTCGGCCCCCAGCGCGGCCGACCTGGAGAGGCTGAAGCAGTTCGCCCAGTGCCTGCGTGACCAGGGGATCACTGGCTGGCCCGACCCGAAGACGGACGGCAGCTTTCCGATCATCGGTACGCCACTCCAGTCGGAGGCCAAGTCCGATCGCACCCGCGCCGCCATGACTGCGTGCAAGCAGCACTGGGACCGGGGGTTCCGGGTCTCATGAGGATCCGGTGGTGGGTGGCGGCGGGCGCACTGCTCGCCGTGGCGGGCGTGGTCGGCTGGGCGGTCACCCGGGCGCCGTCGGCCGAACCGGTCGCCGGGCCACAGGTGCGTACGACGACGGCCCCGCTGACCCGTGGCGACGTGACGGCCCGGGTCCAGGTCGCCGGCGTGCTCGGCTTCGACAGGGCGTACACGGTCGTCAACCGGTTGCCCGGCGGCGTGGTCACCGCCGTGTCGGCACCCGGGACGCAGGTGGCCCGCGGCGCCGAGCTGTACGCGGTGGCCGGCGTCCCGGCTGTCCTGATGTACGGGACCACGCCCGCGTACCGGGACTTCGCCGCCGGCATGACCGACGGCGCCGACGTCCGGCAGTTGGAACAGAACCTCGTCGGGCTCGGCCTGGACCCGCGGCGCCGCATCACGGTCGACCGGCACTTCAGCGGTGCCACGGCGAGCGCGATCCGGCGTTGGAAGGCGGCCCGGGGCGTGCCGGTGGCACAGCGCACCGGGCGGCTGGCGTTCGGGCAGGTCGTCTTCCTGCCCGGCCCGGTCCGGGTCGGGCAGGCCGTCGTCGAGGTCGGCGGGTCGGCCGTGCCGGGTGCGCCGGTACTGGCGGCGACCGCGACCGCCCGGGTGGTGCGGGTCGCGCTCACCGCCGACCGGCAACCGACGGTCCACCCCGGAGACCCGGTCCGGGTCACCGTCCCCGGGCTGGCCGAGGCGGTCTCCGGGACCGTTCGGGAGATCGGCACCGTGGCCACGGCGCCCAGCCAGGGCCCGGGGCCGGCGACGGTGCCCATGGTCGTCACCGTGACGCTGCCGGCCGGCGCGCCGGCGCTCGACCAGGCGCCGGTGCAGGTCTCGGTCACCGGGGCGCAGCGGCGCAACGTCCTCCTGGTACCGGTGACCGCGCTGCTCGCCGGGGCGTCCGGCGGCTACCAGGTCGCCGTCGCCGACGACGCCGGCCGGCGGCTCGTACCCGTGCGGCCGGGTCTGTTCGACGAGGCCGCCGGCACGGTCGAGGTCACCGGCGACGGGCTGGCCGAAGGCACGCCGGTCGAGGTGCCGGTGTCGTGAGTGACATCGTGCTCGCCCTGGAGAACGCCGGCCGGACGTACCCCGGCAGGCCACCGGTCGAGTCGCTGCGCGGGGTCGACCTGACCGTGCGTGCCGGCGAACTGGTGGCCGTCGTCGGCCCGTCCGGCTCCGGCAAGACCACGCTGCTCAACCTCGCCGCCGGGCTGGACCGCGCTACCACCGGCTCGGTCCGGCTCGCCGGGCAGGCCGTCGAGAAACTGTCCGACCGGCGGCTCTCCGGCCTCCGGGCGTACGCGCTGGGCGTGGTGTTCCAGTGCCAGCGCGTCGCCATCGCCCGCGCCCTGGTCGGCCGGCCGGCGCTGATCCTCGCCGACGAGCCGAGCGGCAACCTCGACAGCGCCAACGGCGCGCAGATCCTCACGCTGCTGCGGGACCTGCACACCGACGGCGTCACGCTGCTCGTCATCACGCACGACGCCACCGTCGCGGCCGCCTGCCCGCGCCGGGTCCACCTCCGCGACGGCCGGATCGTCGCCGACACCGGACGGACCGAATGATTTCCCGGGTACGCGCCGCGGACCTGCTCCCGCTGGCGACCATCGGCATGCGCAGCCGACCTCAGCGAGCCGTACTGTCCACACTGGGCATCGCGATCGGCATCGCCGCCATCGTCGGCGTCCTCGGCATCACCCGCTCCAGCCAGGCCGATCTGCTGGCCAGCATCGACCGGCTGGGTACCAACCTGCTCACCGTGGTCAACGGGACCACGGTCGACGGCGACGAGGCGCGGCTACCGGAGCACGCCGCCATCGGCGTCGCCCGGACCGACGGCGTACGTCGGGTCACCGCCACGGCCGATCTGGCCCAGGTACAGGTGTTCCGGACCGACCGCGTGCCCCCGTACCGGACCGGTGGCATCGAGGTCCGCGCCACCGCCCCGTCCCTGCTCGACACGCTCGACGGGCAGGTGGACACCGGTGTCTTCCTCAACGAGGCCACCGCGCGGTACCCGGTCGTGGTGCTCGGCCACGACGCCGCGTCCCAACTCGGCATCGACCGCGTCGACGCCGGAACCCGGGTCTGGCTCGGCGGGCACTGGTTCGTCGTCGCCGGGGTGCTGCACCCGTTCGAACTCGCCCCGGAGATCGACCGGGCCGCCCTGATCGGCCTGCCGGTCGCCGCCGAGCACTTCGGCTTCGACGGTCACCCGACCCGCCTGTACGTGCGGGCGGACACCGATCGGACCGCGCTGGTCGCCACCATGCTGGCCCGGGCGACGAACCCGGCCGAGCCGAACACCGTCGACGTCAGCCGGCCCTCCGACGCGCTCGCCTCGCGGCTGCTCGTCGCCGACTCGGTCACCTCGCTGCTCCTCGGCCTCGGCGCGATCGCGCTGCTCGTCGGTGGTGTCGGGATCGCGAACGTGATGGTCATCTCGGTGCTCGAACGCCGTACCGAGATCGGCCTCCGGCGGGCACTCGGGGCCGCGCGCTGGCACATTGCCGCCCAGTTCCTGAGCGAATCGCTGCTGCTGTCCGCGCTCGGCGGGGTGGCCGGCGCGATGCTCGGCACTGCGGCCACCTATGCCGTCGCCACGTCGCGCGGCTGGCAGACCCTGGTACCGATGACCGGGGTCTGGGGCGGCCTCGCGGCGGCGCTCGTCATCGGCGCCGTGGCCGGCCTGTACCCGGCGGGCCGGGCCGCGCGCCTCAACCCCACCGACGCCCTCCGGGCATCGTGACGTCACAGGATGATCGCCCGTTGGGGATTGCTTCCCTCGTGGGCGAAGCGCCGGGGTCGACAGGGATGGACCGGAACCACTTGAATAGGACGATCGGTCGGCCCCCCCGGCTGACCTGGGTGGGTACGTCGGGTGGGCGACGAAGTTCGGTACCTGGAGGTTATTTTCACTCTCCGTACTCTGCTGTAGGTTATCTTCACCCGCTCTCTGGTGACGCAGATCCGCCGGATGAGCAGCGGAAACCGGTGACGGGGCAGGGAGAGGAGGACGGGGTGGAAACGGCATCGACCGCCTCCACGACCTCGGGGGCCGACCCGTACCTCCGGGTCCAGGACCTGCGGGTGCGTTTCCGGACCGAGGACGGCGTGGTGCGGGCGGTCGACGGGGTCTCGTTCGCCGTCGAGCGTGGTCGCACCCTCGGCATCGTCGGCGAGTCCGGCTCGGGCAAGAGCGTGACCAGCATGGCCGTGCTCGGCCTGCACGACCCGAGGCGTACGGAGATCAGCGGTGAGATCCGGGTCGGCGGGCGGGAGATCGTCGGGCTCGCCGATTCCGAGTGCCGCAAACTGCGCGGCCGGGACATGGCGATGGTCTTCCAGGATCCGCTCTCCGCACTCCATCCCTACTATCCGGTGGGACGGCAGATCGCCGAGGCGTACCAGGTGCACCATCCTGGCGTCGGTCGGCGTGCGGCGCGGCGCCGGGCGATCGAGATGCTGGACCGGGTCGGCATCCCACAGCCGGCGCGGCGGGTCGACGAGTACCCGCACGAGTTCTCCGGCGGCATGCGGCAGCGGGTGATGATCGCGATGGCGCTGGTCAACGATCCCGACCTGCTGGTCGCGGACGAGCCGACGACGGCGCTGGACGTCACCGTGCAGGCACAGATCCTCGACCTGCTGGCAGACCTGCAGACCGAGTTCAACTCGGCGATCGTCCTGATCACACACGATCTCGGCGTGGTCAGCCAGGTCGCCGACGACGTACTGGTGATGTACGCCGGGCGGGCCGTCGAGCACGGCAGCGTCGAGCAGGTACTGCGGCGGCCACAGCATCCGTACACCTGGGGGTTGCTCTCCAGCGTGCCGTCGTTGCACGGTGACGCCGAGGCGGACTTGTTGCCGATCGCCGGCAACCCGCCGAGCCTGATCAATCTTCCGTCCGGTTGCGCGTTCCACCCCCGGTGCCGGTACGCCGGCCAGAACGGCGACCGCTCAAAGAGCGAGATACCCGAACTCCGGCCGGTGACCGAGGCCGGTCACCTGGTCGCCTGCCACCTGCCCGAGGCCGAGCGCCAGCGGCGGTACGCCGACGAGATCGCCTCGGTGGGGGTGGCCCGATGACAGTGGTGGAATCGGAACCCGCGCCGCTTCCGGCGGAGCCGTCCCGGCCGTCCGACGATCCACTGTTGGCGGTGACCGGGCTGACCAAGCACTTCCCGGTGCGCGGCGGTTTCCGCCAGCACGGCGTGGTGCGGGCGGTGGACGGGCTGGACTTCGAGGTCCGGTCGGGGGAGACGCTGGGGCTGGTCGGCGAGTCGGGCTGCGGCAAGACCACCACCGGACGGCTGCTGGTACGCCTGCTGGAACCGACCGGCGGCCGGATCGTCTTCGAGGGGCGGGACATCACCCACGCCAGCCGTGCACAGATGCGGCCCCTGCGCCAGGACCTACAGATCATCTTCCAGGACCCGTACGCCTCGCTGAACCCCCGGCACACCGTCGGCCGGATCGTGGCGATGCCGTTGCAGGTGAACGGGATCTCCCCGCCGGGCGGAGTGCGGCAACGGGTCCGGGAACTGCTGGAACTGGTCGGACTCAATCCCGAGCACTACAACCGCTACCCGCACGAGTTCTCCGGCGGCCAGCGGCAGCGGATCGGGATCGCCCGTGCACTGGCGCTCCGCCCGAAGCTGATCGTGGCCGACGAGCCGGTGTCGGCGCTGGACGTCTCGATCCAGGCGCAGGTCGTCAACCTGCTCCGCGACCTGCAACGGGAGCTGGGGCTGGCGTTCGTGTTCATCGCGCACGACCTCGCCGTCGTCCGGCACTTCTCCCAACGGATCGCCGTGATGTACCTCGGGAAGATCGTCGAGATCGGGGACCGGGCGGAGATCTACGGGCGACCGCGTCATCCGTACACCCGGGCGTTGTTGTCGGCCGTACCGGACGTCACGAAGCTGGGACCCGCCGGCCGGATCCGGCTCGCCGGTGACGTGCCCACGCCGCTCGACCCGCCGTCCGGCTGCCGGTTCCGGACCCGCTGCTGGAAGGCGCAGGACGTCTGTGCCACCGAGGAGCCGCCGCTCACCGCGCGCCTGACCGGGACCGGTTCGGTGGCCTGTCACTTCCCGGAGGAAGGCGACCTCGGTGCGGAGGGCATGGGTGAGCGTGAGGAGTGAGCCGGGTTTGCGAGCCCCGCAATCGCGATCGGAGAGCTTACGGTGAGTGAGCAGCAGGTGGCGGCGCCGGTCGGGGCCACCGCGGCGGCGGTCGGAAGTGGACCAGAGGCCGGCGGCGTGCCCGGGGCCGGGGCAAAGGAGTTCGTCGGTCGCTCGCCGGGGCAGCTCGCCTGGCTGCGGCTGCGCCGCGACAAGGTGGCCCTGGTCAGCGGCGGCGTGCTGATCTTCTTCGTCGTGTTGGCGGCGGCGGCCCCGCTGGTGGCGCGGCTGTACGGCAAGGGTCCGCAGGAGCGGTTCCCGGAGCGGCTGGACCGCAACGGCTTCCCGCTCGGCTACGCGGGTGTGTCCGGCGAGCACTGGTTCGGCATCCAGCCGGGCATCGGCCGGGACATCTTCATCCAGGTCGTCTACGGGCTGCGTACGTCGTTGATGATCGCCTTCATCGCGGCCGTCCTGACGATCGCCCTCGGCGTCGTGGTCGGCATCGTGGCGGGGTACGTCGGTGGCTGGGTCGACGCCGTGATCAGTTGGGTGATCGACCTGGCGCTGGCCTTTCCGTTCTACATCTTCTGCTTCGCGCTGGTGCCGCTGGCCGTCAACCAGTTCTACGGGCCGCGTGACGAAGTGTCGCCCTGGTTCCGCCCGTCACTACTGGTGCTGATCTTCGTCCTGTTCAACTGGACCATCTCGGCGCGGCTGGTCCGGGGCCAGGTGCTCTCGCTGCGGGAGCGGGAGTTCGTGGAGGCGGCCCGTGCCTCCGGCGCCGGCCTGGGACACATCCTGTTCCGGCAGCTGCTGCCCAATCTCTGGGCGCCGATCCTGGTGACCTTCTCGCTGAACGTGCCGGCGCTGATCACGGCGGAGGCCGCGTTGTCGTTCCTCGGTATCGGTGTGCTGGAGCCGACCCCGGACCTCGGTCGGCTGATCAACGACAGCGTGCGGTACCTGCGGGACGTACCCAGTTTCACCATCGTGGGTGGGACCACGCTCTTCCTGCTGGTGCTGGCGTTCAACCTCTTCGGCGACTCGTTGCGCGACGCGCTCGATCCGAAGTCGAGCAGGTAGGGGGCGTCCGTGCTGCGGTTCCTGGTCAAGAAGACGCTGCTCGCGCTCAGCACGCTGCTCGCGGTCAGCGTCATCACCTTCGGAATGTTCTTCGCGGTGCCGAACAACCCGGCCGAGCTGATGTGTGGGGACAGCAAGAACGTCTGTAGTCCGGAGCGGATCGAGATGATCGAGCGCCGGATGGGGCTGGACCGGCCGATCGCCACCCAGTACGGCGACTTCATGCGGGGCATCTTCGTCGGCCGGACCATCGGCAGCGGCGAGACGGCCCGGGACTGTCCGGCGCCCTGCCTGGGCTTCTCGTTCCGCAACGACGAGCCGGTCAGTGGGATCGTCGGGCGTACCCTGCCGGTGACCCTGAGCATCGTCTTCGGCGCGGCCGTCGTCTGGCTGGTGCTGGGCCTGTCCATCGGGATGGTCTCGGCGCTGCGGCGCGGCACCGTCTTCGACAAGGTCGCGGTCGGTACCTCGCTGGTCGGCGCCTCCATGCCGATCCTGCTCTTCGGGCCGCTGCTGCTGATCGGCCTGGTCTACGAGACGGGGCTGCTGAGCTATCCCCGCTACACCCCGATCACCCAGAATCCGGTGGCCTGGGCGTCGGCGATGATCCTGCCCTGGTTCGCGTTGGGCTTCCTCAACTCCGCGACCTACGCCCGGCTGGCCCGGGCGCAGATGCTGGAGACACTCTCCGAGGACTTCGTCCGGACCGCGCGGGCCAAGGGACTACCCAAGATCAAGGTGTACGGCCGGCACGCGCTCCGCGCCGCGATCACCCCGATCATCACGATCGCCGGGCTGGACCTGGGCGCCTACCTGGGCGGCACGGTGATCACCGAGACGGTCTTCGGGTTCACCGGGCTCGGCCGGACGGCGCTGAACGCCGCGCTGAACCTGGACATGCCGATCGTGATGGCGACGGTGCTGCTCGCGGCGGTCTTCGTCGTCGCGGCCAACGTCCTGGTGGACCTGCTGTACGCGGTGGTCGATCCCCGGGTCCGGCTCGGATGAGCGGCGTCGGCGGCGAAGGCCCGGCCCGGGACCTCGCCCGGGGCGGCGTGCGGAAACGTTGTCCCATCGTTACTGCTATGAAACTTACCTTCATGCCAGCTTGCGTGAATATTTCTTTCAGAAGATCAGTGCCGATCCAACCCGCGAGAACGAGACCAGGAGGAATTCCTATGCGACCCAGGCTCGCGGTGGCCGCGACGAGCGCCGCGCTCGTACTCGCGTCCACCGCGCTGACCGCCTGCTCGGAGAACACCGGCGAGAACGGCGACTCCGACAACGGCGGCGGCAAACAGTTCACCAGTTCGATCGCGACCGACCCGAAGGACTCCCAGGGGCCGGCGGCAGAGGTGCCCGGCGCGAAGCCCGGCGGCACGCTGAAACTGATCCAGGAGGCCGACTTCGAGCACCTGGACCCGCAGCGCACCTACACGTTCTTCGGCATGGCGATCCAGCAGACCTTCCTGCGTACCCTGACCGTCTTCAAGGAGGACGGCAAGGGGAACGTCCTGCTCGTCGGCGACCTTGCCACCGACGCCGGCAAGGACGTCAACAAAGACTGCAAGACCTGGGAATACCGGTTGAAGGACGGCGTCAAGTTCGAGGACGGTACGCCGATCAAGGCGGCCGACGTGGCGTACGGGATCGCCCGGTCGTTCGAGGAGAGCATCGACGGCGGCCCGACGTACATCCAGGAGTGGCTGGCGGACAACTCGACCTACAACACGACCTACAAGGGCCCGTACACCTCGGGGACCGACACCGTTCCCGGGCTCACCATCTCCGACGACCGGACCCTGGTCTTCAACTTCGCCAAGCCGCACTGCGACCTGCCGTTCGCGCTCTCGCTGCCGACCTCGGTGCCGGTGCCGAAGGCCAAGGACACCAGGACCGAGTACGACCGCCAGGTGGTCTCCTCCGGCCCGTACAAGATCAAGGAGTACGTCAAGGACACCCGGTTCGTCCTGGAGCGCAACCCGAACTGGGACCCGAAGACCGACCCGCTGCGGCACAACTACCCGGACAGCATCGAGGTCGAGATCGGTCCCAACGACCAGGCCGCCACCGAGCGGGCGCTCGCCGGCCAGGGGGCGGACTCGGCGGCCGTGGCCTGGGACGAGGTGCCGCAGGCGCTGGTCAACCAGGTGCTGAGCGACACGTCCCTGGGTGAGCGGGTGCTGCGGAAGCCGGCCCCGTCGGTCTGGTACCTGAGCATCAACAACGAGCGGATCAAGGACGTCAAGGTCCGCCAGGCGATCGCGTACGCCATCGACAAGCAGGGACTGCTCGCCACCCAGGGCGGCGACGCGTCCGGCAAGCTGACCCACACCCTGCTCGCCGACACCACCATCGGCCAGACGAACTACCCGAACCCGTACGACGGCGGCCCGACCGGTAACCCGGAGAAGGCCAAGGAGTTGCTCGGCGGTCAGAAGCCGAAGTTGGTCTTCATGTCCCGGAGCACCGCCTTCGGTCAGCAGACCGCACCGATCGTCGAACAGAGCCTGGAGAAGGCCGGCTTCGACGTCACCGTGCAGTACATCGACGACCACAACCCGACCGCCCGTACCCGGGGCAACCCGTACGACATCTACCTGTCGAACTGGGCGGCGGACTGGCCGAGCGCGGTGTCGACCGTTCCGGTGCTGTGGGACGGCCGCAAGCTCGGCCCGAAGGGCAACTCCAACGTCTCGTACTTCAACGCCGACGACGTGAACGCCGAGATCGACCGGGTGAGCAACCTGCCGGCCGGTGAGGCGGGGCCGGAGTGGGCCAAGCTCGACCAGATGATCATGGAGAAGTACGTCCCGGTCGTGCCGCTCTACCAGGACAACACCTTCCTGGTGACCGGTGCCAAGGTGGGCGGCCTGCTCGTCTCCGAGCAGTTCGGCACCCCGGTCTTCTACAACAGCTACGTCAAGCCGTAGCGGTGTAAGGAAGGGCCCCTTCTTATCGCTTTCTGCATAAGAAGGGGCCCTTCTTAACGCTTCAGCGCCAGCCGTACCCGTTGCGGAGTGCCTGCCCGACCCGGTCGAAGCGGGCCCGGTCCAGCACCGCGCCCTCCCGTCGGATGCTGTCCTCCCGCATCGTGAGCACCCGGTCGAGCCGGACCCAGCTCGGCCGGTTGTCCCGGTCCCACTCGCCGGGGCCGAGCGCGAACCAGTGCCGCTGGCCGTTCCGGTCGCTCTTGGTGGAGAGCATCAGGCCGAACAGCGTCCGGCTGACCCGTCCGACCACGAGCACGGGCCGGTCCTTGCCCTGACGGGGATCGTCCTCGTACGGCACCCAGGTCCAGACGATCTCACCCGGATCGGCCTGTCCGTCGAGTTCGGGGGCGTACGCCAGTTGCCGACGTTGCAGGGCCGCGATCTGACGTCGCCGTGCGACCTGGGCGGGGATGGGACCGGGGGTGGGAGTGGTAGCGGGGGTACGCCGGGTCATCCGGCTCACCGTCGCGGTCACGCCCTTCCAGAGATTCGCCACGGCGGCACACCCTACCCGCTCGCCCGATCTCCGAACCGCTCCGGTCTTCAGCCCGCTCCGGTCTTCAGCCCGCTCCGGTCTTCAGCCCGCTCCGGTCCTCAGCCCGCTCCGGTCTTCAGCCCGCTCCGGTCTTCAGCCCGCGCCGGTCCTCAGCCCGCGCCGGCTCGGAGTGCTCTCCGGTGAGGTGGTGCTCAGGTCGTCGGGGGCGTCCAGTTGGGGTCCCGGCCGGCGAACCCGAGTGCCCGGTCGAGCGCCGGTGCGTCCGGCGGGACCTCCACCACCGGTCCGAACAGGCCGTCGCGGCCGGCGGCCTGCTCCGGCCGGGCAGTCTCGGTGGTGAACGCCAGCACCGCCTCGGTGCTGGCCTGATCGCAGGTGAAGGACTGTCCGGTCGCCCGCGCCAGGTCCCAGCCGTGCAGCACCAACTCGTCGAGCGCGACCAGCCCCATCGTCTCGGCCGGCATCGTCACGCCGCCGACCGTCGTCATCCCCTGCCACGCCGCCGGCTGTCGCCAGGCCGCCGCCAGTTCGGTCAACCGTCGGGGCAGCACGGTCCGCCAGTCCGGTTCGAGGCGCTCGGCGCTCGGCGGCGGTGGCGGCCCGGAGACGCCCTGGGGCCGGTCCCCGCCGGTCTTGCGAGCTCCCCAGGTGAAGGCGAGCGTCAGGCCCATCAGGTGGTCGAGCAGGGCGGCCACCGGGGTGTCGGTGCACGGGGTGGGCCGGGTCAGCTGGTCGTCGGTGATCTGCGCCAGGAGGCGGGTCACCTCTCGGGCAGCCGGGTCCAGGTCGAGCATCTGTGTTTCCCTCCGGTGTCTGCGCTGTCGCGCGACGGCACGAGCCGGCGTGACGTACGGGTGCGGACCCTCCCGGCGCCTGGCGGGAGCGCCGCTGCGATCCGTCCCGCTCGATGTTCGGCGGCACGCGTCCGGATGCTAACCCGTCCCACCGACACGATCGCGCCCCCGCTGGCCCGCCGGCATGGCGTCAGCCGATGCGCAACACGAGGTCACGTAGCCAGACCGTCCAGCGCGGGCTGTCGTACACCCGCTCCGGCACCAGGTAGCGCCCGTGGTCGACCCGGCGGATCACCTCGTCGCGTACCGGCAGGAGGATGAACTCGAGGCTGAACGGGCGCAGGGACCGGTTCAGGGAGCGCTCGACCTGGTGCGCGATCTCGCCGGTCGCCCGCGACACCGGGCCGTGCCGGGCGAGGCCGTCGCGTTGCCGGTCCAGGTGCCAGTCGTGCGCCTCCGGCCAGCGCCGCGCGACGATCTGGCGCAGCGTCGGCCACGGGGCCAGACCGAGCGGGTCCGGAGTGTCGTCGGCGGGTTCCGGGGGTACTTCCGGGCGCGTGACCTGCTGACGGGTCTCGACGAGCGACAGCCACCAGCCGAGCCACTCGGTCCCGGGCACGCCGCCCGGCGCCGTCGAGGCCGGCGGCTCGTCGATCTCCAACGGCCCGGGCACCAGATGATGCGGGGGCACCTCGATCCGTTCGGCCGCCCGGATCCACAGTGCGCAGTCGACCAGGTACTCCCACCGACGGATGCTCATTCGCCAGGACATCGGACCACGGAGTTCCACGGCGTCTCCTCCTCGTCAGCCGCCATTCGCCAGCGTAGTGAGCCGAACGGTGGACCATCGATCACAAATAGGTGGACAGAGCACTCCTCCGATGGGTGGGATGGACGGCCGGGAACATCCGTCCCGACCGGATCACGAGGAGACGCCCAATGACCGTCGACGGTCTGCGCCCCGGCGAGGTGCCCATCGACGCCGCGCTGGTGCGCCGGATGGTCGCCGCCCAGTTTCCGCAGTGGGCGGAGCTGCCCGTCCAGGCGGTCGCCCGGTCCGGGGTGGACAATGCGACGTACCGGCTGGGCGAGGAGCTGTCGGTCCGGCTGCCCCGGCTGCCCCGCTGGGTCGGTCAGGTGGAGCGGGAGCAGCGGTGGCTGCCGCGACTCGCCCCGCACCTGCCGCTACCGGTACCCGTTCCGCTCGCCGAGGGGAAACCGGACGAGGGCTATCCCTTCCCGTGGTCGGTCTACCGCTGGCTCGACGGCGAGAACGCCGCCCTGGACCGGATCACCGAGCCGCACCGGGCGGCGGTCGAACTGGCGGAGTTCTTCGCCGCGCTACAGCGCGTCGATCCGGCCGGTGGCCCGCCGCCGGAGTGGAGCAACGGGTTCCGGGGCGTACCGATGGGCGACGACCGGGACTCGGCGGTGGTGGGGCCCCGGATACACGCGAGGATCGCGGCGCTGGCGGGCCTGGTCGACACCGACGCGCTGACCGAGGTCTTCGACGCGGCCGTGGCGGCGCCGGCCTGGACCGCGCCGCCGGTCTGGGTCCACGGCGATCCCGCCCCGGCCAACATGCTGGTCAGGGGCGGCCGGTTGAGTGCCGTGATCGACTTCGGCACCCTGGCCGTTGGCGACCCGGCCGTCGACCTGATCGCCGCCTGGACGTTTCTCGACGCCCGGACCCGGGACGTCTTCCGGGCCACGCTGGGGGTCGACGACGCGACCTGGGCCCGGGGGCGCGGCTGGGGCCTGACCGGAGTGCTGCCCGACCCGGCCGAACTCGCCGACCCGGTACGCGCGACACCGGCCCGGCGCCGGCTCGACGACATCGTCACCGATTACCGGCAATGCGGTTGAGCGCCGGCGGCGCGGCTGACCGCCGCTCCGGGCCGGTACGCCTAGATCACTGCCCGGGTTCGTAGCCGAGGTTGGGGCGGAGCCAACGCTCCACCTCGGCCAGGGGCATGCCGCGCCGCTGCGCGTAGTCCTCGACCTGGTCCCGGCCGAGCCGGCCGACCGTGAAGTACCGGGAGGCCGGGCTGGCGAAGAGGAGCCCGCTGACGCTGGCCGCAGGGGTCATCGCGTACGACTCCGTCAGGCCCATGCCGATCCGCTCGGCGTCGAGCAGGTCGAACAGCCGCTGCTTCAGGCTGTGGTCGGGGCTGGCCGGGTAGCCGAGCGCGGGACGGATGCCCCGGAACCGCTCGGCGTGCAGATCCTCGATCGCGGGGTCGGCGTCCGGCTCGTACCAGTCCCGCCGGGCCTGGAGGTGGATGTATTCGGCGAACGCCTCGGCGAGCCGGTCGGCCAGGGCCTTCACCATGATCGCCCGGTAGTCGTCGTGCTGTGCCTCGAAACCGGCGGCGAGGGCTTCGGCGCCCTGGATCGCCACCGCGAAGCCACCGAGGTGGTCCCCGGCCGGGGCGAGGTAGTCCGCGAGACACCGGTTCGGCCGCCCGGCCGGCTTGGCCGTCTGCTGGCGCAGCATCGGAAAGCGCTGCCCGTCCGACCCGTCCGGCCCGGCGGTGAGCACGATGTCGTCGCCCTCGCCGTGCGCCGGCCAGAAGCCGTACGAGCCGGCGGCCTGCAACGAGCCGTCCGCGATGATCTGGTCTAGCAGGACGTTCGCGTCGTCGTAGAGCTCCCGGGCCACCGGCTGGTCGAGGATCGCCGGGAACTTGCCCTTCAGCTCCCAGGCGAGGAAGAGGAACTGCCAGTCGATCATCTCGCGCAGCGCGGTCAGCTCCGGCCGGACGGTACGGACACCGGTGAACGCGGGTACGGGCAGCTCGTCGTACGGGACCTGTTCCCGGTTGCCCCGGGCCTGGTCGAGGCTCAGCAGGGCAACCCGTTCCCGTCCCTCGTGCTGCTCCCGGAGCCGCTGCTGCTCGGCCCGGTTGCTCACGTCGAGTTCCGCCGCCCGTTCCGGGTTCAGCAGGTCCGACACCACCCCGACCACCCGGGACGCGTCCAGTACGTGCACCGTGCTGGCGTCGTACGCCGGGGCGATCCGGACCGCGGTGTGCTGGCGGGAGGTGGTGGCGCCGCCGATCAGCAGCGGCAGCTTCATCCCTCGTCGCTGCATCTCGGTGGCGACCGCGACCATCTCGTCCAGGGACGGGGTGATCAGCCCGGACAGTCCGATCGCGTCGGCGTCCTCGGCCACGGCGGTGTCGAGGATGCGCGCGGCGGGCACCATCACGCCGAGGTCGATGACGTCGTAGTTGTTGCAGCCGAGCACGACCCCCACGATGTTCTTGCCGATGTCGTGGACGTCGCCCTTGACGGTCGCCATCACCACCTTGCCCTGGCCCCGCCCGGTGTCGAGGCGCCCCTCCAGCCGGGCCTGCTCCTTCTCCGCCTCCATGTACGGCTCCAGGTAGGCGACGGAGCGCTTCATCACCCGCGCGCTCTTCACCACCTGGGGCAGGAACATCTTGCCGGCGCCGAAGAGATCGCCGACGATCTTCATGCCGTCCATCAGCGGTCCCTCGATCACGTCGAGGGGGCGGAGCGCCTGCTTCCGGGCCTCTTCGGTGTCGTCCTCGATGAAGTCGACGATGCCGTGCACGAGCGCGTACGACAGCCGCTCCCGTACCGGCGTCTCGCGCCAGGACAGGTCGACGGTGCGGCGGGTGCCGGAGCCGCTCACCGTCGAGGCGAAGGTGACCAGCCGGTCGGTGGCGTCGGGGCGCCGGTCGAACAGCACGTCCTCGACGAGTTCGAGCAGGTCGGCGGGGATGTCCTGGTAGACGGCGAGCTGACCGGCGTTGACGATGCCCATGTCCAGCCCGGCCCGCACGGCGTGGAACAGGAACGCCGAGTGCATCGCCTCGCGTACCACGTCGTTGCCCCGGAACGAGAACGACAGGTTGGAGATGCCGCCGCTGGTCCGAGCCCCCGGGCAGCGCTCCTTGATCAGCGGCAGCGCGTCGATGAACGCCTTCGCGTACCCGTTGTGCTCGGAGATGCCGGTGGCGACGGCGAGGACGTTCGGGTCGAAGACGATGTCCTCGGCGGCGAACCCGGCCTGCTGGGTCAGCAGGTCGTAGGCGCGGGCGCAGATCGAGACCTTGCGCTCGACGGTGTCGGCCTGGCCGAGTTCGTCGAAGGCCATCACGACGACGCCGGCGCCGTAGTCCCGGATCCGGCGGGCCTGGGCGAGGAACGACTCCTCGCCCTCCTTCAGGCTGATCGAGTTGACCACGCCCTTGCCCTGTACGCAGCGGAGTCCGGCCTCCAGCACGCTCCACCGGGAACTGTCGATCATGACCGGGATCCGGGCGACCTCCGGCTCGGTCGCGATCAGGTTCAGGAAGGTGGTCATCGCCCGCTCGCTGTCGAGCAGGTCGGCGTCCATGTTGACGTCGAGGATGTTGGCGCCGCCGCGTACCTGTTCCAGGGCGACGTCGACGGCGCCCTGCTGGTCGCCGGCCTCGATCAGCCGGCGGAACCGGGCCGAGCCGGTGACGTTGGTCCGCTCGCCGATCATCACGAAGCCGGTGTCCGGGCCGATCGCGAACGGCTCCAGGCCGCTGAACCGGGTCTGGACCGGCGGCGCCGGCACCGGGCGGATCGGCTTTCCGGCGACGGCGGACGCGATCTGCGCGATGTGCTCGGGGCTGGTGCCGCAGCAGCCGCCGACGATGTTGACCATGCCGTCGTCGACGAACTCGCGGAGCAGCCGGCCGGTCTCCTCGGGCTGCTGGTCGTAGCCGCCGAAGGCGTTCGGCAGCCCGGCGTTGGGGTGGCAGGCGACGTAGGTGTTGGCGAGCCGGGCGAGGTCGGCGACGTGCGGGCGCATCTCGGTTGCCCCGAGCGAGCAGTTGACCCCGACCACCAGCGGCTCGGCGTGCTCGATCGAACTCCAGAACGCCTCGACGGTCTGCCCGGACAGCGTCCGGCCGCTCAGGTCGACGATGGTCACGGAGATCCACAACGGCAGCTCGGGTGCGACCTGGCGGGCGGCGGCGATCGCGGCCTTCGCGTTCAGTGTGTCGAAGATCGTCTCGATCAGCAGCAGGTCCACCCCGCCCTCGGCGAGGGCCCGGATCTGCTCGGCGTACGTGTCGCGGACCTGGTCGAACGACACCTTCCGGTACGCCGGATCCTCCACCCGGGGCGAGAGCGACAGGGTCACGTTCAGCGGGCCGACCGAGCCGGCGACGAACCGGCCGCCCAGCTCGTCCGCGGCCTGCCGGGCCAGTTGGGCGCCGCGCAGGTTCATCTCCCGGACCAGCGGTTCGAGGCCGTAGTCGGCCTGCGCGATGCTCGTCGCGGTGAAGGTGTTCGTCGTGGTGATGTCCGCGCCGGCCGCCAGGTAGCGCCGGTGTACGTCGAGGATGACGTCGGGCCGGGTCAGGTTGAGCAGGTCCGGGTCGCCGGTCACGTCGTGCGAGTGGTCCGGCAGCAGGTCGCCCCGGTAGTCGGCCGGGGTGAGCCCCGCCCCCTGGAGCATCGTGCCCCAGGCCCCGTCCAGCACGGCGACGCGCCGGTCCAGCAGCTCCCGGAGCGCTCGGATCCGAGACGGGCGATCGTCGACCCGGCTGGAAGACGTGTCCATTGGCCACCTCCGCTGATGAACGGAGGCGCCCTTACGTCTAGATCAACAGCCGGATCGAGCGTGGCGGGCATCTTCGCCCGTTGCAGCGCCTCTCGACCCGAGGATCGAGAGTACCGGATAGAGCGCCGCCAGGTGCGAACTCCTGCACTTCCTGGGACGGAGTCCCGGTGGCCGGTCCGGGCCGGGCGGCCCCCGGTCAGGATTCGGCGGCGACCCGGTCGAGCCACTCCAGCACCAGCGCGTCGAACAGTCTCGGCTGCTCAATCTGCAGATTGTGCCCGGCCACGTCGAGCACGACGAAGGTGGCCCGGGGATAGTGCGGCAGCAGCGCGAACTGATCGAGATAACCGACACTCTCGTCCTGCCGACCGGTCAGGATCAGGGTCGGCCGCTCGTACGGCGTACCGGACTCCGGTTCGATGCGAAGCAGCCAGCGCTGCCGGATCCGGGCCATCGCCTCGGTGTCCCGAATGTCGAGGCCGGTCAGGATCTCGTCGCGGAACCGGCGCAGCGTCTCCGGGGTCTGCACGACGGAGTTGTCGGCGAACTCCTCGGCGAGCCGGTCGTCCAGCGAGTCCAGAAGCTCCGGATCCGGCCGCAGCACCTGGTGCTCCGGTACGGTCCGGTCGGCGTGCTCCACGGCGGTGCCGATCGGGCAGATCAGGGCCAGCCCGAGCACCTGCTCGCCCCGGGCCCGGACCAGCCCCCGGGCCAGGTATCCGCCATAGGACTCGCCGAGCAACAGGAACGGCGCGTCGCCGATGGTGTCGTCGACGAAGTCCTGCACGGCGTCGAGGACGTCGTCGGAGCTGGCGATCGACGGCGGGGCCGCCGACCTGCCCATCCCGGGCAGGTCCGGATAGAGCCGGCGGTACCCGTCGCGGGTGGCGAAGATCGGCTCCAGGCAGCCCGTCATGAGCCGGTGGTCGGGCGTCCAGCCGTGCAGCGCCAGCACCGGAATGCCCTCGCCCTTCTCGACGAAGTTCAGCGTCACGGCGGTACGGATGGGCATGGTGGGTCTCCGCGATCTCGATCGGTACGGCATGGCGCTGGCCATCCTGTCGCCGGGCACCGACAGATTCGGCGCCGAAGGCGGGCCCTGTCACGGAGGTCATATCAATCACCGGGGTCGAACTGGGTCGCCTTGAGTGGGGTCGCCTTGACCTGAAGCGGGCTTCAGGTCGCAGGCTGGTCGCCCAACCGGAAGGAGTTGTCTCCGATGATCGACCCGAAAGCCCAGCTCCGGATCGCCCGACCCAGTCGTGATCTTGCGGCGGTGGAACGTTTCTACGTGGGCGGCCTGGGGTTGGCGGTGCTCTACCGCGCCACGGGTGGCGGCCCGGGCGAGCACGACCTGCTGATGCTCGGCTGGCCCGAGGCGGGCTGGCATCTGGAACTCGTCGGTGGCGCGGATCTCGACGCGGTGCCGACACCGACCGCCGAGGACCTGCTCGTGCTGTACCTGTCCGGTCCGGTGGACGACACGCTGGTGACCCGCCTCGAACGGGCCGGCGGCCGGCGGGTGTCCCAGGGGCCGTACTGGGACCGCTGGGGGGTCACGATCGAGGACCCGGACGGTTACCGGCTCGTCCTGTCCCACCGCTCGTGGTCGAACGCCGGCTGACCCCTGTTCACCGGTCGTCGTCGAGGCGGTCGGCTCGGCCGTTCAGGTAGCGCTGCTGCGGCAGGCTGGTCGTACGCCGGGCCGCCGCCTCGTACGCCTCCCGCGCCGCCGGCCGGTCGCCGGCCAGCTCCAACAGGTGCGCCCGGACCGCGTACATCCGGTGGTCCTCGGCGATCCGGTCGTCGGATTCGAGGGTCGTCAGCAGGTCGAGCCCGGCCGTCGGCCCGTGTGCCATGGCGACCGCGACGGCGTGGTTCAGCGCCACCATCGGGTTGGCGGAGATCCGCATCAGCAGCTCGTACAGGGCCACGATCTGCGGCCAGTCGGTCGCCTCGGTACTGGGCGCCTCGTCGTGCAGCGCCGCGATCGCCGCCTGGATCTGGTACGGGCCGGTCGGCCCCCGGGGCAGCGCCTCGCCGACCAGGGCCACGCCCTCGGCGATGTGTGCGGCGTTCCAGCGGCTCCGGTCCTGCTCGGCCATTGGCACCAGCGCCCCGTCCGGGCCGGTACGTGCCGGCCGCCGGGCATCGGTGAGCAGCATCAGCGCCAGCAGCCCGGTCACCTCCGCGTCGTCCGGCAGCAGCCGGTGGACCAGCCGGGCCAGCCGGATCGCCTCGCCGGAGAGTTCGGGGCGGTAGAGGGCCGGGCCGGACGTGCTGACGTACCCCTCGTTGAAGATCAGGTAGAGCGCGTGCAGTACGGCGCCGAGCCGCTTGGTGCGTTCCGGAGCCGGTGGCATCCCGAACGGGACGCCGCTGTCCCTGATCCGCTGCTTGGCACGGCTGATCCGCCGGGTCATCGTCGCCTCCGGCACCAGGAAGGCCCGGGCGATCTCCGTGGTGGTCAGGCCGCCGACCGCGCGCAGGGTCAGCGCGATCTGCGAGGCCGGCGACAGCGCCGGGTGGCAGCAGAGAAAGAGCAGGATCAGGGTGTCGTCGGAGGCAGGCGGCGGGTGGTCGGCGGCGGGCGCCAGCCACTGGTCGGGGAGCGTCCACCGGGCGACGGTGTCCTCGCGGCGCCGCCGGGCCTGCTCACTGCGGAGCAGGTCGGTCAGGCGGCGCGAGGCGACCGTGATCAACCAGCCTCGCGGACTCTCCGGTACGCCGTCCGCCGGCCACCCGGTGGCGGCGGCGAGCAGCGCCTCCTGCACCGCGTCCTCGGCGGTGTCGAAGTGCCCGTACCGGCGGACCAGCGCGCCGAGGACCTGCGGCGCCAGTTGGCGCAGCAGGTCCTCGACGTCGTTCTCCGGCACGAAACAGCCTCTACAGGCTCTACAGGTCGTCGATGCCCTCGGCGATCGGGCGCACGTCCACGTACCACCCGTTGGTCAGCGTCGCGCTCTCCGGATGCGGCGTCTTCGCCAGCCTCGCCGCGATCTCGGTCGCGCGGTCGAAGCTGTCGCACTCGACGATCGTGTAGCCGGCCAGCACCTCCTGGGTCTCCGGGTACGGCCCGTCGGTCACCACCGGCACGCCGTCGGAGAGCTGGATCCGCCGGGCGTGTACCGGCGCGCTCAGCCCCCGGGCGTCGACGAACTCCCCCGATTCCACCAGTTCGTTGTTCCACGCCGCCATGAACTCGTGCAGTGCCGCCATGTCCTCCGGCGCCCAGGCCGGTGAGCCGTCGGTGCCCTTCCCGCCCATCGCGTCGTAGTCCCGCTGCGAGCCGCTCAGCATGATCATGTATTTCACGATGTCTCCTCTCCACCGGCACCTGCACGGTGCCTGCACCGGAGACGTCGGGGCCGTGGCCCGGTTCCGGACACCATCCGGCGCCGCATATCTCGGCACGGTCGTCGGCGGACGTCGGTTGGATGTCGTCAGGCCGGGTTGTCGTCCTGGAGTCCGTCCCACGACCACCGGGGCACCGGCAGTTCCGTCGGTACCCGACTGCCGGAGCGGGAGTAGGCGAGAACGTCGCCCACGGCCCAGCGCATGTACGCCGCCAGGCTGGCCCGAAACTCCGGGTCTTCGGGCAGCCCGGCGTCATCGGCGGCCAGCAGGAAGCACCGGACGAAGCGTTCGCCCAGGTCATCCTCCATCCCCTGGCCGGCGTGCAGGCGCATCATCCCGGGCTGACCGCCGTACGACCGCGAGTAGCGGGTGGGACCGCCGAAGACCTCGGCCCAGTAGCTGGCCAGCCGCTGTTCGTGCTCCGGATGCCCGGGATGCGAGAACGGATGGTTCAGCACCGGATCTTGCAGACAGCGCCGGTGGTGTGCGACAGCCAGCGCGAGGAACGCGGGCTCGCCGCCGGCGAACTCGAAGATTGACGGTCGCGTCACGGGCCGATTCTGGCACGGTGCGGAAGTCCGCGCGGAGAACCACGGCCGCCGGATCGGACCAGCAGCCGTGCGCGTCGGTGTTCGGCGCCGAACTCCTCGATTCCGGGAACCGGCGTGGCCGGGTACGCGTCGGAATCGCCGTGTGGCCATCGACCCGGATTGCCCGTCTGGTTCCCTCCTTCGTGACGTTGTGCCTGTCCGGCATGCTCACCGGCTCGGTGTCGGGATTCGACGTGACGGGGGTGCCCGAACCGCCGGCCGATCCGGGCACGCTGGTGATCCAGTTGCGGGAGTGGGAGAGCATGACCCCGCCGTACGAGCGGGCGGAACTGCCGGAGTTCTCCCTCTACGGCGGGGGCCGGGTGATCGCCCGAGGTCGATGGGACGGCTCCGTGCACCGGGCCCTCGAGTACACGCTCAGTCCGGACCGGTACCGGCAGATCTACCGGCTGGCACACGCCGCCGGACTGGCCCGGTCCCTCCAACTCGACGACCCGGTGCCCGCCACCGACGGTTCGCTGCTCGTCGCCTCGTTGCACACGGCCGGACGGCTCCAGACCACCACGCTGGTGTCACCGCGCGAGAGCGAATTCGGGGCACGTGGCCGGATCGTCGAGTTCCGCCGGAATGTACGGCTCCTCGCCCTACCGACCGATCCGACCCGGGTCGCCGACTACCGGCCGAGCCGGCTCGCCGTACTCGCGACGGGTGGCTGGGGTGAGTCGCCGGGCGGCACCGGCAGCACCGTCCGGCAGTGGCCGGGTCCGGACCTCCGGGCCGGGGTACCGACCCGGGTCGGCCTGTGTACGGTCCTCGGCTCGGCCAGCTCGGCTAGCTCGGCCGGGCCGGACCCGGAGGCGCTCGGACGCGATGTGCCCCTGACGACCCGGTGGCAAAGCGGCGGAGAGTCGCTCACCGTCGCGGTCCGCCCCCTGTTGCCCGACGAGTACGACTGCGTGGACCTCGACCGCCGTACGCCGTGAGGCCGGCGTCCGGGCTGACGGCGGCCGGTGGCAGGGCTGACGGCGGCCGAGTGGCGGGCCGGTTACAGGTGGCGGCGGAGGAAGTCGAGTTCGAGCGCGAGCAGCCGCTCGGCGGCGCCACCGGCGGCCATGTGGGTGGCGCCGGTCAGCGGGATGACCGAGTGTGGGCGTCCGGTCGCGAGCAGCGCGGCGGAGAGCCGCAGGGTGTGCGCGGCCACCACGTTGTCGTCGGCGAGGCCGTGCACCAGCAGGATCGGCCGGGCCTCGTCGGGGGCGCGTACCGGCTCCCGGGCCAGTTCGAGCAGTGAGTGGTGGGCGTACACCTCGGGGCTGTCCGAGGGCATCCCGAGGTAGCGCTCGGTGTAGGCGGTGTCGTAGAGCGTCCAGTCGGTGACCGGGGCCCCGGCGATGGCACACCGGAACAGGTCGGGGCGGCGCAGCACCGCGAGCGCGGCCAGCCAGCCGCCGAACGACCAACCCCGGATCGCGACCCTGCCGAGGTCGAGATCGGGATGCTTGCCGGCCAGTGCGGTGAGCGCGTCTGCCTGGTCGGCCAGGATCACGTCGGCGAGACGCCGGTGGATCACCTTCTCGAAGGAGGGCGCGACGCCGGGCGTACCCCGGTTGTCGATGGTGACCACGGCAAACCCGGAATCGGCCCACCACTGCCGCTCCAGCCACACGGACCGGGCGGCGACCACCTCCTGGTGCCCCGGGCCGCCGTACACGTCGAGCAGGACCGGAAGTCGGCGGCCGGCGACGTGATTGCCCGGATAGACCACCGCGGCCGGCAACCGGCGGTCGGTGACCCGTTCGAGCGCGGGCCGGGGCGCGTACGGCGGCGTCGCCGCCGACGACCGCAGGACGCCCACCTCCCGGTCGCCCTGCCATACCGTCCACTGGCCGCCCGCCTGGTCCAGCGACCTGGCCTGCACCGCCAGCACGTCGCCGCCGACCACGGCGCTGTGCCAGCCCGGGTCCGCGGTGAGCCGTCGGGCGTCGATCCCGCCGGCCCCGATCGCGGTACGGATCCGGAACAGGTGCTGCTGGCTCGGCTCGCCGTTGCTTCCCTCGACCAGCAGGTCGGGACTGCCGTTCCGGTTCGGCAACCAGCCGACCACCCGACGGACGTAGAGCGACGGCGGGGTGAGCAGGGTGCCGTCGGCGAACAGACAGCGGGCGTCGTAACCGTCGTGTGCGAGTTCGCCGCCGACCAGCACCCGACCGTCGGGCAGGTGTCGGGGGGTGCCGGCGACCGGATCGACCCAGCGCGGATCGGCGAGTTCGGCGTGCACCTGGGTCTCGCCGGTTCGCGGGTCGACGGCCAGCACCAGGCCGTGCTGCTGCAACCGGCGCAGCACGGTGATCAGCGGCCCGGTCTCGGCCCACTCCACCGAGACCAGGTAGGGGTAGGTCTCCCGGTCCCAGTGCACGTCTACCCAGCCGCCGTCGAGGTCCAGCAGATGCAGGCTGACCTCGGCGTTCGGTCCACCCGCCCGGGGGTACGCCACCGAGCGCGGCGGGCTGGCCGGATCACCGGGATCGTGCAGGTGCCAGCGGGGCAGCCGCGACTCGTCGACCCGGGCGGCGAGGATCGACCGGCCGTCCGGCGCCCACCAGTAACCCCGGAACCGGTCGAACTCCTCGGCCGCGATGAACTCGGCCAGCCCCCAGGTGACTCCGGCGTCCTCGCCGGCAAGCAGGGTGTCGGTGCCGTCGTGCTCGACCACCCGGAGCTGTCCGATCCGTCCGGCACCCGCCGCGTCGGCCCCGCCGGAGGTGCCGCCGTTGCCGGACGGTTCGGGGGCGTGGGACGCGTCGGTGACGTACGCGAGGCGCTGGCCGGTGGGATCCGGACGGGGATCGACCACCGGACCGGTGACGGCCACCTCGACCACGTCGCCGTTAATCAGGTCCGCCCGGAACAGCCGGCCGGAGACGGTGAAGACGGCCACCCGGGCGGCCGGGTCGGTCGCGTACTGGGCGATGCCCGAGGCGCTCAGCCGGAGCCGTTCCCGTAGCGCCTGCTCCGTCGAGTGCGGTGCGGCGGCGGTCGGGTCGACGGTTCCGGGTCCGTGCGGTAGCCCGGCAAGGGGACCGGGGTCGCCCTGCAACGCCGCCGGGCCCATGTCGCCGGTCGGAATCGGGTCGGTGTCGCCGTCGGTGGTGCTGTCGGGGCCGTCGGTGCCGAGCAATCCGGCGGGATCGGCGACCAGTCGTTCGGTGCCGGACGCGACATCGAACTGCCAGAGCGCGTCGACCGGGTCGGTCGGGCCGCCGGAGCGGAGGAAGAGCACCCGTGAGCCGTCGTTGGCCACCGTCACCGCCCGCGGTGCGCCGCGGCTGAAGCGGCGGGTTCGGGCAGCCAGCTCCGGGTAGTCCACATCGTGATCGTAGAGCCGGGCGATCGGTGATGTGGCCGAGCCGGCTATCGTGTGTCAGTCAGATGGCCGTGACCATTTGCTAACTCTCCGGGTATGTCGACTAACTCCCTGGATACGGGATGTCGGACCGCGCCGCGTAAAGTGGCCCGGGTGACGAATCTGGCCGCCTCAGCCGACCTCGCCGGCCCGCCCGACCCGTCCGACTCGGCCGATCCGGCCCGGACGGCTCCGGAGCCACCCGCTCGGCGGCTGCTGCTGGTGCACGCACACCCCGACGACGAGGCGATCGGGACCGGCGCGACGATGGCGTACTACGCGGCGGCGGGCGGCGGGGTCACCCTGGTCACCTGCACCCTCGGCGAGGAGGGCGAGATCCACGTGCCGGCGTTTGCCGGGCTCGCCGCCGCCGAGAGTGACCAACTGGGCGGCTACCGGATCGCCGAGTTGGCTGGCGCGTGCGCCGCGCTGGGCGTACGGGATCATCGGTTCCTCGGCGGTGCCGGGCGGTACCGGGACTCGGGCATGATGGGCCTGGCCACCAACGACCATCCACGAGCCTTCTGGCAGGCCGATCTCGACGAGGCGGCGGGCTACCTGGTCGAGATCATGCGTGAGGTACGGCCGCAGGTGATGGTCACCTACGACCCGAACGGCTTCTACGGGCACCCCGACCACATCCAGGCACACCGGGTGGCGATGCGCGCGGCGGAGCTGGCCACGGCCGAGGGCTTCGGCCCAGCCAAGATCTACTGGACGGCGATGCCGAAGAGCGTGCTGGAGGCGGGCCTGCTCGCCTTCGCGGACTCGTCGGACAATCCGTTCGCGGGCACCGACCAGGCCGACGAGCTGCCGTTCGGTACGCCCGACGCGCAGATCGCGGCCCGGATCGACGGCACCGACCACCACGCCGCCAAGGAGGCGGCCATGCGGGCGCACGCGACCCAGATCCCGGACAACTCCTGGCTCTACTCCATCGCCAGCAACTTCGGCGGCGAGTTCATGGGTGTGGAGTACTACACCCTCGCCGTCGGAGCCAAGGGTCCGGGCTCCGGGCCGTACGGCTGGGAGGACGACCTGTTCGCCGGCCTGTCCCTGCCGGCGCAGGCGACTGCGGTGGCGGCGGATTCCTCCGCCGGCGAGCCAGCGGCGGTGGTGGTGCCGACGCCCCCGGTCGGTACGCCGGCGGAGGCGGGCGCACGGTGAGCCTGCCGAGCCTGCCGATGTCCGCGCCGCCGGAAGTGAACCCCGACCCGTCGCCGCCGGCCAGCCAGCCGGTGGTGCTGGCTGTGCTGGACGTCGCGTTGCGGGTCGTCGGCGGGTTGCTCGCGGTGGCCGGAGCCGTGGTAACCGCCGTCCTGGAGCTGATGCTCTCCACGCTCCGGGTCGGCGGCGTGCTGATCGGGGTGTCGGCGCTGCTCGCGGTCCTGGCCAACGTGGCGTTGAGCTGGTTCGCGCCCCGGGCCGTCGGTCGCCGGTGGGCGTTCGCGTTGCCGGCCATCGTGTGGTTCATGCTGATGGTGGTGGCGGCCGGGGGCACCTCGGAGGGGGACGTCCTGATCGCCAACAACAACTGGGTCGGGCTGGTGATGATCTTCGGTGGCTCGGTGGCCTTCGCGGTCATGGGGTTCCGGATCATCATGGCTCCACGCGGTACCGAGCCATGGCTGGGCCGGCGCTGACCTCCGCGCTGGGCCGTAGGGTTCTCGCACCATGGATCCACTCAGCAACGGGTGGTAGAAATCTGTGGCAAGAATGCCCCAACGACGGTGGGGCCCTACGCCAAGAGGACGTGCGATGAAGGAGCGTTGGCTGCCGGTCGGAGTACTCGCGGGTGTGCTGTTCGGGATCAACGTGCTGGCGCGGCTCGTGGGCCGGTTCGCCTTCGGCGACGACACCGAGTTGCAGGACCGGCTCTCGCTGGGCATGTTCGCCACGATCGGGCTGGTCCTGGCGACCCTCGCGTTCATCCGGGGGCAGCGCCGGCCACTGCCGGACTGGGGCGGGGAGATGGCTCTCGCCGTGCTGATCGCGATGGTTCTGACGATCTTCGTCGGGCCCTTCATCAGCGGCACCCAGCCGTTCGCCTCCGGTGCCGGGGCGTTCTTCTCACAGATCTGGCTCTACGCCGGGTTCACCGCCGGTGGCGTACTGCTGGGCTACCTGCTGCTGACCGCGCTCGGTCAGGACCACCGGTCGCGGTCGCTCAAGCGTTTCGCGGAGGCCAAGCAGGCGAAGCCGCGCCGCGTGGTCCGGCGCTGACCGACCGTTCCGGCCGGGGTCAGTGCGGTGCGACCCGGGTCTGGTAGGTGTGGTGCGTGGTGAATCCCAGCTGCCGGTAGAGCGACACGGCGGCCTCGTTCCGCTCCTCGACCTGGAGGAAGGCGCCGGTCGCACCCAGTTCGGCGGCCCACTGCGCCAGGGCTCGGACCATGTGCTGGGCGAGACCCCGGCGCCGGGCTGCGGGAACCACCTCGACCAGGCTCAGGCCCAGCCAGCGCCCCTGACCGGTGACCGTGCCCCGGGCCACCGCGACCAGTTCCCGCCCCTCGGCGGATCGACCGTCGGCGGGCTGGCCCTCGGCGGGCTGGCTCCCGGCGGACCGGCCGTCGGCAGTCTGATCTTCGGCGGACCGGCTCCCGGCGTCGGCCGGCGCCGCGTACACGTGGGCGAAGCGGACCTGGTCCACGGCGGTGAGCACGTGCTGCGCGGCGGCGGGCAACTCGGTCGCCGGCAACGGAGCGGCCCCGTACCCGCGCGCCTGCTTCGCCTTGCGGTGCGCGGCCAGCCCGAACCAGCCGGCCGACGGCGTGTCCGCCAGCTCCACCGCGGGAAGATCCGTCCGGGCCGGGGCGGCGTCCAGGATCGCGGTCAGCGGAGCGGTCTGCACCAGCACCAACGTCCGGGTGGTCCAGCCACGCTCGTCGAGGGTCGCGCCGACCGGAGCGGCCAGCGGAAGTGGAACGTTGATCAGTGCCGGTTGGCCCCGTTCCGCGTACCAGTGCTGCACCGCGTCGATCGCGTCGTCCAGGGGTCGGTCCGGGTCACCGATCGGGAGGGCCGAGTTCGCCCGGCCGCTCCAGCCGTCGGCGGTACGCAGCAGCCAGTCGCCGAGCCGGTCCCGGACCGGGGCGGGCCACGCCTCGTCCGAGGCCAGTTCGAGTTCGATCACCGCCGCCGCGCTCGGGCGTCTGGCCGGCGGCACCCGCTTGGCCCGGTGCACCTCGCCGAGGGGCACCCGCAGCGGCCCGGTCGCGGTGGCCAGCGTGAGATGAGTCTCGGTCAGGTCGACAAGTTCGCCGAGAGCGTCGGTGAACAGGGTACGACCGCTCTGATTTCCGACAATCCGCCGAACTACGATTCGGTGTCCCACATCCCGCCGTCCGAGCACGATCGACCCCCTCCCCGGCGACATACTAGGCTCTTACCGTCGCGGTCGATCGCGGCGTGGCTTGCGGAGGAGAAGATCGGTGACCTACATCATCGCCGAGCCGTGCGTGGATGTGCTCGACAAGGCGTGCATCGAGGAATGCCCGGTCGACTGCATCTACGAGGGCAACCGGATGCTCTACATCCACCCCGATGAGTGCGTCGACTGCGGGGCCTGTGAGCCGGTCTGCCCGGTCGAAGCGATCTTCTACGAGGACGACGTACCGGAGCAGTGGAAGGACTACACCACTGCGAACTACGAGTTCTTCGAGGACCTCGGTTCGCCGGGCGGTGCTTCCAAGACCGGCAAGATCGAAAAGGACACCCCCTTCGTCGCGGCCCAGCCGGCCCGGGGTGAGCACTGAGCCCCGAAACACCGGATTCCGGCCGAGCATCTGACGGCGCTCCGGCCGGCCGTACCGGCAACCTGCCCGACTTTCCCTGGGACCTGCTCGCACCGGCCAAGACGCGGGCCGGGCAGCACCCGGACGGGATAGTCGACCTGTCGATGGGTACCCCGGTCGACCCGGTTCCCGCGTCGATCCGGGCCGCCCTCGCGGCGGCCTCGGACGCCCCGGGCTACCCGTTGACCGCCGGCACCCCGGCCCTGCGCGCGGCGCTGACAAGCTGGGTGGCTCGGGCCTGTGGGGCCGACCCGGACCTGGTCGGGGTGCTGCCGACGATCGGCTCCAAGGAGCTGGTCGCCTGGCTGCCCACCCTGCTCGGGGTGGGCCCCGGCGACGTGGTGGTGATCCCCCGGATCTGCTACCCGACCTACGAGGTCGGGGCGCGGCTGGCCGGGGCGGAGGTCGTCCGGGCCGACTCACTGACCGCCGTCGGGCCGGATCCCCGGGTACGACTCGTCTGGGTCAACTCGCCGTCCAACCCCACCGGCCAGGTGCTGCCCCCGGCGCACCTGCGCAAGACGGTGGACTGGGCCCGCGAGCGCGGTGCGGTGGTCGCCAGCGACGAGTGCTACCTCTCGCTGGGCTGGGAGGAGGCACCGACCTCGGTGCTGCACCCGGACGTCTCCGACGGCGACTACTCCAACCTGATCGCCGTGCACTCGCTGTCCAAGCGATCCAACCTGGCGGGCTACCGGGCCGGATTCGTCGCGGGGGACCGGGCGATCGTCAGCGCCCTGCTCACGGTACGCAAGCACGCGGGGATGATCATGCCGGCTCCGGTGCAGGCGGCGATGGTCGCGGCGCTCGACGACTCCGAGCACGTGGTCGAGCAACGGACCCGGTACGCGAACCGGCGCGAGGTGCTGCGGGACGCACTGGTCAAGGCGGGTTTCGAGATCGGGCACTCGGCGGCCGGGCTCTACCTGTGGGCCACCCGCGACGAGGACTGCTGGACGACGGTGGACTGGTTCGCCCAGCGGGGCATCCTGGTCGCACCGGGCGAGTTCTACGGCCCGGCCGGCAACCGCCACGTACGGGTAGCGCTGACGGCCACCGACGAGCGGGTAGCCGCCGCAGCGGACCGCCTGGCCCGTTAGGAAGGGCCCCCGCTTATCGTTTTCGGGGGTGGAAGGGCCCCTTGTTAACCGATCTGGTGGCAGGCGACCGGTGCGGGGCGGCGCCCGGCGAGGAAGGCCCCGGGCGGTACGCCCATCAGCCGGCGGAACTCCGCCGTCAGGTGTGACTGGTCGTAGTAACCGGCACCGTCGGCGAGTTCCGCCAGCCGCCCCGGCCGGGCCCGGGCGAGTACGCCGCGTACCCGGTCGATCTGCACGAAGTGCCGGGGCGAGACCCCGACCGCCTCGTCGAACAGGTTCCGCAGCTGCCGCTCGCTGACGTGCAGCCGGCGGGCCGCCGTGGGTACCGGCTCGGGACGTCGGCCGGGGGCGGGGGAGAGCAGGGCGGTCGCCCGGCGTACCAGATCGCTCTGCCGGCGCTGTGCCACCGGCCGGTCCGACAGGTATCCGGTCAGCGCGTCCGCCAGTGCGGCGACCAGGTCCGCCGGCTCGACGTCGCCGTCCGGCTCCCGGACCAACCCGCCCAGTGTCCGGACCAACCGGTCCGCCGGGCCGCCCAGGAAGGCGTGTGCCGGCACGGCCCGGTCCACCAGGTTCCGGGCCGGCAGTCCCAGCAGCAGGTGGGCCCGGCCGGGATGCAGACGTACCCGCAGGCACGGCGGTACCGGTCGGTGCAGGTGGTACCCGGCCCGGGTGCGGGGTCCCAGCACCACGAACTCGGGCCGGCCGTCGGGCGCCCACCGCCAGACGAGCGAGGTGGCGTGGTCGGGTTGGTCCACCACGACCCGCTCGACGGGATCCGGGTGCCGGTCGCCGACCGGCCGGGCAAGGTCGATCCCGGAGACCAGCGCCCGAAGCGGCGGTGGCAACAGCGGGGGCCGTACCTCGATGATCTCCACCGGTCCAGGGTAGGGCGGTCGGCCCGGCCCGCCGCGGACCTGCGGCCGACCGTGCCGAAACGTCCTAGTGGCCGGGTACGGCGCACTGGCACCGTCGGCGGCATGATCCTCGTTACCGGTGCCAGCGGCACCATCGGAAGCTCCGTCCTGCGACTACTGCGCGACCGGGGCGGACCGGTCCGGGCGATGACCCGGACACCCGCCACGATCGCCGCCGCGATCTCGCGCTCGGCCTCCGCCGCGATCTCGGGTTCGGCCTCGGGTTCGGCCGCCGCCCCGGGGTCGGGCTCGGCCTCGACCCCGTCCGAGGTCGAGGTCGTCCGGGGGGACTACGACGATCCGGCCTCGCTGCGCCGGGCGGTGACCGACGTCGAGGCCGTCTTCCTGCTGACCGCTCCGGCGTCGCCGACGCCCCGGCACGACCTGGCTCTGGTCGAGGCGGCACGCGCGGCCGGAGTGGCCCGGATCGTGAAGCTCTCCGCAATCGGCACCGGCGAGCGGTTGGGCACTGGCGAGGGGTTTGGCGCTCGCGAGGGGTTCGGCACCGGCGAACGGTTCGGCACCGGCGAGGGGTTCGGCACCGGCGAGGGGTTGGGCACTGGCGAGGGGTTCGGCACCGGCGAGGGGTTCGGCGCTGGCGAGGGGGCCGGCGCCGACCAGGTCGTCGGCGGCTGGCACCTGCGGGCCGAGCAGGCCGTCCGGGCGAGCGGCCTGGCCTGGACGCTGCTGAGCCCGTCGAGCTTCGCCTCGAACACCCTCGGCTGGGCCGGCGCCATCGCGGCGGGAGCCCCGGTGCCGAACCTCACCGGTGCGGCCCGGCAGGGGGTGATCGACCCCCGTGACGTGGCCGAGGTGGCCGTGGCGGCGTTGACCTCGGACGGGCATGCCGGACGGACGTACACCCTGACCGGACCGGCGGTGATCAGCGTGCCCGAGCAGGCCGAGGTGCTGGCCGAGTTGCTCGGCCGTCCGATCGACACGGTCGACCTGCCCGACGACGCGGCCCGGCAGCGATTGACGGCTGCTGGACTGGGGCCGGCGGCGGTGCGGGCGACGCTGGTCGGTTCCGCGTGGGCGCGAGCCGGCCGCAACGAGATCGTCACCGACGACGTGCCGCGCATCCTCGGTCGTCCGGCCGGCACCTTCCGGGCCTGGGCGGAGGACCACCGGGCCGACTTCGGCGTCTCGGCCGGTGGGTGAGGCGTTAAGAAGGGGCCCTTCTTCTACAGAAAACGATAAGCGGGGGCCCTTCCTTACATCGCAGAGAGCGCTCTCGGGAAAGTTGGGGGGAGTGCTTGACGGGGTGGCAACACGGTCGTAACGATGTATGCACATCTCTCGCGCTCTCTCCGGCCGGCCCAGCCGGAGTGGCGTACCCCCACCAGGGGCGTGAAACGGCGCGCACGCCTGTCTGTTGTTGACAGGAAAGGACTCCGTCCGTGCGCAATCGAATGCGATCATGGCTCGGTGCCGCGCTGAGCCTGCTGCTCGTCGCTGCCGGAGTGGCGGTGACGCCACCGGCGGCCAGTGCGGCCCCGGCGTTCAGTGTGCTGGTGTTCTCCAAGACGGCTGGGTTCCGGCACGGGTCGATCGGGCCCGGGATCACCGCCATCGGGCAGCTCGGCACGGCCAACAACTTCGCGGTCGAGGCGACCGAGGACGCCGGGGCGTTCACCGACGCGAACCTGGCCCGGTTCGACGCGGTGATCTGGCTCTCCACCACCGGCGACGTGCTGGACACCGCCCAGCAGGCCGCCTTCCAGCGCTTCATCCAGGCCGGCAACGGGTACGTCGGCGTGCACGCCGCCTCGGACACCGAGTACGACTGGCCGTGGTACGGCGGGCTGGTCGGGGCGTACTTCGCCTCGCACCCGGCACCGCAGCCGGCGACGGTCAAGGTTGCCGACCGGGCGCACCCGTCCACCGAGACGCTGCCGCTGCGGTGGAACCGCACCGACGAGTGGTACAACTTCCGGGCCAACCCGCGCGGCAAGGTGCACGTGCTGGCCACCCTGGACGAGACGACCTACACCGGTGGCGGCAACGGGTACGACCACCCGATCGCCTGGTGCCACAACTACGACGGTGGCCGGTCCTGGTACACCGGCGGCGGGCACACCGACGAGTCCTTTGCCGAGCCGCTGTTCCGAACCCATCTGCTCGGCGGCATCCGGACCGCGGCCGGCGCGGCGCCGGGCGTCTGCGGCGGCACTGTCGACAGCACCTTCCAGCAGGTGACCCTGGCCAAGGGGGTGGCCGAGGTCGGCGAGCCGATGAGCCTGACCGTGCTGCCGGACCGGGGCGTACTGCACACCGCCCGGGACGGCACGATCCGGCACACCGACGCGGTCGGCAACACCAAGGTCGCCGGCCGGCTCGCCGTCTACACCGGCGACGAGGAGGGCTTGCAGGGCATCAAGGCCGACCCCAACTTCGCCACCAACCGCTGGGTGTACGCCTTCTACGCACCGCCGCTGAACACCCCGGGCGGCGGGGCGCCGGCCACCGGTACGCCGGCCGATTTCGCGCCGTGGAACGGCGTCAACCGGTTGGCCCGGTTCACCGTACGGGCGGACAACACCCTGGACATGGCGAGCGAGACGCTGATCCTGGACGTACCGACCAGCCGGGGCATGTGTTGCCACGTCGGCGGGGACATCGACTTCGACGCCGCCGGCAACCTCTACCTGTCCACCGGGGACGACACCAACCCGTTCGACTCGGCCGGGTTCAGCCCGATCGACGAGCGGGCCGGCCGTAACCCGGCGTTCGACGCGCAGCGGACCTCGGCGAACAGCAACGACCTGCGGGGCAAGGTGCTGCGGATCAAGCCGAGTGCGGGCGGGGGCTACACGGTGCCGGCCGGCAACATGTTCGCGCCGGGGACCGCGAACACCCGGCCGGAGATCTACGCGATGGGGTTCCGGAACCCGTTCCGGATGAGCGTGGACAAGGTGACCGGGGCGGTCTACCTCGGTGACTACGGTCCGGACGCCGGCACCGCCGACCCGAACCGGGGACCGGCCGGGCAGGTGGAGTTCGCCCGGATCACCCAGCCCGGCTTCTACGGCTGGCCGTACTGCACCGGGAACAACGACGCGTACAACGAGTTCACTTTCCCGTCCGGGCCGTCGGGGCCGAAGTACAACTGCGCGGGCGGGCCGACCAACGACTCGCCGAACAACACCGGGATCCGGAACCTGCCGGCGGCGGTGCCGGCCTGGTTGCCGTACACCGGGTCGCAGCCGCCGGAGTTCATCGGCGGCGGGCTGTCCCCGATGGCCGGCCCGGTCTACCGGTACGACCCGAACTCGACCTCCGAGGTGGCGTTCCCCGAGTACTACGACGGGACGTTCTTCGCCGGTGAGTTCGGCCGGCGCTGGATCAAGAACATCGTGCTGGACGAGGCGGGGAAGCCGTTCAAGATCAATCCGTTCCCGTGGACCGGCACCCAGGTGATGGACATGGAGTTCGGCCCGGACGGCGCGCTCTACGTACTCGACTACGGCACCGGGTTCTTCAACGGCGACGAGCACTCGGCGGTCTACCGGATCGAGTACGCCCGCAACGGCCGGGCCCCGAAGCCGGTGATCGCGGCGACCCCGACCTCCGGGGTGGCGCCGCTGACCGTGGCCTTCTCCTCGGCCGGCACGCTCGATCCGGACGGCGACCCGATCACCTACGCCTGGGACTTCGACGGCAACGGCAGCACCGACTCCACCGCCCCGAACCCCAGCTACACCTACACCGGCAACGGCACCCGGAGCGCGACGCTGACCGTACGGGACTCGACCGGCCGGAGCGCGACCGCCAGCGTGGTGATCACGGTCGGCAACACCGCCCCGACGGTCCGGCTGGAGTTGCCGCTCAACGGCCAGACGTTCACCTTCGGTGACACGGTGCCGTTCCGGGTGGTGGTGACCGATCCGCAGGACACCACGATCGACTGCTCTCGGGTCAAGGTCAGCTACCTGCTCGGCCACGACTCGCACGCGCACCTGCTGACCAGCGCCCAGGGCTGCACCGGCACGCTGCGGACGCTGGCCGACGGCGAGCACGACGTCTCGGCCAACATCTTCGGGGTGGTCGACGCGGAGTACACCGACAACGGGGGCGGCGGGCAGGCGCCGCTGACCACCCACGCGCAGAGCATCCTGCAACCCCGGGTACGTCAGGCCGAGCACTACTCGTCGTCGAACGGGGTGCAGACCAGCGCCCCGGGTCAGGCGCACGGCGGCCGGGCCGTCGGGTACATCGACAACGGGGACTGGATCGCGTTCGCCCCGTACAACCTGACCGGGGTGCGATCCTTCTCGGCCCGGGTCGGCGCCAACGTCGGCGGGCACACCCTGGAACTGCGGGTCGGCTCGCCGACCGGACAGCTCGTCGGCTCGGCGACCGTGCCGGCCACCGGTGGGTACGGCGAGTTCCGGGACGTCACCGGGAACATCACCGCGCCGGCCGGCACCCACACGCTGTACCTGGTGTTCCGGGGCACCGGCGGCGGGCTGTACGACATCGACGAGTTCAGCCTGCTCGGCGAGGGCGGCGGCGGGCCGGGGCCGGATCCCGAGCCGACCGGCAACCTGGCGCTGAACCGTCCGGCCACCGCGTCCACCGTGCAGGGTGCCGACGTACCCGCCTCGGCGGCGGTGGACGGCAACCCGGCCACCCGCTGGTCCTCCGCGTTCGCCGACCCACAGTGGATCTCTGTCGACCTCGGGGCGTCGTACCAGCTCAGTCGGGTACGACTCAACTGGGAGGCGGCGTACGGCAGCGCGTACCAGATCCAGACCTCGGCGGACGGCAGCACCTGGACCACGGTGAAGTCGGTGACCGGCGCGGACGGCGGGATCGACGACCACACCGGGCTGACCGGCACCGGCCGGTACGTCCGGATCAACGGCACCGCCCGGGCCACCGGCTTCGGCTACTCGCTCTGGGAGTTCGAGGTGTACGGCACCCCGTCCGGCCCGAGCGGTGGCGGCAACCTGCTGCTGAACCGGCCTGCCACCGCGTCCAGCGCCGAGGGGGCGGACGTGCCGGCGTCGGCGGCGGTGGACGGGAACCCGGCCACCCGCTGGTCCTCGGTGTTCACCGACCCGCAGTGGATCCGGGTCGACCTGGGCTCGTCCCAGGCGATCGGCCGGGTGAAGCTGAGCTGGGAGGCGGCGTACGGCAGCGCGTACCAGATCCAGACCTCGGCGGACGGCAGCACCTGGACCACGGTGAGGTCGGTGACCGGCGCCGATGGCGGGGTCGACGAGCACACCGGACTCGGCGCCACCGGCCGCTACCTGCGGATCAACGGCACCGCCCGGGGTACCGGCTACGGCTACTCGCTCTGGGAGTTGGAGGCGTATCCGAGCTGACAGGCGATCATGATTCTTGTCGGGCTGTGGTTCGCGGTCGACCACAGCCCGACGAGAATCGTGGTGGCCCGGGGGAGCGCCGTCCCCTTGCCCCGGTCATCGCGACCGGTGCGGGTCAGGGGTTGGGGTTGGGTGGGCCGAGGTAGGGAAAGTGCGGCATCAGGTCGGCGTGCGGCTCAAGGCCGGTCGGGGGAAGCTTGCCGTAGGTCAGCCACGCGAAGCGGTAGCTGAAGACGTCGTCGACGAGCTTGCGGCCGTTGGGATAGGCGACCGGTTTGGTGCGGTCGTAGCGGAGGAGGTCGGGTAGAACCTGCATGGCGGTCTCCTTGGCCTCCTTCGGTGGGTAGCCGCCCTTTTCCAGCAATTGAGACCACGGGCCCAGGTAGTTGGCCACGTCGTCGGCGGGCTGCCGGGAGTTGTACAGGTTCTTCTCGCCGTCGGGGTTGATGAACGGGTTGATGGTCGGGTTCCCGCCCCGGTCCAACTGCTCCAGTACGCCGTCCCGGCGCCGGCTGATCGAGGCCCACACTCCGATCACCGGGCCGGGGCCGAGCAGTTCGGTGGGCACCTCCAGCGCGATGGAGTCGACGTTGTTGCCGGCGAAGTCGTCGTGCCCGGTCCATTTCATGCCGTGCAGGGCGCCCTCGACGTCGGCGAAGAACGGGTCGCTGCGCAGCCCGACGAACAGCCGGATCTGCCCTGGTTCGTCGACCAGGATCGGATCGACCGTGCCGTCGAAGCTGACCGGGATGGACTCGGCGAACACCCGGCCGGCCGGCTCGGGCTGACGGGCCTCGGGGCCGGTGGCGTACCAGGCGGTTCCGGTCTGGCTGCCGTTGTCGTACTCGGAGAACGTGAACGTGAACGCGACGTCGGCCTGCGCGTCGCCATCGGTGTCGATGTTGATCCGGTAGACCGCGCCGGGGTAGAACTCCGGACCGGTGGTGGCCGGCGGTATCGGGGGCGGGGCGACGGTCGGGTTGGCGTCGATGATCAGCACCGTCTTGTCGGGGTTCTCCGACGAGGGGAACACGTACAGGTCGGTGAGTTCGAGGCGACGGTCGTCGCCGGGAAACTTGAGGTTGTCGGCACTGAAGTGGTTGGACATGCTGGCTCCCTGGGCAGTCATGGCGGGGTGTCAGTTGCGGAGGCGACCCAGCCGCGACGTGTTGCCGCTGGACACGGCTGCCCGGCTTGTTCATGACGGGACGCTAGTGAGATCGAGGGCGGCCCGCACCCGATTCGTGGACACATGCCCGACCGGGTGAACGGACCCTCGGCACAACCGGGAACAGCGACGTCGCACAACCGGGAACAGCGACGTCGCACAACCGGGAACAGCGACGTCGGACAACCGGGAACAGCGACGTCGGCACGGACCGGCCCGCCGAACTAGGGTGGGTGGATGACGGATCAACCCACTGTCGTGGTGCGCGGCGACGCGGTCCGGGAGGTCTCCCCGGAGATCGCCCGGTTCGCGGTCACGGTCTCGGCCCGGGACAAGAGCCGCCCGGCGGCACTGGCCCGGCTCGCCGAACGCTCCGACGCGGTACGGGCACTGATCGACGGCTACGGCGACGCCATCGACCGCCGCGAGACCGGTCAGCTGTGGATACGCCCCGAGCTGAAGCGCTCCGGCGAGCGGGTCTCGGCGTACGCCGGTAGCGCCACCACCACCGTGACGGTGACCGACTTCGGAGTGCTCGGCGAGTTGATGCTCCGGCTCGCCGACCAGGACCAGACCACCGTCGCCGGTCCGTGGTGGGAACTGCGGCCGGGCAGCCCGGTGCACCGGGAAGCCCGGCGGGCCGCCGTCGCGGAGGCGATCGCCCGAGCCCGGGAGTACGCCGACGCGCTCGGCGCCGAGGTGACCGCCCTGCTGCAACTTTCCGACAGCGGCGCGGCGGACCGGCCGATGATGATGACCCGGGCCGCCTTCGGGATGACCGCCAAGGCCGGCGGCGGGGTGCCGGAACTCGAACTCGATCCGCAGCTCCAGACCGTGCAGGCCACCGTCGAGGCCCGGTTCGCGATCACTGCGCCCCGGTTGGACGGTCCACCCACCGATCCGAGCTGAACCACGCGGATCCGAGCACGGCGCCAAGGTGCCGCTGCCGGCCGTCGTCGCGTCCGTCCTTCCCGGCTCACGCCGTCGCCTGCCGGGCCGGCGCCGGTGAGATAGTTCCCGGATGATCCCCGCATCCGATCCTCCGCCGCTGGACGAACTGGTGGCCCGGGCCCACGCGCTGGCCTCGGCCGCTCCCCGCCGGCTGCTGGGCATCACCGGCGCGCCCGGGGCGGGCAAGTCGACCCTGGCCGGACTGATCGTGGCGGCGCTCGGCGAGCTGGCCGAGCTGGTGCCGATGGACGGCTTCCACCTGGCCGAGAACGAGTTGCACCGGCTCGGCCGGCACGCCCGCAAGGGCGCCCTCGACACCTTCGACGGTGCCGGGTTCGTCGCCCTGCTGCGCCGGCTGCGGGCGGCCGGGCCCGGCACCGTGTACGCGCCGGAGTTCCGTCGCGAGCTGGAGGAGCCGATCGCCGGGGCGATTCCGGTGCCGCCGTCGGTTCCGCTGGTGGTGGTGGAGGGCAACTACCTGCTGGTTCCGGGCGAGCCCTGGGGCGAGGTACGCGAGCTGCTCGACGAGGTGTGGTACCTCGATCTCGACGAGACCGAACGGCTGCGCCGGTTGACCGACCGGCATATCGCCTTCGGTCGGGAACCGGCCGAGGCGGCGGCCCGGGCCCGGGGTACGGACCAACGCAACGCCGAACTGATCGCCGAGACGGTCGGCCGCGCCGATCTCGTCGTCCGGATGGCACCGTCCATTCCGTCCTGACAGGCGTCGATTCCGTGGTGAAGCCGCTGGTACCGGAGTGGACCCTGCCTATCGGTCGACACCAGTACCCGGCGGGGTGATAGCGAAGCGCATCGAGGACTGGTAGACCCATCGGCGAAGCTGTTTCGATCGCGTTGCGCCGCCGTCCCGACGATCAGCAGGAGAGCCGTGTCAGCTCGGAAAGCGTTGACCTGGTACGCCGGGGGGATCGGTGTACTGGTGGTCGGCTTCTTCGGCCTGCCGGCGTTCCGTACGGTGCTGACCGGCGCGGTGGGGCTGACGAGCGTCGCCGCCGTCGCGGTCGGGGTACGCCGGTACCGGCCGAACCGGGCGTACTCCTGGTGGCTGCTCGGCGCGGCCCTCGCGGCCTTCACGGTCGGCGACACCGTCTACCTGCTCGCCGCGAACCTGCCGCTCGGCGATTCCAAGTCCACGTCGGCGGTCGTCTCGGACGTCTTCTACCTGGTGATGCTGCCGCTGATCGGCGCCGGGCTGCTCGGCCTGACCAGGTCCACCACCGGCGCTCGGGACCGCTCCGGCCTGCTCGACTTCCTGATCTTCACCACCGCCGGTGCGTTCCTGCTCTGGGTGCTGGTCATCCATCCGTACCTGCTCGGCGTCGGGCCGAGCACCTTCGAGCAGTCGGCGCTGGCCGCGTACGCCCTGGTGGACGGGCTCCTGCTGGCCACCACCGTACGGCTGGCGATCACCTCGCAGCGCAGTGTCGCCGCGATGCTGCTGGTCACCGGCGCGGTCGGCATGCTGGTGGCCGACCTCGTCTACGGCGCCGCGCTGCTGGCCGGGGGTTGGGAGCCGGGTGGCCCGACCGAGCTGGGCTGGCTGCTCTTCTACGCCAGTTGGGGAGCTGCCGCGCTGCACCCGTCGATGGCGAGGCTGACCGAGCCGGCCGCGCCGCAGGACTCCGAGATCGACAAGACCCGGCTGGTGCTGCTGGGCCTGGCCGCGACCCTCGCCCCGGCGGTGCTGCTGCTCCAGGTGGTCAACGGTGAGGTAAAGGACGGCGCGGTGATCGCCGTGGTCGGCGGCGTGGTCTTCGCGCTGGTGCTGAGCCGGCTGGGCGACGCGGTGGACGGGCACCGGCAGGCGGTCGCCCGGGAGCGGGGCCTGCGCCAGGCCGGCGCCGAGTTGGTGGCCGCCACCGACACGGCGGAGGTCCGCCGGGCGGTGCGTACCGCGGTGGCGCGGCTGGTGCCACGGCAGACCGGGCACCGGATCGTGTTCTCGATCAACCACACCGACGGGGTGCCGGCGGCCGCGATGAGCATCTGGGGACCCGGGGTGGCCGCGCCGTCCGCCTTCTACCCGGCCCCGACCAGCGCGGCAGCCCGGCGTAGCCGGCTGCTGCGGGTCCGGACGCTGCAGCCGGCGCTGGCCGAGCAGCTCCGGGGTTTCGAGACCGTCGCCCTCTGCCCACTGGTCGGCGACGGGCGGGCCAGCGGCGCACCCCGGGTCGGCGCACTGCTGGTGGCCGCCGACAGCCGACTGTTGCCGACGCTGCGGGACTCGCTGGAGGTGTTGGCGGCGCAGGCGGCGATGGCGTTGGAACGGATCAGCCTGGCCCAGGAGATCAACCGTCGGGACAGCGAGGCGTACTTCCGCAGCCTTGTGCAGAACGCCGCCGACGTCATCCTGATCGTCGACGACGACCACCAGATCCGGTACGCGAGCCCGTCGGTGCTGGGCGTGCTGGGGGTGGAGCCGGTGGACTGCACCGACCTGGCCGCCGTGCTGCACGCCGACGACCAGCTCCTGGTCAGCGCCCTACTGGACCCGGTACGCGCCGAATCGGAACGGCGCGTCGACGGGGTCGACCTCAGCGTCCGGCGGGCCGACGGACAGCGGGTACAGCTCGAGGTGACCTGCCGGGACCTGCGCCGGGACCGGGCCGTACGCGGCTTCGTGCTGACCATGCGGGACGTCACCGAGCGGGTCCGGCTGGAGCAGGAACTGACCCACCGGGCGGTGCACGACACCCTGACCGGGCTCGCCAACCGGGCGTCCTATCAGGACCAGGTCTACGAGGCGGTGGAGAAGGCCCGGGACGGCGACCGTACCGTCGGTGCCCTCTCCATCGACCTCGACGAGTTCACCGCGGTGAACGACACCCACGGGCACGCCATCGGCGACGCGCTGCTGGTCGCTGCTGGCCAGCGGCTACGCGAGATCGTCGGCGCGAACGACCTGGTGGCCCGCCTCGGCGGCGACGAGTTCGCCGTACTGGTTCGGGACGCGGAGGGCCCGGAGCAGGTCGAGCAGATCGCCGACCACCTGGTCCGGGCGCTCGCCGAACCGCTCGAGGTCGGCGACACCGTGGTGAACGGCTCGGTCAGCGTCGGCGTGGCCACCACCGACGACGCCAGTGACGCCGGGGAGCTGCTGCAACGTGCCGACCTTGCACTCTATGTCGCCAAGGGGGCAGGCAAGGGGCGCTGGTGCCGCTATCAGACCGAGCTGCACACCGCGATCGTGGAGCGGCTGGAGTTGCGGGCCGCGTTGACCGAGGCGGTGGAGAAGCTCAGTTTCTCCGTGGAGTACCAGCCGATCGTCGACATGCGTACGGGAGTGGCGGTCGGCTTCGAGGCGCTGGCCCGGTGGCACCATCCGGCCCGGGGCCCGGTGCCGCCGGAGCAGTTCATCGGACTGGCCGAGGAAACCGGGCTGATCGAGCCGATCGGCGACTGGGTGCTGCGCCAGGCGGTCGACGCGGCGGCGCGCTGGCACGCGGACCGGGGCGAGGGCGGTACGCCGTACGTGAGCATCAACGTCTCCGCCCGGCAACTGCGTACCCCCGGGTTCGTGGCGACGGTACGCGCGGCGCTGGCCGCCGCCGACGTACCGCCGAACCGGGTGATGCTGGAGATCACCGAGAGCCTGCTGCTCCGGGACGAGGAGCCGGTCTGGAGTGAGCTGTCCGAGCTGCGTGCCCACGGCCTGCGGGTCGCCATCGACGACTTCGGCACCGGGTTCTCCTCGCTGAGCTACCTCCAGCAGATGCCCGCCGACGTACTCAAGATCGATCGGTCGTTCACCGAGACGGTCGCCTCGTCGCGGCGCCAGCGGCTGCTGGTCGAGGGAATCATCCGGCTGGCCGGCACCCTCGGGCTGGACATCATCGCCGAGGGGGTCGAGACCGAGGCGGTCCGGACCATCCTGCTGGACATGGGTTGCTCGTCCGGGCAGGGCTACCTGTTCTCCCGGCCGCTGCGCGACCCCGACGCCCTGCGCTGGCTACAGGGCGACCCTCCGCCCCAACCCGCCCCCCGATGAGGGCGGGGTGGTTAACAGGGGGCCCTTCCTATACAGAAAGCGATAAGAAGGGGCCCTTCCTTACCTCACCCGGGCGGGGTTCCCCACGGCGACGACGCCGGCCGGGAGATCCTTGGTGACCACGCTGCCGGCCCCGACCACGGTGTCCGGGCCGATGGTGACGCCACCGAGGACGATCACCCCGCCACCGAGCCAGACGTTGTCGCCGATGGTGATCGGCCGGGCCGCCTCCCACCTGGCCCGCCGCTGCTCCGGGTCGAGCGGATGGTGCGGGGTCAGCAGTTGCACGTTCGGGCCGATCTGCACGTCGGCCCCGATCTCGATGGCGGTGACGTCCAGCAGTACGGCGTTGAAGTTGAGGTACGTCCGGTCCCCGATCCGGATCTGGGAGCCGTAGTCGCAGTAGAACGGTGGCCGGACGACCACGTCGGCGCCGACCTCGCCGCAGAGTTCCCGGAGCAGCGCGGCGTGCTGCTCCGGCCGGTCCGCGTCGGTCGTGTTGTACCGCTGCACGAGTACGGCGGCGCGGCGGGCCAGGGCGACGAGTTCCGGATCGTCGGCCTGGTACCACTCCCCGGCCAGCATCCGCTCCCGCGCCGAGCGCGGATTCGGGTGGGCGGCCGGCACGTCCGCCCCGGACGGCGCCGATCCGGATCCGGACGTTCGTGGCTCCGACCCGGAAGCCATCGTCAGCCGCCTCCCGGTCCCGGTCGCGGTCGCTCAGTCGTTGGCGTGCAGCGCGGCGTTCAGTTCGATGCCGCTTCCGGTACGGGGCCGGGCCTCCAGCGCGCCGGTCACCGAGTTGCGCCAGAACAGCAGCCCGTTGACCCCGGACAGCTCCCGGGCCTTGACCACCCGGCCGTCCGGCAGACTGATCTTCGAGCCGGCCGTGATGTAGCAGCCGGCCTCCACCACACAGTCGTCGCCGAGCGAGATCCCGATGCCGGCGTTGGCGCCGAGCAGGCTGCGCTCGCCGATCCGGACCTTCTCCTTGCCGCCGCCGGAGAGCGTGCCCATGATCGAGGCCCCGGCGCCGACGTCCGAACCGTCGCCGACGACCACGCCGGCCACGATCCGGCCCTCGACCATCGAGGCGCCGAGGGTGCCGGCGTTGAAGTTGCAGAAGCCCTCGTGCATCACGGTGGTGCCGCTGGCCAGGTGCGCGCCGAGGCGTACCCGGTCGGCGTCGGCGATGCGTACGCCGGACGGGACGACGTAGTCGGTCATCCGGGGGAACTTGTCGACGCCGTAGACCGCCAGGTGCCGGCCGGCGGCCCGCTCGACCACCCGCAGCTCGTCCACCCGCTCGGGCGGGCACGGCCCGGCCGAGGTCCAGGCCACGTTGGCCAGTACCCCGAAGATGCCGTCGAGGTTCAGCTCGTTGGGCCGGACCAGCCGGTGGGAGAGCAGGTGCAGCCGGAGGTACGCGTCGGAGGCGTCCTTGATCGGGTCCGCCAGCGAGCCGATCTCGGTGACCACCACGGCGGTACGCAGTCCCGGCAGGGCGCGCTCGCCGATCGCGCCCGGCGGCAGGTCGAGTACGTCGCCGTCCTCGCCGGCCACCAGTGGCGACGAGCCCAGGCCGAGCTTGCCGGTCGGATACCAGGTGTCGAGCACCTGATCCCCGGCGAAGGTGGCCACTCCGATGCCCCAGGCGGGTTGTGCGGTCGTCACCGGGCTTTACCTCTCAGTCATTCGTGTGGGACACCCTCGGTCATGAGTGTGGAACGTCATTCCTGAGCATGTGACGCGTCCCGCCGATACGGTCTTGACGGTACCGTCTCCCACCATGGAGAACCCGCTCACCCCCGAGGTGTTGGCCGATCCGGTCGCGTTGACCCGCGCTCTGGTCGACATCGAATCCGTCTCGCTCAACGAGAAGGAAATCGCGGACTGCGTCGAGGAGGTGCTGCGGGCCGTCCCACACCTGACGGTCGCGCGGCACGGCAACACGGTGATGGCCCGTACGGAGTTGGGACGGGCCCAACGGGTGGTGCTGGCGGGGCACCTGGACACCGTGCCGCTGAACAACAACTTCCCGTCCACGGTGCAGGGCGACCTGATCTACGGCTGCGGCACCTCCGACATGAAGTCCGGGGTGGCGTACGCCCTGCATCTCGCGGTGAGCGTGCCGAACCCCCGGTACGACGTGACGTACTTCTTCTACGAGGCCGAGGAGATCGAGTCCCGCTACAACGGGCTGACCCTGGTCGCAGCGGCCCATCCGGAATGGCTGTTGGCGGACTTCGCGGTGCTGCTGGAGCCCACCCACGGGGTGGTCGAGGCGGGCTGCCAGGGCACCATGCGGGCGATCGTGACCGCGACCGGTCGGCGTGCGCACTCGGCCCGGTCCTGGAACGGCCGCAACGCCATCCACGGGATCGGTCCCGCGATCGAGCGGTTGGCCGGCTACCAGGCCCGGATGGTCACCATCGACGGCTGCGTGTACCGCGAGGGGATGAACGCGGTCCGGATCAACGGCGGGGTCGCCGGCAACGTGGTACCGGACCTCTGCGAGATGGAGGTCAACTACCGGTTCGCGCCGGACCGGACGGCCGAGGAGGCGGAGGCACACGTACGCGAGGTGTTCGACGGCTTCCAGGTGCGGGTGACCGACTCGGCGGCGGGCGCGCTGCCCGGACTGACCGCCGCACCCGCCCAGGAGTTCCTGGCGGCCGTCGGCGAGGCTCCGGTGGGCAAGCTGGGCTGGACCGACGTCGCCCGGTTCGCCGCGCTCGGCATCCCGGCGCTCAACTTCGGGCCGGGTGACCCGAACTTCGCGCACCATCCCGAGGAGCACGTGGAGATCGGCAAGATCCGCGACGGCGCGGCCACCCTGCACCGCTGGCTCGCGTCACACTGACCCGCACGTCGTACCGTGCCATTGGTACGGCGCCACTGACTCCTCGGCACGGCTTGGAACGGCGCCGGCCGGCGGTGGCCCCTTTGCCGCCAGCCGGCACCGGACCGTACGGCCGGCGGACCCCCTCCGCCGGCCGCCGATCACCCGTTGATGTGCTGCGGTGTCCGGGACTCCGCCGTCTCCGGCCCATGGTCCCCGTCGTCGGCACCGGCCGGCGTGACGTGCCGCGCCATCCGGCGCTCGGCCACCACGGCCCGGATCCGGCGCTGCATCTGTCGGCGGAGCCGGACAATCTCGCCGTTGGTCATCACAATTGCCCCCCGAAGGTGCGCGGCGGTGGTGTGGGCGCCACGCGTTCCCCCTTGTGATTGGTAAGACGCCGCAGAGCCCTGTTTGGTTGCGCCTGCGCTGGATGTTTGTCTTGTGACGGACCGGGTGACGTCACCCCTGTTGTCGCCCGCCGGATTACGGTGGACGTCATGAACCACAGCGAGGGCCGCAACGGCGGCCGGGGTCCGGGGCCGGAACGGCACCGTGGCGCGGTCACCCTGCGCCGCGAGTCCATCCCGTTGAGTACGGCGGACCAGCGGCTGCTCGACTCCCGGACCCGGGGAGACTGGAAGACCAAGGACGCCTGGCGGGCCCTGCGGATCCTGTCGGAGTTCGTCGAGGGCTTCGACACCCTCGCCGACCTGCCCCCGGCGGTCAGCGTCTTCGGTTCTGCCCGGAGCAAGCCGGAGAGCCCCGAGTGCGAGTTGGCCGAGGAACTGGGCGCCGCGCTCGCCGCCGCCGGGTACGCGGTGATCACCGGTGGTGGTCCCGGCGTGATGGAGGCCGCCAACCGGGGCGCCACCGAGGCGGGTGGACTGTCGGTCGGGCTCGGCATCGAGTTGCCGTTCGAGCAGGGCATCAACGACTGGGTCGACATGGCGATCGACTTCCGTTACTTCTTCGCCCGCAAAACGATGTTCGTCAAGTACGCCCAGGCGTTCGTGGTGCTGCCGGGCGGGTTCGGCACCCTGGACGAACTGTTCGAGGCGTTGACGCTGGTGCAGACCGGCAAGGTGACCCGGTTCCCGGTCGTGCTGATGGGTACGGCGTACTGGCAGGGGTTGCTCGACTGGCTGCGGAACACGCTTGCTGCCGACGGCAAGATCGGCCTGGCCGACCTGGAGCTGATCATCGTCACCGACGACGTCAACGCCGCCGTCCGGCACATCGTCGACGCGGACGCGGCGCTGGCGGCCGAGCACCAGGCGTTGCAGGAGACCGCGACCGCCCAGGCCGAGGCCGCCCAGCAGTCGGCCTCAACCACCCGCACACCCCGCTGAAACCTTCAGAAGGGCGCAGCGGATAGGCCTGGTCCTACCGTCGGGGGTTGCTGGAGGCTCGGCGGCCGACAGAGCGCTTGATCTGACGGCCCCGTTGACTCGATGGAATTTGAGGAGAAGTGCCTCTGAGATAGTCATGTCCACGCTGAAGGATGCGTTCTGTCATCAACGCATCCTTGGCCAGACCATCGAGCATCAAGATCTTTTTTGAACGATTAGCCTTCGCGTACTCCTCTTGAATGAGTTTTAAGAGTTCGCGGGCTGTACTGGTCGTGAAGTCCTCGTCGGCCAGGCGTGCGACATCTTTCGTTCCCGGTTGCTCGTGGCCGGTGAGTGCTATGCCCAGCAGCATGGCGAGGTGATATTGGAAATCCTCAACTACACCGACGCCTCCGTCAACCACGAGGAAGTCCCCCGCGGCGCGCAGAATTTTGATACAGGCGTAATAAGTGGCAAGCTCATGGTCGGGTCGGAAGACGAGTTCGTAGATCCCCTGATCGAAGATCTTGCTTGGGCTTGAGCGAGCTATGTGTGGCATCTGCGCGAGCACGCTTAGTACGGCCTGTCCCATTTGATCGATAGAGACAATACGTTCCACCGGCTTGCCGAGGTTGAAGTAATAACGTCGGCGGCGCTCGTAGTAAAGTCCTTGCGTGTCGAGGTATTCCTCGATCAGGCGTTGAACTCTGTCGGTCGCACGCAATGTGCTTGGTCCGAATGCTGTCTGACTGTTGGTTGCGCGGATGATACGTTCGCGGGCGGCGTTATCGTTCGCTTCGATAATCTTTACTAGTATGCTTCTGCGATCACTTTGATAAGGGACCGTACGTCGTTTGTATATTTCAGTTGATGTTTGTAGCCCGTTGACTATCTGTGGCGACTCCAGTTCCAACACCTTGTTGGCTGGCTGTACCCTGGACGCGACGATGGTCACCCCATTGTTCAGCCACCAAAAATCTTCGCTGGTGTCGGTCGACTCCAGAGTTTCTTGGATGCTCTTGTTGACGATTGTCTCGCCCTCATAGTCTCTCACGTTTGCTTCGAATAGCGTTGAATCGAGTTCGCCATGGCGGCCGGTGATGAACTTTTCGTACTCCGCTAGACGAACGACCGCCACATAGCCGCCGGCGATGTCGGTAGAGAGTGGATTCTCCGCAAGATGCAACTTCCGAGTCGTGTTGAGTGGCTGGCGTGCCAGGTTGCCTATATCTGCTGCCCCAATGTAAGAGACGCTGGGTTCGCATCCGCCGAAGAGACTCCGTAGGCAGGCTTCCAGTTCTCCTCCTTTTCGCTCTATTCCTGGGTGTACGTGTTGTGCCCGCATCGAGGCGAAAACAACGGTAACGCTCAGGTCGGGGCAGTTCGAGCCTTTTATATGTGTTCAAGAAACGTCGAGATACCTCGATCAAATGCGGGTTCGCGAACTGTGTAAGGTTCTCCTCGTCGCGGCCGAAGTCGAGGAGCCTCGGGAGGTTTATGAGCATCTTGTCGATCGGTGGCTCACTAAACCCGCCGGTGTTCTTGACCTGGAAGATGACTAAGTCAAGTTTCGCTCGTCTGCCAAGAGCATTCAGCGGCGTATCATCCCGCAGGCACATTGAATTAGCGAACAAGTACATGGCGTCAATGCCACAGTCCTTCTCGCCATCTACGATGCCAGTGAGGAGATCGTCATGCCCTGGGCTGAACTGCTGGCGTAGATAGTGCTTTGTGACGAAGAAAGTGTGGTGCCGCTCTGGAGACATGCTCGGCGCTGACCGCTGACGATCCTTATCCAGGGTTGACTGCAACAAGATCACGTCGTTCGTGCTCAAGATGTCCCTCCCACTCGCCGTGCCTCGGGGGCGCGCGATCCCGGCAAGTGCAGTCGGCCACATGCCTAGCGCATAGTCACGGACTGTTGTGACCGTACTGCACTCGGTTGCGACGGGGAAGGGATGCAAGGGCTCGCCGGATGCGCCAGCCGACCTTGTCCGGCGCCCGGAAGGATGTGCGGACCGAACCGTTTGCCGGGACAGATTGGCTGGTTGCTGTGTGCCGGCAAGCATCTGAGGTTCGCTAACGGCGATGTAGCACGCCGCGTTGGCGTTATCGGTGTTCTCTATAACCGATAGGTTGATGGGGAGCCGCTTCCGTTCGGCGCCCGGGGTGGTGGAACTTCTTGGGCCGGCGCTGCCACGAGCCCAACCATCAGGCATTTCCGTTCATGCAACAAAGCTGACGAGTGCTCGGTCTATCGTTGCCGTCTGGTCTCTGTGACGAATCTGTGCCAAGCGCTCCGCCTCTGCTGCGGCTTGTGCGCTACCGGGGGCCCGATCACGTCAGTCATTTTCGTGCCTTCGGCGGTTAGCGGAGGTCACGGCGCTGAACTACGGCCGTCGGGCTACTTCGGAGATGAACACGTGCCAGGCGGTCGGACCGAAGGTGAGGGTGCCGCCGTCGCGGTCCTTGCTGTCCCGGACCAGTACTCGACCGGGCAGGTTGTCGGCGACCTCGACGCAGTTTCCGCCGTTCGAGCTACTGCGGGTGCTCGTGCGCCACCGGACGCCGCATCACCGGGACTGGCGTCGGCTGTGGCGCTACTGCCGCTGCGGACTGCGCTGGCGTTGCCCTGACGACGTACCCATGGTGCCCATGCCGTGGCCACCACCGCCACCGGCGTCGCCGCCTCCTGTCGGTCCGGTGGCCGCGCCGAAAGCCCGCCCGACCCCCGCGAAGACCCGTAACACGAACCAGGGTGTGGGTTGGGGCGGGCGAACCGCTCACCCGACGGTCGGGCTGAAGGGTCAAACTCGAACGGGTCCGACGCGCGTCCACCGGACCGCCGACCTGATGACCAGGCCCGAGCGGTGAACCCGCCGCACGCGCGTCGGCGCCCACACGTGCCGACCCGACCGAGGTATCTCTGTCGGACCTGCGCCGCGCCCTGGCCCTGTCAGCCGGCCCGGCTGAACCTGTTGTACGCCCATTACGGGGCCAGGGCCAGCTTGCTGGTCCATCTCGCCGGGCACCTGCACCGGGCACTGCTCGACCTCGTCGCCACCTCGCCCAACCTCGATCCGATGGCGCTCTCCGTACGCTTCCTCGGTTGGGTGCCACGTGGTACCGACGGTCAGGATGGCGCGTGGCGCGGGCGTACCTGAGGCGGGCTCGTCGGGGCGGCGTGGTGTGATGGGCGGCGTGCAGGCGTACCGGCTGGTCCGTCGGCCGGCTGAGGCCGTGCCGGCGCGGCTCGACGACCCCGAGCAGGAAGCCGTCGTCACGCACACCGACGGGCCACTACTGGTCCTCGGTGGACCGGGCACCGGCAAGACGAGCACCCTGGTCGAGGCGGTTGCCGCCCGGGTCGCCGAGGGGGTCGACCCGGAACGCATCCTGGTGCTGACCTTCAGCCGTCGGGCGTCTACCGCACTGCGGCACCGGATCGAGGCCCGGATCGCCGGAGCGGACGGGAAGGTGCTGCACGAGCCGCTGGTCCGCACCTTCCCGGCGTACGCCTTCGGGCTGCTCCGTCGGGCGGCGGCGGAGCGCGGCGAGCCCTCGCCCCGACTCCTCACCGGCCCGGAGCAGGATCTGATCATCCGGGAACTGCTCGGGGTGATCGGCGTGGAGGACGGCGAGGAGACCGACGAGATCGAGGATCCGGTCGGCTGGCCGGAGGAGTTGCGGCCGGCGCTGCGTACCCGGGCCTTCGCCGAACAGCTCCGCGACCTGCTGATGCGGGCGGCCGAGCGGGGTGTCGGACCGGTCGAACTGGCCCAACTCGGCGAGCGGCTCGGCCGGGCGGACTGGCCCGCCGCTGCCCGCTTCCTCCGGCAGTACGTCGCCGTGCTGGCCCTGCGCGACGCCACCACCCGGGGCTCGGTCGCCTACGACCCGGCGGAACTGGTCCGGGCCGCCGCCGGCCTGCTCACCGACGATCCGGGGCTGCTCGACGCCGAGCGGGACCGGCTCGCCTACATCTACCTCGACGAACTCGCCGACACCGACCCGGCCCAGTTGGACCTGCTCGACCTGGTGGCCGGTGGTGGCAAGCCACTGGTCGCGTTCGGTGACCCGGACTCGTCGACGTACGCCTTCCGGGGGGCCGATCCGGCCGCCGTCGGCGCGTTCCCGCACCGGTTCCGGACCGCCTCCGGCGCGGTGGCGCGGACCCTGCTGCTGCCCACGTCGTACCGGGCCGGGCCGGGGCTGCTGGACGCGACCCGGCGGCTGGCCCGTCGGCTGCGTGGCCCGGCGGCGCACCGCGACCTGCGTCCGCTGCCGGACGCCGAGGCCGGCACGGTCGAGGTACGCACCTTCCGGTCCGGGACCAGCGAGGCGGCGTACCTGGCACACGCGCTGCGCTCCGCGCACCTGCTCGACGGGGTGCCCTGGTCGCGGATGGCGGTGGTGCTCCGGTCCACCACGTTGCAGCTTCCGCCGTTGCAGCGTGCGCTGCACACCGTCGGGGTGCCGACCGTGGTGCACGCCGAGGACCTGCCGCTGCACCTGCAACCGGCGGTGGCGCCGTTCCTGCTGCTGTTGCGCTGCGCGCTGGAGCCGGACCGGCTGGACGAGGAGGCGGCGGTGACGCTGCTGCACTCGCCGCTGGGCGGCGCCGATCCGCTGGCCGAGCGACGGCTGCGCCAGGGGTTGCGGGCCCTGGCCCTGGCGGCCGGGGACCGGCGACCCTCCGGCGACCTGCTCGTCGAGGCGCTGCGTGATCCGGCCGAGTTGGTCGCGATCGAACGGCGCTGGGCCGAGCCCGCCCAGGCGGTCGCCGCTCTGCTGGCCACCGCGCGGGAGGCCGGCGCGGTGCCCGGGGCGACCGCCGAGGACGTGCTCTGGGCGGTCTGGCGGGCCAGCGGGCTGGCCGAGCGGTGGTCCGGCGCGCTGGCCCGGGCCCGCACGGCGGCCGGGGCGGCAGACACCGGACTGCGCTGGCGGGCCGCGGCCGCCGACCGGGACCTGGACGCGATCGTCGTACTCTTCGACGCGGCGGCCCGGTTCGTCGACCGGCTGCCGGGGGCGCGTACCGAGGTGTTCCTCGATCACGTGCTCGGGCAGCAGTTGCCGGCGGACACACTCGCGCCGAGCGCCGACCGTGGCGAGGCGGTACGCCTGCTCACCGCCCACGCGGCGAAGGGGCTGGAGTGGGATCTGGTGGCCGTTGCCGGCGTACAGGAGGGGATCTGGCCGGACCTGCGGCTGCGGGGCAGCCTGCTCGGGTCGGAACGGCTGGTGGACGTCCTCGCCGGCCGGGGCGAGGGAGCCGGGGCGGCGGCCACCCTGGTCGGCCAGACCTCGGCGGTGCTGGACGAGGAACGCCGGCTGTTCTACGTCGCCGCCACCCGCGCCCGGCGGAAGTTGCTGGTGAGCGCGGTCGCCTCGGCGGCGGTCGGGGTGGCCGACCACGAGGAACAGCCGAGCCGCTTCCTCTACGAACTCGGCTCGGCGGTTGAGCAGCCGGACGAGGACTCTGAGGTGTTAAGAAGGGGCCCTTCTTCTACAGAAAACGATAAGAAGGGGCCCTTCCTTTCAGATGAGCCGGTGGCGTTGCCGATCGGGCGCCCGCCTCGGGCGTTGACGTTGTCGGCGTTGGTGGCGGAGTTGCGGACGGTGGTGACCGATCCGGCGGCGTCGGCGGTGCGGCGGCGGGGGGCGGCGGTGGAGTTGGCCCGGTTGGCTGGCGCAGGGGTGCCGGGGGCGCATCCGGATGATTGGTGGGGGCTTCGGGCGTTGTCGGACGACCGGCCGTTGGTGGAGGAGGGGGAGCCGGTCCGGGTCACGCCCTCGGGGATGGAGAGCGCGCTGCGGTGCAGCCTGCGGTGGCTGTTGGAGCGGCATGGGGGTAAGGGGCCGGCGAGTGCGGCCCAGGGGGTGGGCAATCTGGTGCATGCCGCGGCGATGCTGGCCGAGGATGCGAGTGTCGATCGGGGCAAGCTGCTGGAGTATGTGGCTGGGCGGTTCGACGTGATCGAACTCGCCGCCCGCTGGATGGCCGGGCCGGAGCGGGCCCGAGCCGAGGTGATGGTCGACAAGCTGCTGCGCTGGCTGGCCGGCAACCCGCGCCGGCTGCTCGCCATCGAGCACGAGTTCGCGGTACGCCTCGACGACCCCAAGCGGCCGATCGAGTTGACCGGTCGGGTGGACCGGTTGGAGGTGGACGCCGAAGGCCGGCTCGTCGTGATCGACCTGAAGACCGGCAAGTCGACGGCGGTGACGGCCTCGGAACTCGCCGAGCATCCGCAGCTCGGTGCGTACCAGGCGGCGGTGGAGGCGGGCGCCTTCGAAGACCTCGGTGCCGGCTCCGAGTCCGGCGGTGCCGCGCTGGTGCAGCTCGGTACGCCGACCCAGGACGCGAAGGAGCAGGCCCAGCCGCCGGCCGGCGAGGGCGAGGAGGCGGGCTGGGCGCGGGCGATGGTGCGGCGTACCGCCGACACGATGGCGGCGGCGACGTTCTCGGCGGTGGCGAACTCGAAGTGCCGGGTCTGCCCGGTGCGGAGCAGTTGCCCGATCTCGGGGCAGGGGCGCCAGGTCGTCGAGCCGCCGACCCGACGCCGGCCGGACGGGCCGCCGACCCGCCGCCAGCCGCCCGGCGGCGCGCCGAAACCGCCGGGGCAGCGGGGCGGGGGCGACTCCTGATGACCCAGCCGTCGCTGTTCAGTTCTGCGCCGACGCAGCGGGTCGCCGACGCCGGTCCCCGGTACACCCCGGTCGAGCTGGCCAAGCTGCTTCGGCTGCCGGCGCCGACCCTGGAGCAGGCCGCGATCATCTCCGCGCCGGTCGAACCGCTGCTGGTGGTCGCCGGGGCCGGTTCCGGCAAGACCGAGACGATGGCCGCCCGGGTGGTCTGGCTGGTCGCCAACGGGTACGTCGAACCGGGGCAGATCCTCGGCCTGACGTTCACCCGGAAGGCGGCCGGCGAACTGGGGATGCGGATCCGTACCCGGCTGGGTCAGTTGGTGCGCCGGTTGGGGCGGAACAGCCGGAACGCCGACGACGACCCGTTCGGTGGTGAGCCGACCGTGGCGACGTACCACTCGTACGCGGCCCGGATCGTCACCGAGCACGGGCTGCGGGGCGGCTACGAGCCGTCGACCCGGCTGCTCACCGAGGCGTCCCGGTGGCAGATCGTCGACCTGCTGGTCCGCAACCACGACGGCGACATGTCCGAGGTGGAGCGGATGCCGAGCACGGTCACCGACGCGGTGCTGGCGTTGGCCGGTGACCTGGCCGAGCATCTGGTCACCCCGGACGACCTGGCCGCCTGGACCGGACGGTTCTTCGCCGAGGTGCAGTCCCGGCCGGGCCGGGTCTACGCGGACGTCCGCAAGGCGCTGCACATCCAGCAGCTCCGGCTGCGACTGCTGCCGCTGGTCCGGGCGTACGCCCAGCGCAAGGACGACTTCGAGGCGATGGACTTCGGTGACCAGCTCGCCCGGGCGGCGCTGGTGGCCCGGAACCATCCGGAGGTCGGCACCATCGAGCGGGGGCGCTACCGGGTGGTGCTGCTCGACGAGTACCAGGACACCTCGCACGCCCAGGTGGTGCTGCTCAACGCGCTCTATGGTGGCGGGCATCCGGTGACCGCCGTCGGTGACCCCTGCCAGTCCATCTACGGCTGGCGGGGGGCCAGTGCCGGCACCCTGGACCGGTTTCCGACCGAGTTCGCCCAGCCGGACGGGCGACCGGCCGAGGTGCGGACCCTGACGACGAGCTGGCGTAACCGGCCGCAGATCCTGGACGTCGCGAACGGGCTGGCCGCGCCGCTGCGGGCGGCCGGAGCGCAGGTCGCCGAGCTGGCCGCGGCGTTCCGGGTGGACGAGGAGATTCCGGGCCGCACCGGTCGGGGCTTCGCCGGCGGTACGGTGCACTGCGCGCTGCTCGACACGTACGCGGACGAGGCCGACTGGATCGCGGACAGCGTTCTCGCCGCCTGGCGGGGCGCGGCACGGATGCCCGACGCGCTGCCCGAGCACGTTCCGGTGGTCAACCGGCCGACGACGGCGGTACTGGTCCGGCTCCGCAGCCAGATTCCGGCGATCGAGGCGGCGTTGCGGGACCGGGGCCTGCCGGTCGAGGTGGTGGGCCTCGGCGGACTGCTCGACACTCCGGAGGTCCGGGACGTCGTCTGCACGCTGCGGGTGCTCTCCGATCCGACCGACGGTGCCGCGCTGCTCCGGCTGCTCACCGGGGCGCGCTGGCGGATCGGGCCGCGTGATCTGGTCGCCCTGCATCGCCGGTCCACCGCGATCGCCCGCGCCCGCCGAGAACTGCCCCGGCAGGACGGCGACGACGAGCCGGAGATCGTTACGGATCGGTTGGACGAGGCGACCCTGGTCGAGGCGCTGGCCGACCTCGGTCCGGCGCAGGCGTACTCGGCGGAGGGGTACGCCCGGCTGCGGGCGTACGGCCGGGAGCTGGGCCTGCTGCGGCACCGCCTGGACCAGCCGCTGCCGGATCTGCTGGCGGACGTCGAGCGGACCATCGGGCTCGACGTCGAGGTCGCGGTACGGGCCGGCAGCGACGGTCGGGGTGGCGACGCCGGGCTGGCCCGGGGACACCTGGACGCGCTCGGCGACGTGGCGGCCCGGTTCGCCGGTGACTCGGCCGGGGCTCCGCTGCACGCCTTCCTGGCCTTCCTCGCCGCCGCCGAGGACGAGGAGCGTGGACTGTCTCCGGGTGAGGTGGAGGTGGTGGAGGGCGCGGTGCAGATCCTCACCGCGCACGCCGCGAAGGGCCTGGAGTGGGACGTGGTGTCGGTGGCCGGGCTGAGCCGGGGCGTCTGGCCCGGTACGGCCCGGGGCTCCGACCATTACCTGCTGGGACTCGGGGTACTGCCGTTTCCGCTGCGTGGCGACGCCGACGGCCTGCCCGTGCTGGCGCTGGACGACGCCGAGGACCAGAAGGCGGTGGCTCGCGCGCTGGGCACCTTCACCGATCACTGGCGGACCCACGACGAGCGGGAGGAACGCCGGCTGGCCTACGTGGCGGTCACCCGGCCTCGCCGGCTGCTGCTCTGCTCCGGCTACTGGTGGGGCGAGGGGACGAAACGCCCACGCGGCCCGTCGGGGTTCCTCGCCGAGGTGTACGAGTGGTGCGTGGCCACTCCCGAGGCCGGCGAGAGTGGGTTCGTGGTCGACGCCTGGGCGCCGGAGCCGGTCGTGGACGCGACGAACCCGACCACCGAGGTCGTGCTCCGGGCCGAGTGGCCGGCCGATCCGCTGGGCCCTCGGCGGCCCGTGCTGGCCGAGGCCGCCGCCCTGGTCCGCCGCCTGATGTCCGAGGGCCCGGACGGAGCAGACGTATTACCGGAGGAGGACGCCCCGGCCGAGGGAGCCCTGGTCGAGGGAGCCCTGGTCGAGGGAGCCTCGGTCGAGGGAGCCCCGGTCGCGGGGGAGCCGGAGGAGGGCCCGGAGCCGGGGGTGCTGCCGGGTGCCGGTCCGGAGGCGTTGCCGTCGGTGGAGCCGGAGGCGGAGGCGGTCGTGGCGGGGTGGCGGCGCGAGGCCGACCTGCTGCTCGCCGAGCGGGACTGGCTCGCCCACCGCTCGGGGCCGGTCGAGGTGATCCTGCCGGGGCACCTGTCGGTCTCCCAGTTGGTCGCCCTGCGCCGCGATCCACCGGCCCTCGCCCGTGCCCTCCGCCGTCCGATGCCGGCCCGCCCGGAGCCGTACGCCCGGCGCGGCACCGCCTTCCACGCCTGGCTGGAACAGCGGTACGGCGTGGTCCGGCTGCTCGACGTCGACGAGCTGCCCGGTGCGGCGGACTCGGACGCGGCCCCGGACGAGGCGCTGGCCGAACTCCAGGAGCGGTTCATGGCCAGCGAGTGGGCGGAGCGTACGCCGGTCGAGGTCGAGGTGCCGTTCGCCACCATGGTCGGCGGGCTGTTGGTCCGGGGCCGGATGGACGCCGTCTTCGCGCTACCGGGTGGCCGGTTCGACGTGGTCGACTGGAAGACCGGCCGCCAGCCGACCGGAGCCGAGGCGGACGCCGCGGCGGTGCAGTTGGCCGCGTACCGGCTGGCCTGGGCGGAGTTGGCCGGCGTTTCGGTCGACCGGGTACGCGCGGCCTTCCACTACGTGCGGCAGAACGTCACGGTCCGGCCGGCGGATCTGCTCGACGCCGCCGGTCTGTCCGCCCTGGTGGCAGAGCTGCCGGAGCAGACGCCGTGAGATTGATCCAGCGAAACCAGGCCGTACGCCCCGGCGTTGTGCTAACGTGGCAGGCGTTGCAGTTTTGGTTCCCAGAGACTCTGTGTGCGCCTGCGGGATTGTGACCGTAGGCGCTCTTTGTTGTGTCCGGAGTTCTCCGGGCGGGGCGACCAGGGCGACAGCAGTCCACACACTCGTGTGTGGGCGACTTTTCGGTCCGCAACAGGTGCGGTCCGATCGTTCCGTCAGGAGACGAAACAGATGGCAATTGGCACTGTGAAGTGGTTCAACGCTGACAAGGGCTTCGGCTTCATCACCCCGGACGGCGGCGGCGCTGACGTCTTTGCCCACTTCTCAGCGATCCAGAGCTCGGGCTACCGCAGCTTGGACGAGAACCAGCGGGTGGAGTTCGAGGTCACCCAGGGCCAGAAGGGCCCGCAGGCGGAGAACATCCGTCCGATCTGAGGCGCAAGCCTGAGACAAATTCAACCATCATCCCCTGATCGGGGGTGGTGACGCGGCCAGCCCGCGCCCGACGGCACGGGCTGGCTCCCGCGTATTCCCGGTCCGTGGCCGCGGCCGCCGGGCGCCATTACCGCTGGTGGCCGAGCCGCTGCGGTCACGGCCGCCGGTGAGCCTTCCTTGACACGTACCGCTCGAGGAAGGCTTCCCGCAATGACCCGTGCCATCCACTCGTTCGCTGACGCCCCGCTGGCCCCCGGGCTGCATGCCGCGTTGACCGCGAACGGCATCAACGAGCCGTTCCCGATCCAGTCGGCGACCCTGCCCGACTCGCTGGCCGGTCGGGACGTACTCGGCCGGGGCCGTACCGGCTCCGGCAAGACTCTCGCCTTCGGGCTTCCCCTGCTGTCCCGGACCGCCGGGCATCGGGCCCGGCCGGGCCGACCGCTCGCGTTGGTCCTGGTGCCCACCCGTGAACTGGCCCAGCAGGTGACCACGGCGCTCACCCCGTACGCCCGCACGCTGGGCCTGCGCTGTGCCACCGTGGTCGGCGGGCTGTCGCTGGTCCGGCAGGCCGACACGCTGCGGGCCGGCGCCGAGGTCGTCATCGCCACGCCCGGCCGGCTCGCCGACCTGGTGCAGCGCGGCGACTGCCGGCTGGACCAGGTCGCCATCACGGTGCTGGACGAGGCCGACCAGATGGCCGACATGGGTTTCCTGCCGCAGGTCACCGACCTGTTGCGTCAGGTCGCGCCGAACGGGCAGCGGATGCTCTTCTCGGCCACCCTGGATCGGGGCGTCGACCGGCTGGTCCGGCGGTTCCTCACCGATCCGGTGTCGCACTCCGTCGACCCGTCGACCGCCACGGTCACCGCGATGACCCACCACGTCCTCCAGGTCGACGCGGTGGACAAGGTGGCCGCGACGGCGCAGATCGCGGCCCGGGACGGTCGCGTGATCATGTTCGTCGGTACGAAGCACCGGGCCGACCGGCTGGCCCGACAGTTGCTGACCAGCGGCGTACGGGCGGCGGCGCTGCACGGCGGCAAGTCCCAGCCGCAGCGGACCCGCACTCTGGAGCAGTTCCGGGCCGGTCAGGTGACCGCCCTGGTGGCGACGGACGTCGCGGCCCGGGGCATCCACGTCGACGGGCTGGACCTGGTGGTGAACGTGGACCCGCCGAACGAGGCGAAGGACTACCTGCACCGGGGCGGCCGTACGGCCCGCGCGGGCGAGGCGGGCCGGGTGGTCACGCTGGTGCTGCCGGAGCAGCGTTCCGAGGTGGCCCGGCTGATGAGCACCGCCGGGATCAGGCCCGAAACGGTCCGGATCCGTCCCGGCGACGATGAGCTGATCCGCGTCACCGGTGCCCGGATCCCGTCCGGTGCCCCGGTGTCGGTTGCCGCGCCGCCCGTCGACGCCCGGATGCCGCACCGGACCGCGGCCCGGCCGCCGCGCCCGCGTCGCCCCCGCCGCGCCGCCTGAGCGCACCCTCCCCGACGCGCTACCACGCCGCACTCCGATCGGTCAGGGCAATTATGCCCGCGAATACACCTGATCGCGTCCGATGGGCGACTGTGGAGTAACCGGTGACCGGTCATTCTGTCCTGGGGATCCAGCGGCCACGGGGAAGGGTCGCGGTGGGGGAGGTTGTGATGACCGTCGGTGTCGGTCGGGGCTCGGCGCGAGAGATTCTGGTGGTGCTCGCGCTCGCTGTCGGGGGGCTGCTCCTTGCCATGCTGGCTGCCTTCACTCCGTGGTACGGCGTTGCCGCCGGGTCGCCCGAGGTCGAGGTGGTGGAGATGCACTCGCCGCCGTGGGCGGTCACCGACGGCGGCGAACTGACGGCCGTCGGCGAGGGCTGATTTCCGCCGCGCCTCGGCCGGTCCGGGCCTCCGTTGGTGGTGTTGACTAGACGGATGCCGGTGAACGTCCCCCGTCCGAAGGACGGTTCCCAGGCCCCGCCCGGGGCCGCCTGGGGAGCGGGCGCGGTGACCCGGATCGGCCTGCCGACACCGCCACCGGACCCGCCGGCAGCACCACCCGGCGGTACGGGTGGTCGGGACCGCCGGCTGTGGTGGTTCATCGGCGCGGCCGCCGCCGTACTGGTCATCGGCCTCGTGGTGGTGCTCGGGCTGACCGTCTCCGACGGTGTCGACCCGCTGTGGAGCCGGCCGGAGGCGGCGACGGACGTCCGGCCGCCACTGGCCCGGAAGTGCCCGCTGCCCCGGTCGTCGGCGTCGGCGGTGCCCGGTTCACCCACGCCGGCCAACCCGGCCCCGGCCAGCCCGGCTCCAGCCAGCCCCGTCGTTCCGCCGACCGGTCCGGGGCAGCCGTTGTCCGGGGAGCGGACCGTCGACCCCGACGCCGGGATCTCCTACGCCACCTACGGTGCGCCCTGGGAACCCTGGCGGGCGGTGTGGAACGCCGGCAGCCTGGAGGTGCCGTACAAGGTGGGGCAGCACTTCGTCACGGAGTCGGCGTACGACGGGCGCAGCGACTACCACGCGTCCATCCTCTCGGCGGCGGTGCCGGCGGCGGAGAACGACGCCCTGACCTTCGACCTCGAATGCGTGGGCCGGCAGGTGGCCGACGACGTGCGTGCCGAGTACTACCCGCAGCCGAACCGGATGGAGTCGATCCGGAACGAGCGGACCACCGTCGGCGGGCTGCCGGCCTGGGTGAGCGTCTTCCGGCTGCACTTCAGCCGCCCGGGGCTGCGCGCCACCGACGAACTGGTGGCGGTCGCCTGCATCGACGTGGGACGGTCGACGGCCGCGGTCCTCTACATCTCGGTGCCCGGCACCCACCGGGAGCTCGACTGGGTGGTCGAGCACGCGCTCGCCTCGGTACGTCCCATCTGATCCGGGGGACGGCGACCCGCGATGGTCGGGGAACGCGCTAGGGTCGGTTCGTGGCGGCGGGAAGATCGAGAATTCCAGCAACGAAGCATTCGGTCGAGCGGTTCACCCTCGACAACGGTCTACGGGTGGTGCTGGCGCCGGACCGTAGCGCTCCGGTGGTCGGGGTGGCCGTCGTCTACGACGTCGGCATCCGGTCGGAACCGGAGGGCAGGACGGGCTTTGCCCACCTGTTCGAGCACCTGATGTTCCAGGGCTCGGAGAACCTGGAGAAGCTGGCGCACTTCCGCCACGTCCAGGGGGCCGGCGGGACCTTCAACGGCTCGACCCACCTCGACTACACGGACTACTGGGAGACGTTGCCGAGCAACGCGCTGGAGCGTGCCCTCTTCCTCGAGGCGGACCGGATGCGCGGTCCCCGGCTGACCGAGGAGAACCTCCGCAACCAGGTGGACGTGGTCAAGGAGGAGATCCGGGTCAACGTGCTCAACCGGCCGTACGGCGGCTTTCCCTGGTTGCGCCTGCCGCCGGTCATGTTCGACACGTTCGCCAACGCGCACGACGGTTACGGCTCCTTCGACGACCTGTCCAGCGCGAGCATCGCCGACGCGACCGACTTCTTCGGCCGCTACTACGCCTGCGGGAACGCGGTGCTCGCGGTCGGTGGGGACCTGGACGTGCCGGAGGTGACGGCGCTGATCGAGCGGCACTTCGGTGACGTGCCGGCCCGACCCGCGCCGGTCCGGCCCGACTTCGCCGAGCCGGACCTGACCGGCGAGCGACGGGAGTCGTACACCGACAAGCTGGCGCCGTTGCCAGCGGTGGCCGCGGCGTGGCGGGTGCCGGATCCGATCGGTGACTTCGCGAACTACCTGCCGTACGTGGTGCTGGCCGAGGTGCTCACCGACGGCGACGCGTCCCGGCTGGTCGAGCGATTGGTGCTGCGCGACCGGACGGTGACCAGCATCGGCGGCTATCTGGGGCTGATGGGCGACCCGTTCGACGTCCGGGACCCCACCGCGATGGTGTTGCAGGCCCACCTGCCACCGGGCGGCGGGGTGGACAAGGTGCTGCGCACCATCGACGAGGAGCTGGACCGGTTGGCCAGCGACGGGCTGACCGCCGACGAACTGGCCCGGACCCAGGCCCGGATGGCCACCCACCTGCTGCGGGAGACCGACGCGGTGCTCGGCCGGACCCTGCAGATGGCGGTACTGGAGCAGCAACGGGGTGATCCGGGCCTGCTCGGCGAGCTGCCCCGGCTGGTCGGCGAGGTGACCGAGGAGCAGGTACGGGCCGCGGCCGCCACCCTGCGGCCGCAGCGGCGGGCCGCGGTCGAGGTCGTTCCCGGTGGAGGTGCCAGGTGACCACCCGTACGCTGCCCCCGCTCGGGCCGACCCGCAAGCTCAAGCTGCCCCGCGAGGTCGAGCGCACCCTGCCGAACGGGCTGACGGTGATCGCCCTGCGCCGGCCGGCCGTTCCGCTGGTCGAGATGCGGCTGTGGCTGCCGTTCGGCAAGGCGAACCTGGCCCGTGGGCTGATGATGTCGCAGACGCTGCTCTCCGGCACCGGCACGATGTCCTCGGTGGAACTCGCCGCGGAGTTGCAGAAGGTCGGCGGCGGGCTCTCCGCCGGGCTCGACTCCGACCGGCTGATGATCTCGGGCAACGGCCTGGTGACCGGGCTGAACCGGCTGCTGGACCTGCTCGCCGAGGTGGTGACCGGCGCGACCTATCCCGCCGACGAGGTCGCCACCGAGCGGGCCCGGCTCATCGACGGGATCCGGATGGCGCAGAGCCTGCCGGCGCACCTGGTCCGGAAGGCCCTGCTCAAGCGGATGTACGGCAAGCACCCGTACGCCGTGCAGACGCCGGAGCCGGAGCAGGTCGAGGCGGTCCGGCCGGCCCAGTTGCGTACCCTGCACGCCGCCCGGGTACGTCCGGCCGGCGCGATCCTGCTGCTGGTCGGCGACGTACAACCGGCGAAGGCGCTGGACGCGGCGGAGCGGGCGCTGGCCGGCTGGACCGGGGACGGCGCGCCGGGCGAGTTGCCCGCGGCGCCTCCGCTGGAGCCGGGACCGCTGCTGCTGGTCGACCGGCCCGACTCGGTGCAGTCCTCGCTGCGGCTGGCCCTGCCGGCGGTGCCGCGTACCCATCCGGACCATGCCGCGCTGCAACTGGCGAACCTGGTCTTCGGCGGCTACTTCTCCTCCCGTTGGGTGGAGAACATCCGCGAGGACAAGGGGTACACCTACGGGCCGCATTCGACGATCGAACATTCGGTCGCGGGTTCCGCGCTGGTGGTCGCGGCCGAGGTCGCCACCGAGGTGACCGGCCCGGCCCTGCTGGAGACGAACTACGAGTTGGGGCGGCTGGCGTCGTTGCCGCCGAAGGAGGACGAGTTGGAGCAGGCCCGGCAGTACGCGCTGGGCACGCTTCAGCTCGGCATCTCGACCCAGGCCGGGCTGGCGGCGGTGGCGAGCGCGTACGCCGGCTCCGGGCTGCGGTTGGAGTTCCTCGCCGAGCACGCGGCCCGGTTGGCGAAGGTGACCCGGGACGACGTGGCGGCCGCGGCGGCGAAGTACCTGGCTCCGGCGCGGGCGGTCACCGTGGTGCTGGGTGACGCCGCTGCGGTGCAGGAGCCACTCGGGGTGCTGGGACCGGTGCGTACGGAGGCTCCGGAACAGTGAGCTCCGGCCCGCCGCTCGCCCGGTCGACGCTGGACCGCGCCGCCCACCGACGTTCCGATCAGCAGTGGCTGACGGACGCCTGGCCTCGGGCGCGGGTGCTGGTGATCGACGTGGCGGGTGGTGGGCGGACCCTGGTCGGGTCCTCGACGGAGAAGCCGGAGCTGTTCCTGCTAGGTCCGGAAGCCGTCGAGGACAGCGAGCCGGCCGGACGGCTGTTTCTCGGTGTCGAGCCGGACGACGTTCCGGTGTTCGCGGTCGCCGCACCGCTGCCGGAGGTCGCCGGTGCCCGGGCGGCCACCCTGCGCGAGGTCGGGCACCTGCTCAGCGATCGGGACGCCGGCCTGTTCACCACCGCCGTCGCCCTGGCCAACTGGCACGCCCGACACCTGTATTCGTCGATCACCGGGCTCGCCACGGTGGTGGGTGACGCCGGCTGGTCCCGGACGGACGAGGCGGGCCACCAGCTCTGGCCGCGTACCGATCCGGCGATGATCGTGCTGGTGCACGACGGGGTGCCGGGGCCGGACGGACGGTGTCTGCTCGGCAACAATGCGGCCTGGCGGGCCGACGAGGGTGTGCGTCGCTACTCCTGCCTCGCCGGCTATGTGGAACCGGGCGAGTCGGCCGAGGACGCGGTGGTCCGGGAGGTCGGCGAGGAGGTCGGCCTGCTGCCCCACCACATCGGGTACGTCGCCAGCCAGGCGTGGCCGTTTCCGGGATCGCTCATGCTGGGCTTCTTCGCCCTTGCCGACCCGGGCGGGCCGATGCGGCTGGATCCGAGCGAGATCGCCTACGCCGGTTGGTTCACCCGGCGGGACATCGCCGCGGTGCTGGCCGGGGAGCGGGTCGATGTCGGCGACGGCCTGGCGTTGGCGTTGCCGCCGCCGTCGTCGATCGCCCTGTTCCTGATCCGCCGGTGGCTCGACGGCGGATCAGGTGGCGGGATCGACGGCTCGTAGCGGGATCGGCGGCCCGGGGGTCACGCGCGGGTACAGAAACAATCTTGGCCCGCGACCGTCGTTGCCGCGACGATCACGGGCCAAGATCATGGGCCGTCGTCGTCGGGTGTGGCATGGAACGCGGCGGGGGACGCCGCCCGACGACGACGGTCGTCTAGGAGAGTCTCGACGGCGGGCCGAGATTCCTCGGTTGCGGATCGGGACCGCCGGCTGGCGGAGCGAGGGCGCCGGGCGCCGGAGTGAGGCCGCCGGCCGGGGAGCCGACCAGGTCGCTCGGGGTGGGCTTGCGGTGGTTCGCCGGTGATCCGCGGTCGCCGGGGCCGCTGTTCCGGTCGCCCGTACGGCGACCGTCCAGCTCGGCCGGCCCACCACCGTTGTGCCCACTCCGGAGCCGGCGCTCGGGTTGGCCCACCGGCAGGACCTTGACCCGCTGTCGTCCGGATCGGACGGCGCCCACGCTCGACAGCGCACGGGCGAGGAGCAGTGCCGCGTCCCGGTCGTCCGCGCGGACGGTCTGGCGGCGCTGTTCCGGCGCGGTCTGCTCGTCGCGGAGGCACTCTCCCTGTGCCCAGGCGGCAGCCAGGTCGTCATCAGCGGCAGCACGGATATCCGTACGAACGATTAGAAACCGCATGGGTGTCTCCGAGGCCGGTGACGGATAATGATCCTGTGATTACCGAACGAAGTCATCACGTGGAACTTCCACGTCCCCCCTTGGGCTATGTTCACCCATTCCGGCCCGGCGGGCAAGTGAAACGCGCCGATTGGAGTAGTCGCTCGTCCGATCAGGTGACACCGGTTCAACGCACCAACCGGGGCTGTGGTAGTTGGGCATGGCAGAGCCGCCGGCCTCCCGTACGGGAAGCCGGCGGCTCCGAGGTCGTTCCGGTGTGGCCGGTGGCGGCTACTGCTCGGTCAGCCGCCCGGTACGGCGACTGCGCTGGGCCGGCGGCACGGCAGAGCCACGAGCCGCCGAGTTCCTGATCGGACCGGCCCGCTGTCCCGCCTCGTCGGCCAGCCACGAGAGTGTCTCCTCGGGACTGAGCGCCGAGTCCTGGAGCCACTCGAATACCACCGAGTAGGTACTGATCTCGTCCTGGTCGGTGAGCATGAGGTTGGTGGAGAGTCCCTCGATCGCGAGGGTCTCCGGATCCTGCGGCTCGGCGAACCGGTAGAGCGAGAACGCGGTGTGTGGCAGGTACCAGTCCGCGATCGTCTGCTCGGCGAGCAGGACCTGGAGCGTGACGTTCGGCAGCATGGCGAGCTTGCGGAGCTGGATCAGCTGGGCGCGGACCACGTCCCGGGGGCCGGCTCGGACGCCGAGCGCCGCCTCCTCGATCACCGCCGAGTAGTGGGGCGGTTCGACGTCCCGGGTGAGCAGTGACTGCCGGGCCAACCGCGCGGCCACCTCGGTGTCCGTGTCCTCGGTGTCGTCCCGGTCGGGATCGTTCACCAACTGCCGGGAGGAGAGGATCCGCAGCTTGACGTACGCCTTGGTCTGCAACAGGCCGGGGACGATCACCGGGCTGTACTCCCGGATCTCCGCGCAACCGGCCTCCAGTTCCGCGTAGCCGCGCTGGCGCGGGGTCATCACCGGGTACGAGCGCAGCCAGCTGCGGATGTCCCCGGCCTCGCCGGTGATCGCGGTCAGCTCGTCCCGGAGCGGCCCGGTGACCTTGTACAGGTCCAGCAGGTCGAGGACGTCCCGCAGGTCGGGCCGACTACGGCCGTTCTCCAGCCGGGACAGTTTGGAGGCCGAGGCCCAGCCCACCGCCTCGATGACCTGGTCACCTGTGAGCTTGGCCGACTCCCGCAGCTTCCGCAGTTCTACGCCGAGTCTGCGGCGTCGCAGGATCGGACTGGGTTGAGCAGCAGGCACTGGATCCTCGCTCTCGATCGCGTCGAGCCCGTCGCCGGGCCGGGGCCGACCATCCGGTCGCGCTCCCCGGCGGTCCAGTATGCCGCCGTTCGCGTACGCCCTGCCGTCGAATGGTAACGGCGTGTCTAAATAGAAGAGATTTTCCGAGGGTTTTCCGTGGTTCTCGTCGGATAGCCGATCCATCTCCGACGGTGACCGTCCCGCAAGCCACCATCGAATGCGACGAATTTTCACCCCGACGATCACGCCGTGCCCACCCCCAATCACCCCGACGGCCGCCCAGCACGGCGACCACCCGCCGCAGGCGACCCGTGCCCGCGGCCCACCTGCGTCGGCGGCGACCACGGGAGGGTCCGGACGCTCGCGGGCCCTCGCCGGCCCGTCGCCGCACCGGAAGGGACCCCTCCGATGCGAAGCATCCTGCGCCGCCCCGACTTCCGGCGTCTCTTCGCCGGTCTCGTCTTCAGCATGACCGCAGAGTCGATCATGCTGTTGGCGCTGGCCGTGTGGGTGAAGGATCTGACCGATTCGGACGCCATGGCCGGCGCCACCATCTTCGCCATGGTGGCGCCGATGGCCCTCGCCCCGATCGTCGGCTGGATGGTGGACCGATTCCGCCGTCGCCCGTTCTTCATCGTCGCCAACCTGGCCACGGCGGTCGTGCTCACCCCGCTGTTCCTGGTCCGGGACCGGGACGACGTCTGGGTCATCTACGTGGTGGGCGGCCTGTACGGGCTCTCCTACGTCGCCCTCGGCGCGGCCCTCAACGGACTGATCAAGGAGATCGTTCCCGAGGACCTGATGGCCCAGGCGAACGGCGTCCTACAGACCGTGAAGCAGGGACTCCGTCTGGTCGGGCCGCTGGCCGGCGCGGCGCTCTACACCGGTGCCGGCGGCTGGACGCTGCCGACCGTCGGCGTGTTCGGCTTCGTGGCCGCCGCGTACGCGGTCTCCGTAGTGCGGCTCGCCGAGCGTTCCCCCGGACCGGCCCACCTGCGCTGGGTCACCGAGGTAGGGGCGGGACTGCGGCACATGGTCGGCGAGCCGGCACTGCGCCGGGCGGTCCTCGGTGCCGCTCTCGCCGTACTGGTGATGGGGTTCAGTGAATCGTTGATCTTCGCGTATGTCGACCAGGGGCTGGGTCGGGAACCCGGTTTCGTCGGCGTGCTGGTCACCATGCAGGGCATCGGCGGGGTGCTCGGCGGCCTGCTGTCCCCCGCCGTCGTACGCCGGTTCGGCGAGGTCGCCGCGCTCGCGGTCGGGGTGGCGGTCTTCGCGTCCGGCGCGCTGCTGCTGGCGTACCCGACGATCTGGCTCGCCTTCGTGGCGCTGGTGCTGCTCGGCTTCGGCCTGCCGATCGCCTTCGTCGGACTCAACACGCTGATCCAACGCCGGACCCCGGCCCCGGTGCTCGGCCGGGTGGCCGCGGCGTCCGAGGCGCTGATCAGCGGCCCACAGGCGATCTCCATCGGCACCGGAGCCCTGCTGGTCGGTGTGCTCGACTACCGGCTGCTCTTCGTGGTGATCGCGGTGGTGATGACGATGGCGGCCGGATACCTCTGGGGAGGTCGCGGTCTGTCCGCGCCGCGCCGCGCCGGCCCGGCGGATCCGGACCGTACCCCGTCGGGACCGGCGCCCGACGTGATCCTGCCGGACGTGCTGCCGTCCGCCGTCAATCCGAACGGCCTGCCGTCCGCCGTCAATCCGAACGGCCTGCCGTCCGGCGGCAGTCCGAACGGCCTGCCGTCGCCGGCCGGAGGGGCGACGGAGACGTCCCCGGCGTCCGGTTCCCGCCCACGGTGGTGAGTCTCACCTGGTGAGTCTCAGTTGGTGAGGCTCGCCCACGTGGCGGGAACCGGACGCCGGGACGGACGCGTCGGCGCGGCTCGCCGCAGCGACCCCGACCGGCGGTCGGGCGCCCCGATCAGCTCTCGGCGAGTGCCGCCAGGCGCTTCTTGACGTCGACGATGGAGGGGTTGGTCAGCGCCGTGCCGTCCTCGAACCGCACGGTCGGCACGGTCTGGTTCCCGCCGTTGACGCTCTGCACGTACTCCGCGGCGGCCAGGTCCTGCTCGATGTCCACCACCACGTACCCGATGCCCTCCCGGTCGAACTGGGACTTGAGCCGGTGGCAGTAGCCGCACCAGGACGTGGAATACATCGTCAACATCGTCGAGACCTCCGCGGTGCTCAATCGTTCTCGGCCCGGTTCGACCGGTTCTGCCCGGTCGGACCTTGGATCGGACGGGTTGTCGATCACACAGGCTAAAGGTGCAACGTCGGCGGGGGCTGCCATGATTCCTACCTGTGGCGGCTGACTCAAGCGTGGAACGGATCCTGGCCGGGCTCGATCCCGAACAGCGCACCGCGGTGACGGCGCCGGCCGGGCCGGTCTGCATCCTGGCCGGCGCCGGCACCGGCAAGACCCGGGCGATCACCCACCGGATCGCCTACCGGGTCCTGCGCGGCGAGGTCGCCGCCCGGCACGTGTTGGCGGTCACCTTCACCGCCCGGGCCGCCGCCGAGATGCGGGCCCGGCTCGGCGCGCTCGGCGTGCCGGGTGTGCAGGCCCGGACGTTCCACGGTGCCGCGCTGCGGCAGGTCAGGTACTTCTCGTCCCGGCTGCTGTCCGGCCGGGAAATGCCCGAGCTGCTGGACAGCAAGGTCCGACTGGTCACCCTGGCGGCGGCCAAGGTCGGGCTGCGGACCGACCGGGCGGCCGCCCGGGACCTGGCCGGCGAGATCGAGTGGGCCAAGTCCTCGCTGGTCGAGCCGGGGGAGTACGTGGTGGCGGCGGCCAAGGCGCTCCGGGAGACCCCGCACGATCCGGCCCGGGTGGCCGAGGTGTTCGCCGGCTACGAGCAGATCAAGCGCGCCAACGGGGTGATCGACTTCGAGGACATGCTGCGCGCGGCGGTGTGGGGGATCGAGGACCACCCGGACGTCGGTGAGCAGATCCGGGCCCAGTACCGGCACTTCGTGGTCGACGAGTACCAGGACGTCAACCCGCTCCAGCAACGGCTGCTCGACGCCTGGCTGGGCGGCCGGGACGACCTGACCGTGGTCGGGGACGCGAGTCAGACGATCTACTCGTTCACCGGCGCGACCTCGGCGCACCTGATCGACTTTCCCCGGCAGCGCCGGGACGCGGTGGTGGTCCGGCTGGTCCGCGACTACCGCTCGACGCCCCAGGTGGTCGGGCTGGCCAACGCGGTGATCCGGCAGGCCCGGGGCACCGAGGCGCGGCTGCGGTTGGAACTGGTCGGGCAACGGCCTCCGGGTGCCGAGCCGGACCTGCGGATCTTCGCCGACGAGCCGGCCGAGGCCGCCGCGGTCGCGGCCCGCTGCCGGGATCTGATCGCCGCCGGTACGCCGGCCCGGGAGATCGCCATTCTCTTCCGCACCAACGCGCAGTCCGAGGCGTACGAGAAGGCGCTGGCCGAGGCGGAGGTGGCGTACCAGGTCCAGGGCGCCGAACGGTTCTTCGAACGGACCGAGATCCGGCAGGCCCTGATCGCGCTGCGCGCCGCCACCCGGTCGACGCCGGGAGAGACGCCGCTGGTCCCGGCCGTCGTCGACGCGCTGTCCGCGGTCGGCTGGGCACCGGACCAACCCCCGTCCGGCGGCGCCGCCCGGGAACGCTGGGAGGCCCTCGCCGCGCTGGTCCAGCTCGCCGAGGAGTACGCCTCGATCCCCGTCGTACTGCCGATCGGCGAGGCGGCCGCCGTCGAGCGGCCGGTGTCGCTGGCGGACTTCTGCGCCGAGCTGAGCCGGCGGGCCGCCGCGCAGCACGTACCGACCGTCGACGGGGTGACGCTGGCCTCGCTGCATTCGGCGAAGGGGCTGGAGTGGGACTCGGTGTTCCTGGTCGGGCTCTCCGACGGCACCCTGCCGACCAGCTACGCCAAGACCGCCGAGCAGGTGGAGGAGGAGCGTCGGCTGCTCTACGTCGGGGTGACCCGGGCCCGGGAGTGGCTCTGGCTGTCGTACGCCTCGGCCCGCTCGCCCGGTGGTCGGGCCCGGCGCCCCTCCCGCTTCCTGCCGCAGTTCGACCGATCGGGCGGAACGCGGTCGGCGGAGGCCCCGGGTGCCGGTGGTCGGAAACCCGACCGTCGGCGTACCCAGATCATCTCGTGCCGGGTCTGCGGGGCGACCCTGCTCGCCGGTGCGGACCGCAAGCTGGGGCGGTGCGCGGACTGCCCGTCCGACCTGGACTCCGAACTCCTCGACCGGCTACGCGACTGGCGGAGCCGGGTCGCCGCCGTCCAGAAGGTCCCCGCCTACGTGGTCTTCACCGACGCCACCGTGGTCGCGCTGGCCGAACGCCGGCCGACGCGGACGCAGGAGTTGCTGGCCATCGCCGGGATCGGCCCCCGCAAACTCGGCCTGTACGGCGACGCGGTGCTCGCGTTGGTCGGCGGTGCCGGGGTCGACGACGTGCTGCTGGCGGACGAGTGACGGGCCCGGTGCGGGGGCCCGGAGCAGTGTCGGAAGAAAGTTCTGCAACTTCGCCGTAATTCGTTTGCCCTCGCGCCGGGATGAGGAATAACCTCATGGCACACCTCGCGAGCGGCGGCTTTCAGGCTGTTCAAGAGGGGTATGAGTCCGATGTTGGTGACGAGTGAGAGGCAGGAGGTGACCACCGTGGAGACGTATCTGACCCCACGACCGTGGGCGCTCACTGCTGTCCTCGCTCCGGTGTCGGAGGTCGGGTGCATCCTGGCCGAAGCCACCCCCCAGCGTTCCCAGGTGCACCAGGTCTTGACCCAGACCGAGCTGGTTCAGGCCCAGGCGTCCGCCGAGCGTCAGGGGACCAATGGATTCACGGGCAATGGCATCGCCGTCGGCGTCAAGCGGATGGATGTCAGCGGGGTTCCACCTCGAGGTAGACCGGTCTAACACAGACCAGCCGGCTCACCTCGAGGCCGCGGAACCCGTACACCGGGATCCGCGGCCTTAGTTATTTCCGCACTGCCGAAGTAAGTCGGAACAACGATCTACGAGATCGAAACGAGAGAGAGGTGACCGGGCGATGAGTCTGGCGTTGGCCCCACTCGACGTGAGCGTCGACCTGGAGGCGAACCTGCCCTGCCGGAAGTTCGACCCCGACCTGTGGTTCTCGGACTCTCCTGCCGAACTGGAACTGGCCAAGTCGCTCTGCGGGGACTGCCCGCTGCGCGTCGAGTGCCTGGCCGGCGCGGTGGAGCGGTCCGAGCCGTGGGGTGTCTGGGGCGGCGAGATCTTCGAGCGTGGCGCGGTTGTCCCGCGCAAGCGGCCGCGGGGCCGTCCACGCAAGGAGGACGTCGCTCGGGACGCCGCGCTGCGGGTCGAGGCGCAGGCGCGACTGGCGGCCGATGGCCTTGCCGGCTCGCGTAGCGCGGTCCGGTTGGCGGCCTGACATGAACCCGATCCGTACGTCCGCCGGTCTCGTATCGGCGCCGATCGCCGCGGTACCCGCGGTAACGAGATTGACCACCACCGCTACGCCCACCCTGAACGGAGTTACCAGGATGCAACTCATCCACGAAGCGTTGTCCCGGGCTCGAATGCGACTGCCTCAGGCCGGTCGTAGCACCACGCGCACTGAGGCAACCCGATCCGCCCGAATGATCGCGCTGGAAGCCCGCCGCCGGGCGGCTCGCGATCTGGGCAGTCTGTAACCGTCGGCAGACATAGCCGTCGGTAGGTATCGAATCTGACATTCACGAAAAAGGGCCTGTCGCGGTGGGATGGATCATCCATCCGCCGCGGCAGGCCCTTCTTCGGTCCGATTGCGGTCTGCGCGACGCCGCCGAGCCGGACTCCGCGCGACGCCGCTCCGGACTCTGCGCGACGCCGCCGCGCCGGGATCTAACGGGTCAGGGCACCGGAGCGAATCCGGGCAGCCAGCGTTCCACGATGCCGCGATAGGGCGCCTTCGCCTCCAACTGGCAGAGCACGCCGATCGAGCCGAGGGTCACCCGGTGGATCAGGAGGTACGACGGCGGCAGATTGAGCTGCCGGCTCAACTGGTAGGCCGGGGACTTCGGATTGGCCAGCCGGCCCGCCTCGACCCGTAGCCAGGCCCGGGTGAAGCGGAACTCCTCGACGGAGAGCGGTTGCAGGATCGGCATCAGGAAGTCGAGCACGGCCTGGGCGTCGATCTGCGAGTCGGCCTTGATGAAGCCCTCCTCGCGCAGCCCCGCCACCACCGCGTCGGCGTCGCCGGCCAGCGCCAGCCGGACCAGCCGGCCGATCGGCTCCGGGTGCCCGCCGGGTAGCCGGGCCACCGCACCGAAGTCGATCACTCCGAGCCGCCCGTCCGGGAGCAGCCGGAAATTGCCCGGATGCGGATCGGCGTGCAGCAGCCCGGCCCGCATCGGCGCCGAGAAGTGCAGGGTGGCCATGAGCCGGCCCGCCTGGTCGCGCTCGCTCTCCGTACCGGAGTTGATGATCGCCGACAGCGGGGTGCCCTCGACCCAGTCCGTGACCAGCACCCGGGGCGCCGCCGCGACCACCTCGGGTACGAAGATCTCCGGGTCGCCCGCGTACGCGGCAGCGAACGCCCGCTGCGACTCCGCCTCCAGCTCGTAGTCGAGTTCCTCGCTGATCCGATCGCGCAGCTCGCTGAGCAGGGGTTTGATGTCCAGTCCGGGCTGGATGGCCCGGAACATCGTGCCGAGCCGGGACAGCTGCTTCAGGTCCGACAGCAGCGCCGGACCGGCTCCGGGGTACTGGACCTTGACCGCCACCGGTCGCCCCGTCGGCGCCGTGCTGGCGGCTCGGGCGGCCGTCGACTTCGCGGTGCGCCGCCGTCCGGTCAGTGCGGGGGGAGCCTCCGTCTTCCAGATCGCCCGGTGCACCTGCCCGATGCTCGCGGCGGCGGCCGGCTTGTCGTCGAACTCGAGGAAGTACGACCGCCAGTCCGGCCCGAGCTGCTCGGCGAGCACCTTGTGCACGCTGGCCGCCGGCAGTGGGGGAGCCGCCTCCTGGAGTTTGGTCAGGGCCTGCCGGTACGGCGCGGCGATCTCCTCGGGCAGCGCGGCCTCGAAGACCGACAGGGCCTGCCCGAACTTCATCGCACCACCCTTGAGCTGGCCCAGCACGCTGAAAAGCTGCTCGGCGGTGCGTTGCTGAATCTCGTTCGAGATCACCTCGGAGGCCAGTCCGGTGACCCGCTTCCCCATGCCCAGTACGGTCCGGCCAGCGAAGCCGAGTGGCAGAGCGGCGAGCTTGGCGGTCCGGGACACGGCCCGGCGCGGGATATCGGTCACCAGATCATTGTTACCGACGCGGCGGTGTCCCGACCGCCGTCGACGGGTGGCCCCGGCCACGTCCTCCGGTCATCGGGGTGACTTCGAGCCGTAACCCCGGGAGAATGGGCCGGTCCGTCCCTCCGGCGGCTGGTTCGGGCCGATGTCGACGGCCTGCGCCCGCTACGCCTTTCCGCCCCGATCCGGCAGACCGGGTGCGTTCCGGTCCGGGCATCGGCCGGTGTCCCTTTCGTCCGACCGGTCAGGTTTCCGGTCTGGTACGTCGGGCCGCCGATCGACGGCGGGGACCACAGCCGCATCGTGGGTGCGGGGGCCAGGTTCGTCGGCGTACCCGGCCGGGGCCGGTGATCTCCACCGTTCCGCCCACCGTCTCCGGCGCGGCGCCGTCGAGGAAGGCGAGCACCTCCGCCGTCGCGTACCCGACCGCCGCGATCAGGGTCGGGGTCAGGCAGGGCTCCGGCGCGTCGCCGACCGCCAACTGGGCGGCGAGTCCGGGCCAGCCCGGGTCGCGGTCCTGTCGATGCAGGTCGACGCAGTTCAGACACGGCGAGCCGGTGGGCCGGACCAGTGGACCGACGACGGGCGTGCCGTCGCGCAGGCCCAGCAGCAGGTGTGCCTGCCGACGTTGTGCGTACCCGGCGGCGAGCAGTTCGGCGGGTCGGTCCGTACCGACCTGGATCACCAGGTCGGCCCGGCCGCGCCGGACCGGTCGGGTGTCGGTGCCGGGCACGGACCGGGCGATCGCGTCCGCCACCGCGACGGCGCGCGGCCGGCGTACGTCGGTGGCCAGCAGGCCACCGCCGAGCGTGTCCGACGGTGCCACGCGACCGCGCAGGTCGGGATGCACCTGTCCGACCCCGGACTGGGCCAGGGTGACCGCCACGGGCGGGCCGAGCCGGCCCTGACCGGTCACCACGATCCGGGCCGCGGCCCGTCGCCGGAGCAGTTGCGCGGGGGTTCCGGGCGTGTCCGCCCCGCGTAGCGCGAGCGCCGCCGCCTCGGCGGAGAGCCGTTGCCGGGCCGGCTCGGGCAGGTCGGTCGGGAGCAGGGTGTGCGCGGCCACCACCAGGCCCGCCGCCCGCAACGTGTCGATCAGCGTACGGGCGTCGTCCCGGGTCACGTTGATCGTGACGGCGTGTTCGAGGACGGCCCGCTCGCTACGGGTGCCGTCGAGCAGGTCGAGTAGCCGGGCGGCGGCCGGATTGGCGACCTCGAGCAGGACCGCCCGGTGCGGATCCAGGCCGAGTTGCAGGGTGTGCCGGTCGCGCCAGAGTCGGGCGAGGCCGGGAAGCAGGGTGGGGCGGGGCAGCGGCAATCGGGTCATGAGGCGACACGCTGTCACCGAACGGCTGCGGCTCGCCGGTCGTTGTCCACAGCGTACGAGCGCTGTGCACTGGTCTATCCACAGGATCGGGGAGGTTATCCACAACCTCTGGGTAACGTCTGTCGCGGCGCGGACATCACAGTTGGTGTCCGCAGCGCGACAGCGGAAAGCGGGAAGGGGTGGCGCTCGGCCACCCCTTCCCGCAGTTTGCGTGTTCGTCGATGGTCAGACCTTGGCCTTGCCCAGGATCCGGTTGACGGTGGTGCCACAGACCGGGCACTTGCCCTTGGCCATGTTCATGCCCGTCTTGGAAACCTCGACGTTGCCCTCGAAGTCACGCTTCTCCTTGCACTTGACGCAGTATCCGTTGTAGGTCTGGGCCTTTTCGGCCACGGTGCCCCTCCTCGTCTATTCCGCCGGCTCTCGCGAGCCTGACGGGCGCCCGGCGGCGGGCCACGTAGGCGCCAGCGCTGGGGTTTCTCCACGGCCACCACTGTGACCGCCGGTCCGCGGACCCTACCCAGGTCTGGGCAGTTCCATGTCAGCGATGTGTCGACACTGTGAGGAAGCCGACGACCAGAGTGTGCATGCCGGAATAGGTCGGATAAGTCAGTTTCGCAGGGACACGCCGGATGAACCACGCCAGAACGCTGATCAGGGGGCGGGTGAGCGAGGGGCAACATGATCGTTTACCGTTGCTCCGGCGCACGGCAGGAGCGCCGCCCGAGCGGGGCTCGGTGGCCGGCGAGGGGTCGCTAAGCGATCACCGCAATGAATTTTTTCCGGACGGGTCGCCGCTAACCGGTACTTTTCCGGCGGCTATCTCTGCGTTGACTCTTGCGGTGACCTGGTCACTAAGCATTAGTTTTCCATCGTGAACGAAACCCGGGGCGGCGCGGGCCGATAATGGCTGGATTGCGCAAGCCGGTCGTCGAGGTACGGCGCAGTCAGCGCCGGCGCCGGACGGTGTCCGCCTACCGGGACGGCGAGCGCGTAGTGGTCCTCATCCCCGATCAGTTCTCCCGAGCCGAGGAGAGCGAGTGGGTGGACCGGATGCTCGCCCGGCTCGCGGCCCGGGAGGAACGGCTCGGCCGGTCCGACGAGGAGTTGTTGATCCGCTCCCGTCGACTGATCGAGCGATATCTGAGTGAGCACGGCCGGGCCGCGGTGCCGACCAGCGTCCGGTGGGTGACGAACCAGAACGGTCGGTGGGGTTCGTGTACGCCGGCTGACCGGACCATTCGGATCTCGCACCGGATCCAGGAGATGCCGGACTGGGTGATCGACTATGTCCTGCTGCACGAATTGGCCCACCTGGTCGTGCCGAGCCACAACGCGCGGTTCTGGGCCCTGGTCGGGCGCTATCCGAAGGCGGAGCGGGCCCGGGGCTACCTGGAAGGGGTAGCGGCGGCGGCCGGGATCGAACTGACCGACTGAGGCCGCTTCGCCCAAAATCGAACTGACCGCGGGTCGGCTCGGCGATCGGGAGCCGGGTGGTCGGCTAGGGTCGGCGGGTGGCCCGCCGTGTGATCGTGGTGATGCTCGGACCCGTCGTCTGGACCCCGCCGGGGACCGACCCGGCCCGGTGGCGCTCCGCGCTGGCCGAGGACGTGGTCGACCTGGTCGCCACCCTGAACGAGGTGGAGCCGGCGATCGGCGCCACCCCCGCCGATCGCGCCCTGGCGGACGCGGTCGCCTGGCCCGGCATGCCGGTGTACGACCTGCCGGTCAACCGCGTCGGCGCCGCGCTTGCCGCGGCGACCGAGGACGGGTACGACCAGGCGGCGGTCATCGTCGCCGACGCGCCCGACGTCCCCGGCCTGATCCTCGGCAAGCTCCTACGCCCGCTGACCAGCCGCACCGTCGCGATCGCCCCGGCGGCCGGACCGGGGCCGGGACTGCTCGGTCTGGCCACCCGGCTACCGGCGCCGGACTGGCTGCCGGAGGTGGACCTGGACGCCGCCGACGTCGGACTGGTGCGTGCCGCCGCGCCGCGACCGGCGGAGGTGGCGGTGACCCCGGGCTGGCGCCGGCTCCGGGAGGCGGCCGACCTCGCCACCCTCGACCCGGCGGTCGAGGGCTGGGACACCACCCGGGTACTGCTCGGCGGCTGAGCCGGCTACTCGGGCTTGCCGCCGGGCTCGGAGTCGGGCTTGCCGGGCTCGGAGTCAGGATTGCCGGTCTCGGAGTCGGGCTTGCCGAAGTCGAAGTCGTCCAGATCGCCGAGGTCGAGCTGGGACCGGGCGAACGTCTCCGGATCGGCGAAGTCCTCCTCGGCCGGAAGCAGGTCCGGGTGGCCCCAGAGGGCGTCCCGCCCGGCGATGCCCCGGTGCTCGGTGAGCGCCGCCCACAACGTCGCCGCCTCGCGCAGCCGGCGGGGCCGCAGCTCGAGACCGACCAGCGCCGCGAACGTCTGCTCTGCGGGACCTCCGGCGGCCCGGCGGCGCCGGAACGCCTCGCCGAGTCGGTTCACGTTGGGCAGCCGCTCGGCGGCGGCGCTGTCCACGACGTGGCACACCCAGCCCTCGACCAGGGCGAGCGTGGTCTCCAGCCGGGTCAGCGACGCCTTCTGCGCCGGGGTGTCCTCCGGGGTGAAGATGCCCTCCATCGCCAGCGCCTGCATCGACTCCGGGTTCGTCGGGTCGAGCCGGCCCATCGCCTCCTCGATCGCCTCCCGGTTGACGGTGATGCCGGCGGCATACACCTCGACGGAGCTGAGCACGTGTCCGCGCAGCCAGGACACGTGCTGGAAGAGCCGCTGGTGCGCGGCCTCGCGCAGCGCGACGTAGAGGCGTACCTCGTCCTCCGGGAGTTCGAGGCCCTCGCCGTACGCCCTGATGTTGGCCGGTAGCAGTGCGGCCGTACCGGCCGGGCCGAGCGGCAGGCCGATGTCGCCGGCCGAGAGGACCTCGGCGGCCAGCGAGCCGAGCGCCTGGCCGAGTTGGCCTCCGAACAGGGCACCGCCGAGCGTGGTGAGCATGGACTGCATCGGGCCGAGCTGGGACCGGGCCTCCGGCGGCACCAGGTCGCCCATCGCGGCCACCATCCGGCCGGCGACCGGATCGCAGAGCTTCCGCCACACGTCGAGGGTCTTGTAGATCCACTCGTTGCGGTTCCAGGCGACCGAGGTACGGATGCCGGACGGGTGCGCCGAGGTGGGATCCAGCCACAGGTCGGCCAGCCGGAGCGCCTCCTCGACGGAGTTGCGCTCGTACGGCGTCACCGCCGGATCACCGGCGGAGGAGAGCTGGCTGGCCGCGACCTGGCGGGCCAGGTCCCAGTTCACGGGACCGCTGCCCGGCGCGGCGAGCAGTTGCTGCAGTTGCGCCATGAACTGCTGCATCTGCTGCGGGTCGTTGGGGTCGGGCGGCTGGCCACCCGGCAGGGCGAAGCCGAACGGAATATCAGGCACCCGTCCACGGTACGCGCGCCGTGCCGCAGGATGCCCGCCCAGGTGTCACGCCGAGGGCGAACCTGGGGTTCACGTGCCGGACCGGAGGCGGCGGCTCGGTACGCTTCCGCGTATGAGACGTCGCGGTGTCACGGTTCTGCTCGGCGCGGTGATCACCGCCCTGCTCAGTATCGGTGTGCTCGCCGCCCCCATTCCGTACGTCGTGCTGGGACCGGGGCCGACGGTGGACACCCTCGGCCGGCAGGACGACAAAGAGGTGATCCAGGTGTCCGGCACCGAGACCTCGACGTCGGCGGGGCAGCTCCGGCTCACCACCGTCGGCGTGCAACCCGACGTCAAGCTGTTGTCCGCGATCGCCGGCTGGTTCTCGCCGGACGAGGCGGTGGTGCCGTACGAGCTGATCTACCCGCCCGGTCAGAGTGAGAAGCAGATCGAGGAGCGCAACGCGGAGGACTTCGCCGCCTCGCAGACCAGCGCCGAGACCGCGGCGCTGCGCGAACTCGGCTACCCGGTGCAGGTGGTGGTCAAGAAGGTCACCCCGGGGGCTCCGTCGGACGGGATCCTGAAGGCCGGCGACGTCGTCACCTCGGTCGACACCAAGCCGGTGTCCACCGCGACCACCCTCACCGATCTCGTCCGGGCTCGGCCGGCGGGCTCGCCGCTCGCGGTCGGCTACACCCGGGACGGCGCGCCGGCCACCGCGACCGTCGTCAGCGCGTCCACCGACGGCGGGCCGCCCCGGATCGGTGTCGAGATCGAGCAGAAACAGCCACACCCGTTCGAGCTGAAGATCGACCTGGGTGACATCGGCGGCCCGAGCGCCGGACTGATGTTCGCGCTCGGCATCATCGACAAGCTCAAGCCCGAGGACCTCACCGGCGGAAAGATCATCGCGGGCACCGGCACGATCAACGACGAGGGCGCGGTCGGTCCGATCGGCGGCATCCCGCAGAAACTGGTCGGCGCGAAGAACGCGGGTGCGAAGTACTTTCTCGTACCGGCTGACAACTGCGAGGAAGCGGTCCGTAACGCACAGTCGGGATTGCCGATGGCCCGGGTGGCAACTCTCGGCGAGGCGCTGTCCGCACTGGAGACGATCCGGGCCGGAGGCCAGCCACCGCGCTGCTGACCCGCTGTTCCGGGGGTGATCCGCTCCGCTGTCGGCCCGGCCCTGCCGGGGAAGCGAGGTCGGCCGAACCGCCGTTGCGGGTTCGGCTGACCGGGGGCCGATCGCATTCAGGAATACCCCGTAGTCTAGGTGCCTGATCAGAGCCGGTCATTTCCGAACGTGCGGAGCCAACAGTGGTTATGCGTAGCAGCCCCCTCCCAAGAATGAGCCGGCGCGGTCGCGTCACGGTGGGCGTACTCCTCGGGGTGTTTCTGCTCCTCACCCTGCTCGGCTGGGGCGTCCAGGCCTGGACCGACTGGCTCTGGTTCGAGGAGGTCGACTACACGAGGGTCTTCTCCGGCGTGCTGGTCACCCGGATCATGCTCTTCGTCGTGGTGGGGCTGGCGATGGCCCTGCTGGTCGGCGGCAACATGTGGCTGGCCTACCGGCTGCGACCGGTGCTCCGGCCGAACTCGCCGGAGCAGGTGACGCTGGAGCGCTACCGGTCGGTGCTGGCGCCACGGATCGGGACCTGGCTCGCCGCGGTCGGTGTGATCGTCGGACTCTTCGCCGGTCTTTCCGCGCAGACCCGGTGGGGCCAGTGGATGCTGTTCCGCAACGCGCAGGACTTCGGAGTGGAAGATCCGGAGTTCAAGATCGACATTGGCTTCTACGTATTCCAGTTCCCGTTCCTGCGGTATCTGCTCGGCATCGGCTTCACCGCCGTGGTGCTGGCCGTGGTCGGCGCGCTGGCGATGCACTACATCTTCGGCGGCGTGCGGCTCCAGGGCGTCGGGGACCGGATGACCAGCGCCGCCCGCGCCCACCTGACGTCGCTCGTCGCGGTGTTCGTCCTGCTCAAGGCGATCGCGTACGTCCTCGACCGCCGGGCCATGCTGCTGGAGTTCAACGAGGGCGTCAACCTCTACGGCGCCGGCTACGCCGACATCAACGCGTTGCTGCCGGCCAAGGAGATCCTGGCGTACATCTCGATCGTGGTCGCCGTCGCGATCATCGTCTTCTCCAACGCCGTGATGCGGAACCTGGTCTGGCCCGGGATCTCCCTGGCCCTGCTCGGCATCTCGGCCGTGGCGATCGGCGGCATCTACCCGTGGGCGGTGCAGACCTTCGAGGTCAAGCCGAGCGTGAAGGACAAGGAAGCCGCCTACATCGAGCGCAGCATCACGGCCACCCGGGACGCCTTCGGGATCGCCGGCACCATGATGGCGCCGTACAGCGCGGGCAACCTCAAGCCGCCGGCGACGCTGGCCACCGACACGTCGGTGGTGCCGAACATCCGGCTGCTCGACCCGCAGCTGGTCTCCGAGACGTACACCCAGCTCCAGCAGGTGCGAGGCTTCTACGACTTCGGCCCGAAGCTGGACATCGACCGGTACCAGACCAACGGCGAGACCCAGGACTACGTCGTCGGAATGCGCGAGATCAACTACCTGGAGCTGACCGCGCAGCAGAGCAACTGGATCAACCGGCACACGGTCTTCACCCACGGGTACGGCCTGGTCGGCGCGCCCGCCAACCAGGTGGTCTGCGGTGGTCAGCCGTACTTCGTCTCCGGCTTCCTCGGCGAACGGAACGAGGAGGCGTGCTCCTCGGCGAGCGAGACCATCCCGGCCACCCAGCCGCGGATCTACTACGGCGAGCAGATGGACGGCAGCGACTACGCGATCGTCGGCCAGAGCGGCTCGAACAACCCCGTCGAGTTCGACCGGCCGACCGGCCGGGAAGGCGGCGAGCAGTACTACACCTACACCGGCTCCGGCGGGGTGGAGATCGGCTCGTTCGGTCGTCGACTGCTCTACGCGATCAAGGAGCAGGAGCCGAACTTCGTACTCTCCGGCGCGGTCAACGACGCCTCCAAGCTGCTGTACGTGCGTAACCCCCGGGACCGGGTGGAGAAGGTGGCGCCGTTCCTCACCCTGGACGGCGACCCGTACCCGGCGGTGGTCGGCGGCCGGATCCAGTGGATCGTCGACGGCTACACCACGGCGGCCACCTACCCGTACGCCGAGCAGGTGAACCTCCAGGAGCAGACCGCCGACGAGCTGACCAATATCGGCACCTTCGAACTCGCCCGGGAGAACGTCAACTACATCCGGAACTCGGTGAAGGCCACCGTCGACGCGTACGACGGCACGGTGAAGCTCTACCAGTTCGACGACACCGACCCGGTGCTGAAGGCCTGGAACAAGGCGTTCGGCGGCGACCTGGTGATCCCGAAGGCGGAGATTCCGGCCGACCTGGCGGCGCACTTCCGCTACCCCGCCGACCTGTTCAAGGTGCAGCGGAACCTGCTGTCCCGGTTCCACGTCACCGACTCGTCGGAGTTCTTCTCGGGGCAGGACTTCTGGGAGGTGCCGAACGTCCCCGACGCGCCGGACAGCGGCGAGAAGCAGCCGCCGTACTACCTCTTCACCCAACTCCCGGGGCAGGGGGAACCGCGGTTCCAGCTCACCTCGGCGGTCACCCCGGCCGGGCGGCAGAACCTCGCGGCACTGATCAGCGGGTCGTACGTGAACGGCCAGCCCCGGTTGGAGGTGCTGGAACTGCCCGACCAGACGGCGGTCTCCGGGCCCGTTCAGGTGCACCAGAAGATGACCAACAACGCGAACATCCGGCAGGAACTGAACCTGTTGACCTCCAACCAGGCCCAGGTGCAGTACGGCAACCTGCTCTCGCTGCCCTTCGGCGACGGCATGCTCTACGTCGAGCCGGTGTACGTGAAGAGCAACCAGACGAACGCGTATCCACTGCTGCAACGGGTGCTGATCTCGTACGGCGACGGCGGCCAGTACGTCGTACTGGCCAACAGCCTGGAGGACGGCATCAAACAGCTCGTCGAGCAGGGCAAGAAGGCCGGTGCGGAGACGCCGGCGACCCCGCCACCGCCGTCGGGCGAGAATCCCGGGGGCACTCCGACCCCGACGCCACCGTCGGACGCCCCTCCGCCGGTGACTCCGGCGCTGGCGGCCGCCGCCGCCAAGGTGCAGACCGCGATCGGCGAGGTCAAGGCCGCGCAGGCGTCGGGTGACTTCGAGCGGTACGGCCGGGCGCTGAAGGCGCTGGACGAGGCGATGACGGAGTTCCAGACGGCCCGCGGAAGCGGGGCGGCGCCGAATCCCGCGCCCGCCGGGTCGCCACCGGCGAGTGGCGGTACGCCGAGCCCGCCGACCCAGTCGCCAAGCGGCTGAGCTGCTGTTTTGTGAGTTGACCGGCGGCGGCGAGATGGCCGCCGCCGGGTAACTCACCCCCGTTTTGGTGGGGCTGGGCGGTGTGCGCTAGTCTTAACAAGTCGACGCGGGGTGGAGCAGCTCGGTAGCTCGCTGGGCTCATAACCCAGAGGTCGCAGGTTCAAATCCTGTCCCCGCTACAAAGGAACACCCAAATCAGTAACCCGGTCCCCGTGGGGCCGGGTTACTGATTTTCCTTCGGCGTCCGTGTGACGCGCGTACTCTCACCAATCGGTGGAGATTGCCGAAGGCTGCGGCCGGCTCGGTGTCCGTCCGGCGGCCCGGTGTCCATCCGGGCGCGGTCGATCTTGAAGTTGGACTTCTGCCGCGGTTGGGCTATGGTTCATCAGGCGACGCGGGGTGGAGCAGCTCGGTAGCTCGCTGGGCTCATAACCCAGAGGTCGCAGGTTCAAATCCTGTCCCCGCTACCAGGGAAACGGTCCCTCGGAAATCTTCCGAGGGACCGTTTCGGGTTTTGCGGCCACCTACGGCTAGTTGATGTACTCGATCGTCGGACTGGACGAGCTGGTGTAGTAACCCCAATCGATACATGTGGACACTGGGAACCCGCTGTTGCAACCACCGAGGTCTGCCGAAGCAGGTGCGGCGGTGACCACGGTGGTTCCGACGGTCGTCAGGATGATGACCAGCAGGCCGCGCAGGACGTTCCGCCATGTGCCGATGCGTCGCCCTCGCGCACCCCGAGGCGCTGCTGGGTTGGTTTCCGACTGTCGACCGTCGTCGATCACCAGTGATCTCGGGCGCATTGCCTCTCCTTTCTCTCGGATCTGCTCCTGTGTACCGGTCTCCGGGTTGTCTGGCCCTTGGCTGCGGCGGCCAATCAATCAACGTTGGACAATGGTCCGGCCGCGACCGAGCGTGGAGGTACGGGTGCCGGCAGCGAAACGGCCCGCCAGAGATCATCTGGCGGGCCGGTTCCGCACAGGTCCGCCCTCAGGGCGGGACCTGGCGTCTGCGCGGATCAGTTGGGCGAGTCGACGACCTCGTCGGCCAGCTCGGCATCCGGGATGACCGGATCGGCTGGTCCGGCTGGCCGCGCCCTCGGGGTGAGTAGCGAGGCCACCGCGCCGACCAGCGCCATCGCGATGGCGAGCCAGAACACGATCGTCAGCCCGTCGTGGAAGGGCATCGAGATCAGGTTGGGGAAGAACTCCCGCCCGATCAGGGTGTGCGCGCTCGCGGCCGGCAGCGCGTCCAGGATCTCCGGGCCGAGTAGCTGCTGGATCGGGTTGTAGCCGAGGAAGGCGGCGAAGAGCGTACCGACGGGTGGCAGCCCGGCGATGGATGCCGCGGCGGAGTCCGGTACGCCCTGCGCGGTCAACCCGGACTCCAGGGTCTGCGGAAGTGACCTGGCCAGCCCGGCGACCATCAGCGAGAAGAAGACGCCGATCGAGAGGACCATTCCGGCGTTCTGGAACGTCGCCCGCATCCCGGACGCCGCTCCACGCAGCCTGGCCGGCACGCTGGACATGATCATCGCGGTGTTCGGTGCGGCGAAGAGGCCGCCGCCCAGACCGTTGAGGAAGACCAGCGCGGCGAAGACCCAGTAGTCGAAGTCGCTCGGAATGAGCAGCAGGCCGGCGAAGGACAGCGCCATCACCACCAGCCCACCGGCGGCGAAGAGCCGCGCGCCGAACCGGTCGGAGAGCGCCCCGGCGAGCGGGCCGGCGGCGAGGAAGCCGATGGTGAGCGGAAGCAGGTAGATGCCGGCCCAGAGCGGAGTCTGCTCGTAGTTGTAGCCGTGCAGCGGCAACCAGATGCCCTGCAACCAGATGATCAGCATGAACTGGAGCCCGCCCCGGGCGATCGAGCCGAGCAGGCTGGCGGCGTTGCCACCGGCGAAGGCGGCGATCCGGAACAGGCGCAGCGGGAACATCGGTTCCGCCACCCGGCTCTCGATCACACAGAACAGCGCGAGTACGGCGGCCCCGCCGAGCAGCCCGGTCAGCACCCACGGGTTCGTCCAACCCATCGTGTGCCCGCCGTACGGCTGGATCCCGTACGTGATGCCGGCGAGCAACGCGGTCAGCCCCACGGCGAAGGTGAGGTTGCCCCACCAGTCGATCCGCGCCTTGACCCGTACCCGGTTCTCCCGCAGCGAGCGGTACGCCCACACGGTGCCGACGAGGCCGATCGGCACGTTGACCCAGAAGATCGACCGCCAGTTCCATTCGGCGAGCAGCCCGCCGAGCACCAGGCCGAGGAACGAGCCCGCGATGCCGGCGACGATGTTGATGCCGAGCGCGGTGCCGCGCTGCTTGGCGGGGAAGACGTCGGTGATGATCGCCGCCGAGTTCGCCATCAGCATCGACCCGCCGACGGCCTGGAGCACCCGCCAGCCAATCAGCCAGATCGCCCCGCCGCCGCCGTCGAACGGGTCCAGCGAGAGTACGACCGACGTGATCGTGAACAGCGCGAAGCCGGCGTTGTAGATGCGTACCCGGCCGTACATGTCGCCGAGTCGACCAAGCGTGACCACCAGTACCGCGGTGACCAGCATGTATCCCATCAGCATCCAGAGCAGGTAGCTGACGTTGCCCGGTTCCAGCGGATTCAGGTGGACCCCGTTGAAGATCGCGGGCAGGGAGATCAGCACGATCGACGAGTTGATCGTGGCGAGCAGCATGCCCAGGGTGGTGTTCGACAGGGCGATCCACTTGTAGCGCGGATGGTCGGCGCTGGTCATTCCGGTCGGCTCCCTGCTCCGGTCGAGGTCTGCGTCGAGGTCGGGGTCGAAGTCGGTGTCGAGGCCGCTGTCGGTGTCAAGGCCGCTGCCGGGGTCGACGCCGACTCGGCGAGTCGATCCAGCACCCGTAGGGACAGCTCGATCGCGGCCCGCTCCTCGACGGAGACTCCGTCGAGCAGGTGGGACAGCTTCGCGGCGCGGGCGCGGCGACGGCGGAGCACGAGTTCGCGTCCCGCCTCCGTGATCGCGACCGCGACCACCCGCCGATCGCCCTGGTCGCCGCGCCGCTCGGCCAGCCCGTCCCGCTCCAGCCGGGTGACCAGTTGGGTCATCCCGGGCTGGGTCACGCCTTCGGCGACGGCCAGGTCGGAGATCCGTTGCGCACCGAACTCCTCCAGCCGGTACAGCGTCGACGCCGCCGTCAGGCTCAGCCCGTCCGGCGTGGTGAGCCGGCGAAGCAGCCGCAGGAGGCGGTCGAAGCTGGTCACGGTACGCAGCAGGTCCACCTCGGCCGCGTCCGGCCCGTCCACCGAAGATCGAGTCGTCATCGCGACATTTTTACATCAGAGACTTATAGAAGTGGCTTATGATTCCGCCCACAGCGAGGTCAGGGCATCGACCGGGCCCGGCCCGCCCGACGCGCTGGTCCGGTACCGGATTCCGCCCCGCTCGGGCCGCCGATTGACCTTTCGTCCCAAACCCGGCCGGGTTACCGGCAGGACTTGCCTACAGCCCCGAGGATGGGGCCATGGAGATTCTCAGGAACTGGTGGGTCCGCCTGAGCGCAGTGCTCGCGACGGCGGCGTTGACAGTGTTCATACCAGCGGCGGCCTGGGCCGCGACCGGGCCTGGCGAGATGGTGGTGGAGGCGGCCCGGCGCCGTTCCCGGGGCGGCTTCGGTATCTTCGGGCTGGTCTGCTGCCTGATCGTGGTCGGGCTGATCGTGCTCGCACTTCTCGTCATCATGCGGAACCGCAGGTCGGGCAAGCGGGACTGACGGAACTCCAGCGACCAGCGCCGGGCCGGCGTCCCCGACAGGGGATGGCGGCCCGGCGTGGGCGGCTGCCTAGCTTGTCAGTGCCGCGTTGGCCTGGCTGATGAAGGCCGCCGCCGCCTCCCTGGAGGTCGCCTGACCGAACTGGACGCTCTCCGCCGCCTGGATCAGCAGCGCCTTGATGGTGGCGTGACCCTTCGGTGGCGGGACCGGGGCCGCGCCGAACCGCTCGGTCATGTCGGTCTCGAAGGCGACCGACAACTTCATGCTCTCGTCGGTCAGCGACTGCTCCACCGTCTTCCGGACGTCCAGGTTGGCGCTCAGGCCCCGCTCGGTGCCCAGGATGGCGCCGGCCCTGGCATCGTTGACCAGGAAGTCGATGACGTGCACCACGGTCTCCGGATGCCGGGTGCCGCGGAAGCCGGCCCAGTAGAGCGACGCCCGGGCCCACTGGGCCTTCGGGTCGCCGGGATAGCTGACCAGCCCGAGCTTGTCCTTGGTCAGCTTCTGCAACTCGGAGAGCTGGTTCGACCAGACGAACGACGTCGCCGCCTTGCCGCTGGCGACGAGCTGCTTGGTGACGTCGCCGCTGTTGGCGGGCTGGATAACCTCCGCCTTCGGTGCCGCCTTGCTCGCCCTGGCTCCCCGCCACAGGTCGAACCACCGGGTCAGGTCGCTCTCGGTGAAGCCCACCTGCCGGCCCCGATAGAGCTCCTTGTTCTGCGACCGCAGCCACAACCACAGCGCCTTGTAGTCGGCCGACGGATCCATCGTGCCGGCGACCTTCCCGTCGCTGCGCTCGGTGACCTCCTCGGCCCACTCCAGATAGTCCTCATAGGACATCCCGATCTGCGGCTCGGGCAGGTCGAGCCGCGCCAGCAGGCTCTTGTTGTAGATCAGGCCGGGAGTGTTCTCGGCGGCGGCCGCGGCGACGGTACGGCCCGTCACCTGGCTGGACTGGGCCAGACCGCTCGGCAGCTTGCGCAGGTCGAGCAGGTCGGCCCGGACGTAGTCGGTCAGGTCCAGCAGGATCTCGCGCTGCGCGTACTCGGTCAGGTAGTTGTCGTCGATCTGGAACAGGTCGGGGGCGTTGCCCGCGGCGGCCTCGGTCGACAGCCGGTCGTAGTATCCGGCGTTGCCCTGCCAGGTGAACTTGAAGGTCACGTCCGGGTACCGCTGGGTGTAGATGTCCAGCGCCTGTTTGGTCAGCTCCGCCCGGCGGTCACCACCCCACCAGAAGACGGAGAGTTCGATCCGACTGTCCTTTGGAGCCTCGGTCTCCGCAGTGCAGCCGCTCAACACGGTCACCAGGACGAGCAGGGCCGCGCCCAGTCGTCGGTTGATCCGACCTGTCCGAGTCCTGCGGGCCGGGTGGGGGAGGGAAAGGGGCACGACAGCTCCTGACGACACCGGTCATCTGTGACGGGCAACCGGATCATTTACACAGCCAGCCTCGCCGGGTGTCAACGTCCGTCCGGCCGGGATCGCCGACCGGGTGCCCGGAACGGGTTCCGGGATCGGCCCGCCCCCGGGACCGGGGACCGGGCCGGAGCAGGTCGGGCCGAGCCGGCGCCGGCCGGGCGGCGTGATGTACTTGGGCGCGTGAAACTGCTGCATTCAGGCAAGGTCAGGGACGTGTACGCCGACGGTGACGACCTGATCCTGGTCGCCTCGGACCGGGTGTCGGTCTACGACGTGGCGCTGCCGACCCCGATTCCGGACAAGGGCAAACTGCTCACCGCGTTGTCGCTGTGGTGGTTCGAACAACTCGCCGACCTGGTGCCCCACCACGTGATCTCGGCCACCGACGTACCGGCCGAGTTCGCCGGGCGGGCGATCCGGGTCCGTCGGCTGGAGATGATCCCGGTCGAGTGCATCGCGCGGGGCTATCTGACCGGTTCCGGCATCAAGGAGTACGAGAAGACCGGTTCCGTCTGCGGCGTACCGCTGCCGAGCGGGCTGACGGAGGCGTCGATCCTGCCCGAGCCGATCTTCACGCCGACCACCAAGGCGTCCCAGGGCGAACACGACGAGGCGATCACCTTCGCCGACGTGGTCGCCACGGTCGGGACCGAGACCGCCGAGCAGCTCCGCGAGATCACCCTCAACGTCTACCGGCGCGGCGCCGAGCTGGCCGCCGACCGGGGAATCCTGGTCGCCGACACCAAGCTGGAACTGGGCTGGGCGAAGGACGGCACGATGGTCCTCGGCGACGAGGTGCTCACCTCCGACTCGTCGCGCTTCTGGCCGGCCGACTCGTACCAGCCCGGACGCAGCCAGACGTCGCTGAGCAAGCAGTTCGTCCGGGACTGGGCGGTCGGCACCGGCTGGGACAAGACCGGACCGCCCCCCGAGATGCCGCAGGAGATCGTCGACGCGACCCGGACCCTCTACGTCGACGTCTACGAACGGCTCACCGGCCGCCGCTGGTAGCAACCGGAACGTCCGCTGCCAGGTCGTGCGCGGCGAGGAAGCCGACCACCGACGCGGACCACGGATAACGTTCGGCCTGCCGCCGGGCTGCCGTCCGGCGCAGCTCGGCAGGGCGACCCGCCAACTCCAGGACGGCGTCGGCGTACGCCGGGCCCTCGCCGGACGCGGCCAGCCCGCCCACGCCGAGCACCTCCGGCAGCGCGCTCTCCGCGCTCGCCACCACCGGCGTACCGCTGGCCAGCGCCTCCAGCGCCGCCAGGCCGAACGTCTCCACGGGTCCGGGCGCGAGTACCACGTCCGCGCTGGCGAGCAGGCCCGCGAGCCGGTCGCGATCGCCGACGTACCGGAGGAACCGGACCGGGTCGCCACGGCGGGCCGCCATGGTCTCCAGTCCGACCCGGCGCGGCCCGTCGCCGACCACGACCAGGACGGCGGGTACGCCGCGGGCACGCAGCTCGGCCAGCGCTGCCAGGGAACGCTCGGGGCGCTTCTCCGGCGACAGCCGACCGCAGTGCAGCAGGAGCAGTTCGTCCTCTCCGGCGTGTTCCGCGCGCAGCCGTGGGTCGTACCGGTCCGGGCGGAAGTGTTCGAGGTCGACGCCGAGTGGCACCTGGACCACGTTCCGGGCGCCGATCCGGTGGAACTCCGCCGCCGCCCAGGAGGTGGTGCAGACGAGTTGGTCGTGCGCCTCGGCGGTCCTGGCGTTGAGCCGGTCGGCCAGCCCGCGGTGGCCACCGGGAAGCAGTCGGAGCAGCCCGTCGAGACTCTCGTGCGAGACCATCACGGTACGGATGCCGCACCGCCGGGCCCAGGCCCCGGTCCAGCGCAGGGTCGTCCGGTCGGAGATCTCCAGCCGGTCCGGGCGCAGCTCGCGGAGCAGCCGGGCCAGCCGGGGCCGGTCGAGGATCACCCGGTAGCCACCCATCCCGGGAACGGCCGGGCTGGCCACCGTGATGATCCGGCCCTGTCCGGTCTCCTCGTCGCCGTCGCGCCGTCCGGGCACCACCAGCACCGGCTCGTGCCCGGCGGCGGCGTAGCCCGTGCCGAGCTCGCGCAGGGCGGTACGCAGCCCGCCGGAGCTCTCGGTGACGAAGTTGGCCAGTCGGACGATCCTCACGCCACGTCCTCGCTTCGCTCGTTCATTCAGGCGGCAGCCTGCCGGGGCCGGAACAGCCGGCCGGGGCGGGGGAGACCGGTCGTCCGGGCGTCGGCGAGCACCGCCGTGTAGTGCCCGATCAGCTCGTCGCCGATCGCCGTCCAGGTCCGCCCTCCGACGGCGGCCAGACCCGCCCGGCCGTACGCCGTCCGGCGGTCGGGGTCGGCGGCGAGCCCGGCGATCGCCTCGGTGAAGCCGGGGCCGTCGTCGGGCGGTACCAGGTGACCCGTGCGCCCGGGTTCGACCAGGTCCAGGGGACCGCCCGCAGCGGGTGCCACCACCGGTAGCCCGCTGGCCATCGCCTCCTGCACGGCCTGGCCGAACGTCTCGTACGGGCCGGTGTGGGCGAACACGTCGAGGCTGGCGTAGATCCGGGCCAGCTGCCGGCCGTGCCGGGGACCGAGGAACAGCGCGTCGGGCAGGCAGCGCCGCAGTGGTACGGCGGCCGGTCCGTCCCCGACCACCACCACCCGTACCCCGGGCAGTCCGCTGGCCCCGGCGAGCAGATCCACCCGCTTCTCCACCGCCAACCGGCCCACGTAGCCGACCAGGACCTCACCGTCCGGGGCGAACGCCCGGCGCAGCGCCGCACTGCGGTGATCGGGATGGAACCGGACACTGTCGACGCCGCGCTGCCACAGCCACACCCGCTCGATGCCGTGCTCGTGCAGCGCGGTCGCGGTCGCGGTGGACGGGGCCAGGGTGCGGGCCGCCGAGTTGTGCACCCAGCGCAGCCAGCGCCAGGCCGTCGCCTCGGTCATCCTGACCCGGTACGCGCGGGCGTACGCCGCGATGTCGGTCTGGTAGACGGCGACCGACGGCAGACCCATCGACCGGGCCGCCGCCACACCCCGGGCACCGAGCACGAACGGGCTGGCCAGATGCACCACGTCGGTGCCGTGGGCACGCAGCGCCGCCGTCAGTTCCCGACCGGGCAGGCCGATCCGGAGCTGTGGATAGCCGGGCATCGGCACCGACGGCAGCCGGACCACCGGGTACGGCAGCGCCGCGGTGGCGTCCCGCGCCCCGGACGACGGCTGCGGGGCGATCACCATCGGCTGATGACCCCGCCGTACCAGGTGCTCGGCCACCCGGACGACCGAATGGGCCACCCCGTTGACGTCCGGCGGGAACGATTCCGTGACGATCGCGATCCGCATGGGCTCACGGTCGCGGAGGTCCCCACCGTGCAGGCCACGACATCGTGACGGGCCGGCGAACTGTCAACGACTAAGCGAGTCCAGCAGGAAGGTGTGGCGCTCGTCGGCGGTGAACGGGCGGCTGGCCCGAGCCCCGGCGGCGGCGAGGAGCCGGTCGACCGGGCCGCAGACGTCGCAGGTCCAGATCCGTACCGAGCCGTCGGAGTGCACGGTGACGATCCGCTCCCCGTCCGGAGCGAAGCCGAAGCCCAGCGGCCCGGGGCCGAGCGTACGCAGGGTCACCGGTTCGGTGGCGCCGTCGACGGCCCACAGTTGGATCCCGGTGAGTTCCTCGCCACCGAGGATCGCCAGGTGCCGCCCGTCGGGCGTGTACGCGAGCCGGGTGGTGGCGGTGCCCTGACCGGCCGAGGCCAGCACGACCGTCGCGGCTCCACCCTCGGCCGGCCAGATCCGGATGGTGCCGTCCCGGCCGAGTCCGGCGACCGACCTGCCGTCCGGGCTGAACGACACCGAACTCACCGGCTCGGTTCCACCGGACAGCGTCGCCACGGTGTCACCGCCGACGGCCCGGACCCGTACGGTGCCGTCCTCGGCGCCGGTCGCCAGTCGAGCGCCGTCGGGACTGAACGCCGCACCGGAGCCGGTCGGGGCCAGTTCCACCGGAACAGGTCGGGCGCCGTCGACCTGCTCCCAGAGCCGGATACCGCCGCTGCCGCTGGTCAACAGTCGACGGCCGTCCGGACCGAACGCGATCCGGCTCGCCGGACCGGCCTCGAACGAGGCGAGCCGTCGACCGCCGGGCCAGTCCCAGACCCGTATGGTTCCGGCCGCGTCGAGGCTGGCCAGCCGGGCCCCGTCCGGGGCGAAGGCGACGTCCATCGTCATCCCGGCGTGCCCGGAAAGCACCACGGGCGCGGCGGCGCCGCCCCGGTCGACGGGCGTGTCGGAACCGTCCCGGTCGACGGGCGTGTCGGAACCGTCCCGGTCGAGCGGGGCATCGGCCGGTACGGGCCAGATCCGGACGGTACCGTCGTAGATGCCGGCGCTGGCCAGGTGCCGTCCGTCCGGGCTGAACCGGGCGGCGTGCACGAGGCCGTCGTGCGGGTGGGTGATCACCGGGTGGTAGCCACCGCCGACGTCCCAGGACCGGACGGTGCCGTCCGCGCCGACGCTGACCAGGCGGCCGTCCGGAGCCAGCGTGATCGCGCACACCGCGCCGGCATGCCCGCGCAGCGGCAGCGGCTCGGTGGTCCCGGTGGTGTCCCAGAACGCGATCACGCCGTAGCTGTTCTTGGTGACCAGCCGGCGCCCGTCCGGGCTGAACACCGCCGGAAGTACGCCCCGGAGCCGGCCGAGCACCACCGGCCGGTCCCCGTCGACGTTCCAGAGCCGCAGTGTGCTGCCCTCCCCGACGACGTTGTCCACCCCGGCCACCTGCCGGCTGTCCGGGCTGAACAACAGCCCGTCGGCGCTGCCCGTGGACTCGGGCAGTTCGACCGGGGGCCGGGCCGGGTCGGTGACGTCCCAGACCCGGGCCGGGGCGGACAGCGTGGCGGCCACCAACCGGCGCCCATCCGGTGACCAGGCCAGCGAGTACGTCCCACCGCGCCCGCCGTGCGGCAGGACCCGGGCCCGAGGTGTCCCGGAGAGCGTCCAGATCCGGATCGCCCCGTCCCCGTCCCCGGTGGCCAGTTGGCGACCGTCCGGGCTGAACCGCAGGTCCAGGACCGGGCCGCGATGTCCCGGCAGCAGTACCGGTGCCCGGGTCGGCTCGGTGCCGTCCCAGAGCCGTACGTCGGGATGGTGGTGGCCGCTGGCCACCCACCGGCCGTCCCCGCTGATCGCCAGCGCGTGCATGTCCCGGCCCGGATCCGGCAGCGGTACGGGTGGCCGGGCGGGGTTGGTGGCGTCCCACCGCCACACCGTGCCCTCCGGCTGCGCGGCGACGACGTACCGGCCGTCGGGGGTCAACGCCGCGTTCTTCAACCGGGTGTCGAAGACCTGTCGGGTCGACACGCCGCGCCAGTTCAGGGTCGCCTGCCGGAGCACCGTCTCGGCCTCGGCGTCGGGGCGTACCTCGAACGCCCGCCGGGCCAGCAGGAACGCCAACTGCGGATCCCGGGGCATCTGGGCCCGCGCGGCCGCCACCAGTTGACGGCGTACCGCCAGGTCCCGCTGGCCGCGTGCCTGTCCGGCCTGTACGACCGCCACCGACGCCAGGACGGCCACCACCGCGACCACCACGGCCAGGGCCGCGCCGAGCAGCCGTCGGCGGCGTCGGCGTACGGTCGCCCGCTGGTCGTCGGCGAGCCGGCTGGCGTCGAGGAACTCCCGCTCCGGACCGGTCAAACCGGCCGGATGCGCGTCCGCCCACGCCTGGGCCCGGGACAGCACCAACCCCCGGTACAGCCCGCCGGGATCGTGGCCCAGTGACCGCCACACCGCCGCGGCCTGGGTCAACTGCCGGTGCACCCGTACGCCGTCGAGGTCCTCCTCCAGCCAGCGGCGCAGTCGGGGCCACGCGTCGAGCAGGGCCTCGTGGGCCAGCCGGACCGAGCGGTCGTCCAGGGTGACCAGCCGGGCCTCGGCCAGCCGTTCCAGCACTCCTGCGGTCAGCGAGTCCGTCTCGTCCAACTCGGTCCGGTCCACCCGGCGGGCCGTCGGCAGCTCGGTCCGGTCCACCCGGTGCGGGACACCCGACCCGTTCGGGTCGGTGCCGATCTCCACCATCCGGAGCAGTACGTGCCGGGCCGCCCGCTGCCGGTCGGGATCGAACTCCTGCCAGACCCGCTCGGCGGTCTGCGCGACCGCTCCGTCCACGCCACCGGCCGCCTGGTAGCCGGCCAGCGTCACCGCGTTGCCCCGGCGCCGCCGCCACGCTTCGAGCAGCACGTGCGAGGCGACCGGAAGCGCCCCCGCCCGATCGGCCACCTGCGCGACGATGGTGGAGACCAGCGCGCCCTCGACCATCGCCCCGGCCCGCTCGGCCGGCCGGACGACGGCGTCCCGGACCTGCGCGGCGGTCATCGGGCCGACCAGCACCTGGGCGTCGGTCAACGCCGCCACCAGTTCCGGCAGTTCGACGCAGCGGCCGTAGAAGTCGGCCCGGACCCCGAGCACCACCCGCAGCCGGCTGTCGGGTGCGGTCGCCGCGGCCAGCAGCGCCGTGACGAACCCGGCCCGCGCCGCCGGGTCGCGGCAGAGCGTGAAGATCTCCTCGAACTGGTCCACCACCAGCCACAGGTCCGCCTCGGGAGCGGAGTGTCCGGTCCCGCGTACGCCCCCTCCGGTCTCGGCGAGCAGTTGGCGTACCGCGAGGTGCAGCCGGGACGGGTCGGTGCCGAGGTCGGCCCGGAGTGCCCCGGCCGGTACCCGGAGCAGTCGGGCGAGGTGCACCGCCAACTCGCCGACCGGGTCGGGGCCCGGGGTCAGCACCAGCACCGGAGGCTGTTCCGGACGGGTCGTGATCGAGGGCACCAGTCCGGCCCGCAGCACCGAGGACTTACCGCTGCCGGAGGCACCGAACAGTGCCACGAACCGGCGGTCCGCCAGTCTCCGCCGCAGGTCGTCGACCACGTCCTCGCGGCCGAAGAACCAGTCGGCCCGCTCCGGCCCGTACGCCAGCAGCCCCTGGTACGGCGCGTCGTCGTCCCGGCCGAGGGCGCCGGGGGTGCCGGTGCCGGGCAACTCCTCCCGGGCGATCCGCCGCCAGCGCTCCTCCCACTCCGTCGCGTCCCCGCCGCAGGCGGCCACGTACGCCAGGGTGACCGCCAGGGTCGGCAGTCGCCGGCCACCGGCGGCCTCGGACAACGTCGTCGCGGAGAAGTGGGCCCGCCGGGCCAGCTCCCGGTAACCCGGATGACCGGCCTTCTCCCGGAGCAGCCGCAGTCCGGCGGCGAACTCCAGTACCGCCGGAGTCCCCGGCCCCAGTTCGCCCTCTGGTCGCGGCACCGCACACCGTCCGTACGTCGATTCGTCCGGAGTTGATTGTCCGGGTCGCGGCCCCGAAGCCGGACAACGAGTCGGCGACTAGACATCTGGTCAGTGGGCTGCGACAAGGCGTCCCACCAGGGAAAACACGAGGTGATCAGCATGTTGTTCCACTACGTTCCGGCGTCGGTCCGCAAGCTTCTCGTCCGGTCGCCGATCGGCCCGGTTCCGGGGACGGCGCGGCGGAGCGCCGGTCGGCCGGTCCGTCGGGCGGGGGCGGTGGCGGTCCTGCTCGGACTGACCGCCGCCCTGCTCGCCGGAACCGCGTCACCGGCCAGCGCCGCGATCATCACCGTCCGGGACGGCTTCGAGGGCACCCAGGCGGCGAACTGGAGCTTCAGTCACGTCGGGAACGGGACCGGCGGCCTCAGTTCGCTCCAGACCCACACCGGGGTACGCGACGGATTCATCTCCATGCGCAGCGCCGGCTTCTCGTCGGTCGGCCGGCGGGTGCAGTTGCCGCCGACGACCAGTTGCACGGCCGGGATCTGGGTCAACCCGGTCCTGGCCACCCAGCAGATCAACTTCGAGATCATCGAGCCGAAGAGTTTCAGGTACGTCGCGTTGAAGACGGTGGTGCTGAGCGGAAGTGCTCCGTACACCTTCGTCTCCACGCAGTGGAACCACGGCCCGACGGACGTCCTGGTCCGGGTCTCGCTGATCGGGAACAGCAACGGTACGCAGTTGGGAACCTGGGTCGACGACCTGGGCATCCTCTGCCACACCTGAACCGGTGGGTGCAGGCCAGCACGCGGGTGCCGTCCCCGAACGGGGGGCGGCACCCGCCGCGTCGAGTGAGAGCGCTTCGGCTCAATTCGTCTACGGAGCAGAGGCGAGGATCGCGGAGGCGTCGAGGGATTCGCGGACGGTCACGTGGCCGCTCTGCCGGTGCGGTCTTCGTGGATACGGTCGGCGGCCGCCTCCGCATCCAGGCGCAGCGCGGCGACAAGGCGCGGGTCGGCTGCGTGGACTACGTAGAGGGTGCATTTTGCTGTGGTAGCAAAGTCGGGATTCTAGGCAAAATCTGCTTGGTGGCGATCGCTCTGCCGTACGGATTCCCGAATGCGGGCGGTCCAGTAGCAGAGGTCGGCGTGGTGCTCGACCAGCGTCACCGCGACTCCGCATTCCTCGGCGATCAGCAGCGTTGCCTCATAGAGGCTCGCCAGGTCGCAGTTCCAGTCACCGTCCCGGTAGAGCTTCAGTCCGGCGTCTTCCCGGTCGTGCCCGAGCTTCCCGGACCGTCATGGTCCAGTCTGATCGGGGATCTGCGATGTGGCCGACTCGGCGCTCGTTGAGTACCGCCAGCGCGAGCTTGAGCACGGCGAGTCCGCCTGACCGCAGCCAGCGCCAACCAGGATGTGGGAAGCTGACGCGATGACAGCCGTGACGACCGTGGAGCCTGGCCTGGTCGGCGTGGGCTACGAAGGCCAGCCCATCGACAACTTCGTAGCGGGTCTGCTCGCGGCGGGCGTCTCCCGGCTGGTTGATGTCAGGTTGACGCCGATCTCGCGCAAGCCAGGGTTCAGCAAGTCAGCGCTGACGCGGGCGCTGGCCGACGTCGGCATCAGCTACGAGCACCGGCGAGAGCTGGGAAATCCAAAGACTAACCGCTCGGGGTTCACCGGGGCGCCTGAGGAACTAGCGGCTGCCCGTGCGCGGTTTGCCGAGATGCTGCGGGAACCGGCCGCGGCCGATGCGCTGGATGCAGTCGTTGAGGCGGGTCAACGCGAGCGCGTGGCCGTGTTGTGTTTCGAGGCGGATCAGCGGCACTGCCACCGGGACGTGGTGTTGCAGGCGGCTCAGAACCGGTTGCTTAGCGCTTCGGGGGCCAGAAGACGCCGAGAACGCTGAACACGTTGACTCGTTTCGCCTGGTTCCCCACATAGAAGGCGGTGTCGCGGGTCGAGGCGCACACCTCGTGTAGGAACTTGTCGGTGATGGCCTGCCGTAGTTCCTCGTCAGTGTGGCTACGTAGTCTGCGCTGGAACACCGACGAGTTCCCAGTCGAGGACGCCTTGCTGGTGTCCCTTGCATTGCGGATCGTCGCAGCGGTAGTGGTAGGTGGCTTTGAACCGGGGCGCTTCTAGCGGAGTACGCTTTCGGTCGTTTAGTAGGTCAAATTGGTTGACATACGTGTCAATCTTGCGCTGTTCGCTGGGGGACCAGGGTCTGCCGGGAGTTACGACGAGATCGTCTATCCGGGCTGGTCTGATGAGCGCAAGCGATGGGGCGTTCGGCTGGTCTCGGACCTGCCGGTTAAGCCGACACATGGAGTCTTCGATGTGGGGATCCAGTAGCTGGCGCCGCTTCTGCCATGGTGGTAGGTGGGCCTCACGGACCATGGTGTCGATGATCGGCTTCCAGCTCTCGCGCCGTTGATCCTGCCGGGCTGGCTTGGCGTCCACCGAGACAATGTCGTACTTGGCGAAGTGGTCGTCGGTGGCGAGGTCGCGGTAGTTGATCGGGTAGAGCCGTACCCAGCCTGTGGGGGTGGGGGTCGATCCTGAGGGCAGCAACGCAGACAGTTTCGCCGTACTTGTCTGATGGGTTAGGAGCAGCCTTCACGGTGATGAGAAGTCTGAGGCGGACAGGTCGATCCCCGGCTGGTTGGGAGCAGGTCCGTCAGGGTCCGGTCCGAACAAGTCGAGTTGCGTCAACGTGTACCTCCAGCCGCCAGAGACTTTCGGTAGTCGCGTGATGACTCAGAGAAAGACCAGGCTCTCATGGATGGGTAGGCATGGCTAGACCGAAGGCGAGGCTCCGAGCCTCCCGGTGACCAACCCGTCGGCCACCATCAATGTGTGCTTCGCTCGACGGACACGCGCCGGCTGCCGTGGATCACATAGATTCCCCACGGTCTATCCATACCGGAACGTGGGAGCACACATGCTCGACAGAAGCAGGAACGCCGGGAGATCCCTGGCGGCGGCGGTACTGACGGCGGCGCTGGTGGCGGTGGGACTCGCGGCGCCCGTACCGGCGAGCGCGGCGGTCAGCCGGGCGGAACTGGCACTGCGCTGGGCACCCATCCACTACCAGGACGTCGACGCGACCGGGAGCCACGCGCTCGGCGGTCGGTCCGACTACATCACGAAGGTCGACTTCGACGGCGACCTCAACGGGCGCAACAACTGGGACCGGGCCGGCCAGGCCGGCGCCTCGTTCGCCGCGCACGCCTACTACTCGGTGCTGGAGACCAGCACGCACTGGTACATCACGTACCTGTTCTTCCACCCCCGGGACTGGACGGACCACCCGTTCTTCGAGACCGAGCACGAGAACGACGGCGAGGGCGTGCTGTTCGCGATCGAGCGGGACGGCTCGACGTACGGGGTGCTGCGCTCCGCCGTCAGCGTGGCGCACAGCAACTTCTACTCGTACGCGCCGGCTGGCAGCACCTGGTCAGGAGGCCGGGAGAACATCGACGGCACCCTGCAACTCCAGGCGTCGCCACACGACTCGTTCCTGCATCCGGTGACCGCGCAGGAGGCGCAGGGGCACGGGTTGAAGGCGTACCCGCAGTACAACATCAACGGCGACGGCCTCGTGTACTACCCGTCGACCGTGGCGGAGACACCGAGCGACGGCAACGACCGCGACGTGCGCTACGCACTCGTCGACGTCTTCGCCTCCGGTGGCCTCTGGGCACAGCGGGCGAACGCGAACCTGTTCGCGAACCTCGGCACCTTCGCCGGTGACGACACCGGGGACTGCGGCGTGGGCACCTTCGACTGCTCGACCAACTCCGCGAACGCGCCCTGGGGCTGGGACGACGCCGACGACCTGCCCGGTCGCGGCGAGATCGCCACCGACCCGGCGAAGCTCTCCGCCGAGTACTTCACGATCCCGGGCAGCCCGTCCCGGACGTACAGCTACAACCCGTACGCCAGCGCGGCGGCGGCGCTGGCCGAAGCGGCGAGGACGGCACCTCCGGTCGTCGACTGAGCGTCGTAGCTCGACGTCGAGCCGGTCGACGTCGAGCCGGTCGTGGGCGGCCGGGCGCGGGCTCTCCGTACTCGGGGAGCGGTGTCCGGTCGCCCGTGCGCGTGTGCCCGGCCGCCCGCACCCGGCAGCGTGACGTCCGAAAACCGCCAGGATTCGAGCTCGCGCGGTTGTTGAATCGGGTAGAGACACCAACCCGAGGAGTCGAGTTCGATGATCGCGTACACGACGATGGACAGCCCGTTCGGCTCGCTGTTGCTGGTCGGCGACGCGTCGGCCGCAGGAGGTGCACAGGCGACGCTCGCGACGGTTTCCTTCGCGGATGCCGTCGGCCCGGCGGCGCGGCCCGACTGGCGTTCCGATCCGTCGGCCTTCACCGACGTCGTCCGGCAACTGGCCGAGTACTTCGACGGCGGGCGCCGTGAGTTCGACCTCCGGCACACCGTGCGGGGTACCGCGTTCCAGCGGCGCGTGTGGGTGGCGCTCGACACGATTCCGTACGGGACCACGGTCAGCTACGGCGAGCTGGCGGCTCGGCTCGGCGTACCCCGGGACCGGATCCGGGCGGTCGGCGCCGCGATCGGGGCCAACCCGCTGCTGATCGTGCGGCCCTGTCACCGGGTCGTCGGCGCGAGCGGTGCGCTGACCGGCTATGCCGGTGGCGTGGAGCGCAAGCGGCAACTGCTGACCCTGGAGGGCGCGCTGCAACCGCAGCTCGTCTGACAACCGCAGCTCGTCCGACGACGACACCGCACGGGGCAGGCGGATCCGACCGCGCGTCGTCCGATCCGGCCATTCGGTCGGGCCGGCGGCGCGCCCGGCGAGAGAAGACAATCATGATTTCGAGTACGTCGACTCCGTTCGACCGCCGGGACCGGTTGGCGACCGCCGACTGGAACGACATCACCGCCCAGCTCGACGCGGTCGGCTGTGCGGTGACCCCGCAGCTGCTCAGCCCGGACGAGTGCGCGGGTATCGCCGGGCTCTACGACGAGGTGGAGCGGTTCAGGTCCACGGTCGACATGGCCCGCTTCCGGTTCGGCTCCGGCCAGTACCGGTACTTCGACCGGCCGTATCCGGACCTGGTCGCCGAACTGCGGGCGGCGTTCTATCCGAGGCTGCTGCCGGTCGCCCGCGACTGGGCCGCCCGGCTCGGTCAGCCCGCCCCGTGGCCGGACAGCCTCGACGAGTGGCTGGACATGTGCCACGCCGCCGGCCAGCGCAAGTCCACCCCGATCCTGCTGCGCTACCGCGACGGAGACTGGAACGCCCTGCATCGCGATCTCTACGGCGACCTGGTGTTCCCGATGCAGGTGGTGATCGGCCTGGACCGGCCGGGCCTGGACTACACCGGCGGCGAGTTCCTGCTCGTCGAGCAGCGTCCCCGGGCCCAGTCCCGGGGCACGGTGACGATGCTGCCGCAGGGCCACGGACTGGTCTTCACCACCCGTGACCGGCCCGTACGGTCGACGCGGGGCTGGTCGGCGTCACCGGTACGCCACGGCGTGTCCACCATCCGGTCGGGGCTGCGGCGCACCCTCGGTCTGGTCCTGCACGACGCGGCGTAGGCCGGATCAGTCCTCGTCCTCGACCCAGCCGAGGGTGCGGTCGACGGCCTTGCGCCAGTTGCGCAGCTCCCGGTCCCGGTGTGCGGGTTCCATCGCCGGCTGCCACTGCGCGTCCTGGCGCCACTGCGCCCGCAGCGTCGCCAGGTCCGGCCAGAAGCCGACCGCGAGGCCGGCCGCGTACGCGGCGCCGAGACAGGTGGTCTCGCTGATCTGCGGGCGCACCACCGGCACGTCCAGTACGTCGGCGAGAAACTGCATGAGCAGGCCGTTCGCGACCATGCCGCCGTCCACCCGGAGCCGGCGCAGGGCCACCTCCGAGTCGGCGTTCATCGCGTCGACCACCTCCCGGGTCTGCCAGGCGGTGGCCTCCAGCACGGCCCGGGCCAGGTGCCCCTTGGTGACGTACCCGGTGAGGCCGGCGATCACCCCACGGGCGTCGCTGCGCCAGTGCGGCGCGAACAGCCCGGAGAAGGCCGGTACGACGTAGCAGCCGCCGTTGTCCTCGACGGTACGGGCCAGGTCCTCCACCTCCGGGGCGCTGGAGATCAGGCCGAGGTTGTCCCGTAGCCACTGGACCAGCGACCCGGTGACCGCGATCGCCCCCTCCAGGGCGTACGTCGCCGGCCGGTCACCGATCCGGTAGCCGACCGTGGTCAGCAGTCCGTGGCTCGACGACACCGGACTCTCCCCGGTGTTGAGCAGCAGGAAGCTGCCGGTGCCGTAGGTGCACTTGGCCTCGCCGGGCTGGAAGCAGGTCTGGCCGAACAGCGCCGCCTGCTGGTCGCCGAGCGCACTGGCCACCGGCACTTCGTCCAGCGCACCGTCCAGCGCGCGGCCGGCCGTGCCGTAGACCTCGGCGGACGAGCGGATCTCCGGCAGCATCGCGGCCGGGACGCCCAGCGCGTCGAGGAGTTCCGGATCCCAGTCGAGGGTGTGCAGGTTCATCAGCAGGGTCCGGCTGGCGTTGGTCACGTCGGTGAGGTGCCGCCCGGTCAGCTTCCAGATCAGCCAGCTGTCCATCGTCCCGAACAGGACCTCGCCGCGTTCGGCGCGGTCGCGTAGACCGTCCACGTTCTCCAGCAGCCAGCGCAGTTTCGGCCCGGCGAAGTACGTGGCCAGCGGCAGCCCGGTCCGCTCACGGAAGCGCTGCTCGCCGTACTCCGATTCGAGGCGGCGCAGCAGCGGGCCGGTCCGGGTGTCCTGCCAGACGATGGCGTGGTGCACGGGCCGGCCGGTGGCCCGGTCCCACACCACCGTGGTCTCCCGCTGGTTGGTGATGCCGATCGCGACCAACCCGTCGGCGCCGATCGAGGCCTTGGCCAGCGCCTCCCGGACGACCTGCTCGACGGCGGCCCAGATCTCCTCGGCGTCGTGCTCCACCCAGCCGGGTCGCGGATAGATCTGCCGGTGTTCCCGCTGGGCGACCGAGACGATCTGGCCGGCGGCGTCGAAGACGATGCACCGGGAGGAGGTGGTGCCCTGATCGATCGCGGCGACGTACTGATCGGTCATTCGCAGCACCGTACCCGGCGTCGTGGCCCACGTCACCCGGCGAGCTGGTCGGGTTCTGGTCCGTCGAGGCTGGCGCTGATCCGTACCGTCGTGCCCTCGGGGCCGCTGCGCACCAGCATCTCGTCGCTGAGTTCGCGGGCCAGCCACAGCCCCCAGCCGCCGGCGATCTCCGGCGCGGGGCGCCGCCGGTCGTCGAGCCGGTCGGGGCCGATGCCGGCGCCGGTGTCGGAGACCAGGCAGTACAGGGTTCCGCCGCTACGCCACAGGCGCAGCCAGCCCCGTCCACCGCCGTGTCGGACGGCGTTGGTGATCAGTTCGTTGACGGCCAGCACGAAGTCGTCCAGCCGGGTGCCGGTGAGCCCGGACGCCTCGGCATGGGAGGCGACGGTGTGCCGGATCGCGGTGACCTGGCCATGATCGAAGCTCTCGGCGAGCAGCGGGGGCGATCCGTTGGGCACGACAGTGGCGGGTGCGAGGGGATCTACGTCGCTCATGGCCCGCCCCGCCCGCTGGTTGTCGAGTCCTTTCGTGGCTTTCCCACCCTACGTCAGGGTATGTAGGTGCGCATCCGAGCCACCCCCGGCGGCACGGTCGGCGGACCGGCGAGCGGCGCGGGGTCGTCCGGAGAGCGGTAGCTGTGGGATGGTCGGTGCGTGCCGCAGTGGTCGACCGACGGGCGGGGCGGGCGCCGCCGCGATCCGCCCGGCAGCCTCCAGGCGCCGCTGTGGCGGGCCATCGCCGTCTACCGGTTCGCCGCCCTGGCGTACGTCACCGTGCTGGCCGTCCGGAACCTGAGCGACTACGCCCATCCGGTCGGCGGCGGCGTGGTGCTGTTGGCGATGACCAGCTGGACCGTGGTCAGCGGTTACGCGTACGCCGACCCGTCCTTGCGCCGCTGGCCGCTGCTGCTGGCCGATCTGGCGGTGACGCTCGCGGTGATCGTGGCCGCTCCCCGGGTGGTCGGTTCGGCGGTGCTGAGCACCGGCGTGCCGCCGCTCAGTGTCGCCTGGCTGGCCGGTCCGGTGCTGGCCTGGGCGGTGTCCGGCGGGCGGAGGCGCGGCGTGGTGGCGGCGCTGATTCTCGGCGCCACGGACCTGACCGCGCGGGAGGCCGCACGGGAGGGGGTGGGCCAGTCCTCGCTGACGGGTGCGGCGCTGATGCTGCTCGCCGGTATCGCGGTCGGGCACGTGGTCCGGTTGGCGGTGATCGCCGAGGAGCGGTTGCAGCAGGCCGTCGAGCTGGAGGCGGCGACCCGGGAACGGGAGCGGCTGGCCCGGGGCATCCACGACTCCGTTCTCCAGGTGCTCGCCCTGGTGCAGCGTCGGGGCGCCCAGCTCGACGGCGAGGCCGGCGAGCTGGCTCGGCTGGCCGGCGAGCAGGAGGCCGCGCTGCGTTCGCTGATCGCGACCGCGGCGCCCGTCGAGCTGGACCGGAAGGAGGTCGACCTGCGGTCGCTGCTCGGCGGGTACGCGTCGCCGGTCGTGTCGATCGCGGCACCGGCGACCCCGGTGGTGTTGCCGGCCGGCGTCGCCGGGGAGGTCGCCGCGGCGGTGGGTGCGGCGCTGGACAACGTGGCGCGGCACGGCGGCGGACGGGGCTGGGTCCTGGTCGAGGACGACGTCGCGGAGGTGACCGTCTCGGTCCGGGACGACGGGCCGGGCATCCCGCCGGGCCGGCTCGGCGAGGCCGTCGGCCAGGGAAGGTTGGGCGTGGTCCAGTCGATCAAGGGGCGGATATCCGAGCTCGGCGGCACGGTACGGATCAGCTCGATGCCGGGGGAGGGCACCGAGGTGGAACTGCGGGTGCCACGCAGTCGTGCCGCACCCGACGACAGCGCCGGCCCGGTCGACTGAGGATCGTCCGGACGTCGCGGCCCACTCCGGACCGTCGTGGCCGACCGTCGTGACCGACCGTCGGCTGTCCCGGGGTCGTCACCGAAGTTAGGCTCGGCCGGATGAGCGACGAGAGCGTGATCCGGGTGATGGTGGTCGACGACCATCCGATGTGGAGAGAAGGGGTGGCCCGGGACCTGACCGAGGCCGGCTATCTCGTCGTGGCCACCAGTGGTGAGGGCCGGCAGGCCATCCGGGTGGCCCAGGCGACCCGCCCCGACGTCGTCGTACTGGACCTCCAACTGCCGGACATCTCCGGCGTCGAGGTGATCCACGGCCTGCTGGCGGAGCTGCCCGGGGTACGGGTGCTGATGCTCTCGGCCAGCGGCGAGCAGCAGAGCGTGCTCGACGCGGTGAAGGCGGGGGCCACCGGCTATCTGGTCAAGTCGGCCGGGCCGACGGAGTTCCTGGACGCGGTACGGCGCGCCGCCGCCGGTGACGCCGTCTTCACACCGGGCCTGGCCGGTCTGGTGCTGGGCGAGTACCGGCGGCTCGCCGTCGCGCCCGAGCCGCCGGGCGACGACCTGCCGCGGCTCACCGACCGGGAGACCGAGGTGCTCCGCATGGTCGCCAAGGGGGCGTCCTACAAACAGATCGCCGCCCGGCTGGGACTGTCCCACCGGACCGTGCAGAACCACGTCCAGAACACGCTCGGCAAGTTGCAGTTGCACAACCGGGTGGAACTAACCCGCTACGCCATCGAACAGGGCCTCGACGACTAAACCGCCGGCCCCGGCCGCCGACGCCGCTCATCTCGGGTCACGGCGGGGGTTGGGTCTCGTTGACGGCCAGTTCTTCGGCGCTGGCCCCGCCGCCGGCAGCCCCGGCGTCGAACGCGATGGAGTCGGTCTCGTCGTCTTCGCGGGCGCCCTGGTCCGGCTCCACCAGCCGGCCGACCGGCCCGCCACCGGGGGCGTCACCCAGGATGCCGTGGTCGTAGATCGAGACCGGCGAGCGCGGATCGGAGGTCGGTCCGGGATCCATCACGTCGGCGTCGAGCTGTGCCTCGGCGGCGGCCTCGTCGCTGTCCGCCTCACCGGCGATCGCGGGGTCGACCGCGCCGGTGAGGGGATCGTCGACCGGGCGTTCGCGCTGTTCCCGCGCGATCTTGTAGTCCAGCGACTCGCCGTCCAACTGCTCCTCGGCGGTGTTGCCGAAATGGTCGATGGCCAGCGGGTGGTCGCCGGGAAGCGGCGCCGGGTCCGGACCGTCCGCCTCCCGGCCGGTGGCGACGTCGTCCCCGGCCGTCGAGTCGTCGTCGGCGATGTCGGGCAGACCCTCCGCCTCAGGGTCGGACACGGGCGTCGGAAACTCGTCATCACGCATGACTGATCACTACCCGCTGCCGCCGTACCCGTAACCGGGCCAAGTCGGGTCCGAACACGGTCGGGTCGGAAACACGGTCAGGTCAGAAATGCGGCCGGTGTCGGGAACGCGGCCGGTTAGGTAGGGCCGGAACGGGGACGCAGGTCCCGGCGAGGTCTGTCGGATCCTCGGGGCGGGCTGTCGATGACGGGCGGCCGGACCGGTGGTGCCGGGCGCCCGGACCGGTTTGCCAGGTTTCCGCTCGGCCCGCCGTGGTTAATGGGAGCCTCTGATCGAATGGCCGTTTGCTCGTGACCCCCGCTGGAGGTGACCCATGCGCGTTGGCCTCGTCTGCGCACACGCCGGCCCGCCGCAGGAGGTCCGCGGCCGATATGCCGGTACGCATCAGCACGTGGCCCGGGTGGCCGCGGAGCTGGCCGGGCGAGGGCACGACGTACGGGTGTACGAGCGGCGGGACGACCCGGATTCGCCTCCGACGAGCGAGATCGAGGGTTATCGGGTGGAACGGGTGCCGGTGGGCCCGTCACGGCGTACGCCGACCGGCGAACTGGTGCCCCACGTGCCCGAACTCGGCCGCTGGCTGACCGACCGTTGGACGGCGGACTGGGCGCCCGAGGTGGTGCACGGGCACTTCTGGATCGGCGGACTGGCGGCGGCCAGCGCGGTGCGGGACACGGTCATCCCGGTCGTACAGACCTTCCACTCGCTCGGCGCGGAACAGTTGCGGCACCTCGGCGAGGACTACGACGGGCCGGGTCAGCGGATCCCGCTCGAACTGGCGTTGACCCGGGCGGTCGACATGGCGGTAGCCCAGTCCACCCACGAGGTCGACGAACTGACCCGGATGGGGTTGCAGCGGGCCTCCGTGGTCGTGGTGCCCGCCGGGGTGGACATCGAGTTGTTCGCTCCGGAGGGCGAGGCGATGCCCCGGGACCGGCGTCCCCGGATCCTGGCCGCCGGCGGCCTGAACCCGGGGCACGGACAGGAGGACCTGATCCGGGCGTTGCGACTGGTCGGGGACGTCGAACTGGTCATCGCGGGCGGGCCGCCCGCCGGCAACCTCGGCAACCACGCCGAGGCCCGCCGGCTGCGGGAGGTCGCCGAACAGACCGGGGTCGCCGACCAGATCCGGCTGGTGGGTTCGGTGCCGCACGACCAGATGTCCGCCTGGTACCGCTCGGCCGACGTGGTGGCCTGCACCTCCCGGTACGCCGCCGCCGGCCGGGTACCCCTGGAGGCGATGGCCTGTGGCGTGCCGGTGGTCGGATACTCCCTGGGCGGCATCGCGGACACCGTGGTCGACGAGGTGACCGGCCGGCTCGTGCCACCGGGCGACGTACGCGGCCTCGGGGTGACCCTCCGCCGGCTGCTCGCCGCCGACGCGGAGCGGTTCGCGTACGGGCACGCGGCCGTGGACCGGGTGCGGTGCAGCTACACCTGGGACCGTACGGCGAGCGCCCTGGAGCGCCTCTACGAGCGGGTGGTGAGTCGGCGCCAGCCCGCCCCGAGTTGACCGGAGGGCAGAAGGGTCGCGCCGATGTTCCGTTCGGATACGGAACCGCTGCGACTAGCGTCGGGGAACCGGGGCTACCGGGGCGGAACGCCGTACGCCGGGCGCCGGCCGGTCCGGCAGCATGCGGCGCCCCGAACGTGTCGCCGGTCCCGGGCGGGAAAGCTCGGGCAGCTCCGGGCCGCGCTGTCCCGGAACCAGGGTGTGCTGGTGCTGCGGTTCGGCGTACCGGGTCAGCCCGAGCACCGCGGTCAGGGTGACCAGGAAGCCGACCCCGGCCAGCCACTCCCGACCGGGCCAGATCCGGTCGCCGAGCAGCAGCAGGCCCACGATCGCCGCCGGTACCGCCCCGGCGGCGTCCATCGCGGCCACGGCAGCGGTGGTGGACCCGCGTTGCATGGCGAGGCCGAGCAGCAACTGGCCGACGATCGAGTGGGCGATCAGCAGGTAGAGCAGGGGATCACGCGGAAGCGCGTCCATCGAGGGCACCGAGGCCAGCGGTCGGGCGGCCACCGCCGCGGCCGAGAACGCGAGCCCGGCGAGCGAGCCCAGCGCCACCGAGCCCGGCGCCCCGTGCAGGCGTACGGCGAAGAAACCGAGCCCACCGATCACGCCGAGCGCGACCACCAGCCCGACCGTGCCGGCCGTGCCGAGATGCCGGGACGGTGCCGGCTTGGCGGCGAGCACCAGGGCGGTGATCCCGACGAGGAGCAGCACCAGCAGCAGGACCTCGGCGGCCGGTAGCCGCCACTTGAGCACCAGCACTCCGAGCAGGGCGGTCACGCCCAGCCCCGCTGCCACGCTCGCCTGGACCAGGAACAGCGGCAGGTCCCGGCGGGCCAGGAAGGCGAGGACGAAACCGAGCATCTGGCAGCCCAGCCCCACCAGGTAGGTGCGGTGCCCCGCCAGCCGCAGCAGCAGCCCCGGGTCGAACGTGTGGTGCAGGGTTGTCCGGGTCGCCGCCACCGACTGGAGCAGGTTGGCAATGCCATAGGCGGCGATCATCGCCGCGAGGAAGCACCAACCGGTGGAGACCACCTGGCGAGGATAGAGGCTGATCGGGCTCCCCGCTCGGTCGGCTAGCCGAGCCGGTCGAGGAGATCCTGGTGCAGTTTCCCGTTGCTGGCCACCGCGCTGCCGCCACCGGGACCCGGGCGTCCGGCCAGGTCGGTGAAGGTTCCACCGGCCTCGGTCACGATCGGGATCAACGCGGCCAGGTCCCACAGCGACAGCTCCGGTTCGGCCATCGCGTCCACCGCCCCCTCGGCGACCAGCATGTAGCCGTAGAAGTCGCCGTACGCCCGGCTCCGCCAGACCGTCCGGAGGATGTCGAGCATCGGGTCGAGCCGGCCGCTCTCCTCCCAGCCGTTCAAGGAGGCGTAGCAGAAGCTGGCGTCGGCGAGCCGGCCCACCCCGGAGACTCTGATCGGGCTGGCCGCGGCCTGGTGCTTGCCCGCGTACGCCCCGAGGCCGGTGGCCGCCCACCAGCGACGGCCGAGGGCCGGTGCGGAGACGAGCCCCACGACCGGCGTGTCGCCCTCCATCAGGGAGATCAGCGTGCCCCAGATCGGTACACCACGGACGAAGTTCTTGGTCCCGTCGATCGGGTCGATCACCCACTGCCGGGAGCCGGCACCGGCCGGCGCGGCGGAGGCGCCGTACTCCTCGCCGAGCACCCCGTCGCGGGGCCGGGTCCGGGCCAGGGTCGCCCGGATGGCGCGCTCCACGGCGGTGTCCGCGTCGGTGACCGGGGTCAGGTCCGGCTTGGACTCCACGTGGAGGTCGAGGGCCCGGAACCGGGCCATCGAGATCGAGTCGGCGGTGTCGGCGAGCATGTGCGCCAGGGACAGGTCATCCGCGTACCGGGCCATGGCGGGAAACCTACTCGATCGGGTCCGCGAGGTGCGTTAGCATCCCGCGCCATGGCCTCCGAGACGGTTTCCGACGTAAGTCCCGAAATGCTGATCGGCCTGCTGGCCGAGCCCGACCGGCTCACCACGTTCGCCGCGGTCGTGCTCGGCGCGAGCGGGCCGGCGGAGGTGGCGGAGCGGACCGGGTTGCCCGCCCGGACGGTCGTGGCCGCGCTGCGCCGGCTGGAGTCCGGTGGTCTGGTCGGCACCGTGGCCGGCCGGACGGTCGCCCTGGTCGACGTCTTCAAGGAGGCGGTACGGGCGCATCCGCCGACGCCGTCGGAGGCCGACGCCGAATCGGATCCGGACCGGGCCAGGTCGGCGGTGCTGCGGGCGTTCGTCCGGGACGGCCGGGTCGTCCAGTTGCCGGCCGCCCGGGGAAAGCGCCGACTGCTGCTGGAGCACATCGTGCTGATCTTCGAACCGGGCGTGCGCTATCCGGAGCGGGAGGTCAACGCCCTGCTGCGGGCCTGGCACGACGACTACGCCGCGCTGCGGCGCTATCTGGTCGACGAGGTGCTGCTGACCCGGGAGGACGGCGTCTACTGGCGCAGCGGCGGCCCGGTCGACCTCGACCCGACCGGATAGGCCCGGTCGACCCTCGACCCGACCGGGTAGGGCGACCCCGCCGGTTACTCGATCTCACCGGCCCGGGAGGCCAGCAGCCGGCGGTACGACGCCAGCCGGCGCGGATCGGCGTTACCCGCCGCCACCCAGGCGTCCAGGGCACACTCGGCCTCGTCCGGGGTGTGCTCACAGTTGGGTGGGCACTCGACGGTCCCCTCGACCAGGTCCGGGAACCCGTGCAGCAGGCTCTCCGCCGAGACGTGTGCGAGTCCGAAGCTGCGGATCCCGGGCGTGTCGACGATCCAGCCGGGATGGGTCCGCTTGCCGCCGCCCGGTACCGGCGGTAGTCGTAGCGCGACGGCGCTGGTCGAGGTGTGCCGTCCCCGGCCGATCGCGCTGACCGTTCCGACCGCCCTGGCCGCCGCCGGGACGAGACGGTTGACCAGGGTCGACTTGCCCACCCCCGAGTGGCCGACCATAACCGAGATCCGCTCGCTGAGCAGTTGGCGCACGTCGCCGAGGTCCACCGACGGCCCGATCAGCACGTGTCGCAGGTCCAGTTCCGTGTAGTAGCCGAGCACGGCGTCCGGCGGTGCCAGGTCGGCCTTGGTGAGGCAGAGCAGCGGCTCGATGTCCGCGTCGTACGCGGCCACCAGGCAGCGGTCGATGAAGCCCGTCCGCGGTGGCGGATCCGCCAGCGAGCTGACGATCACGAGCTGGTCGGCGTTGGCGACGACGACGCGTTCCAGCCGGCCCTCGGCGGTGGTCTCGTCGTCGTCGGCGGTGCGCCGCAGCACCGAGGTCCGCTCCGCGATCCGGACGATCCGGGCCAGCGCCCCGTCCGCGCCGGAGGTGTCACCGACCAGTGCGACCCGGTCGCCGACCACCACCGACTTGCGACCCAGTTCCCGGGCCCGCATCGCGGTGACCGTCCCGACCCCGCCCTTGGCGCCGGCGCCGACCGTCAGGTCGTCCTCGGTCACGCAGGTGTAGCGACCGCGGTCGACGGCGATCACGAACCCGTCGACGGCGTCGGCGTGCCGGGGCCGGGTGCGGGTACGCGGACGTGACGCGCGACCGGGTCGTACCCGTACGTCGTCCTCGTCGTATTCCCGCCGCTTGCCCGCCAGGTCCGTCCCCCGTCTCGTCTCGCGGTGACCGGCCAGCGACGGGACGCCGTCGGTCCCGGCTACTGGCGTCCGCCGCCGGTCACCATCGTTGACCATAGTGCCGGGAACTCCGGCATGGTCTTGGAGGTACACGCCACGTCGCTCAGTTCGATTCCCGGGACGGCCAGTCCGATCACCGCCGCCGCGTGGGCCATCCGGTGGTCGTCGTAGGTCTCGAAGGCCCCACCGCGCAGCGGCCGGGGACGGATCTCCAGCCCGTCGGCCGACTCGGCGACGTCGGCACCGAGCGTGTTGAGCTCCTTGGCCAGCGCGGCCAGGCGGTCGGTCTCGTGATTGCGGATGTGCGCCACACCGCGCAGCCGGGACGGCGAGTCGGCCAGTACGGCGAGCGCGGCGAGCACCGGGGTGAACTCGCTGACGTCGGAGAGGTCGGCGTCCAGCCCGTGGATCACGCCGGTGCCCCGTACGGTCAGTCCCTCGGTGCCGAGCGTCACCTCGCCGCCCATCTGTTGCAGCAGCGTACGAAGCGTGTCGACCGGTTGCAGGCTGCTGCGTGGCCAGCCGAGCAGGGTCACCCCGCCGCCGGTGACCAGCGCGGCGGCGAAGAACGGCACCGCGCCGGAAAGGTCCGGCTCGATGTCCCAGCCGCGTCCGGAGAGCCGGCCCGGCTCCACCGTCCAGACGTTCGGGGTGCTGTCGTCGACCGCGGCGCCGGCGGCCCTGAGCATCTGCACGGTCATCCGGAGATGCGGCGCGGACGGGACCGGTGGCCCCTCGTGCCGGACCACGATGCCGCGTTCGAACCGTGCCGCGCCGAGCAGCAGCCCGGAGACGAACTGGCTGGAGGCCGAGGCGTCGATGACCACCTCGCCGCCGGCCACCTGCCCGGCGCCGTGCACGGTCAGCGGCAGCCGTCCGCCGTCGGCCGCGTCGATCCGCAGGCCGATCGAGCGGAGCGCCTCGACCAGTGGGCCGAGCGGGCGGACCCGGGCGTACGGGTCGCCGTCGAAGGTGACCGGTCCCTCGGCGAGCCCGGCCAGCGGTGGCACGAACCGCATGACGGTGCCGGAGAGCCCGACGTCGACGTGGGCGGGGCCCTGTAGTGGACGGGGCCGGATCAGCCAGCGCTCGTCGTCCACAATGGAGGCGTGGACACCCATCGCGCGCAGCCCGCCGGCCATCAACTCGGTGTCCCGGGCGCGCAGTGGATGGCTGAGCGTCGAGGTGCCGTCGGAGACCGCGCTGACCACCAGGGCCCTGGCCGTCAACGACTTGGACCCGGGCAGGCGCAGCGTCGAACCGACCGGGTCGGTCGCGGTCGGCGCGGTCCAGGGTTGGAGCGGCCGGGTCGCCGTCAGATTCGCCACCGCTACAGTCTGCCCTGTCGGCCGGACCAGGCGCCCCACCGGCCCGGCTCTCCCGCTTCGCGGGACGGCCGAACGGACCGCGAGGCGCTAGCGTGGGCCCCATGTGCGGCAGGTACGCGACGACCCGCAGCGCGGCCGATCTGAGCGCGCTGTTCGAGGCGTACGACGACAGCGGTGACCGGTTGGTGCCCGACTACAACGTGGCTCCCACGGATCCGGTGCCGATCGTCCGGATCTCGGAGCAGGTGGGCGGTTCGGTGCTCTCCGTCGCCCGTTGGGGATTGCTCCCCTCGTGGGCGAAGGACACCCGGGGTGCCGCCCGGATGATCAACGCCAGGGCCGAGACGGTCGCCACCACCCGGGCGTACGCCCAGTCGTTCGCCCGGCGTCGCTGTCTCGTCCCCGCCGACGGCTGGTACGAGTGGGTCCGGCGGGACGGTGCCAAGCAGGCGTACTTCATGACTCCGCGCGACGGGACCGTGCTCGCCTTCGCCGGTCTCTGGTCGGTGTGGCGGGGTGCCGGCGATCCGCTGCTCAGTTGCAGCGTGGTCACCATGGCGGCCCTCGGCGAGTTGGCGCTGGTGCACGACCGGATGCCGCTGGTGCTGCCCCGGCACCGCTGGTCCGACTGGTTGTCCGGCGACGGCGATCCGGCCGAACTCCTCGCCCCGCCGACCGGGGAGACGCTTGCGGCCATCGAGGTTCGACCGGTCGGCAGGAGTGTCGGGGATGTCCGGAACGACGGGCCGGAACTCGTGGCCAGGGTCCCGGCCCCGCCCCTGGAAGCGTTACCAGAAGACCCGGTGTTATCAACGCTGTTCTGACTACGCTGCCGTACATTCGCATGCACCGATTTGCCACTGTTCGAGGTAGATCGTCGCACGGACTTTTCCACACCTTTGCTGGAACCACTTGTCACCCATCGTGTTCGTGCGATAGAACACAGCGCCGGCAGTGGGTGTCGGCTCGCACCGGGCGAGCGGCACTCATCGAAACATTGTCGGTCCCACGGGGGAGGTGGGTGAATGACACGGGCGCGGATGCCACGCCCGCACGAGGTTGCCGCGGCGCGACGAGACCCGAGATTGCTCCGGGCGCTCACTGAGCGGCAGCTGGACGATGCCTGGCGAACCAGAGGGGTGTGCCAGAGCGTGGACCCTGAGACGTTCTTTCCGGCACCGAGCGAACCGGCCGACTCGGCGGTCGCGTTGTGCCGGACATGTGACGTACAGGGGCCGTGCCTGGCCTGGGCGCTGGAGGTGGGTGACTGTCACGGTGTGTGGGGAGCGACCACACCGCGTGAGCGACGGGCGATGTTGGTCGCCTGGCGGGATCAGGTGGAGCGTGATCCGGACGCGGCCGGCGATGCCGGACCCCCGGTCCGGGACCGGCTACTGACCCTGATCCCACTCAGCACGAGTCGTCGCTGAGCACTGAGCACCGGTCGCTGGTCGTCGGCCGTCGACCCACGGGGGTGGGCGTGGGTCGACGACCAGCGGACGCCTTCGACCGGGCCGCCACGATCGGCGATTTCCCGGTCGGACCTGCCATACAGTGGCGCCGTGCACCGCGTGGACCAGATCGACACGCCACGGGGACCGGCTCGGGCGGACGTCGACCTGCCGCACCCCGAACCCGCGACCCTGCTGGTGCTCGGGCACGGCGCGGGCGGTGACGTGGACGCGCCCGACCTGGTCGCGCTCCGGAACGCCGCGCTCACCGCGGGAATCGGGGTGGCCAGGGTCACCCAGCCCTACCGGGTGGCCGGTCGACGGGCGCCGGCACCCGCCGGCCACCTCGACGAGGCCTGGACGGCGGTGGTCGCGGATCTGCTGCGGCGGCATCGCGCGGCCCCGACCCTGGTCGTCGGCGGTCGATCCAGCGGCGCCCGGGTCGCCTGCCGTACCGCCGGCGCGCTGTCGGCGTCCGGTGTCGTCGCGCTGGCCTTTCCGCTGCATCCACCCCGGGCTCCGGAGCGGTCGCGGGCGCCGGAACTGGAGACCGGGTTGCCCACCCTGGTGGTCAACGGCGATCGGGACCCGTTCGGGGTGCCGTCGGCCGGACCGCAGATCCGGGTCGAGGTACGGCCGGGGGAGCGGCACGACCTCCGACGTGACCCGGTGGGCATCGCCGAGGTGGTGGTGGACTGGCTCCGGGAGCGGGGCTGGGCGGCCTGAGGACACCGTGGGACGGCCGTTTCTCCGTACCAGGGTGATCGTTGCTCCTTCTGATGCCGGACACCGCACGGGGTGATGCGAAGCCACCGCGGCGCCCGGTTTCATCCTCCCAGGCCCTTCCTGGTCCCAGCGGTGGCGAGTCGAGCCGGATTGGCCGCGGCCGGGGCCAGGGATGGGCGGTGGTCGGAATGCCTCGCCGGTCGGGCGGGTTACAACTCCCGGAAGCTACTGCGCACGAGGGGGTCTGACCGGTGTCGACCGAGACACGGAGCCTGGAGCACGAGCGTGACGCCGCACGGCGGCTCGACCGACGGCGGAACGGACCGCCCAGCCGATCGCTGGGTGATCGGGCTGCGGTGAGCACCAGCACGGCCCGAACTGAATCGCCGGGTCATGTTTTCCGCGTATCCTCGGCGGGACAGCCGACTAGCGCCGCGGCGGTGGTGAAGGAGGCCGCAGCGCCGGTTCGGTATCGAGGCGAGGGAGACGCGCGGTTGACACGACCGGAGAAAACGGACGAGCGTACGGACGAGCGGCGGGCCCGGTTCGAGCGCGACGCGCTGCCCTTCGTCGACCAGTTGTACGCCGCCGGCCTGCGGATGACCCGCAACCCCGCCGACGCCGAGGATCTGGTCCAGGAAACGTACCTGAAGGCATTCGCCGCGTTCCACCAGTTCGAAGAGGGCACGAACCTCAAGGCGTGGCTCTACCGGATCCTGACCAACACCTACATCAACTCGTACCGCCGTCGGCAGCGGCAGCCTGTCCAGGCGCCCACCGAGGAGATCACCGACTGGCAGCTCGCCGAGGCCGAGTCGCACACCTCCAGCGGGCTGCGGTCCGCGGAGACCGAGGCGCTGGACCGACTGCCGGACAGCGACGTGAAAGAGGCGTTGCAGCAACTCCCGGAGGAGTTCCGGCTCGCGGTCTACCTCACCGACGTCGAGGGGTTTTCCTACAAGGAGGTCGCCGACATCATGGGAACGCCGATCGGCACCGTGATGTCCCGGTTGCACCGTGGCCGGCGGAACCTGCGGAAGCTGCTTGAGCGCTACGCTGCCGAACGGGGCTTTTCGTCCGCCCCGTCGACCAGGTCCGCCGCCGCTGCCCGGGAGGTGTGAGCAAGCATGAGTTGCGGTGAACCACACGAGACCGACTGCCGTGAGGTGCTCACCGAGGTATACCTCTACCTCGACCTCGAGTGCGCCGACGACCGGCGGAACCTGATCCGGGACCATCTCGACGAGTGCTCCCCCTGCCTGCGCGAGTACGGCATCGAGCAGGAGGTCAAGGCTTTGGTCGCGCGGTGCTGCGGCAACGAGACGGCGCCCGCCGACCTCCGCGAGCGGCTGCGTGTCCGCCTTGCCGAGCTGGTCTTCGAGAACGAGTCCCGGGAATATCTGGCCGACTGACGCCCCGGCCGGTCCCGTCCGGTCCTCCGGGCGGTTGGTGGAACGGATCACCGGGCCGGGGCCGGGGCATCCCGACCGCGTCACGCGATCGTCGATGGTCCCCTGCCCCGCCCGGTCCGTCCAGGCTCGGCCCCGCCGATGCTCAGGAGTTGGGGCGCTTGCCGTGGTTGGCGGCGCTCTTCTTGCGTGCCTTCTTCTTACGTGACTTCTTCGCCATGCTCGACCTCCCGTCTTTTCCGGCGAGCGGCGGCGCTCGTGTTCGGTGCGCCGCCCTTGCTGTGCTCGCGCCGGGCAATCCTCCCATGACGGGTCGGCCGGGCCCGCCGAGGCCGAGCGGCCGGATCGGCGCCAAGGACCCGAGGCGGGCCGTCGCATGATTGGATACCGTGTTCGCAGGTATCAGTGATGACGAGGGGGGCCTGATGGCCGAGGAGATCCGCGCCGAGATGGTGGCGAACGTCTGGAAGGTCGTCGCCGCGGCCGGCGACACGGTGGCCGAGGGCGACACGCTGGTGATCCTCGAGTCGATGAAGATGGAGATCCCGGTCATCGCCGAGTCCGACGGGGTGCTCCGGGAACTCGCCGTCAACGAGGGTGACGTCGTGCAGGACGGCGACCTGATCGCCGTCATCGACTGACCGAGTTGAACGCACGAGACGACATGACCAATCTGCTGGTCCGGCGTGCCGAGCCGGCCGACTTCGACGCGATCGCCCGGCTGACCGTTGCCGCGTACCGGGCGGATGGTCAGCTCGCCGGCGAGTCCGAGTACGAGCAGACCCTTCTCGACGTGTCTGCCCGGTCCGACTCGGGTGAGCTGCTGGTGGCCGTCGACGGGACCACCGGCGAGGTGCTCGGTTCCGTGCTGTTCGTGGTGCCGGGCACTCCGTACGCCCAGTTGGCGGGGCCCGGCGAGGCGGAGTTCCGGATGCTGGCCGTGGATCCGGCGGCGCAGGGGCGTGGTGCCGGCGAGGCACTGGTCCGGGCCTGTCTGACCCGTGCCACCGCCCTCGGCTGCCACGGCGTGGTCATCTGCACCCGCAGCTTCTCCGCCCCGGCGCACCGGCTGTACGCGCGGCTCGGCTTCGTCCGTACCCCGGAGCGGGACTGGTCGCCGGATCCGGGGGTGGATCTGCACGCCCTCCGAATCGACCTGGCCGGCGCGCCGACCTCGGTCGTGGAGGCGAGCCGCGGCTGATCCGCTCGGGTACGGCTAACTCCGCAGCGCGGTCTGGGTTCCGTCCTCGGCAGCGGACGCACCGATCCGGTCGAGCATTTCGTACGCGACGTCGAGGGCGAGTTGCTTCCGCTGCTCGACAGTGATCTCCGGCCCGCGCAGCGCGAACATGCTCCCGTGCACCGCGAAGATCGCCAGCGTCGCCCGGAGCTGGCCGGCCGGCGACGGGTCGGCGCGGGAGAGCACCTCGGCCACTCGCAGCAGCCGGTCCTTCATCATCTGTCCGGAGGCCAGGTGCGTGAGCACCGTCCGGTTCTGCTCGAAGAACTGCATCACGCTGTGTCCCGTGTCGCCGAAGAACTCCTCCGAGTACCGCTGGAGTACCGCCCGGCGTCCGGCGGCGTCGACCGGCTGTTGCCCGGCCCATTCGATCAGCCTGTCCAACCGCTCGATCCGGTCCGAGACGAAGCTGTTGACGATGTCGTCCTTGCTCTTGAAGTGGTAGTACAGCGCGGCCTTGGTGACTCCGAGCCGTTCGGCGATCTCTCGCAGGGAGGTCTTCTCGTACCCCTGCTCGGTGAACAGCTCGAGGGCCACGGCCTGGATGCGGGACCGCGTATCGCCTGTGCTGCCGGTCACCCGGACCACCTTTCCTAATCACTTGACGCGAACCAGGCACCAAACTTACCGTACGGCAAGTAAGATAACTAGCCGGCCGGCAAGTAAGTGGGTCGTAACTCAGGGGGAGCTTAGATGAGCGCGACGGCGGAGGCGCCGGTAAGAGTCAACATCAGGGTGGTGCTCGGCGGCCTGATGATCGCGATGATGCTCGCGATGCTCGACAACATGATCGTGAGCACGGCACTGCCGAGGATCGTGGGGGAATTCGGCGGGCTGAACCACTTCACCTGGGTGGTCACCGCGTACGTGCTGGGTACCACGGTTTCCACGCCCATCTGGGGCAAGCTGGGAGACCTGTACGGGCGCAAGGCGGTCTTCCTCACCTCGATCGGGATCTTCCTGTTCGGCTCGGCGCTCTGCGGGATGGCCGGCTCGGCGATGCTCGGCGGCCCCGGCGACGGCATGATGGAGCTGATCGCCTTCCGCGCGGTGCAGGGCCTGGGCGCCGGTGGCCTGATGGTCGGGGTGATGGCCATCATCGGTGACCTGGTGCCGCCCCGGGAGCGGGGCCGCTACCAGGGCATGATCGCCGGCATCATGGCCATCGCCATGGTTGCCGGTCCGCTGGCCGGCGGCTTCATCACCGACCACCTCTCGTGGCGCTGGGCGTTCTACGTCAACCTGCCGCTCGGCGGCGTGGCGCTGATCCTGCTGGCCACCCGGATGCACCTGCCCAAGTACCGCACCGAACACCGGATCGACTGGCTCGGCGCCGCGCTCCTCTCGGTCGGCATCACCGCGATCGTCCTGGTCACCACCTGGGGCGGCAACGAGTACGACTGGGCGTCCGGGCAGATCCTCGGGCTGGCCGTACTCGCCGTGCTGTCGCTGGTGGCGTTCGGACTGGTCGAGCGCCGGGTGTCCGAGCCGATCCTGTCGCTGGGCCTCTTCGCCAACCGCAACTTCGCGGTGATCTCGGCGATCGGCTTCCTGCTCGGGTTCGCGATGTTCGGCGCGATGAACTTCCTGCCGTTGTACCAGCAGACCGTGCAGGGCGCCTCGGCGACCAACAGCGGCCTGCTGCTGCTGCCGCTGATGTTCGGCATGCTGGTGGTGTCGATCGTGGTCGGCCGGACGATCACCAAGACCGGCCGCTACCGTGCCTTCCCCATCATCGGCGGCATCGTGATGACCGTCGGCATGGGACTGCTGATGATGCTCGACGTCAACACCAGCAAGACCGAGTCGTCCCTCTACATGGTGGTCCTCGGCGTCGGCATGGGCTTCCTGATGCAGACCTCGATGTTGATCGCGCAGAACAGCGTGGAGCAGAAGGACCTCGGCGCGGCCAGCGGCGCGGCCACCTTCTTCCGGTCGATCGGCGGCTCGTTCGGTGTTTCGTTGTTCGGTGCGATCTTCGCCAACCGGTTGGCCGACTCGGCGGCCGGCGCGGCGCTGAGCGGCGGCGATGGCGCCGGAGTGGACCCCGCCGCACTACAGGGGTTGCCGACCGAGCAGCGGCTCGCCGTGCTCGGCGGCCTGGCCGACTCGATCAGCGGGGTCTTCCTGTGGGCGGTTCCGTTCGCCCTGGCCATCGCGGTGCTGGCCTGGTTCATCAAGGAGATCCCGCTGCGGGGCGGGCCGGAGACACAGGATCCCGCCGGTACCCCGGAGGAGCAGGCCGAGATCGCGCTGGCCAGCCCGCCGGTGCGCTGACGGCTCAGCCAGGATGGCCGGTGGCGACGCCACCGGCCATCCTGGCGATTCAGCGCCGTCGGGTGAGTCGGCTCCAGATCCGGTTCCACAGTTGCCGGAACCGGCCCGGCCTCCTCACCTGTCCGCCGTTGTCCCGGGCGAGGAGCTGGCGGGCGGCGTCCACCGCGGCCGGCTCGGCCATCGGGGTGGCCAGGACCAGCTGGGCCAGCGACCGCTTGACCGAGACCGGCCGTCGCCCGGCCACCTCGACGGCGTCGACCAGTCGTTCGGCCGCGACCCGGGCCACGTCGGTACGCACCGACGGGTCCACCCAGGCGGCGGTGACCAGGGCGAACAGTGCCGCCTCGGTGATCCAGTCCTCGACGCCCCAGACCAGGTCGAGCAGTACCCGGCGACGGGTCGAGTCCGGCCACGGCTCGTCCGTACGGTGGTGCAGCAGGCCGAGGCAGACCCAGACCTGGACGCAACGCACCCACAGCGTCGGATCGTGCTCGGCCAGGGTGCGGCCCAGTTCGGTCGGCGGCGGAGCCGGCGGGTGCACGAGGAGGCCGAGCAGGTCGTCGAGTTCGACCGTGGCGAGCCCGACCGCCGCGTCGTAGGCGGCCGGCGGATGCGGCCAGGCCGGATGGGCCAGGTGCCGGATCCGTTCCACCGCCGGGGCGGCCGGCTCGGGCAGGGTCGGCACGGCGTCCGTACCGTCGTAGTGCCACAGCCGACGGGTGACGGGCCGACGTGGCTCGCGCAGGTCCGGTTCGGGTGTCCCCTCGACCGCGACGGTCAGGTCGGAGGCCCAGCCGACCAGCGTCCGCATCGCGCTCGGCGGCTCCAACTCGGTCAGCAGCAGCTGTGCGTCGGGCGCCGGCTCCCCGCTGCCGAGCCGTTGCCGCACCGCCACGGCCACCTTCTCGGTGGCCGCCGGAACCCGGCCCAGCCACGGCTGACCGTGGCAGCACTCGGCGAGGTCGCTGTGTTCGTGCGAGTCGTCCGGATGGTCCCGCTGGAAGTCGGCGAGCGCCACGAGATGGTCGAGCGCGCCGTCCCGCCGGTAGCGCAGCCGGTGGCCGGTGTGTACGGCGCAGTCGAAGGACGGATCCCGGGACAGCGCGCGGTCGATCCAGTCCAGGGCCTCGTCGAGCTGGCCGTGGTCGGCGAGCGTGCCGGCGATGTCCGCGTACACGGAGAGGTCCTCCGGGTCGTGCTCGACCGCTCGGCGCAGGGCGGCGAGCGCGTCGTCGGTACGCCCGGCGCTGCGGTAGGCGTAACCCAGCCACACCTCGGAGAGCTTCGACGGCAGCTCCCGGGTTCCCCGGCTGGCCCACTCGACGGCCAGGGTGATCGCGCCGACCCGGCGAGCCAGTGCCGAGGCCGCGCCGAGCAGCAGGCCGTGTCGCGGATGTGCGGCCACCGCGTGCCGGGCCAGCCGCAGGTAGGGCCAGAGGGGTTCCCGGGCGGTCTCCGGTACCGGATCGGGGATGCCGGCGCAGACCTGCATCAGGATCCGGGCGATCCGGTCCGGGTCGAGATGACCGGGCAGCTCCGGCGCGCTGACCCAGGGCACACCGGCCCAGTCGGCGGAGGGGGCGTGCCCGGTCGCGGCGGCCAGCAGCTCCAGCCCGTCACCGGGGCGCCCGGCGGCGGCGAGCAGGTGTGCCCGGGCCACCACCGTGCCGATGAAGGGGTGCTGGTCGAGCGGGAAGAGTTCCACCCCACCGCCGGACCGGGCGGCGAGCTGGGCGAGTGCCTCGTGGACCTCGGGCATCGTGGGCGCGTACGCGATCGCTCCGGCCAGGTGTCCGGCGGCGTGCCGTAGGTCGCCGTCGTCGAGCGCCAGCCGGGCCAGCGCCAGTTCGCCCTCGGCCGACAGCCGGGGGTCGTCCGTTCCCTCGGGCACCGAGTCGACCCTTCGCCGCGCGTGGATTTTCCCCTGGGTTGGGGAGCCTAGGGCATGTGGACGGGGCTTGGTGATCTACTGCGCAAAGCTGATCGTTCAATTGCCCTATCGCTTTGAATCGTGCAACGCTGAGCATGGAACGCGCGAGTTTCGCGCATGAGGAGGTCATCGTGGCGCAATCAGGAGCCGGCATGGCGGCGGACATCGCCGAGCAGCCGGAGGGCTACGCGCGACTGCTGGAACCGGCGTCCCTTGCCGCGATTGCGCAGGTGGCGGCCGTGATCGCCGAACGCCGACCGCGACACGTGGTGTTCACCGCGCGGGGCACCTCGGACCACGCGGCGCTCTACGCCACGTACCTCACCGAGATCCGGCTCGGCCTGCCGGCCGGACTCGCCTCCCCGAGCACGATCACCGTCTTCGGCGCCCGGCCGGACCTGTCCGAGGCGCTGGTCGTCGGGGTCAGCCAGAGCGGCGGCTCACCCGACCTGACCGAGGTGCTCCGAGTGGCCCGGTCGGCCGGGGCGCTGACCCTGGCGGTGACGAACGCGCCCGACTCACCGCTGACCCACGCGGCGGAACTCGCCGTCGACGTGGCCGCCGGGCACGAGCGGGCCGTCGCCGCCACCAAGACGTACACCGCCGAACTGCTCGCCCTGCTGCTGCTGATCGAGGGGATCCGCGCCGGGAACGGCGTACTCCCCGCCGACGAGCGGGCCGCGCTGGAGACGCTGCCGGAGTTGGCCCGGCGTACCCTCGCCGATCCGGTTCCCGGCCAACTGGCTCCCCGCTACCGCTTCGCGGACCGGATGGTCACCACCGGCCGGGGGTACGCCTATCCGACCGCCCGGGAGGCGGCGCTGAAGCTGATGGAGACCTCGTACCTGCCGGCGCTCGCCTTCTCCGGCGCGGACCTGCTGCACGGCCCGCTGGCAATGACCGACCCGGACGTTCCGGTGCTCGCCGTGGTCGGTGCCGGACTCGGCGGCGCGGCCATGCGCGACGTCGTCACCAGGCTCGGCGAGCGCGGCGCCGACCTGGTCGTCGTCGGACCGTCCGAGATCGAGGGCGCCGCCGCACACCTGACGGTCCCGGAGGTCGACGAGCGGTACGCCCCGTTGCTGGACATCCTGCCGGTGCAGCGGCTCGCCCTGGCCCTGTCCCTGACCCGGGGCGAAGACCCCGACGCCCCCCGGGGCCTGAACAAGGTCACCGCCACCCTCTGACCCACCCCCACCCGGCCCTCCACACCCACCCCCCACCCGGCCCTCCACACCCGCCGGACTTTACGGGATCACGGAAAACTCGGGCGTGGGGTGGGGCGTGGGAGGGAGCGGTGCCCACGCCGGTGGTGGTCGTGGCAGGCTTGCCCGGTGTCCACGCTGCGCGATCTCGCTGAGGAGCACACCGGCCTCCGTCCGGTCGACGTCGACCACCTGCACCGGGTCGCCGGCGACTGGCAACTGCTCTCCGACCTGTCCTTCGCGGATCTGCTGCTCTGGGTGCCGGTCAACTCCGGCGACGGCTTCGTCTGCGTCGCCCAGGTACGCCCGACGACCGCGCCGACCGCGTACCAGGACGACCAGGTCGGCCGGATCGTCGGCGGGCCCGAGGTGGCGCACCTGGAGATCGCGTACAGCCAGGGCCGGATCTGGCGGGAGGGCGACCCGGTCTGGTACGGCGACACCCCGGCCCGGCACGAGGCGATCCCGGTACGGCTGCGCGGCGGCGACGGTGAGGCCGGCGAGGTGATCGCCGTGGTGGGCCGGGACACCAACCTCTCCACCGCCCGCACGCCGAGCCAACTCGAACTGAACTACCTCACCACCGCCGACGACCTCGCCCAGATGCTCTCCGACGGCACCTTCCCGCCGGTCCGGCACCCCGGTGAGACGACCACCGCGCCCCGGGTCGGCGACGGCCTGGTCCGGCTCGACGCCAACGGCAAGGTCACCTACGCGAGCCCGAACGCCCAGTCCGCGTACCGCCGGCTCGGCTTCGCGTCGCACCTGGTCGGCGAGGACCTGGCGGCCCTGAACGGGCGGCTCGCCGCCGATCCGCTGGAGGGCACCGAGGCGGCGAACCGGGTCCTGGCCGCGCTGCGCGGCGAGGCGCCGCCCCGGCGGGAGATCGAGGCGCGCGGGGCGACCGTGCTCACCCGGGCCCTGCCGCTGATGCCCGCCGGGGTGCCGATCGGCGCGCTGGTCCTGGTCCGCGACATGACCGAGGTACGTCGTCGGGACCGGGCACTGATCACCAAGGACGCGACGATCCGGGAGATCCACCACCGGGTGAAGAACAACCTGCAGACCGTCGCCGCCCTGTTGCGCCTCCAGGCCCGCCGGGTCGGCATCCCGGCCGCCAAGGCCGCCCTGGAGGAGTCGGTACGCCGGGTCGCCTCGATCGCGCTGGTCCACGAGACCCTCTCGATGTCCAGCGACGAGGCGGTCGAGTTCGACGGCATCGTCGACCGGGTGGCGTCGGCCGCGGCCGAGGTGGCCGCGACCGAGGTGCCGGTACGGATGCGCCGGCAGGGCAGCTTCGGCGTACTGCCGGCCGAGATCGCCACCTCGCTGGTGATCGTGCTGAACGAGTTGCTGCTCAACGCCGTCGAGCATGCCTTCCCGGCGCCCGAACACGCCTTTCCGGCCTCCGACGGGGCCTTGCCGGCGCCCGACGAGGGCGGCACCGCCCCGGAGCCCGCCGAGCCGGCCGAACCGGCCGAGCTGGCTCTGCCGGCCCGGCCGGCTGAGGAGGACGAGTCGGCCGAGGTGGTCGTCTCGGCCCACCGGTTCCGCAAGCAGTTGCATGTCACGGTCGCCGACAACGGCCGTGGCCTGCCGGACGACTTCGACGCCGACCAGGGCAGCCGGCTCGGCCTCCAGATCGTCCGGGCGTTGGCCACCGGCGAACTGCGCGGCACGATCGAGCTACGCAACCGGGCGGCCGGCGGCACCGAGGCACTGCTCGTGGTCCCGTTGGCCCGATAGGGGCGGCGCCCCTTTCCGGGATACGGACAAGAGTCTCCCGTTGGTCGCCATCTCGGCGGGGTACCGCCGCACCGGTTCGGCAGACGGACGTCAGTGCGCACCAACGGGTGGGGCATCGTCGGTCCTGCCCGGCCAGACGAGGGCCTGCGCCACGATGACGCGAGTTCCGTCGAAGGTGACGGTTGGACCGGCGTGCAGGCGAAACCCGAGGTCGAGGGCATCACTGACGCGTCGGCAGAACGTCTCGTCGTCTGGTCCGGTGAGAACCCGGTAGCGAGGCAGTCCTTCGGGTGGTTTGTCGTCGCTCACGCCTGCCAGCGTGACAGATGACCATGCAAGGATCCTTACCCCCGCGAGGCGGGCCGGGTCGCCGGCGCCGGTTCCAGGGGTGCTCAGCGCCGGGTCGGAGGAGGGGTCAGCAGTGCCACGGTGAGACCCGGCACGCTCCAGCGCCGGTCGATCCGGAACCGGGCCCGCAGCGGATCCGCCCGGCTGGCGGGCACCCCGGCCAGCGGGTCGGCGTGCTCCCCCCAGGCCAGCAGCCAGAGCCGGTCGACCGAGGCCAGGCACCGCTCGGGCTGGGCGCATTCGGTCGCCCAGAGGTCGGCCCGGCGTACCTGGTCCTCGGCGAGCAGCACGTCCCGGGGGCGGGCGGCCGGCAGGTAGTAGGCGGTCGCGAGGTCGAGGAACGCCCAGCCGTCGCGGGGGGCGTACACGATGCCGTCGCCCGGTTGCCGGTGCGCCGCGATGATGCGTACCGCCGCCGGATAGTCCACCGGAGCGGTCCGTGGCGACTCGTGGGTACGCCGCAACGCGGCCTGCTCCGGCGTGCCGAGTACCCCGACGGTCAGCACGATGGCCAGGGCGGCGCCCAACCGGAGCGGGGCGAGGGTGCCGGCCGCCAGCAGGCAGCCGAACGGCACGACGAAGACCAGGTAGCGCGGGACGAAGAGCGGGGTGAACTGACCGGCGACGAAGAGCAGCGCGGCCGGCAGCAGCACGCTCAGTCCCAGCGCCGCGCCCCACCGACCTCGGCTCGCGGCACCGAGGGCGGCCAGCCCGAACAGCAGCCCACCCACCACGGCGGCCTGCACCACGCTGCCGGGCAGCCCGACCAGCGCGGCCAGGCCGGGTCGGCCCACCCAGTCGAGTTGCCGGCCCTGCTGCCCCCGGCCGAGCACCGCCAGCGGCACCAGCACCAGCCCGGCCGCACCGACCGCCACGACCCAGCGGACCGGTACGCCGCCGCGCCGATGGCCCTGCCGGTCGAGGAGTACCGCGATCGCGTGCCCGGCCAGCAGGCTGACCGCGAACAGGTTGGCCAGGCCCAGCGCGGCGAGCGTCGCCGCGTACCCGAGCCAGCGCGGCCAGGTCGGTCGGTGCAGGGCCCGGACCAGCAGCAGGGTGGCCAGCACCGCGAGCAGGGTGACCAGGGCGTACGGCCGGGCCTCCTGTCCGTACCGGGAGGTGCTGGGCAGCACCGCGAGGAGCAGTCCGCCGAGCAGTCCGACCCGGGGACCGAACAGCCGGGCGCCGAGCAGGGTGGTGAGCGCGGCGGCGCCGGCCATGGCGAGCGCGGACGGCAGGCGCAGGGCGAGGACGGAGTCCCCGAAGACCGCGATCCAGGCGTGCATCAGGAGGTAGTACGCGCCGTTGACCGCGTCGATGTTGCCGACCAGCCGCAGCAGGTCGTCGACCGGGCGGGACGCCGCGCTCCAGGTGGCCAACTCGTCCCGCCAGAGCGGGGCGTGGTCGAGCTGCACGGCCGTGATGATCAGGGTGGCCAGGGTGGGCCACAGCCAGTTGGCTCGGCGAAGCCAACCCGGCAGGAGGATTCGGCGAGCGGTGCGATCTGAATCGCCATTTATGGCAGTCGAAGCATGATCTGCCCCATTAACACCGATACGCGAAATCCTAGCGTGAAGCTGGCCACACCGGGTCCGCCAGGCGGGATCCCGTGGTCGGGGCTGTGGTCCAGGCGATATGGATGTGGCAGCATGACGGGTATGACCGCCGCCGAGCGCCGTTTCGCGAGGCCGGGATTCACCTCCCGCCGCCACGTCGATTATGGCCGCGTTCGCAGCGCGATCTGTCCGGCCCACTGACGCCGCCCGGACCTGTCCGTCCTGGGCGCGCATTGCGCCGGCTCCCCGACACAGTCCTCGCTGACAGTCGTTCCCGGTCCCACTAGGGCCGAGTGCCGCCGCCTTGCGCGTCCACCGAGCCACACCGAACAACGGAGGACGCCGCGATGGCGGTCAGCAGCACCCCGGCCCGACCCGGCGCCACGAGCGACTCGGCGGGCAGCAGCGTACCGGCGGCCCGACCGGCCCGGCGCAAGCGAGGCGAGGGGCAGTGGGCGCTCGGCCACCGGGAGCCGCTGAACCCGAACGAGCGGACGAAGAAGGACGACAACCCGCTTCACGTACGGGCCCGGATCGAGAACATCTACGCGCGCGGGGGCTTCGCCTCGATCGACCCCGCCGACCTGCGTGGCCGGTTCCGCTGGTGGGGGCTCTACACCCAGCGCAAGGCCGGGATCGACGGCGGGCGTACGGCGGTACTCGAACCGCACGAGCTCGAAGACGAGTTCTTCATGCTCCGGGTCCGGATCGACGGTGGGCAGCTCAGCCTCGCGCAGCTCCGGGTCATCGCCGACATATCGCAGACGTACGCCCGGGACACCGCCGACATCACCGACCGGCAGAACATCCAACTGCACTGGATCCGGGTCGAGGACATGCCGGAGATCTGGCGCCGGCTCGAAGGGGTCGGCCTGCAGACCACCGAGGCGTGCGGCGACTGCCCCCGGGTCGTGCTCGGCAGCCCGGTCGCCGGAGTCGCCGAGGCCGAGAAGCTCGACCCCACCCCGGCGATCGACGAGATCGTCCGCCGGTACGTCGGCGACCCCGCGTACTCCAACCTGCCGCGTAAGTTCAAGACCTCGATCTCATGGCTGGCCGACACGCCGCACGAGGTCAACGACATCTCGTTCCTCGGCGTGGAGCACCCGGAGCACGGTCTCGGCTTCGATCTCTGGGTCGGCGGCGGACTGAGCACCAACCCGATGCTCGCGCAGCGGCTCGGCGTCTGGGTGCCGCTGGACGAGGTGCCGGACGTCTGGGCCGGGGTGGTCGGGATCTTCCGGGACTACGGCTACCGCCGGCTGCGGCACCGGGCCCGGCTCAAGTTCCTGGTCGCCGACTGGGGTGTGGCCAAGTTCCGCGAGGTGCTGGAGAAGGAGTACCTCGGCCGGAGCCTGCTCGACGGGCCGGCGCCGGAGCTGCCGGAGAAGCCGATCGACCACATCGGGGTGCACCGGCAGCGGGACGGCCGCAACTACGTCGGGGCCGCCCCGGTGGTCGGCCGGGTCTCCGGCAGCCAGTTGGCCGAACTCGCGGACGTGGTGGCCGAGCACGGCAGCGAGCGGGTGAGCCTCACGCCGTACCAGAAGCTGCTGGTCCTGGATGTGCCGCCGGAGCGGACCGACTCGCTGGTCGGCGCGCTGCGCCGGATCGGGCTGGAGGCGTTCCCGTCGGTCTGGCGGCGCGACACCATGGCCTGCACCGGGCTCGAATACTGCAAGCTCGCGATCGTCGAGACCAAGGCCCGGGGCGAGGAGCTGGTGGCCCGGCTGGAGGAGCGGCTCGCCGGCGCCGACCTGGGCGATTCCGGGCTGAGCATCCACATCAACGGCTGCCCGAACGCCTGCGCCCGGACCCAGACCGCGGACATTGGCCTGAAGGGCCAGCTCGTGATGGGCCCGGACGGGCGTCAGGTCGAGGGCTTCCAGGTACATCTCGGCGGCGGTCTGGGCATGGCCCAGGGGCAGTCCGCCGGCTTCGGCCGCAAGCTGCGCGGCCTCAAGACCACCGCAGCGGAACTTCCCGAGTACGTCGAGGGGCTGACCCGCCGCTACCTGGCGGGCCGTACCGAGGGCGAGAGTTTCGCGAACTGGGTCGTGCGAGTCGACGAGGAGGAACTGCGATGAGTAGTGAAACCCGAGCCGCGCCGATGTACTGCCCGTACTGCGGGGAGGAGGACCTGCGACCCAACGCGGAGTCACACGGCGCCTGGGAGTGCCACGCCTGTGCGCGCGTCTTCACGGTGAAGTTCACCGGCCTGCTCGCCTCGGCGGTGAACCGGTGAGCCCGATCATGGCGACGAACCTCAACCTGATCAAGCTCGGCCCAGGGGCACCGCCCCGGCGTGGTCCGGCGACCCAGAGCCCGGCCCCGCAGAAGTCGGCCGTCCAGAGCCCGGCCCGGCCCGATCCGGCCCGTCGGGACCCCGACGAGTTGCGGGCGCTGGCCGAGGAGGCGGGCCGGGAACTGGAGGGCGCGCCCGCCCAGGAGATCGTCCGCTGGGCGGTGGGGGAGTTCGGCGAGCGTTTCTGCCTGACCAGCTCGATGGCCGACGGTGTGCTCGCGCACGTGGTGTCCCGGGTGGTGCCCGGGGTCGACGTGATCTTCCTCGACACCGGACTGCACTTCCCGGAGACCCTCCGCGTGCGGGACACGGTGGCCCGGACCCTTCCGGTCAACGTACGGTCCATCCGGCCCCGGCAGACCGTGGGCCAACAGGACGGCGAGTACGGCCCCCGGCTGTTCTCCCGCGCGCCCGACGAGTGCTGCGCGCTGCGTAAGGTCGAGCCGCTGGAGCGGGCACTGGGCGACTACGACGCCTGGGCCGCCGGACTGCGCCGGGACGAGTCGCCGACCCGGGCGAACACCCCGGTGGTGAGCTTCGACCCGCGCCGGGGCAAGGTGAAGGTCAACCCGATCGCGGCCTGGACCCAGGTCGACGTGGACAGCTACATCGCCCGCTGGAACGTGCCGGTCAACGAGCTGTTCCGGCAGGGCTACACCTCGATCGGCTGCTGGCCCTGCACCCGCCGGACGAAGGCGGGCGAGGATCCGAGGGCCGGCCGTTGGGCGATGTTCGAGAAGACCGAGTGCGGCTTGCACCTCTGACCGCTGTCCCGGCCCCGATCGTGCTGGTGGCACACGGGAGTCGGGATCCGCGGGCGGCGCTCGCCACCGAGGCGCTCACCCGGGCCGTGGCCGCGGCCCGGCCCGGTCTGGTGGTCCGGGCCAGCTATCTCGACCACGGTCCACCCCGCCCGGCGGCCGTACTGGCCGAGCTGGAGGCGGCCGGTCACCGACGGGCCGTACTGGTGCCGCTGCTGCTCACCGCCGCCTATCACGGCCAGGTCGACATCCCCGACACGGTGGCGGCGGCCCGGTCGGCGGGGCTGGGCATCCCGGTGCTGGTCGGCGACGTGCTGGGGCCGACCGAGGCCGGAGTCGATCCGCGCCTGCTGGCGGGACTGTGCCGACGGTTGACCGAGGCCGAACATCCGGTGGACGGGGCCACCGACGACGAACGTGTCGACGGGGTGGTGCTGGCCGCCGCCGGCACGAGAGACGCGGCTGCCCGCCGTACCGTCGAGGATGTGGCCGAGGCGCTCGGTGCCGTCCTGGCCGTCCCGGTCCGGGTCGGGTACGCCTCGGCCTCGCCACCGGCCGCTGGCGCGGCGGTGGCCGAGCTGCGGGCGTTGGGTGCCCGACGGGTGGCGGTCGCCACCTACTTCCTGGCTCCGGGCCGGCTCTACGAGGCGGCGATGGCCTCGGCCCGGGAGGCGGGTGCGGTGGCCTTCGCGGCCCCGCTCGGTGACGCTCCGGAGTTGGCCCGATTGGTACTGGCAAGGGCGGATGCGGCCGAGGACCGATCATTGCCGAGAGTGGGCATGAACGAGACGGTCAGCGAAATTCCTCCGGCACGGCCGTCGTCAATTCGTGAATAGCGGAACGCCCTGGGGAACATGTCCCCAGGGCGTTCAATGCGATGATGCGGTCGGTCAGGCAGAGTGAGCGCGCAGGACCCGCAGGCCACCACGGCGCTTGACTGCGCGCCGCTCTTCTTCGCTCATTCCGCCCCAGACGCCGGCGTCCTGACCGGATTCGAGTGCCCACTGCAGGCACTCGTCGGTCACGGAGCAACGCCGGCAGACGGCCTTGGCCTGCTCGACCTGCAGGACTGCCGGCCCGGACGTTCCGATCGGGAAGAACAGCTCCGGGTCTTCGTCGCGGCAGGCAGCATGGTGGCGCCAGTCCATGGCGGCAACACTCCTCAATCTGGGTGGGCGGCAGTGCTTTCGTGGATCTTTCCTATATGCGTCCGCGGTGTCGATCGCGACGGTATGGGCCCATCGGTTCGGCAGCGCGAGAGCAGGCTTTGTGTTTGTGGAACCCGCAGTGGACAGGCCGCTTGTCGAGCGCGCCCACGCAATGTTCCGGTAACTCAAGTTCGCTTGTGAATACTTTCACGAACTCCCGCGATGTCAAGGGTAACGCCCCGAAAAACTCTGGGCAGGTGAGACAGCTCACGGCGCTTTTGTCCGGATTGCCACCCTCGCCGGCACCCGGTGTGCCACAGCCAAGAATCAATATAGTACAGTGCGGCGGACATTGCTGGCATTTCCGGCACCACCCTCACCGTTGCCGAGGCTTCTGCCGGTCGATGTACCCCAGCGCTAGCAGATTACTCTTAGTGCGGCCGCAACGGAGGTGAATCGAACTTTGTTTCGCTCTCCGAGATAGTCACCATCGAGCTGGAACGCCTGCGGACGCTCTGCGACCAGGGAAAACTCGTCCAGATCGTGCAGTCGCAAGATTTGCCGGCCACGAGGATTGGGTTGCCGGGACAGGCTCTGCGTCACCATCCGTGTTGTGCTCTGTACCCGCAGGCGGCGCATGGCGAGCACATCGAGGCCGAGGTCGAACGAGGCGTCCGGATTGGGATTGACCTCACGGTCACCGACGTAGGTCCAGGGCGCGGTGTTCTGGATGATCACCGTCGCGAGTTCACCCTCCGTGATCTCACCCGGACGTTCCAGCCTGATCGTCGGATGCCGACGTTCGTCACCCAGCAGGTACTGGCTGACGATCGACCGCAGGTACAGCGCCGGTGTGGAGACCCGACCGCGTCGGCGGGCCCGCTCGACCCGGTTGATCACCGCCGCGTCGAGTCCGAGCCCGGCGCAGAAGGTGAAGTACCGGTCGTCGGCCCGCCCCAGCCCGATGGTGCGGACCCGGCCCAGCCGCAGTCCTTCGAGGATCACACCGGCCGCGTCCGGCCACTGGCTCGGCAGCCCGAGCGCCCGGGCGAACACGTTGGTGGAGCCGCCCGGTACGGCGGCGAGGGCCGGCAGTTGCTCGGCCGTCGGACGGTCCTCGTCGGTGTCGCCCGGTCCGGCCGTCATCAGGCCGTTGACCACCTCGTTGACGGTGCCGTCGCCGCCGAGGGTGACCACCAGGTCGACGCCCTGCCGGGCCGCAGCCCTGGCCAGCGCGACCGCGTGCCCCCGTCGCCTGGTGTACTCGACGGTGAGGTCGACCTCGCTGCGGAGCGCCCGGACGAGCACGTCACGGCCGCGGCCGGTAGTGGTGGTGGCCTTGGGATTGACCACCAGGATGGCCCGCATGGGCGGCACTGTACCGCGAGCCGCCGAGGTATCGTGGCGGCCGTGACAAGCGTCCCTGAACCTCTGCCCGGCTCCCTGCGCTGGGCGGTGTGGTTGTTGCGGGCCCAGGGGATCGCTCTGGGACTGCTGACGCTCTTCCTGGTCTACGCCACGCTGCGCGCGACCGCGAGCCTCGTCGGCGGCCTGCTCGTGACCGTCTTCGCGCTGGCCGGAGCCGCCGCGCTGTGGGCGCTCGCCGTCGCGCTCGGCCGCCGCCGGACCATCGCCCGCGCGCCGGCCATCGTGTTGCAGTTCATGCTGGTGCCGATCGGCTACTACATGATCCAGGGCGGGCTGGCCTGGATCGGCGCCCCACTGATCGTGCTCGGCCTACTGGTCTGCGGCCTGCTGCTGAGCGGGCCGACGAACCGGGCACTGGGCTTCGACACCGAGCGGGCCTGAGCCGCCGAGCGGGGTTCGAGACCCGACCCACCGCCCTGGCTTCGTCAGGCGCTGGCTCCGTCGGCCCGGTCGGGCCGCGCGGTCAGGCCGCGCCGGCCCGACGGGTCAGCAGCATGATGGTCGCCCGGCCGTTGTCGGCGGTAGCCGAGGCGGAGGTCGTCAGGGCGGTCAACACCTTCCACGCGAACGACGATTCGGCCGGAAGCCGTGCGCCCCGCGTCGTCGCGACGGACACCTCGACGGTCAGCGCGTCGTCGGTGACCGAGAATCGGCACTCGAGTTCGGCGTCCCGGGTAGCGACGGCCAGCAGCATCGCGCACGCCTCGTCGACGGCGATGCGCAGATCCTCGATCTCGTCCAGGGCGAACTGCAACCGCGCGGCCAGTCCGGCCGTCGCGGTACGCAGTACGCCGAGATAGCCACCGTCAGCGGGCACGGTGAGCAGGACGATGTCGTCGCCGGTCTGCGACGGTGTGGTCAGTTGAGTCACCAGGCCTATCCCCCCGTATCGGACTCTACTCGCCCGCCGGGTGCCGGCGGTGGCCCAACCGACGAGCGGTCCGACCCCGGGCGGGGCCGGCGCGACTTTCCCGGTCAGTCGGTGCTGCCCTGGCCGGGTACGCCAGCCGCCGGTTCGGTCGGCCCGGCGACATTGGCCGGCACGGCGACATTGGCCGGCACGGCGACAATGGCCGGCACGTCGTGGTGACGTGCCGGCCGCATCGTCGTACCAGCGTCAACGCCTTCGGAACCGATCGGCCCGGCGGAGACGGCGGAACTCACGCCTGCTTGGTCTCCCAGAAGATCTTCGCGATCTCGTCGATCTTCTGCAGCAGCTCGTCGGCCTTGGACCCGTCGGTCGTGGCCTTGGTGCCGCCACCACCACCGGCGAGCTTGGTGGCCTCGTTGAACAACTGGTGGAGCTGCGGGTACTTCTCGAAGTGCGGCGGCTTGAAGTAGTCGGTCCAGAGCACCCAGAGGTGGTGCTTGACCAGCTCGGAGCGCTGCTCCTTGATGATCAGGGCGCGGGTGCGGAACTCGGGGTCGGTGTTGGCCTGGTACTTCTCGTCGATCGCTTTGATCGACTCGGCCTCGATCCGGGCCTGGGCCGGGTCGTAGACGCCGCACGGCAGGTCGCAGTGTGCACTGGCGACGATGCGAGGTGTAAGGATGCGAGGAAGTCGCATGGGACCCTCCATGGCAAGTCTGTGATGATCCAGGATGACAGTACTCCTGCGATATGTCCCCGAAGGGGCGGAGGTGAAACTCGGTGTCCGCCGACACTCCCCGCGTCGGGCGTCGGCTCCGGGCGCCGGTATTCGCCGTACTCGTGGCGGGGCCGTCGATGGTTCCGACGTTGCGGCACGGCGACGCGTTGCTGGTCCGGCGCGGTGGCCGTGCGATCCGCCCCGGCGACCTGGTGGTGGCGGTGTTCCGGACCCGGCCGGACCTGCTCGTGGTCAAGCGCGCGGTCCGCGCCACCGACGGTGGTTGGTGGGTACGCGGCGACAACGAACTGGTCACCGACGACTCCCGGGCGTACGGGGTTGCGGACGTGTGTGGACGGGTAGTGTTCCGGTACTGGCCACGCCCGGGGCGGTTCGGTTACCGGCCGGTATGACCCCTGCGGGGCAGCCGGCACTCGAGACGCCACTATGCTCTGTAGTTCATACCGGGTGACCCCCGCACCGCTGCCGGTGATCGCCGATCTCGCGCCCAACCGGCCGCTCCGACTGCATCGACGCATCTTGGAGTCACCATGTCATCCACCGCCGTGGACCCCACCGATCCAGCCTTCGATCTGCATCGGGGCGGCAAGATGGCGGTCACCGCGACCGTCCCACTGGCCACGCGGGAGGACCTGTCCCTCGCCTACACGCCGGGCGTCGCCCGGGTCTGTGAGGCCATCGCCGCCGACCCCGCCCTGGTGGACGAGTACACCTGGGTCTCGCACACGGTGGCGGTTGTCACGGACGGGTCGGCCGTACTGGGTCTGGGCAACATCGGCCCCCGGGCGGCGATGCCGGTGATGGAGGGCAAGGCGGTGCTGTTCAAGCAGTTCGGTGGGGTGGACGCCGTACCGATCTGTCTGGACACGCAGGACGTCGAGGAGATCATCGCGGTGGTGACCGCGCTGGCTCCGTCCTTCGGGGGCATCAACCTGGAGGACATCAGTGCGCCCCGGTGCTTCGAGATCGAGCGCCGGCTCGACGAGGCGCTGCCGATCCCGGTCTTCCACGACGACCAGCACGGCACCGCCGTCGTGGTGCTCGCCGCGTTGCGTAACGCCGCCACCCTGCTCAACCGCAAGCTCGGTGACCTGCGGGTAGCGGTCAGCGGTGCCGGGGCGGCCGGGGTCGCGGTGACCAGGATGCTGGTGGCCGGGGGTGTCAATCCGGCCGAGGTGGTGGTCTGCGACTCCCGGGGGATCATCGGCCGGGGCCGACCGGGTCTGACCGAGACCAAGGCGGAGCTGGCGGAGCTGACCAACGCCGCCGGCCGGACCGGTGGCATCACCGAGGCACTGCGCGATGCCGACGTGCTGATCGGTGTCTCAGGTGGACAGATCCCCGAGGAGGCGGTGGCCGGGATGGCTCCCGGCGGCGCCATCTTCGCGCTGGCCAACCCGACGCCCGAGGTGGACCCGGAGGTGGCCGGCAGGTACGCCTCGGTGGTCGCGACCGGTCGCAGTGACTATCCCAACCAGATCAACAACGTGCTGGCCTTCCCCGGGATCTTCCAGGGGGCGTTGGCGGCGCGGGCGGTCCGGATCACCGAGGGCATGAAGGTGGCCGCCGCCGACGCGATCGCCATGGTCGCCAGCGAACGGGCGTGGCCGGTCGGGGAAGAGCCGGCCGGGCCGGAGGCCGGGCAGCTCCGGGCCGACGCCATCGTGCCGTCGCCACTGGACCCGAGGGTGGCGCCGGCGGTCGCGGCGGCGGTTGCCGAGGCGGCTCGCCGGGACGGCGTCGCCCGCGCCTGACCGTCGCTGTCGTCGTCCGCTCGGTCGTCGCTCGCGCCGGTCGTCACTCGCGCCGGTCGTCGCCGGTCCGGTCCGCCGGTCGCCGGCCAATCGACCCGGCCGGTCGGGCGTGTAACGTGTGGATCATGCGTGCCGCGTACGCCTCGATGTTCGATGCCGATGATCCGCTCGCCGCGCTGGTTGTCGGTGACCGACCCGAGCCGACCCATCCCGACCCGGACTGGGTGACGGTGCAGGTGCGGGCAAGCTCGCTGAACCACCACGACATCTGGTCCCTGCGCGGGGTCGGGCTGCCCGCCGACCGGCTGCCGATGATTCTCGGCTGCGACGCGGCGGGGGTCGACCCGGACGGCAACGAGGTGGTCGTCTACCCGGTGGTCCCGGATCCGGGCGATCCACGGGGGATCTCACTGCTCTCCGAGAACCATCCCGGCACCCTCGCCGAGCGGGTCGCGGTGCCCCGGGCCAACCTGGTGCCCAAGCCGGCCGGCATGTCCTTCGCCGAGGCGGCCTGCCTGCCGACGGCCTGGTTGACGGCGTACCGGATGCTCACCACCAAGGGGCGGGTGGCCGACGGCGAGGCGGTACTGGTGCAGGGCGCCGGTGGCGGCGTGGCGACGGCGGCCGTGGTGCTCGCGGTGGCGCTCGGCAAGCGGGTGTACGCGACCAGCCGGGACGCCGGCAAGCGGGACCGGATCGCCGCCCTGGGCGCGACCGCGTTGTCGCCGGGGGCCCGCCTGCCGGAGCGGGTCGACGTGGTCGTCGAGACCGTTGGCGCGGCGACGTTCGACCACTCACTGAAGTCGGCCGCTCCGGGCGCCCGGATCGTGGTCAGCGGCGCGACGGCGGGGTACGAGCCGGCCGTGAACCTGCGCCGGGTCTTCGCCATGCAGTTGGAGATCCTTGGATCCACCATGGGCACCCCGGCGGAACTCGCCGGCCTGCTCGACCTCTGCGCGCGGCGGGAGATCCGGCCGGTGATCGACGAGACCCTGCCCTTCTCCCGGGTGCCGGAGGCATTCGCCCGGCTGCTCTCCGGGAACGTCTTCGGCAAGGTGGTGCTGGACCACGCCGGCTAGGCTCGGCGCTTCCGGCGAGTGGGTTCCGGGGTTCCAACACGCCGGGGAGTCGGCCGAACACGCTCGGGCGACAGCATTTGAAAATCCGGACATTTCACCTGGAACCAAAACGGACAGCCGGGCAGAATAAGCCGCCGAAAATGCGCCACTAAGTCAGAGTAAAGACGGACCTTAGGATAACTAAAGGTTCGCTTTGACCCCTTTCCTTCGTGCCTTCGTCCGCTTGGGACCGACGGGTACAGTCGTCCCGTTCCGCCCCTCTGATCGCGGATGATGCGTACGGCGAAGGAGTCGGATCTTGATGAGTTTCTCTGTGGCGGGCCAACGTGATCGGCGGACGCCGGCAGTCCGGCGAGGCGGCCGAAGGCGGGGCTGGCGTACGCCGCGTTCACTCGTGGTGGCCTCGGCGACCTTGACGGTCATCCTCGCGGGTATTGGTGTCGCGGTCGCCAGCAGCGGCGACGGGTCGATGACGATTACCAAGAACGGCACCGTCCTACAGGGGCGCAAGATCGATGGCTACGTCCATATCAAGGCCAACGACGTAACGATCAAGAATGTCACCGTCAAGTACGGCGGCGCACACGCGGTACGGGTATTCGAGGGTTTCTCCGGAGCGCTGATCGAGAGCACCTGGATCCAATGCACCCGGCCCGGGACGAATGGCCTCGTGTTCGGCAACTACACGGCCCGCAAGGTCCACATCTCCGGTTGCAAGAACGGCTTCATGCACTCGGCCGACGCACCCGCGACCATCGTCGGGTCGACGTGGAACGGCAAGCCGGTCGCGGCCGGCGACCTGCCCCCGGCGGAGCCGGACCCGACCGCGACAACTCCCGGTGCGACACCGACCCCGTCCGGGGAGCCGACGGAGCCGGGCGCCGATGTGAGCGTGAGCAGGGCGCCGACCACCCGGATCCCGTCCTCCTTCCCCGGCCCGGACAACACCGGCGTACCGCCCGGCACCAAGTTGACGGCGTCCGGCTCGATCAAGATCACTCGGGACGGGCAGGTGGTCAGTGGCCTGAACATCACCGGCTGCGTGACGGTCACCGCGAAGAACGTGATCCTGCGGAAATCCCGGATCACCTGCGACGGCCTCTACTCGATCCGTACGGACGGGGCGGTGAACCTGGTCGTGGAGGACGTCGAGATCAATGGCAAGGGAAAGAACTCGGCGGCGGTCTGCTGCGGCGAGTACACGTTGCGCCGGCTCGACATCAGCAATGTCATCGACGGTCCCCGGCTCGGCAGTGACGTGGTGGTGGAGAATTCCTGGATTCATCACCTGACCAGAGGGCCCGGTTCACACAATGACACCCTCCAGACGACCGGAGCGTCCAATATCGTGGTCCGGGGGAACTCGCTGGAGGCGTACAACCCGGTCACCAGAGATCCGTTCAACGCCTGCCTCATGATCGGATCGACCACCGGTCCGGTCGTCTCGAACCTGATATTCGAGAGAAATTACTGCAACGGCGGTAACTATTCGATAGGGGTGCGGGAGGATCTCAACGCCTCCAATATCCGGGTCCAGGGCAATGTCTTCGGCCGGAACCACCGGTACGGCGTGATAGCCCGACCGGACCAACGCGGCATCACCTGGGACCGGGAGACCAACCTGTACGCGGACAACCGTAGGCCGGTGGTCTAGCCACCCTTTCGCAGGGCGCGGCCGGTCGGCCCTGACCGGCCGCGCCCCAGCACGGGGGGTGAGGGGTCAGAGGTGGTCGTCGAGGGAGGCCAAGCCGCCCCGGGCCGCTTGGCGGGGCAACCGGCGCAACGCCTGCGGATCGCCGTACAGCGACCAGCGGAGGAACTCGACGGTGGTGTCGGCGACCACCTCGAGGGCCTGTTCGTCGCTGCCGAGCAGCGCCCCGCCGTGGTCGCCGTCGGGCAGCGTCAGCATCGCCTTCGGCCACGGGACCCGGTCGTACGCGGCCTTGCCGGCCCGGTACGACACCACGTCGTCGAGTTGCCCGTGTACGAAGAGTTGCGGCGCGGCCTGCCCGCTGAACGCGGTACCCACGCCCAGCGCCGTACCGGCGAGCACGATACCGGCGTCGAGTCGCTCGTCCCGGCCGACGGTGAACAGGCCGATGGTGGTCACCCCGCCCGCCGAATGTCCGGCCGCGCCGACCCGGTCGGTGGCGAGATGGCCGCGCAGCGGGTCACCGGCGCGGGTGTCCAGGGCCAGCACCCTGGTCAGCACGTACGACGCGTCGGCCGGCTGGTTCACCACGTCGAGCACCTGGTAACTCGACACCCCCCGACTCGTGTGCGGATAGCTGGGCGCCACCACCACGAAGCCCGCCGCCGACCAGCGGTCGAGCAGTGGCCGGTAGTCGGTGGGCCGGGCGGTCAGACCGTGGCTGAACAGAACCACCGGAAACCGTCCCTGCGCGACCCGGAGGCCCTGGACCGGCCGGTTTCCGGCGGTTCCGGTGGCCGGGTACCAGACGGTGACCGGAAGCCGTCGGTCGCCACCCCGGTTTAACGCCAGTTCCCGCACCCCGACCGCGAACCGCCGGTTCGGCGCGACGCCCTGCGGCACCGCGGCCCGGCTGGGGCTGGGTGCGGCGCTGCCGACCGGTGTCGGGCTGCCCGCCGGGGCCGGTTGGTCGGGCGCCGGTCGGCGCGGACCGGCCGAGCAGCCGGCCAGGGTCACGGTCAGGGTGGTGGCAAGGGTCGCGCTGGCCAGGACGGTACGGGCGGAGCGTCGGCGCATGTGCTCCAGTGTGCCGCGCCGGTCGCCGGAGTGTCCGATCACCGGAGTGTCCGATCACCGGAGTGTGCCGTCGACCAGTGTCGGCCGGACAGGCCCGGAGCGGTCCGGAGGGTCCGGAGGGTCCGCTCGGTAGGTCGGGGCCGGGAGCCGACGGGGGGCGGGGGACGGGTCAGTCGAGCTGGTCGGCGAACTCGGTGACGCCGCGGGCCGTCGCGGCGGCCGGAAGTTCCCGCCGGGCCTCGGCGTCGCCGTAGAGCGTCCAGCGCAGGAAATCCGTCGTCGCGGCCATCGTCTGGTCGAAACCGGGCCGCCCCGGGGTGAGGTACTCGCCGTGTCCCTGACCGGTCAGCGTGAGGAACGCCTTGGGCCACGGCACCCGCTGGTAGGCGTTCCGGCCGGTGGTCACCGGCACGACCCGGTCGGCGTCGCCGTGCACGAAGAGCAACGGCGCGGCCGGCCCGGCGAACGGGCTGCCGGCCATCCCGCCACCGGCGATCACGATTCCACCGCGCAGCCACTCTGAATGCCCCGGCGCGAACAGGCCGGCGGTGGTGTAGCCACCGGCGGAGTGCCCCACCGCCGCGATCCGGTTCACCGCCAGATGTCCGGCGAACCGGTCGCCGGAGAGCCGGTCCAGGCGGCTCACCTGCTGGATCACCTGCCAGGCGTCCGCGGGCTGGCGCCGGACGTCGCTCCGGTCGAACCGGGTCGTACGGCGGTTGGTGTGCGGATATGCCGGGGCGGCGACGACGAAACCGGCCGCCGCCCACCGGGTCGTCAGTTGGGTGTGCATTTCGGGCAGGCTGTACAGGCCGTGACTGAACAGCACGAGAGGAAACCGGCCCGGGGCCATCGCGGCGTTCCGGCCCGGCCTGGACCGACCCTCCGTGCCGGGACTGGCCGAGGCGTCGTCCCGGGCCGGGTACCAGACGGTGACCGGGAGCGGGCGGGCGGTGCCGCGACCGAGATCGAGCGTACGCACGCCGACCGCGTACGTCCGATCCGGCGCCCCGCCCGGCAGTGCCGTCGGGGCCGGCGCGGCGACCGCCCACCCGCAGGCGGTGAGCGCGATCGGCAGCAGCAGGACCGTCAGCCCCGCGAGCAAGGGGTTCACGCGCACAGCACAGACGCTAGACGGCGGACCGCCGCACGAGGCCAGCTTTCCGGTCCTCGTGCGACGGCCACCCGGACGGTTTGTCCCGCCGTCCGCCCCCGATTCGGTTGTCAGTGTCTCGGCGCCCCGTGCGACTGCTCGCCGACGGACAGGTACCCCGGTCCGCCCGCCGACGCGTACGGCTGCCCTCCGGCGGCGGGCACGTGCGCCGGTACGGCCGGGGCGAAGACCTGCGGCTGCTGGCCGTGCGGCGCCTCGCCGTGCGAGAGCCGGGGCAGCCACTCCAGCCACCGGGGCAGGTACCAGTTGTGGTGGCCGAGCAGGACCATCACCGACGGCAGCAGCACCGCCCGGACGATGGTCGCGTCGATCAGCACCGCGACGGCGAGACCGAAGCCGAGTTCCTTCATCGACACCAGTGAGCCCGTGGTGAACAGGGCGAAGACGGCGACCATCACCACGGCGGCACTGGTGATCACGCCGGCCGTACCCCGGATGCCCCGGGAGATGGCGAGCCGGCTCGGCCAGCCCCGGTCGTGGCCCTCCCGGATCCGGCTGAGGATGAAGACGTGGTAGTCCATCGACAGCCCGAACAGGATGACGAAGAGGAACAACGGCACCCAGTTGGTGATGGAGCCGACCGAGGTGAAGTCGAGCAGTGCCGCGCCCCAACCGTGCTGGAAGACCACGACCAGCAGCCCGTACGCGGCGGCGACGGAGAGCAGGTTGAGCACGATCGCGGTCAACGCCACCACCAGCGACCGGAACGACACCAGCATCAACAGGAACGCCAGGCCCAGCACGAACCCGAACACCAGTGGCACGCTGCGGCCCAGTGCCGCGTTGAAGTCGACCGAACTCGCGGCAAGGCCGGTCACCAGCACCTCCGCACCGCCGACCCCCTGGACGGTGCGCGGGATGACCTGCTCACGCAGGGTCCGTACCGCCTGCTCGGACGTGGCGTCGACACCGGAACCGGACAGGCCCAGCCGGACCAGCGCGACCGTCCGGTCCGGGTTGACCTCGACCGACACCGGTTCGTGCAGCCGACCGGTGGCCACCGCCTCGGTCCGGAGGTTGTCGATCGCGGCGGTCAGGGCCGGGGTGGTGACGTCGTCGGCCCGGATCGCCACCACCGCCGGTTCGGCACCACCGGGAAAGGCGGCCTGGACCCGGAGGAAGGCGCTCAGCGCCGGTCCCGGGTTCTTCAGCGCGGTGACGTCCTCCTCGGCCGTCCGCATGCCGAGCAGCGGCAGCGCCAGCGCCAGCAGGGCGGCGACGGCGAGCGTCGCGGACAGGCCGGGCCGGCGCAGCACCGCGCCCAGGAACGCCCGCGTGCCCCGGCCGCTGGACTGCCGCCGGTACAGCCCGGGTACCCGGCCCAGGTCGACCCGGTCGCCCAGCTTGCTGAGTACCGCCGGCAGCACCGTGAGCGCGCCGACTCCGGCGGTGGCGACGACCAGGATGGTGCCGACCGCGAGACTGATGAAGGTGGCGTCCTGGGTCAGGAACATGCCCGACATCGCGATGATCACGGTCAGCGCCGAGATCAGCACCGAGCGGCCGGAGGTGGCGGCGGCGATCGCCAGCGCCTGCTCCCCGGTGGCGCCCTTGGCCCGCTCCTCCCGCTCCCGACGCAGGTAGAACAGGCAGTAGTCCACCCCGACGGCGAGTCCCATCAGCAGCATGAGGTGCATGGTGGTGTCCACCGCCGGAGCGAGCCGGCTGGCCAGCGCGAGCAGGCCGAGCGAGCCGAGGAACGCGGTCAGGGCCAGCCCCATCGGCAGTACGGCGGCCAGCAGCGCCCCGAACGCCACGATCAGGATGCCCAGCGTCACCGGGATGGAGAGCATCGACAGTCGGTGCATGTCGGCGTCCAGGGTCTTGCCGAGCGCCTCGCCGATGCTCGCGCCGCCGGTCTGCGCCACGTACAGGTCGGGGTGGTCCCGTTGGACGCCGGCCACCGCGTCGCGTACCGGTCCGACCCGGTCGGCGGCGCCCTCGGCCGGTCCGGTCAGGTCGAAGGTGACCAGCGTGGCGTGCCGGTCGGCGGAGACCGCGTCCGAGTGGATGTTCTCGACCCGGCCGGTGCGTTCGACCGCGGCGATCGTCGCGGCGACCGCGGCCCGGAAGGCGGGCGCGTCGGTGAGCAGTTCGTCGCTCTCGATCAGTACCACCTCGCCGGCCCGGTCCGGGAAGCCGGCGGCGGCGATGATCTCGTCAGCCCGGCGGGAGTCGCCGTGCCCGTTCTCGCTGTCCGTCACCTCGACGGTGCCCAGTACGGTGCTCAGCGCGGTTGCCGCGATCACGAACAGCAGCCATCCGAGGACGGCGGTGGCCCGGTGCCGGGCGCTCCAACCGGCGATTCTCGCGGCGAGGTTGCCCGGCCGCCGGGCGGGCCCGGCGCTCGGCTCCGCCCTCGTCGTGGGCGGCGGGAGAATGCTCGACGTCGTCATGGCTCGACGCTATGAGCCGGGCTGGCCTGGATCGATCCGGGAAGCACCCCGGTCGGGGGTAGGGGCGGCCACGCCGCAAGGGTAGGGGAAGCCTGACCTGGCTCGGGTTCGCTAGGGTGCTCGGCATGGCTGAGCAGCACCCTGACCCGAGCGGCAACACCGAGGCTTTCCGGGTCTTCGCCCATTCCACCGAACCGGCCGCCGTCGAACCGACGTCCAGGCTGCCACTGATCATCGGGATCGCGATCGCGGTCGCGGTGCTGGCCGTCCTGGTCGGTTGGCTGGCGCTGGGCTGACCGTCCTGATCGGCCGGCTCGGCCCTGACCGGGCCGTGCCGATCAGGCCCGGGTCGACCGGGCGGTGCCGCTGACCGCCCGGCCCGCGCCGGGCGGCACTCTCAGAGGTCGTCCTCGTCGTCCAGCCTGGCCAGCCAGGTGGCGAACCGCTCGACCGGCGTCTCGAACTCGGGATTGAGGTCGACGAAGTCGCGCAGCCGCTGGCCGAGCCACTCCAGGGTCACCGTCTCGGTGCCCCGGCGCTCGACGAGTTCCTCGATGCCTCGGTCGGTGAAGTACACGCCGCTCTCTTTCGTCGTTCCGTGGCCTGCCGTGTTCCGTGGCCCGCCGTGTTCCGTGGCCCGTCCGTTTCGACCCGTTCCGGGCTGAGCCGGGCCCTTCCGGGTCGAGCCGGCCCGCTGGCCGGGGGACCTGCCGGAGTGGACGGATCCACATCCTGCCGGCCCCCGGTCCGCTGGTGTCGGCTGTCAGGGGCGGGGCAGCGCCGCCTCGATCAGCGCGGCCTGCTCGACGTCGTGCATCTTCGCCGAGCCGACCGCCGGGGCGGCGGCCGCCGGACGGGAGATCCGGCGCAGCCGTACGCCCTCCAGGTGCTCCAGGAGGTTGAGCGCCACGAACGACCAGGCGCCCTGGTTGGCCGGCTCCTCCTGGACCCAGGCGAAGTCCTCCGCGTTGGGGTACTGCGCCAGCGCGGCCCGGATCTCGTCGACCGGAAGCGGGTAGAGCTGCTCCATCCGGACGATCGCGGTGTCGGTGATGCCGCGATCGGTCCGCGCCTGCAACAGGTCGTAGTAGACCTTGCCGGAGCAGAGCAGTACCCGCTTGACCGCCTCCGGAGCCACGCTGGAGGTGTCGGTCATGACCGGCTGGAAGGTGCCGGTGGTGAAGTCCTCGACACTGGACACGCAGAGCTTGTGCCGGAGCAGGGACTTCGGGGTGAACACCACCAGCGGCTTGCGCTTGGTGGAGAGCGCCTGCCGGCGGAGCAGGTGGAAGTAGTTCGCCGGGGTGGTCGGGATGGCGACCCGCATGTTGTCCTCGGCGCACATCTGGAGGAACCGCTCCGGTCGCCCGGAGGTGTGGTCCGGGCCCTGGCCCTCGTGCCCGTGCGGCAGCAGCAGGGTCAACGCCGACTGCTGGGCCCACTTCACCTCGCCGGACGAGATGAACTCGTCGACCACGGTCTGCGCCCCGTCGGCGAAGTCACCGAACTGGGCCTCCCAGAGGACCAGTGCCTCGGGGTTCTCCACCGAGTAGCCGTACTCGAAGCCCATCGCGGCGTACTCGCTGAGCAGGGAGTCGTGCACGAAGAACCGGGCCCGGTCGCCGGTCATCGCGGACAGCGGCACGTGCTCGGCACCGGTCCGCGAGTCGACGATGACGGCGTGCCGCTGTACGAAGGTGCCACGTCGGGAGTCCTGCCCGGCGAGCCGGACGGTCACGCCGTCGTTGAGCAGCGATCCGAAGGCGATGATCTCGCCGTAGCCCCAGTCGATGTTGCCGGCCTCGGACATCTTGGCCCGCCGGTCCAGCAGTTGCTGGATCCGCTTGTGCGGGGTGAATCCCTCCGGCAGCGTGGTGTGCGCCTTGCCGATCGCGTGCACCGTGGGCACGGTGGTCGCGGTTTCGACCTCCGGCTCCGGCTCGGCCTGCCGGCGGGGCCGGGCGGCCGGTCGGGCCGACGAGGCGGCGTCCCGGGTGGCCTTGAAGACCCGCTCCAACTGCGCCTGGAAGTCACGGAGCAGCTCCTCGGCGTCCTCCAGGGTGATGTCGCCGCGACCGATCAGTTCCTCGGTGTAGAGCTTCCGGACGGACCGCTTCGAGTCAATGATCTTGTACATCAGCGGGTTGGACATCGCCGGGTCGTCGCCCTCGTTGTGCCCGCGCCGCCGGTAGCAGACCATGTCGATCACGACGTCCTTGTTGAACGCCTGCCGGTACTCGAAGGCCAGCCGGGCCACCCGGACCACGGCCTCCGGGTCGTCGCCGTTCACATGGAAGATCGGCGCCTGGATCATCCGGGCCACGTCTGTGCTGTAGAGGCTGGACCGCGAGTACTCCGGAGCCGTGGTGAAGCCGACCTGGTTGTTGACCACGACGTGCACGGTGCCGCCGGTCCGGTAACCGCGTAGCTGGGAGAGGTTGAGCGTCTCCGCGACCACACCCTGGCCGGCGAACGCGGCGTCGCCGTGTACGGCCACCGGCAGCACCGTGTAGCCCTCCAGCTTGAGGTCGATCCGGTCCTGCTTGGCCCGGACGATGCCCTCCAGTACCGGGTCCACCGCCTCCAGGTGGGAGGGGTTGGCGGTCACCGAGACCTTGATCGAGTGCTCGCCGTCCGGGGTGGTGAACTTGCCGGCCTGGCCGAGGTGGTACTTGACGTCGCCGGAACCCTGGGTCGACCTGGGGTCGAGGTGCCCCTCGAACTCGGAGAAGATCTTCTCGTACGGCTTGCCGACGATGTTGGCCAGCACGTTCAGCCGGCCCCGGTGGGCCATCCCGATGACCACCTCGTCGAGGTCGTTCTCGGCGGCCGACTCCAGCACCTCACCGAGCAGCGGGATCAGCGACTCGCCGCCCTCCAGCGAGAAGCGCTTCTGGCCGACGTACTTGGTCTGGAGGAAGGTCTCGAACGCCTCGGCCGCGTTGAGCCGGTTGAGCACGTGCTTCTGCTCGTCCGGCGCGGGCTTGGTGTACTTGCGCTCGATCCGCTCCTGGATCCAGCGTCGCTCCTCCGGGTCCTGGATGTGCATGTACTCGACGCCGACCCGGCGGCAGTACGAGTCCCGGACCACGCCGAGGACGTCGCGCAGCTTCATCTTCTGCTTGCCGGCGAAGCCGCCGACCGGGAAGGTCCGGTCCAGGTCCCAGAGGGTCAGCCCGTGCTGGCGTACGTCGAGGTCGGGATGCTTACGGATCTTGAACTCGAGTGGGTCGGTGTCCGCCATCAGGTGACCGCGCACCCGGTAGGCGTGGATGATCTCGATCACCCGGGCGGTCTTGTTGATCTGCCCCTCGGAGCTGACCGCCACGTCCCGCACCCAGCGCACCGGCTCGTACGGGATGCGCAGCGAGGTGAAGATCTCGTCGTAGAAGCCGTGCTCACCGAGCACCAGTTCGTGGACGATCTTGAGGAACTCGCCGGACTGCGCGCCCTGGATGATCCGGTGGTCGTACGTGCTGGTCAGTGTGATGATCTTGCTGACCGCCAGCTCGGCGAGGGTCTCCTCGGACATCCCCTGGTACGGCGCCGGGTACTCCATCGCGCCGACGCCGATGATGGTGCCCTGCCCGACCATCAGGCGCGGCTGGGAGTGCACGGTGCCGATCCCGCCCGGGTTGGTCAGCGAGATCGTCGTGCCGCCGTAGTCCTCCATGGTCAGCTCGTTGCGCCGGGCCCGCCGGACCACGTCCTCGTACGCCTGCCAGAACTGCCGGAAGTCCATCTGCTCGCAAGCCTTGATCGACGGCACCACGAGGGTGCGCGAGCCGTCCGGCTTGGCCAGGTCGATCGCGATGCCCAGGTTGACGTGCTCGGGCCGGACCATCGCCGGCTTGCCGTCGACCTCGGCGAAGGAGTTGTTCATCTCCGGGTGCTCGGCGAGCGCCTTGATCAGGGCGTACCCGATCAGGTGGGTGAAACTGACCTTGCCGCCACGGCCCCGGGCGAGGTGGTTGTTGATGACGATCCGGTTGTCCACCAGCAGCTTCGCCGGTACGGCGCGCACGCTGGTCGCGGTCGGCACCGACAGCGAGGCGTCCATGTTCTGCACGATCCGGGCGGCCACGCCGCGCAACGGAGTGCTCTGCCCGCCGCCGGCCTGGCCCGCTCCGCCCTTGGCGGCGGGAGCCGGCTTGCTCGGCGCCGGGGTGGCCTTCGGGGTCGCCGCGACCGGCTTGGTCGCCGCCTTGCCCTCCGGCGCCGCGGTCGTACGCTTCGGTGCCGCCGGGGCGCTGGTCGGCGCGGTGCTGGCGTCGGCGGTGGACTTGGGCCGCGGGGTCGTCGCCGGCTTCTCGGTGGCGGTCGCGGTGCCGCCATCGGACGTGCCGGTCATCCCGGCGTCGCCGGCCCCGGTGCCGTCCGCCTGTCCTGCCGCGGGCCGATAGTCGGCGAAGAAGTCGTGCCAGGCGGAGTCGACGCTGGCGGGGTCGGCGAGGTAGCGCTGGTACATCTCCTCGACGATCCACTCATTGGGGCCGAAACCCGCCAGTGGATTTTCCTGCGAAGTCTGCTGGGTCGACACGGCCGGTAATCGCCTCTTTCACGCGGGTTGTATGTCACGCGGTCTCCTGCCACCCGTCCGGGAGGCTGCGTCGAAAGACGGGTCCAAGGCTACGCCGTGCGGCAACCGCCAGCATTGTCGCATCGGGGCCGTGTCGCGTTTCACAGGTTTTGCGACTTCCTGGCCGTACCGCCGAGGAAGTCCGACCCTTCCGCGACGATCGGGGGGCGTGGGGCCGATCGGCCCCACGCCCCCCGAGGAGGTCCCTCAACCGCTGGCGCGGGTCAGGAGATGTCGCGCTTCCGGATCAGCAGCGTGCCGATACCGGCGGTCACCACGGCGTATCCGATCAATACGACCGCGCCCAGCCACTGCGGCGGCTGGCTGGGTAGCTCGACGGCGGAGACCATCAGCTGCGAGGCGAGCGACGGCACCAGCACCTGGAGGTCGTTGATCCAGTCGCCGAACCGGCTGGCCAGGGTGTTGAAGAAGATGGCCGCGCCGATGAAACCGGCGAAGTAGAGCAGGATCGCCGTGACGGTGGCGCCGATCTGGCTGCGGATCAGCACCCCGAACCCGACCCCGAAGATGGCCCAGAGCAGGTAGGCGAGCCCGTTCAACCAGACCGCCTGCCAGACCTCCCCGCTGTCGAACTGGTTGGCCACGTCGAAACCGCTCAGGATGAGCGGGCCGGTCAACAGGTTGAGCCCGGTGGTGACGGCCCAGAAGAGCACGCCGAGGAGGGCCGCGGCGACCAGCTTGGCGACGACCACGGCGGTACGGTGCGGCGTGGTGAGGAAGGTCGTCGTGACGGTCTGGTGGTGGAACTCGTTGGTCACCACCAGCACGCCGAGGACCAGGACGATCACCAGACCCAGGAACTGGCCGTTGGTGTAGAGGTTGGCCGCCAGGCTCACCGGCTCGGCGGCGGCCCGCATCTGTTCGGCCTGTTCCGCGTTCATCCCGGTGGTGGCGTCCGGCCCCACCAGGAACTGGGTCTGGATGTAGTTGAAGAACAGCGTGACGGCCCACAGCCCGAGGGCGATCAGCCCGAACGTCCACCAGGTGTTGGTCGAACGGATCTTCAGAAGTTCGGCCCGGACCAGCCTCATCGGATAGCCGCCTTTCCGGCCGTGAGTTCGAGGAAGACGCCTTCGAGGTCGGGGCGCTCGGTGGTCAACTCGTGCAACTCGATCTTGGCTGCCAGGGCGGCGCGACCGACGGTCGGGGCGTCCACCCCGCTGACCAGCAGCGCCCCGCCCTCGCCCGGTTCCACCTGGGCCTCGTGTTCGGCGAGCGCGGCGACCAGCTCGTCGGACTGCGGCGTGCGTACCCGGACCCGGGCGGTGTGCGCCATCGAGCCGACCACCGTCTCCACCGGGCCCTGCCGGATCAGCTTCCCGGCCGCGATGATCACCACGTCGTCGGCCAGGAGCTGCATCTCGGAGAGCAGGTGGCTGGAGACCAGCACCGTACGGCCCTCCGCGGCGAGGGCCTTCAGGAACCCACGCATCCACCGGATGCCCTCGGGGTCGAGGCCGTTGGCCGGCTCGTCCAGCATCAGCACCTTGGGATCACCCAGCATCGCGGCGGCGATCCCGAGCCGCTGCTTCATGCCGAGCGAGTAGCCCTTGAACTTCCGCTTGGCGGCCGGAGTGAGCCCGACCAGCGCGAGCGCCTCGTCGGCCCGCTGCTTGGGCAGCCCGGCAGCGGCGCAGACCACCCGAAGATGGTTGATTCCGGTCCGGCCCTTGTGTGCGCTCGACGCCTCCAGCACGGCACCGACGTGTCGGATCGGATCCGGCAGGTCCGCGTACCGCGTACCGCTGATCGTCGCGGTGCCCGCCGTGGGCGTGACAAGGTTGAGCAACATCCGGAGCGTGGTCGTCTTGCCGGCACCGTTCGGCCCCAGGAAGCCGGTCACCCGGCCTGGCTCGATGGTGAACGACAGATTGTCGACCGCTCGGACATTTCCGTAATGCTTTGTAAGGCCGGACACCACTATCTGGCCATTGCCGGCCGTTGGGCTCAGCCGCCCGTCGGACATTTCACTCCCCTCGTGAGACGCCGCCGTGTCGGCCGCGCCGTAACCCAGCGTTGATGGTGTCGGCCGCGAGGTCAATCGTGATGATTGCGGAACCGGTCCTCATCCCCGAGCAGGAGCCCGTCCTCCTCAGGCAGGAGCCGACCCGATCGCGGCCAGACCGATCGGTGCGCAGGCCGGAGCCGATCGGTCTGCGGCGGAAGGAGCGAAACTTACCACCTCGCGGCGACTGTCCGGGTGCCCGCGCCAGCCATCCGACCGCCCGGGCATGCCCAAACACCCCGTTCACCGGATTGACACACCGTCAACCAACGGCCGACACGTGTACGGCAGCCCGGGCACCTAGACAGAGACCATGGCCGTTCTGCTCACCACCCCGGCAGAGACCGGGACCAGCGGATACACCCTGCTGATCGCCGACAGCGCGGCGCAGGTCGCCGCCGCACAGCGACTCCGGCACACCGTGTTCGTCGAAGAGTTCGGTGCGAACCTCTCCTCGCCGGTGCCCGGACTGGACGTCGACGAGTTCGACGCACACTGCGAACACCTCATCGTCCGGGAGGACCGGACCGGAGCGGTGGTCGGCACCTACCGGATGCTGCCGCCGGACCGGGTCGCCCAGGCCGGCGGACGCTACGCCGAGGCCGAGTTCGACCTGACCCCGCTCGCACCGCTGCGGGACGGTCTGGTCGAGATCGGCCGGTCCTGCGTCGACCCGGCGCACCGATCCGGTGCCGTGATCAACCTGATGTGGGCGGGTATCGCCCGATACCTTCACCTGCGCGGGCTGCGCTGGCTCGCCGGCTGCGGCTCGGTGCCGCTCGGCGACGGCGGAGCGACGGCGGTCGGGGTCTGGGCGGAGGTGCAACGCCGCCACCTGTCGCCGCCGCCGATGCGGGTCCGCCCACACCGGCCCTGGCTGGCCGAACCGAGCGGTGCGGCGGCACTCGCGGACGCGTCGTCCGCCGGGGCGGTCGCGCCCCGAGGCCGGGTACCGATGCCTCCGCTGCTCCGTGGCTACCTGCGGCTCGGCGCCTGGGTCTGCGGGGAACCCGCGTACGACCCGGACTTCGACGCCGCCGACTTCTACGTGCTGTTCTCCCTGGACCGGATGCCCGCCCGGTACCGCCGGCACTTCCTCGGTCCGGACCAGTGAACACGCACCCGACCTGGTCGCTCTGGCGACCGCACTCGAACTGTGGCCCGGAGTGCCTGCCCGACCCGGATACCACGCCCAGGGCCTCCGGACCGGCTCAACTCGGTCGCCTGGTGGCACTGCTCGGAGCACTGATCTTCGGGGCGGCGCTGGTCCCCGTACTGCCGCTGCTGTCCCGGTCCGGTCGGCAGGCCGCCGGTCGGACCTGGGCCCGCGCGGTGCTGCGGTCGGTCGGGATCGGTCTCGACGTCCAGGGACGACCGCCGCACCGCCGGGCGCTGCTGGTGGCCAACCACGTCTCCTGGCTGGACGTGGTCACGATCCTCGCGGTGACCCCGGCCAGGATGTTGGCCAAGCACGAGGTACGGCGTTGGCCGCTGATCGGCCCGTTGGCCGCGCTCGGCGGGGTGATCTTCGTGGACCGGACCCGGCCGCGAACCCTGCCGGCCACCGTCGCCCAGGTCGTGGCCGCGCTGCGGGCCGACGACGTGGTCGCGGTGTTTCCGGAGGGTACGACCTGGTGCGGCCTGCCGCGCCCGGGTGCCCGGTGCGGTGCCGCCGTCCGGTTCCGCCCGGCGATGTTCCAGGCCGCGATCGACGCGGACGCGCCGGTGGTGCCGGTGCACCTCGGCTACCGCGTCGCGCCGCCGGGGCCCGGGACGGAAGCCTCGACCGGGCCGGGACCCTCGACCGGGGTGGGCTCGACCGGCGGTACGTCGGTCGGCACCATCCAGGCCGGCGGCACCACCGCGCCCGCCTTCCTGGCCGAGGAGAGCCTGCTCTCCTCGGTCCGCCGGGTGCTGGCGCTGCGTGGCCTGGTGGTGACCCTCACCGCCGTCGACGGGTCGTGGGTCGACCGGCCGTGGATCGACGGCCCGGCGGAGGCCGGCGCTCCGAACGGTCGGCGGGGCGGCATGGTGGACCGCCGTCGGCTGGCCGCCGCGGCCCAGGCGGCGGTGCGGGCGGCCGGATCCCCGGGCGTGCCGCCGGTACAGCCGGACCGCGAGGCCCGGCCGGACCGCCCGATGGAGCCGGGAACGCTGGAACTGGCCGCCTGAGCCGCGACACCGCCGTCTCCGGAGCGCCGCGCGCCCGGACGCGTGGCGCGAGGAGCGACGCAGCCGCCCGGGTGGGGCCACGGCGCCGTCGGGTGGTTCCAGCAACGCGATGTATCGCGTTATCGTGACGGGCGCAGCCACCTTCGCCGTCCGTCCCCGCACCCCCTGCGGGCGGAACGGCCCGCCGCAGCAGCAGGGGAGACGCCATGGCCAGCTGGACGGTCGACGGTCCGCGCCGGTTGACCATCGCCGAACCGGTTGACCAACTCGTCGTGCGGCTGGCCACGGGACGGGTCAACGTGGTCGGCACCGAGGGCCCGGTCCGGATCGAGGTCAACCGGACCGACCGGCAGCCGATCATCATCGAGCACCGGGACGGTCGGTTGTCCGTACGGCACCGGAAGCTCGGGAGCTGGACCCTGGTGTTCCGCTGGTTGGCCCGCCAGGCCGGACCCGAGGTCTCGATCGCGATCCCGGCGAGCACCCGGGTCGACCTGCGCCTGGCCGAGGGTTCGGTCGTCGCGTCCGGGCTGACCGAGGCGACGAAGGTCGACGTCACCTCCGGCCAGGTCACCCTGATGGGGCTGAGCGGCCGGACCATGGCCAGGCTGATCTCCGGGCCGGTGGAGGCGCTCGGCGTCTCCGGCGACCTCACCATGGAGACGGTCTCCGGCGAGCTGATCCTCGCCGACGGTTCCGCCGAGCGGGTCCGGGCCAGTACGGTCTCCGGGGCGATCACCTGTGACCTCGACAGCCCGGGAAAGAGCGAGATCCAACTCGGCGCCACCTCCGGCAGCGTGACGGTCCGGGTGCCCGAGGACAGCGATCTCGACGTGCACCTGCACACCACGTCCGGGCAGATCACCACCGATTTTCCCCAGCTTCGGGTGGGCGCCGGCCTGAGCCCGGTGAAGGACAGCCGGGGAGTTCTCGGTGCCGGGGGCGGTAGCCTCCGGGCCAGCACGTTGTCCGGCAGCATCGTGTTGCTGGCACGGCGAACGGCGGAGTGAGGGCGGCATGACGACGGTGTTCGGCCACGGCCGGCTCCGGCTCTATCTGCTCAAGCTCCTCGACGGCGGACCGAGGCACGGCTACGAGCTGATCCGGCTGCTGGAGGACAAGTTCCTGGGCCTCTACGCGCCGAGCGCCGGCACGATCTATCCCCGGTTGCAGCGGCTGGAGGCCGAAGGACTGGTCACCCACCACGCCGTCGGCGGCCGGAAGATCTACCGGATCACCGAGGCGGGCCGGGCCGAACTGCGGCAACGCGCCGACGAGGTGGCGACCCTGGAGTCGGAGATCCACGCCTCGGTGAGCGACCTGGCCAAGCTCGCCGGTGACATCCGGACCGAGGTACGCGGTTCGGTCCGCGACCTGAAGCAGGAGCTACGGGCCGCGGCCCGGGAGACCCGACGGGGTGACCGGGAGAGCCGGCCGTCCGGGGCGTACCCACGATCGGCGGGTGGCAACGGCGGTCCCGGCGGCGAGTGGCCGGCGGCCGGACGTTCCGGGGGCGGGCGACCCCGGACCGGCGACCCCGGAGAGGGCGCCGATCCGGTTGCCGAGTTCGATCGGCACCTGCTCCTCTTCGTCGCCGAGGTACGGGCGCTGGCCGAGAGCCGGCGGTTCAGCGAGGCCCAGTTGCGGACGGCGGCCCGGCTGCTCAACGGGGCGTTGGACGGGCTACGGCGGCTGCTGCGCTGATCGTCAAGCGGCGGGAGCCGGCGCGGCCGGACGCTCTCAGGGAGTTTTCAGGGGATGCTCAGCCGAGGCGCAGCGGTGGCGCGGATGATGGCCAGATGGCAGCGACAACCCAGACCGAGGCGCGACTACTCGTCGTGGAGGACGATCCGAACATTCTCGAGCTGCTCTCCGCCAGTCTGCGGTTCGCCGGGTTCGACGTGGCCACCGCCACCAGCGGCAGCGCGGCCGTCAGCGCGGCGAAGGAGCGGCGACCGGATCTGGTCGTGCTCGACGTCATGCTGCCCGACCTCGACGGTTTCGAGGTGATCCGACTGCTCCGCGAGGGCGGCACCCGTACGCCGGTGGTCTTCCTCACCGCCCGGGACGCGACCGACGACAAGATCCGTGGGCTGACCCTGGGCGGCGACGACTACGTCACCAAGCCGTTCAGCCTGGAGGAACTGACCGCCCGGATCAGGGCGGTGCTGCGTCGTACGGCCACCGGTGAGCACGCACCGTCCCGGCTGACCTTCGCCGACCTCGAACTGGACGAGGAGACCCACGAGGTGCACCGGGCCGGGAAGCGGGTCCAGCTCTCGCCGACCGAGTTCAAGCTGCTGCGTTACCTCATGCTCAACGCCAACCGGGTGCTCTCGAAGGCGCAGATCCTGGACCACGTCTGGAACTACGACTTCCGGGGCGACGACAACATCGTCGAGTCCTACATCTCCTACCTGCGGCGCAAGATCGACACCACCCAGCCCCGACTGATTCACACGCTGCGGGGGGTCGGATACGTGCTCCGCAAGCCGGCGGCGTGAGCACCTCACTGCCGCTGATGGGGCGGCTGCGCGCCGTCCCGTTGCGGGTCAAGCTGGTCGCCGCCGTCCTCGCCCTGGTCGCCGCCGCGCTGGTGGTGATCAGCGTGATGACCGCGTTCTTCCTCCGCAGCTACCTGATAGACAAGATCGACGACGAGCTGCGGGAGTTCATGAGCCAGCCGGACCGGGTCTGGCAGCAGTTCGAGCCCGAGCGCACGAACGACAGCAGCCTGCCGACCGACTATCTGCTGGTCGCGGCGAGCGAACGGTCGTGGCAGGCCGTTCCCATCTACGACGACCGGGTACTGACCCCGTCCAACCTGCCGGGCACCCTGCGGGACGCCTCCTGGTACCGGCGGCACGCCGATGGCAAGGTCTTCAACGCCACGTCAGCGGACCACCAGTTGCGCTGGCGGATGATGATCGTGCGGCTCAACGACGGCGAGTACATCGCGGTCGGGCAGAACCTCACCGAGGTCGACCTGGCGGTCAAGGAACTGATCTGGATCGACGTACTGGTCGGCGGATCGGTGTTGATCACACTCGCGGCGGCCGGCGCCGCGATCGTGCGTACCAGCCTGAGACCGCTGGTGGAGATCGAACGGACCGCGGCGGCGATCGCCGGTGGTGACCTATCCCGACGGGTTCCCGACCCGGAACCCGGTGCCGGCGAGGCGAAAACCGAACTCGGCCGACTGTCCCGGGCGCTGAACGCCATGCTGAGCCAGATCGAGGTGGCCTTCACCGCCAGGGCCGCCTCGGAGTCGGCCGCCCGGTCGGCCGAGGCGACCGCCCGGGGCGCGGAGGGGGCCGCCCGGAACGCCGCGCTCGCCGCGCAGACGTCGGAGGCACGGGCCCGCCGATCCGAGGAGCGGATGCGGCAGTTCATCGCGGACGCCTCACACGAACTGCGTACGCCGTTGACCACGATCCGGGGCTTCGCCGAGCTCTACCGTCAGGGTGCGGCCGGCTCGCCCGAGGACATCGCCCGGCTGATCCGGCGGATCGAGGACGAGGCGGCCCGGATGGGACTGCTCGTGGAGGACCTGCTGCTGCTGGCCCGGCTCGACCGGGAACGCCCGCTCACCCTGGCCCCGGTCGAACTGCCGGTCCTGGGCGCCGACACCGTCCAGGCCGCCCGGGCGGTCGCCCCGGAGCGGTCGATCAGCCTGGAGATCGAGCCGGGCGCGGGCCCGCTGGTGGTGCTCGGTGACGACGCGCGGCTCCGGCAGGTGCTGGGCAACCTGATGACAAACGCGCTGACCCACACGCCCGCCGACGCCTCGGTGACGTTGCGGCTGCGGACCGACCGGACCGATGCCGTGGTGGAGGTCGCCGACACCGGGCCGGGACTCTCGCCGGAGCAGGCCGAGCGGGTCTTCGAACGGTTCTACCGGGCGGACGCCGCCCGGACCCGGCAGGCGGGCGGCCAGATCAGCACGGGGCTCGGGCTCGCGATCGTCGCGGCCCTGGTCGCAGGGCATCAGGGCAGCGTCGAGGCGTTGGAGACACCCGGGGGTGGAGCGACCTTCCGGGTCCGGCTTCCGCTCGCGCCCGAAGTCGCCGAAGGATCGGAGACGGCCGAAGAGATCGACGTAGAGTAATTCTCAGGCAATATCCAGGCGGGCTCAAGGTAGGTCGCAGAGCGAGGGGGCAAGGTAGGGGACATGAGCGATTTCGAGATTGACCCGCAGCGGCGGCCGGCGAACGCCGACCGCGAGCTCTCGCATCCCACCGCTGAGCTGCCGCGCGACGACCGCGGGCAGTCCGATTCCGACGCCTTCGGGCACCGCCCCGCCGACTCGGCCACCCCCGGCACCGATTCCGCCGACCCGGGCACCCCGGGCAGCACCGGCGCGGCGGACCGCGCCGCGTCCGGCGACGCGGGTGATCGCCACGAGCCGCCGACCGCCACGGTGACGCCGGCCTCCGGCCAGCCGTACGGCGCAGGGGCGTACGGATCGGCACAGACCCCCGGTCAGCAGCCGTACGCCGGCGCACCCGTCCCCGGGCAGCCGTACGGCGCGCACAGCGCGGCGCAGACCTCCGCACAGCCGTACAGCGGCGTACCCGCCTCCGGCCAGCCGTACGCCGGTGCACCCGCCCCCGGGCAGGCGCACGGCACCGGCCCGTACGGGCCTGCGTCTTCGGGGCAGGCGTACAGCGCCGGTCCGTACGGCACCGCGCCCGCCTCCGGCCAGCCGTACAGCCTGCCGCCCGCCGGGTCCGGCCGGACGGCGACCGACCCGGTGACCAGCCCGTGGCAGGCGCCGCAGGGTGGCCAGCAGCACCACCCGGGCTGGGCGGGTCAGCCCGGCCAGCACAACCCGGGCGGTGGAGTGCCGCCACACCTCGGCGGGCCCTCGGCACCGCCCTGGGCCGCACCCGTCGGGCCGGCGCCGTCGTCCGGAGGCCGATTCGGCAAGTTCGCGGCGATCGGTGCCGCGGCCCTGGCACTGATGGTCGGCTCCGGCATCGCCGGTGGCGCCATCGCCCTGGCCCTCGACGACGGCCCGACGGTGACGACGCGGAGCTTCGAAGCGGCACCGGTGATCAACCCCGCCGAGCTGCCGAAGATCGCCGCCCAGGTGGAGAACAGCGTCGTGTCGATCAGCACGAGCAGCGCCGAGGGATCCGGCGTGGTGATGAGCGCCGACGGCTTCGTACTGACCAACAACCACGTGGTGGCGAGCGCGAACGGCGACCAGGTCGTGGTGGTCTTCGCCGACGGCAAGAAGGTGGCTGCGAAGATCATCGGCACCGATCCGAAGACCGACCTGGCCGTGGTGAAGGCCGAGGGGGTGTCCGGACTCGCCGCCGCGAAGTTCGGCGACAGCGACGCGATGCAGGTCGGCGACCAGGTTCTGGCGCTCGGTAGCCCGCTCGGCCTGCAAGGCTCGGTGACCGCCGGCATCATCAGTGCCCGGGACCGCACCATCCAGGCCGGTGGCCAGGAGGACCAGCAGAGCCCGTTCGAGCGGCCGCAGCAGCAACAGGGCGGCGCCACCTCGATCTCCGGCCTGCTCCAGACCGACGCGCCGATCAACCCCGGCAACTCCGGTGGGGCGTTGGTCAACACCAAGGCCGAGGTGATCGGCATCAACACCGCGATCGCCACCGCCGGCCAGGGCACCGGCAACATCGGGGTCGGCTTCGCGATCCCCAGCAACAAGGCGATGGTGGTTGCCGAGGCGCTCCAGCGGGGCGAGAAGGTCAGCCACCCGTCGCTCGGGGTGCAGGTGACCGCCGCCGAGAACGGTGGTGCCCTGATCGGGGCGGTCCAGCCGAACAGCCCGGCCGCCAAGGCCGGCCTGCAACAGGGCGACGTGGTCACCCAGTTCGGCGACCGGCGGATCAACGACTCCGACGATCTGGTCGCGGCCGTACAGGGCGGCAAGGTCGGTGACCAGGTACAGGTGACGTACACCCGAAACGGAGCCGAAAAGTCGGCAACCGTGACGCTCGCCGAAACGTCCTAACGATTAGCACCGACCGAACGCTTTCGGGTCGACCCTCCGGAAACGGAAGGTAGACCTCCTCCCCAGAGCGGCGGGCGACATGACCAAGGGGGTTGGTCAGGTCGCCCGCCGCTCCTCCTTTTTCCCTAATTCTCCTGCCCCGGGGCCGGCTCTCCGGCCCGGCCCGCTCGATCCGCCGGCGGGGCTTCACCCGGTCCGGGTGAGCCCGGTTCACCCGGACCGAGGCGAATATCGGGGGTGCTCTGCAAGAGCGGAGACCGGGCTCTACCGAGACCGGGGGGCCGCGACGGACCTGGGGAGGGGCGGCGATGAGTACCGCGACCATGGCTCGCAGCGATGCGGATGTCCAACGTGAGGTGCTGGCCGAACTGGCCTGGGACGCCCGGGTACGGGCCAGCGAGATCGGCGTCTCGGTCAAGAGCGGCATCGCGACCCTCACCGGCTGGGTCGACAGCTACGCCAAGAAGTGGGCGGCGGAGCGCACCGCACACCGGATCAGGGGGATCCGGGCGGTGGCCAACGACATCGAGGTACGACTGCCCGGCGACGCCGAGCGGCACGACTCCGACATCGCGACGGCGGCGAGTCGGGCCCTGGAATGGGATGAATTCGTGCCGGTGGAGCAGATCGAGGTGACCGTCGCCAACGGCTGGCTGACGTTGCGCGGCGAGGTCGAGCGGGGCTACCAGAAACGGGCCGCCGAGCGGTCGGTCCGCCGGCTGACCGGCGTACGGGGCGTGACCAACCTGATCGCGGTCCGGCCGGTCGACGGAATCTCGGCGGAGGAGATCCGGCGTGACATCCGGAACGCCCTGGCCAGGACGGTGAACGTCGACGTCGAGCTGATCGACATCGACGTCGACGGGGAGACCGTGGTACTCACCGGCGAGGTGCGGTCGTGGCTGGAACGGGAGCAGGCCGAACGGGTGGCCTGGGCGGCGCCCGGGGTCGTCGACGTCGAGATCCGGCTCACTTTGGCGACCTGATCCGTCGGGACCTGCGGCGTCACACCATCCGAGCTGCCGGCCCCGAGGGAGGACCGCTGCGTGACGAACAATCCGTCCGAACGAGCACAGCCGACCGGCCGACTGCGGATCGCGATGGTCGTGCCCCCGTGGTACGAACTGCCGCCGCCCGGCTACGGCGGGCTGGAGCAGGTGTGCTCGGCGTTGATCGACGCGCTCGTGACCAAGGGGCACGAGGTGACCCTCTTCGGCGCGGGTAAAGGCACGGGCACGGCGGCCCACTTCGTCGGAACCGTTCCGGAGCTCCAGCACCACCGGCTCGGCCAGGCGTTGCCGGAACTGGCCCATCTGTCCCGGGTCAACCGGATGATCTCGCGGGAGTCGTTCGACATCGTGCACGATCACACCACCGTCGGGCCGTACGCCGCCGCCGAGCGGGACGTGCCCACCCTGACCACCGTGCACGGAATGCCGACCGGTGAACTGGGGGAGGTGCTCGGCGACAGCGCCCCCCGGGTGGGACTGGTCGCCATCTCGCACACCCAGCGCCGATTGGCCCCCGAGCTGGCCTGGGCCGCCACGATCCACAACGGAATCTCGACCGCCAACCTGGTGACCAAGTCGGCACCGGGGATGGGGCCGGTGTTGTGGCTCGCCCGGTTCAGCGCCGACAAGGGCCCCGATCTGGCGATCGAAGCATGCCGGGCTGCGGGGCTGCCGCTGGTGCTGGCCGGCAAGTGCGACTCGCGGGCCGAACGCCAGTACCTCGAACAGGTCATCGAGCCGATGGTGGGGTCCGACGTGACCGTACTGCGTAACCCCGACCGGGATGCCACCGTGCGGCTGATGCTCGCCGCCCGCGCTCTGATCATGCCGATCCGCTGGGAGGAGCCGTTCGGCATGGTGATGGTCGAGGCGATGGCCACCGGTACCCCGGTGGTGGCGCTGAACCGGGGAGCCGTACCGGAACTGATCCGGCACGGCGAGACCGGACTGATCTGCGACGACCCGGCGGACCTGGCCCCGGCCCTGCTCGACGCCGTCCGGCTGGACCCGGGCGCCTGCGTGGCCCACGTCCGCCGAGAGTTCTCCGCCGCCCGGATGGCCGACGACTACGAGCGGGCGTACCGGGCCTGGGCCGAGCCCACCCCCGCACAGCCGGTAGAACACCCCTCCGCCCCCTCGGTGGCATGGTGATGTTAGGAAGGGCCCCCCATTAGCGCTTTTTGTAGATAAAGGGCCCCTTCCTAACACTTCAATACCGGTTGCTGTCGGGAAGTGGACGCGGTTACACCAGGGGTGGATCGACGCTTTACTCTGCATGCCGCAGCGACACGCGGAGGGTAGAGGTCAGTGGCGGTCGTCGAGAGCCGGGTGAGCGTCTGGGAGGCACTGGCCGGCCGCGCTCCGGGCCGGCCGTTGGGTCCGGCCGAGCCGGGGGTGTGGACCGCCGTCGTCGAGCGGCTGAACCCTGCCCGGGCCCGTCCCGTACTGCGACCCGGTATCGAGTCCGCCGAGCTGGTCTCGGTACGCGGCGTGCCGTACGTCATGCTCCGCTCTCCCGACGACCGGGGCGACGCCTGCTACCTGCGACTGTCCCCTGAGGAGTGGCGGCTCGCCGGGCTGATGGACGGCTCCCGTACGGTGGCCCGGCTCGTCGCCGAGTTCGCCCGGATCGCCGGCCGGCTCGCCCCGGACCAGGTCACCCGGGTCGTCGCCGACCTGGCCGGCAACCGGATGCTGGCCGAACTTCCGGTGGACGCGTTCCGACCGCTCGACCGAGTGCACCGTCGGCCGTGGCCGGTACGGCTGGGCCGGGGACTGCTGGCGGCGGCCAAGGGACAGCGCACCGTGGTGGCCGACATAGACCGCCTGGTCGACCTCCTCTACCGGGGCGGCGGCCGACTGCTCTTCACCCGGGTGGCCGGCGGGCTGCTTTCAGTCGTGGCGGTAATCGGGTTACTGCTCTTCGGATGGACCTGGTGGGCCGGGGACCAGTCACTGTTCCTGACCGACGGGTCGTACGCGGCCGGCGCGCTGGTGCTGGTCGGACTCAACGTACTCGCGCTCGCCTGCCACGAGCTCGGGCACGCCCTCGCGACGAAGCACGCCGGACGTCGGGTACCGGCCGCGGGCTTCCTGGTGTACTTCGGCGTCCCGTCGGTCTTCGTCGACACCACGGACGTCTGGATGGCCGGCCGCCGGGCCCGGATGCTCACCACGGCCGCCGGACCGGCCGCCGGGTTGATCCTGGCCGGTCTCGCCCAGCTCGTCGGGCTGCTGGTGCCCGAGACGGCGCCCTGGACGTTCAAGCTCGCCTTCGCCTGGTACCTCAACGCGCTGTTCAACCTGAACCCGTTCCTCGCGTTGGACGGCTACTACCTGCTGATGGACTGGCTGGAGATACCCAACCTGCGCTCGCGCGGCCTGGCGCACGTGCTGGCCCGGTTGCGCCGCCGGCCGCCGAAGTGGGCCCAACTCGACCTGGAGGGCCGGCTCGTCGCCCTGTACGGGACCCTGGCCATGCTCTGGGTGGTGATCGCGGTCAACCTGGGCTGGCGGATCTGGACAGACCGGGTCGCCGGGCTGGTGCTCGGGCTGTGGCGTGCCGGCTGGCCGGCCCGGCTGCTGCTGTTCGCGGTGATCGCCGGCCTGGCCGCTCCGCTGGTCTACCTGGCGGCCGGCTGGCTCGCCGCCCGGTTCCGCGCGGCACGCGGCCGGTGGATCGAGCGCCGCCATCGGCTCGACCTGCCCCGCCGGTTGGACGCGCTGCGGAACTCGGCACTGGGACGGCTTCCGGCCGCCACCCTCGCCGAGCTGGCCAGCCGGGCCCGGTGGGTCCGCCCGCGTACCGGCCAGCACCTGGTCTTCGCGGGTGCCGCCCAGTCCACCGTCTACCTGGTCGCCGACGGCGCGATGGAGGGCCGGCGCCCGGGAGACCCGGGCGGGCTGGTCCGGGAGCGCCTCGGCCCGGGAGGCGTGATCGGCCTGGCAAGTGCGCTCACCGGGACCCCGGCCACCCTGGACTGGCACACCGCCGGCACCGTCCTGCTCGGCATGCCGGCGGCGGTGGTGGTCGCCGGGGTGGGACCACTGCCCGGACCGCCCCTCGCCGACCGGGCCGAGGCGGAGGCGCTGTTCGCCGAGGCACCCGCACTGCGCGGACTCACCGCCGAGGACCGGCTGGGACTGGTCTCCAGCGCCCGGGTGGTGGCGCTCGCCGCCGGGGACCCGGTCACGCTGGCCGGGGCGAACGACGCCGTCGTGGTCGAGTCCGGGGTGATCGAACTGCCCGACGGCACCCAACTCCGCAGGGGCACCGTGATCGGCCCGGCCGGGGAGGGTGAGCCGGGTACGGTCGCCACCGCCCGTACTCCGGTCCGGATCTGGGCCCTGCCGTCGGTCACCGGCCTGCCGCTGCTGTTCGGCGCCCCCGCCGAACCGGTCAGCGCGGTCGGAACCAGTACGCCGGGCAGCGCGCCCCGGACGGGCGTACATCCGGGTGCCGGTTACCCGCCCCTGGCCGCACCGCCCGGCCCGCCCCCGCCCGGAGTGGACGACGACGTCGACCGGCGGTTCGAGCGGCGGCTCTGGTGGCTGGTCCTGCTCTTCCTGCTGCTGGCCCTGCTCGCCACCGCCAGCAACCTGATCCCCGGGCCCGCCTGGGCGGAGATGCCCCGCGACCGCGCCCTGCTCGCGGCCGAGCGGGGGCGGCTCGTCGCGACCGTGGACGGCCGGAGCGTGACCCTGGCCGAGGGGAGCCGGATCTACGTCGGCGACGGCGACCAGATCCGGGTGTCCGCCCGGTCCCGGGGCATCCTGACATTCCGGGGCGGCGCGACGGCCACGCTCTGCGCGGGCGCCCGGACGACGGTCGGCGCACTCTGGAGCGACGGAACCCGGACGACAACCCCGCACGGCCGACTGACCCTGGACGCGGGTCGGATGCTCGCCGACACGGAGAGCCCGAGCCCCGCCTTCGCACCCCTCGCGCTCCTGGTGAACCGGCCCGCCGGTGGGATCAGCAACCGGGGCCCGGCCCGGTACACGGCCTGGACCCGGAGCATCGAGGTCTCGACCGGCGAGGTACGGGTCGCCGGGGTCCGACAGGAGCCCAGCGGTCGGCCGTCCGGGTGTGGTGCCGACACCTCACCGGACGGTACGGGGCCGACCGACACGCCCGGTGACCCCGAATCGCCCGGTCCCGGAACCACGACGCCGACACCGACACCGAGCGTCGGGCCGTCCCCGAGCGCCTCGCCCGGTACGCCGACGCCCGTGCCGACGACACCCGGTACGAGCCCGACCACCCCGGCCAGCACCCCGAGGACGACCGGCCCTCCGGTGACACCGCCCCGGACGACGGCCCCACCCACCACCACCGCGCCGACCACCCCACCGGGAGACGATGCCGGACCGACGTTCTCGGGCGTCTTCGCCAAGCCGACCAGCATCTCCCGCCCCTCCTGTGGACCCGACGGCGTCGCCACCATCGGTGGATCCGTCGCCGACAACGTCAGCCCGGGCTCGGAGATCAAGGTGACCGCGAACTGGTCTCTCGGGGAGGGGGACGGCGGGTCGGTGCAGCTCCAGCGCTCCGGCGAGTCGTTCCAGGGCGACGTCGTCGTTCCGTACCGCAGGGAGAACAGCCAGGGTGGGACCATCGGGGTGCGGATCGAGGCGGTGGATGGCGCGGGGAACTCGTCGTCCACCAGCCTGACCATCAACCTGGAACCGTGCGGCACCGTCGGATGAGGAGTTGCAGTGCTCTGTTGGTTCTGTCCGAAGGCGGCCCGGGGTGGGTGCCGGTTCTGCGGGCGCGGCCTCTGCGAGGACCATGCCCGGTTCGGGCCGTATCTGCTCCAGGTGCACCGGTCGGAGGTGCGCGGCCGGGCCGAGGGGCTGGTGGTCGAGGACGCGTTGCAGTGCGGCACCTGCCGGCCACGCCCGCAGCCGGTGCCGATGCCCGAACTGGACTGACCAATCGCAGCCGGGGCCGCCCGGTCGGAGGACTGCTCGGGATGGCACGTCGGAGTTAGCGTGGGTAGGCCGGCGTACGGAGGGGGCTACCGTGAGTGACTTCGATGTCGTACTGGAGCGGCTGGTCGCCGATCCGGCGTTCGCGGCCGCGTTGTCCGCCGATCCGGTCGACGCCCTCGCCGGTTACCGACTCGACGCGGACGAACTGGCCCTGCTCCAACTGCAACTCGGCGACGACGCGGGTGGACAGCACGGCGTCGAGACCCGGGCCAACCAGTCGAGTCTGTTCGGCATGTTCACTCCGTTGGTCGGGCTGGCCGGCGCGCTGCCCACCGTCAACGAGATCGGCACCACCGGCCTGGGCCGGCCGCCGGCCTCGGCGGAGGGCTTCGGCGCCGCCGCCGTACCGGTGCAGGGGCTGGGTGCGGCGCCCGTGCCGGACGAGGGTTTCGGTGCGGCGCCGGTACCTGCCGGGGGCGCGTTGACCGGCCCGGTCGACGGATTCGGTGCGGCGCCGGGGTGTGCCGCACCCGTGGTCGAGGGCGGTGCGGGGGGACCGGTCGGTGGCCTCGCCGGGCTGGGCGACGAGATCGGCCGGTCGATAGGGTCGGCAACCGACGCCGCGCTGGCCGATCCGGCTGGCGGCCTGGCCGGAGCGCTGGCCGGTGCCGAGACGGGCTTCGGGGCCGCCGATCCGCCAATGGACGTCGAGCCGTCGATCGACGTCGAGCCGGCCGTACCGGACGGCTACCGGACCCGGGTCGACATCGACGGCGACGGGGACTGGGACCGGCACACCCTGCACGGGCGGGCCGACGGCGGCGTGGACATCCTGGTCGACGCCGACCGGGACGGCCGTACCGACTTCGTCGGTCACGATCTCGACGCCGACGGTCTCGTCGACATCAGCGAGTACGACAGGAACCGCGACGGCTTCTTCGAGAAGCGGATGTACGACGACGACGGCGACGGTTGGATGGATCGGACGGTACGGGCCGAGCCGCCCTCCGACTCCACGTACTGACGTCCTGCCGGCCCACCCCGCCGACCCGGAGCCGTAACCGGAACACGGCGTCGGCCGGCCGGTTCGTTGGCGTTCTGGATGCGGGACAACACGCCGGGCGGGGCCGTGGCATTATGCCGTCCGGCGCACCGTGCAGAGCCGCCTGGCGCATCGGGTTCGGCCGTCCGGCGCACCGCGCGTGGCCGTCCGGCGCATCAGGACTGGCGCGTGGACCGCTGTGCCCTGACGATGGCGACAGGAGGTGGTCGCCGTGGTCAGCATCGCCACCGACCGGCTGACGAAGATTTTCCCCGATGGCACCGTCGCGGTCGACGGAGTGAGCATCGAGATCAGCTCGGGGGAGTTCGTCGCCCTGCTCGGGCCGACCGGGTGCGGCAAGTCGACGATCCTGCGCCTGGTGGCCGGGCTGGAGGAACCGACCAGCGGCCGGGTGCTGATCGACGGGGATCCGGTGCTCCCGGACGCTGGCTGGGACCGGCGTCTCTCGATGGTGTTCCAGGACTACGCGCTCTATCCACATCTGACGGTCGCCGAGAACATCGGTTTTCCGTTGACGACCGGCTCGGAGACGCCGTCCGGCGTGGCCCTCCGGGTCGCGGAGGTCGCCGACCAGCTCGGCATCACCGGTCTGCTCGGCCGGAAACCCAAACACCTCTCCGGCGGGCAGCGGCAGCGGGTCGCGATGGCGCGCGCCATGGTGGGCGAATCGCGCGCCTTCCTCCTCGACGAACCTCTGTCCAACGTGGATTCCGGACTACGGGCGGAGCTACGGGCCGAGGTGGCGGCGCTCGCCCGCCGCCTGGCCATGACCACGCTCTACGTCACGCACGACCAGGTCGAGGCGATGACGATGGCGGACCGGGTCGCGGTGCTGCGCCGTGGCGTGCTCCAGCAGATCGGGCCGCCGGACGAGGTCTACCGGGATCCGCACACCCTGTTCGTCGCGGCCTTCCTCGGTACGCCCCGGGCCAACCTGGTGCAGGCCGCCATCTACGCCTCCGACGACGGAGTGCTGCTCGACCTCGGGTCGCAACTGATCGAGCTGCCGCCCGACGATCCCCGGGTGGCGCCGTTGCGGGAACGGCACACCGACCGGGTGACCCTGGCCCTGCGCGCGGACGCACTGACCCCGACGGCCTCGGGGTCGACCGGGCCGGTGCTGCGCGGGGCGGTCCGGCTGGTGGAAAATCTGGGTCACGAGGCGTTGGTGCACGTCACGACCGGCACGGTGCCGACCTCTGCCGCGCAGTCCCGGCTGGAGCATCCGGCCACCGGCCACCATCTTTCCGAACTGCTCGCCGAGGATCTGCCGGCCGGGCATCCGGTCCGGGACCGACTGGCCCGGATGATCCCGCATTCCCGGTCCGAGCAGCCCCCGGCAACGGCGCGTACGGAGTACGGTTTCTATCCCGTGTACGACCCGGAACTTGGTGACGAGCCGCCCACCGTCGGTGAACTGGTGGTCCGGGTGCCGGCCGGAGTCCTGCCCCGGACCGGGGAGTCGATAGCGCTGGCGGTGGACCTGGACCGGTTGATGCTGTTCGACGGCGCCGGGAACCGGATCCGGCTGGGCTGAACCGACGAGCGGGCGGCTCGCGCCGACATCCTGCGCCGGCACCAGCCGCACCAGCCGCCCCGGATCGCCCGGACCGGCTCAGACAGCCTGGGCCAGCCGGACCAGGGCGGCGTCGAGTTGCTCGGCGTACTCGGGCGAGATCGAGCCCTCGTCGCGGCGCACCGCGACCTTCTCCCGCAACAACGTGACCTGCCCGGCCAGGTCGCCCGGCCCGGCAGCCAGGCCGGACCGGAGGTTACGCAACTGGTTCCGGAGGTCCACCCCGGCGTGGTCGCGGATCGCGCTGGCCGCCACCCCGTCGTCGACGAGCTGGTCGACTCGGGCGATGGCCTCGTTGATCGGCGGTGCGCTGGGCTCGGAACCGCCCGTCCGGCGCGGCGGCGGCGCGGACTGTGGCGCGGCCGGGCTCGCCGGAGCCGGGCTCGGCGCCGATGTGCCGGACGACGGCGTCCCCGGTCCGGGTGTCCCTCCCGGCCCGGCGGTGGTGGCACCGGCGTTCGGCCTTGACCGGGGCTCGCCGCCGAGCGCGGAGGCGACGACCACGGCGACGGTCAGCACGACCAGCGCCGCGGCGGCGAACAGCAGGACCCGTCCCGGTCGTGGTGGCTCGACCGACAGTCCGCCTGCCGGTTCGGGCGGGCCTGCCGGGGGCGGTCCGCCCGGCGCTGTCCCCGTCGGCGGTCCATTGGCCGACGACCGGTGCGGCATCCCGGTTCCGGGCGCCCCCGCCGAACCCGGCGAGTCCGCCGGACTCCGCCCCACCGAGGCGTGCGGCCCCGCCGCCCCCGCCTCCACCCGGCCCGTCGGGGACCCGTGGACCGGGGCCGGGTCCTCGCCCCGGGCCGGGGCCGCCGGTGCGGCGGTGGCCGCCAGGGCCGCCGATGCCGGTCCGGCGGCCGTAGCCGGCAACGCGGCGAGCCGGGCCGTCGGCACGGTGCCGGACCGTGGACGGCCCGTCGCGAGCCGCCGAGGATCGGCGGCCAGCAGTTGACCGCGTAACGCCTCGCCGACCTGTGCGGCCGTCGGCCGCTCCGCCGGCTCGCGGGACAGACAGCGCAGGCAGACGTCGGCAACCACGGGCGGCAGATCGGGTACGCCGGTGAGCGTCGGTTCGGTGCCCGCCTCCATCGCCCGGGTCAGTTCCTCCCAGGTGTCGGCGGGAAAGGGCACCCGGCCGGTGAGCGTCTCGTAGAGCAGTACGCCCAACGAGTACGTGTCGGTCGCCGGCTGGGCCGGCAGTCCGTCCAACCGTTCCGGTGCGACGTACGCCGGAGTACCGAACGTCTCGCCGTCCTCGTCCTCGTCGGGCGCGCCGACCTGGGTGGCGATGCCGAAGTCGAGTACCTTCGCGCCGGTCGCGGTCATCATGATGTTGGCCGGGGTGATGTCCCGGTGCACGATGCCCAGTCGGTGTGCCGCCGCCAGGGCCTCGGACACCTGCGCGCAGATCTCCACCGCGGTCATCCAGGGCAACGGGCCGGCGGTGAGCTCGGCCTTCAGTTCCTCGCCGGTCAGCAGCTCCATCACCACGAACGCGGTGATCCCACCGTCCGGACCGACGGTCTCGCCGTAGTCGTGCACGGCGGTGACGTGTGGATGTACGAGTTGTGCGGCGGCCCGGGCCTCCTCGCGGACCATCTCCCGGAACTTGGTGTCGGCGGCGAGTGACGCGGCGAGCACCTTCACCGCCACCACCCGGTCCAGCACCTCGTCCCGGGCGCGCCAGATCACGGACATGCCGCCGGCACCGATCCTGTCGATAAGCCGATATCTGCGGGCGAGCAGGCCGCCCGCCTGCAACGCTGCCATCGTTTGTCGCACCTGCCTGGGAAGTTGGGGGTCGCATCAGGCCGTGTGTGGTAGGTCGTATCAGGCTCCGTGACTGGCAATCGTCTGTCAACGCCGAGATTGCCGGCCGGAGACGTACGGCTTAAGTCGGAATTCAATCCCGGCAACACGGCGTGCCGCCCGCCCGGATGCCGGCCCGGGATGTCATGTTTCGTCGGGCGGTCCCTCCGCTGCGCCGAGCGGTCGTCGTCGATCCGGCAGGTGCCCGGCCCAGCCCCGAACCATCGGTCGTCCCGCACCTGCGACACCCACCGCCGGGTCGGGGTGGGCGGCCCGTGCCAGGATGAACAGCATGGTCAGCGGTCCAGTGGCGTTCGTACTCGGCGGTGGGGGCGTGCTCGGCGCCGTCGAGGTCGGCATGCTGCGGGCGTTGTTCCGGGCCGGCATCCAGCCCGACCTGGTGCTGGGCACCTCGATCGGTGCGGTGAACGGTGCGCTCGTCGCGGCGGACCCGTCGGAGTCGGTCACCAACCGGCTCGTCCGGCTCTGGGCCTCCCCGGAGGCCAGTGAGGTGTACGGCGACTCCATCGCCCGGCAACTCCGGCGCTTCGCCGCCCGTACCCACCTGCACTCGCCGCGCCCCCTGCGTCGGCTGTTGGAGGCGGAACTCGGCGAGACCACCACCTTCGCCGACCTCAAGGTGCCGTTCCGGTGCTGCGCGGCCAGCATCGAGCGGGCCGCCGAACACTGGTTCAGCACCGGTCCCGTGGTGCCGGCGGTACTCGCCTCGGCCTCGGTACCCGGCCTGCTGCCGCCGGCCCGGATCGACGGCGAGCACTACGTCGACGGCGGCATCGTCAACTCGATCCCGATCGGGGAGGCGGTGCACGCGGGGGCCCGGCAGATCTTCGTACTCCAGGTGGGCCGGATCGAGCGCCCGTTGAGCCCGCCCCGCCGGCCCTGGGAGATCGCCCAGGTGGCCTTCGAGATCGCCCGGCGGCACCGGTTCGCCCGGGAGATGGCGGCGCTCCCCGACGACGTGGACGTACACGTGCTGCCGACCGGGGGACTGGGGCCCCGGGACGACACGCCGTGGGCGTACCGGGACATGGCGGCGGTGGGGCGGCGGATCAGCCGTGCCTACACGGCATCCCGGCGCTACCTCGCCGAGCACGTGGACGTCGGCTGATGCCACTGCCACCCAGGTGGGCCCGGCGGCTGCTCCTCGGCCCCGGAACGGTGCTGCTCGCCGTGCTGGTGGTGACCACGCTGCCGGTGTGGCTGATCCTGGCCGCGGCGATCTCGCCACTGGTCCCCGGCTACCTCCGGCCGCTCCGGGTGCTCTGGCTGGGGATCGTCTACCTGCTCTGGGACTCGGCCGCGTTGATCGCGCTGTTCGGGCTCTGGGTCGGCTCCGGCTTCGGCTGGCACAAGCGGTCCCCGTCGTTCCAGCGGGCGCACTACGTCCTGGCCGGGTGGTTTCTGACCTTCCTGTTCTGGCAGGCCCGGTGGACGCTGCGACTGCGCATCGACATCGTCGGAACCGACCCGGACACCGCGTTGCCCGGACGCCCGGAGCTGGTGCTGTGCCGGCACGCCGGGCCGGGCGACTCGTTCATCCTGATCCATGCGCTGGTCAACTGGTTCGACCGGGAACCGCGGATCGTGCTCAAGGACACCCTGCAATGGGATCCGGCCGTCGACGTACTGCTGAACCGGCTGCCAAACCGGTTCATCGCGGCCCACAACCGCCGGAAGACCCGGGTCGGCCCGACCGAGCGGGCCGGCCCACCCCGGGAGACCCTGATCGAGCAGATTGGGCACCTGGCGGTGAACCTCGACGAGAACGACGCGTTCGTGATCTTCCCCGAGGGTGGCAACTTCACCCCGCGCCGCCGGCTACGCGCCATCGACCTGCTGCGGTCCCGTGGGCTCGACGAGATGGCGGAGCGGGCCGAGGCGATGCGGCACGTGCTCGCGCCGCAACCGGGCGGCGTACTGGCCGCGCTGGATGCCGCGCCGGACGCCGGGGTCATCTTCGTCGCGCACACCGGGCTGGACCGGATGCTGACCGTGGCCGACGTCTGGCGGGAACTGCCGATGGACAAGCGGATCGTGATGCGGTTCTGGTCCGTACCACCGGAGGAGGTGCCGGCCGGCCGGCAGGAACGCATCGACTGGTTGTTCGACTGGTGGGCACGGATCGACGAATGGGTCGATGCGCATCGCGAGGACGGCGATCCGGCGTAGGGTGCCCGGCGTGGACCAGATCTGCATCGTGACGACCGTGGTGGACGCGCGGGCCGTCGCGGACGTGCTCGCCGCCGCCGCGGTGGCCGGTCGGTTGGCGGCCTGTGCACAGGTGAGTGGCCCGGTGGACAGCACCTACTGGTGGGAGTCCCGGATGGAGACCACCCGGGAGTGGTCGGTGCTGTTCAAGACCGCACCGGACCGGGTCGAGGCCCTCATCGACCAGGTACGGGCCGCCCACCCGTACGAGGTGCCGGAGGTCCTGGTGACCTGGGTGTCCGGTGGTAACCCGGACTACTCCGCCTGGCTGCACGAGCAGACCCGGCCCTGACGCGTTCTCGGTACCGGGTACCCGGCCCGGGGTAGGTACGCGCACTCTGTGAGCCGGGTCTGCCGGTGCCGCAGCATGGGCAGCGTGACCGCTTCCGCGAACGCGTACCCCTGTCCCGTGTGTGGGGCCGGGGCCGATCTGGCGACCGGGTGCCCCGGTTGTGGCCGGGCACCTGATCCGACGGCCGCCGAGGTGATCCGGCTCGACGCGGAGATCGTCGCGCTGATTCCCCAGGTGGAGCAGGCCCGGCAGGCGTACCTGGGTCTCGACTCCTCGCTGCGGCACATCCGCCAGCGTCGCGACACGCTGGCCGAGCGGGTCCGCGAGGCGGCCGCCGCCGCCCGGACCGCCGCACTCTCCTCCGTCGCCGCAGTCTCGTCGGCCAGCGCAGTCTCGTCGGCCGGCGCCGTCTCGTCGGCCGGCGGGCCGGTGGGTGCGGTCGGGGCGCCGGTACGGCCGGAGACGTCGACCCGGACGGTGCAGAACGTGCTGTTCGTCCTCGGCGGACTGCTGGTCGGCGCCGCCGCGATCGTCTTCACCGTCGTCGCCTGGGCCACGCTCGGGATAGCCGGGCGTGCGTTGATCCTCGCCGGGCTCACCGCCCTGGCCCTGGCCGCGCCGTTGGTGGCCCGGCGGCGGGGCCTCGCCGCGACCGCCGAGACGTTCGCGGCGATCGGTCTGCTCCTGGTGGTGCTGGACGGGTACGCGGCGTGGGCGGTGGGCCTGTTCGCCGTGGACGATCTGCCGGGGGCCCGCTACGCCGCGCTGGTCGGGGGGGCCAGCGCGGCGGTGGCGGCCGGCTACCGACGGCTGTCCGGGCTGCACGCGCCGTGGTTCGCCGGCCTGCTGCTGGTGCAACCGGTCGCGCCACTGCTGGCGTACGACGCGGGGTTCGGCGCCGCCGGCTGGGCCCTGGCGTTCGCCGGCCTGGCCACGGTCAACCTCGGCATGACCCGGGGGC
>NZ_JBHSPR010000001.1:0-159922 GCF_042658085.1 Plantactinospora solaniradicis | reverse complement strand
GGCCGGGTACGCCTTCGCCCTGCTGGCGTCCGCGATGTGCGGGCTGCTGGCACTGGTCACGATGGAGGGTCCGACCGACGTGCTCGCCGGTGGCCCGCTCCTGGTGACCGCCCTGTTGCCGATCGCGGCGGCGCTGCTCACCCGGCATGTCGGATTCGGCGCGACGGCCGGCGGGGTGTTCGTGGTGGTGCTCGCGATCACGCTGGTCCGCGCGGTGTTCGAATCGCCGTGGCCGACGCTCTGTTCCGCCGCCGTGGTGGCCGTCGGCGTCGCCGGTCTGGTCGCCGGCACCGCGCGGCTGTTGCCGGTCGGGGTACGGATCGGCCCGCGCGTCGGTGGGCTGGTCGTCGTCTCGGCCATGGCCGTGCTGACCGGGGTGATGACCCTGGTGGTGGCGGGGGCCGTGGTACTGCGTTCGCTGCCGGTCTGGCAGGCGGACCCGACGGCCGTGGCCGGACCGTTCGACTGGCAGCTTCCGGTGGCGCTGCCGTTGACCGTGCTGGCCCTGCTTCTCCTGGTGCCTCGGCGTGCCTGGCTGTCGGTCGTTCTGACCGGTGCCGTGTTCACCGTGCTGGCGCTGCCGGCGGCGGTGCCGCTGCCCTGGTGGTCGGTTTCCGCCGTGGACCTGGCGATGGTCGCCGCGTTCGCGCTCTCCGCCGTGTGGCCGGGCCGGAGCAGCCGGAGCATGCTGCCGATGGCCGGTGCCGCGCTGTTCCTCGCCGGGCACGCGCTGCTGGTCGGACTGGCCCGACCGGCCGGCGCCGCCGCCGTCCTCGGCGGCCTCGTGCTGATCGGGGTGGCGATCGCGCTGGTCGCGCTCCGGCCCGCCGGTTCGGTACCGGACCATCGGCGGATGCTCGGCGGAGCGGGAGTCGCGCTCGCGGTGCTCGGCACGCCGGCCGCCGTCACGCTCGGGCTGTTCGCCGCCGACGTACCGCCCTGGTGGCAGGCCCGTGCCGCGCTGGCCAGCGCCGTGCTGCTCTGCGCCGCGACGGTCGCGGTCCGCCGAGGAGTCCCGCACTACCTGCCGTACGCCGGTGCGGCGTTGTCGGTCGTCGCACTGCCGGTCGGCCTGTCGCCGGCCCTGCCCGAGGTCGGCGAACCACCGGGGATGTACGCCGCCGGGGCGCTGCTGCTCACCGTCGCGGTGCTGGCGGTGAACCGGGGTCGGTCGGTGTCGCCGGCCGGTGGCGCGTTCTCCGTACCGCCGCTGGTGTCCAGCGTGGTCCTGCTGGGGCGGGTCGGCGTCGTGGTCGTGCCGGCCGTCGTGGTGCTGCTCGCCGGGCCGTACGGCTGGCTGGGCCGGATCTGGTCGGGGCAGCCGCACGGGATCGGGCTGTGGCCCGACGAGTGGCGCCCGGACGGGCAGGTCGCGCTGACCCTGTTGCTGCTGACCGGGACGGCGGCGATGGTCGGCTGGGCCTGGCGTGCCGCCGTCCGGCCCGCGTTGCTGGTCGCGGTGCCGCTCGCCGTGACCACGGCACTGGTCGGGCTGGCCGTCGCCGGTGCCCGTTGGCCGACCGTCCAGGCAGTGAGTCTGCTGAGCGGGTTGGCCGCGCTGCTCGCGGTGGCGCTCGGTTGGCGCGTCGTCCGGCCGGCGCGGGTCGTCGTACCGCTGGGGGTGGCCTTCGCAGGTGCGGGCCTGGCCGGGCTCCTGCCGACGGAGGGCAGCACGCTCGCCGGGCTGGCCCTGGTCGTCGCGGTCGGGTTGACCGCCGGAGCCGCCGGCCGGTCCGGGGCGGCCCGGGTGGCGGGCTGGCTGACCGCCGTCCTCGCCGGTGCGACGCTGGCCGTCGCGGGCCCGTTCGCCGCCGACCTGCCGCCGAGGGTTGCCGCGCTGGTGGTGCTCGGCGTGGCCGCCCTGGCCCTGGCCGGCGGAGTGGTGCTGACGGGCAGGGCGACCTCGGCGACCTCGGCGGCCCCGGCTGACGATGTGGCGGTGACGGTGGCGGCCCCGGGCACGGGTTCGGCCCGCCGGGCCGAGGGGGTTGCGGTCGAGGTGGCCAGCCACGTTGTCGCGGTGCTGGCACTGGTGCTGACGATCGGCGAGGTCCGGCACGCGGCGGCGGTCTGCACGCTCTGGGGTGTGGCCCTCGGGCTGCGGGCGCTGCGGCCGGCGGAGTCGGCGGCGCGTCGCTGGGCCCATGCGGCGGCGGCCGGTGGCGCCGAACTGGTCGCGACCTGGCTGCTGCTCTCGGCGGCGCGGGTGGCGCTGGTCGAGGCGTACACGCTGCCGGCGGCGGTACTCGGGCTGCTGGCCGGTTGGCTCGCCCTACGGGCCTGGCCGGACCGGAGCAGTTGGCTGGCGTACGGGCCGGGGCTGGGTGCCGCACTGCTGCCGAGCCTGGTCTCGGTCCTCGTGGCCGGGGACCAGCCGTGGCGGCGGCTGCTGCTCGGAGGTGGCGCGCTGCTGGCGGTGCTGGCCGGTGCGCAGTGGCGACGTCAGGCTCCGGTGCTGCTCGGCGGCGGCGTACTGGCGGCGCTGGCACTGCGGGAGATGGTCGACGTCTGGGACCGGCTGCCCCGGTGGATCTTCCTGGCCGTGGGTGGTTTCGTGCTGATCGGTCTCGCGATGACCTACGAGCGGCGCCGCCGGGACCTTCGCCGGTTGCGGTCGGCGGTCGGCCGGATGAGTTGACCACCCCGGTCTCGGACCGTGGTGTGGTGGGGCTTACCCTACCCCGGATACGGGGGCTTCCGGGGTTACGGAGTGCGAGCGTCCTCCGGAGACTTGAGATGAGCGCTCGCCAAACCGGCGTGGCGAAAAGCGACGTTGGGAGCTGAAATATGGCGGTCACGGCGACGGCGGAGCCTGCCATTCGGCGAGGAAGTGACTACTCACAGTTATCTCGCCAGATCAGCCAGGCTGGGCTGCTGGACCGCCGCACCGGTTGGTACGTGGTTCGGATCGCGTTGACGGTCGGGCTCTTCGTCGCCGGTTGGGTGGCCTTCGCCCTAGTCGGGGACTCGTGGTGGCAGACCCTGGTCGCCGTCTTCCTGGCCGTCGGCACCACCCAGGTCGCCTTCCTCGGACACGACGCCGGGCACCGGCAGATGTTCCGGAACCGCCGGGCGAGTGAGGTGGCCGGACTGCTGGCCGGCAACCTGGCGATCGGGCTGAGCAACGGCTGGTGGATCGACAAGCACAACCGGCACCACGCCAACCCGAACCACGAGGACGACGATCCGGACGTCGGCGCGGGGGCCCTGGTCTGGACCCACGAACAGGCGCTGGAGACCCGCGGGTTCGGCCGGTGGATGGCACGCCGGCAGGCGTACCTGTTCTTCCCGCTTCTGCTGCTGGAGGGCCTGAACCTGCACGTGGCGAGCATCCGGGCGATCTTCGACGGAACGCCGATGCGGCACCGGCGGGTCGAGGCGCTGCTGCTGGTGGTGCACACGATCGGCTACCTGGGCGTGCTGTTCACCGTGCTGTCGCCGGTACGCGCGCTGGTCTTCATGGCCATCCACCAGGGGCTGTGGGGCCTGTACATGGGATGCGCGTTCGCGCCCAACCACAAGGGCATGCCGATGCCGACCGCCGAAGACGAGCTGGACTTCCTCCGCAAGCAGGTGCTGACCTCGCGCAACGTCCGGGGCGGGGTGCTGGTCGACTTCGCGTTGGGCGCCCTCAACTACCAGATCGAGCACCACCTGTTCCCGAGCATGCCGCGGGTCAACCTGCGCAAGGCCCAGCCGATCGTCCGGGCGTACTGCGCCGAGCAGGGCATTCCGTACGAGGAGACGAGCCTGTTCGACTCGTACCGCCAGGCGTTGCGGCACCTGCACTTCGTCGGTGCGCCGCTGCGGGCCGCGAAGTAGCGCCGCACCACCGACAGGGCGGGACACCGGGTGCCGATCGCGAACGTGGCGATCGGCACCGCCGCATTTTCGGGTACGGATCAGGCGTCCATGATGCCGAGCAGGGAATCCGGCATCTCGGCGCCCTCCGTCGGCGGAGTCGCCGCCGGTACCGGCCTGGATGTTGCGGCCCGCCACGCCGACGCTCAGCGTGGCGAGCAGAGCCACGCTGGCGGCTGCCAGCCGTCGAGTCTCCATCTGGTTCTTTCCTCCCCGAACAGGGCCACGGCGGTTGCCTGCCGTGACCGGACCCGCGACAGAGTCGCGACGGCACGCCACCGAGTACCTGGTAAATACCGTCCCGGTCCGACGTCGTCCGACAGGTACGTCCGAGGCGTCCGAGCGGTTGGTCACCACCATCGCGGCCTCGGCGGTAAGGTCTGGCCATGGCAGAGGTGCTGGACGCGGAGGCGGTGCGGGCCGGGCTGGACGGGCTGGACGGCTGGACCGGTGACCCGGCCGGCATCGGCCGTACCGTCGAGTTGCCCGGATTCCGTGACGTGATCGACGCGGTGGACCGGGTCGCGGTGGTCGCCGAAGAGCTCGACCACCATCCCGACATCGACATCCGGTGGCGCACGGTGACCTTCCGGTGCGCCACCCATTCCGTGGGTGGAGTTACCCGACGCGACATCGAGTTGGCGCGGCGGATCGACGAGATCGTCCGGGGAGCGGCGTGAGATTTGAGATAAGTAAGGTCCTCGACGCGATCGAGGGCCGGGTCAGTACAGATCCCTCGTTGGTCCGGGCGGTCCTCGACCTGGCCGAGGTGGTCCGGTTCCAGGACCTGGACGGTGGCCGGCCGGCCAGCACGATGCGGTTGGGCATGGTCATCGACGCGCTCGGCAGGCAGCTCGAGGAGGACAACGTCCCGGTGTACGCGGTGGTGCACCGCGCGCTGCTCAGCGACGCCGACCTGACCTCGAACGAGCGCATGGTGGTCCGTCGATGGGCCGACGACGGCCTGGTCGAGGTGCTGAACAATCCGGGCGACCGGATGCTGGAGGTCGCCGACCTGCTGGGCCTGCCGGTGCTCAGCCGAGGCCGCTTCGACGGCCAGGCCGGGCGTTTCCCATGGGTGACCGGTCAACCGGGTCGGCTGCTCGCCCCGCTACCGGGCGCGGGCGGTCCGGTCCTGATGGCCCGGGTGAAGGGCAACGGGCCGATGTCCACCGGGCCGTCGCCGAGTGGGCGCAAGCTGCTCGCCCGGACGTGGCGGTGCAAGGAGCCCGGCTGCGTGCTGTTCGGCGGTGGTGGTGGCGGTGGCGCGTTCGCCGACCTCGCCGAGATCGACCGGAAGCCGAGCGGGCAGCCGCCGCCGACGCTGCGTACCGGAATGCCCATGTGTCCCCGGCACGAGCAGCGGCTCACCGACGCCGGTCCCCGGCCCACCAGCGAGGTGTTGTCGGTGCGGATCGGCGGCATGGTCCGGCGCCGGTTCGTGGTCACCGCCGAACAGCCGGTGGTGGTCGGCCGGGCGCCGGACGAGTCCGGCGGGGTCCGGCTCGGCCAGTGGCTCAACGACGAGGCACGACGGTGGATCAGCCGCAGCCACGTACGGTTCGAGCTGCGCGGCGGCGACCTGGTCGCGCAGGACGTGAGCACGAACGGTTCCGGCGTACGCCCCGGCGGGAACATGGACGAGGCCGAGCGGGTCCCGCTGGCCCGCCAGCAGTCCCGGGTGATGCGCAGCGGCGACATCGTGGAGTTGTACCCCGGGGTGCAGGTGGGCCGGTCCAGCACCTGGAACTCGGGCGGCATGACCAACCCGACGTCGGTGATGGCCGAGGCCCCGACCATGGCGATGCGGGTGGTCGACCGCGCCTGACCGGAGATGGATGCGGCGCCGCGTCCGGATCGACGCGGCGCCGCGCCCGATTCAGTGCGGATTCAGTGCAGCACCGCGGCGAGCTGCTCGACGGCGTGGTCCAGTTCGTCGGCCTCTACGACGAGCGGCGGTGCCAGCCGGATCGTCGACCCGTGCGTGTCCTTGGCCAGCACCCCGCGCTCGGCGAGCCGCTCGCAGGCCTGCCGCCCGGTCATCAGCGCCGGGTCGATGTCGATGCCGGCCCACAGCCCTCGCCCCCGGACGGCGACCAGACCATCCCCGATCAGACCGCGCAGCGCGCCGTGCAACCGCGCTCCCAGCTCCGCCGACCGGCGCTGGAACTCGCCGGTGGCCAGCAGCCGGACCACCTCGGTGGCCACCGCGCAGGCCAACGGGTTGCCACCGAAGGTCGAGCCGTGCTCGCCGGGACGGAGTACGCCGAGGATGTCGGCGTCGGCCGCGACCGCCGAGACCGGGACGATACCGCCGCCGAGCGCCTTGCCGAGGACGTACATGTCGGGCTTCACGCCCTCGTGGTCGCAGGCGAAGGTCTCGCCGGTCCGGCCGAGCCCGGACTGGATCTCGTCGGCGACGAAGAGCACGTTCCGTTCGGTGCAGAGCCGGCGTACCCCGGGCAGGTAACCCGGTGGCGGCACGACGACGCCCTGCTCACCCTGGATCGGCTCCAGCAGTACGGCCACCGTCGTCTCGTCGACCGCTTCGGCCAGGGCCGCCAGGTCGCCGTACGGGACGATCCGGAACCCCGGGGTGTACGGCCCGAAGTCGTCCCGGGCGTCCGGATCGGTGGAGAAGCTGACGATGGTGGTGGTACGGCCGTGGAAGTTGCCGTCCGCCACCACGATCGTGGCCCGCCCCGCCGGTACGCCCTTGACCCGGTAGCCCCACTTCCGGGACACCTTGATGGCGGTCTCCACCGCCTCGGCGCCGGTGTTCATCGGCAGCACCAGGTCCTTGCCGCAGAGCTGGGCCAACTCGCGGCAGAAGTCGGCGAACTGGTCGTGGACGAAGGCGCGGCTGGTCAGGGTGAGCCGGTCGAGCTGGGCGTGCGCGGCGGCGATCAGCGTCGGATGCCGGTGCCCGAAGTTCAGTGCCGAGTAGCCGGCCAGGCAGTCCAGGTAACGCCGCCCGTCGACGTCGGTCACCCAGGCGCCCTCGGCCGAGGAGATCACCACCGGCAGCGGGTGGTAGTTGTGCGCGGTCCAGCGTTCCGCCTCGCGTACCGCAGCGGGGGTGCGCAGGGTGTCGTCCACGATCACTTGCTCGCCTCTCGTTCCCGCAGCACCAGGGTGCAGCACTTCGGTCCGCCGCCGGCCTTACGCAGCTCGGACAAATCAACGCCAATTGTGTCGTATCCCCGGTCGCGCAGTGCGGCCGACAGCCCGGTGGCCTGGGCGGGAAGTACGACGTGCCGTCCGTCGCTCACCGCGTTCAGCCCGAGCACCTCGGCGTCGGCGGCGGTGGCCAGGACCGCGTCCGGGAAGAGCCGGCGCAGCGTCGCCTGGCTACCGGGGGAGAACGCCTCCGGCAGGTACGCCACGGTCGCGTCGTCCAGCACGCAGAGCGCGGTGTCCAGGTGGTAGAAGCGCGGGTCGACCAGTTGCAGCGTGATCACCGGGCGGCCGAAGACCTCCTGGAGGTGGGCGTGCGCGGCGTGACTGGTCCGGAAGCCGGTGCCGGCCAGCAGCAGGTCACCGACCGGCAGGATGTCGCCCTCGCCCTCGTTGACGTGCTTGGCGTCGTACACCTCGAAGCCGGCCCGGTCGAGCCAGCCGGCGTAGGCGGGCGCCTCGTCGGCCCGCTCCGGGTCGCGGAACTGCACCGCGAGGGCGCTGCCGTCGATCACCGTCGCGCCGTTCGCCGCGAACACCATGTCGGGCAGCCCGGGAAGCGGCTCGATCTCCTCCACCGTGTGACCGAGATCCAGGTAGGTCCGCCGCAGCGTCTCCCACTGCCGGACCGCGAGTGCCGGGTCGACCGGGGCGCCCGGGTCCATCCACGGATTGATCGCGTACTCGACGGCGAAGTACGTCGGTCGGCACATCAGATAGCGCCGGTGAACTGCCGGGCGGGCCGTCCCGGGCCCGTCGAGTACGGTCGTCGACTCCAACGTCATGGTCCTTGCTCCCAGCGGATCGGGCGCGCCCGGCCTTCCTCCGGCCCACTGGTGGGCCCCTCCGGCCCACTGGTGGGCCATTCCGGCCCACGGGCTGGCGCTGAACCCAACGCTATGTGCCGCCACTCGACCGAATCCACCGCTGGAAGTTGCTTACCCCCGCCGATCGTTGCGTCTCTCCCCATCCGCCCCGGCGATCCGTTGCGTCCGGGTGAAAGGAAGGGCCCCTTGTTATCGCTTTTTGTAGAAGAAGGGCCCCCTACTAACAGGTCGGGCAACGAGGCCGGACAGCACTTCGGGGGCGGCGATATCGCCGCCCCCGAAAAAACGTGCGCTCAGGTGGTGAACCACCACCGGCTGGCGGGGCCAGAGCGGTGCACCACCGCTCCGCGGGACTAACTACCCGGTCAGAACCGGTCGACAAACTGTGAATCAAGCCACTCGCGGAACTGCACGACGGTGTCGCCGTCGGTGGTGGGCCAGCCGAACTGCCCGGTCATCGCGATCACGCCGACCACGATGGCGCCGAGGCCGAGGACCAACCCGATCAGGGCGTCGGACTTGCCGGCCACGTGCCGCCGAGCGGTCGCGGAGATGCCCCCGATCGCCAGCAGCACGGCGAGGCCGCCCAGCGCGATGCCGTACCCGGCGAGGACGCCGGTGAGCACGAACGCGGCGCCGGCCACGCCGACGATCAAACTGAGCGTGGCGAGCATGCTGGCCCGGGGCCGGGGTCCGGCGGGCACCACGACCTCCGGCCGCTCCTCGGTGCTCGGCGTGCGCTCGCCCAGCCCGCGCTCGGCCTCGGGCCGGTGGTCGGTTCCGGACCTGCGATCGGTCTCCGAGGTACCCGGAGGGGCCGGTCGGGTGGTGGTGTCCGGTTCGGCCACCGCGCTCCGGGCGCGGTGCGTCGGCGTCTTCGCGACATCCTCGTGGTCGGCCCGGACGGGTTCGGTACGGGGCTCGGTACGCGTGGACCCGGCGTCGGCGACCCGGGTGTCGCCGGCCTTCGGCGTGGTGTCACCGGTCGTCGGCGTCTCGTCCCGGGCGTCGATCCGACCGTCGCGGTTCTCGTCCCGGGTCGGCGTCGGCGCCGGCTCCGAGTGGCGCGAAAGTGAAGGAATCCTGACCACAACACACCTCCTGATAAGTGCGCGGAGCCCTGTCTCTGGCGCCTACGCAGCAACTTCGATCGGTGTACCCCGATGCCCGTTCCGTCACACCTCGGCGGCACAGGGTGGCACGGTCCGCAACGAACACGGGTGGCAGGTCCGCATCGACGCGTGCGGCAGGTCCGCAACGATGTCGGATCCGAAGGGATGCGCGGGACGTCGGCGCCGGGGGGCAGGTCCGGGCGCCGGGCGCGTCACCGCCCACCCGTGTCGCGTGTCGCGTGTCGCGTGTCGCCGGAACCTAGTCGTCGTCGACCTGGGTGATGGTGACCGTGTCGGAGACGTAGCCCGGATAGGCGAGCGTGAAGACCGCGACGTCGTCGACCGTGTCCGGGTCCTGGACGCTGTACACGCCGAACGACTGCGGAGTGCTCCAGTTCGTCGAGTTGAAGGTCAGCAGCACCGGCGGGCTGGCCCAGAGGCCGGTGCCCCGGGTTGTCATCCGGAGAGAGGTCGCCTCGGCCGGCGGGTGGCTCAACCGTACGGTGAACGAACCGCTGAGCCCTTCGGGTATCGACAGCGAGGTCGGCTCGGCGACGACCGCCGGAGGCTGACCGGCGAGTACGCAGGGCACCCCGTTGACCCGCCAGTCGGTCGGCGGCGTGTTGACTCCGGTGTAGGTGCCGCTGAAGCCGAACGAGAGCGTCTCGCCGGTCGGGATCGGGCGGGTCCATTCGAAGCCGTGACCGATCACCTGGGTGCCGCTCTGGCTGAGGTCGTAGCCCCAGCCGCTGGTGATCTGCTGGTTGCCGGTGAGGGTCAACTGGACGGTGGGGGCGATCCAGGTGTCGCCGAGGTTCCTGATCTGCGCGTTGCCGACGAAGCCGGTGCTCCAGCTCGACGTGGTGTAGGTGACCTCGCAGCCGACCGCGGCCTGCGCCGGCTTGGCGGGTACGAGTACCGCCACGGCGGCCAGGGTCAGCGCACAGGTCAATGTGGACCGGCGGCGTACGGGGATGGCGTTCATTGGTCTCCTTCGCATGGCAAGAATGGTGGGCGCGGCGGCGTCACCGCCGGAGCCCTTCGGCGGCGCGACACGCGTGACCTGCCCGCAAAGCATCGACAGCTTCCCATGTATCGGAGTCGATCGGAAGTTCGCTGTCGATTCGGTTGAACGCCGAACACCCGGTCGTCCCTCCGTCACCGCCGAGGCGTAGCCTTTCCGCTCGGCAGTTCGGACGAGCGTCAACTCAGGATGAGCGCCGACTCAGGATGAGCGCCGACTCAGGATGAGCGTCAACTCAGGAGGAAGCCATGGCGGTGGAACGGGGCACTTCCTTCGTAGGGCAGGCGGGCCAGTTCGTCGGGGCGACGGTGGGGCGTGTCGCGGCGGCCCCCGCCCCGGCCGCCTTCTCCGATGTGGACAGCACGGTGCCGGGTACCGGAGCCGGGCGTTTCGGCCAGGCGGCGCCGGCCGCGGCCGGCAGTGGACCCACTTCCGCGCCGGGCGCCGAGCCGGCGAGCCGGACCGGCGGCGCCCCGGCCAGCTTCGGGGCGGTGCTGACCGCATTCATCCTGATCGGCGGTGCCGGGGTGGGCTCGTGGGCGCTCTGGAGCAGCGGCGGTGGTGGGGAGGTCATCCGTCCGCCCGACACCGTCGCCGTCTTCGGCATCCTGATCGTCTTCGCCGCCGCGATCGAACGGATCCTGGAACCGTTCTCCCGCTGGCTGCCGGGGCGCCGTGTCGAGGCCGCCGTGCAGCGCGCCGAGACCGAACTGGTGAACCTGTCCCGCGAGGCGACCGCGACGGAGCAGGCGGCGCTGGCCGGGCTCCGTGAGCGGGCGGACCGGGGCCGGGGCAACCGCACCATCGTGGCCTGGGGGATCGCGGTCGCGGTCGCGACGCTCGCCTCCACGGCCGGCGGGTTCTATCTGCTGCACGCGATCGCCGGCCCCGAGTGGAAGGGCCTGCCGGTCTGGATCGACGGCATCGTCACCGGAATCATGGTCGGCAGCGGCACCAAGCCGATGCACGATCTGATCAGCCGGATCCAGCCGGGCGGTGGCGGGGCTCGTCCGTAGTCCGCGGGTGCGCGTCGAAAGAGTCCCGTGCGCGCGCCAGCTCGCCGATGTTGTCCCGTGCCCAGGCCCGCATGTGCTCGATCACGTCGAGCAGCGTCCGGCCGAGGGACGTCAGCCTGTACTCGACGCCGCCGTCGTCGGCGCCCACGAGCGGGCAACGACTCACCAGCCCGTCGCGCTCCATTGCGGACAGGGTCTCCGCGAGGACTTTCGCGCTGATCGGACGGAGATGGTGCCGCAGGACCCCGAAGCGTCGCGGGCCATTCTCGAGGCACAACACGATCATCGCGGTCCACTTGCCGCCGACCTGGATCGGAAAGGTGCTCATCGGGCAGGCCGGATCAAATCCCGGTAGCGGCGCATCGGCCCTGATCACCAACTCAGCGTACGTGGTTACGTTGCGGTTACCGGGCCTTCCTCACCTACTGTCCCGCCCATGCCCGTCACTTCCGACAACAGCCGACAGCGCGTCGCTGTCCTCGGTGCCGCCGGCCGCGTCGGCCGTGCGGTGACCGCTGCCCTGCTTCACCAGGACCGTCAGGTCGCCGCCGTGCTCCGCGATCCGGCCCGGCACGAGCTACCGCCGCACCCGGAGCTGCGCAACGTCCGGGGGGACGCCCAACATCCCGAGCAACTGGCGTCGGTACTTCGTACCGTCGAAGCCGTCGTGCTGGCCGTGACGCCGTTCACGGCTCCGCCGGAGTCGTTCGACAATTTCGACCTCGACTACTACGCCAAGATCGTGACCGCGATCGATGCCAGCTGGGACGGACCGCATCGACGCCTCATCGCAGTCGGTCTGACGGCCGCGTTGAGGCTCGACTCGGGCAACCTCGTGATGGACGATCCGACGCTGTTTCCGGCCCGGCTCAAACCGTTCGCCGAAGCACACGTGCGGGAACTGTCCGCGCTACGTACCACGACGCTCGACTGGGCCATCCTGACTCCGCCGGCCGGATTCGGAATTCAGCAGGAACCGGCGACCGGGCAGGAGTATCAGTTGACGACGGAACCCGTCACCCGGGAGCAGGCGACGGCACAACTGTCGCACGCCCGCTACGCCGAGGCCGTCGCCGCCGAACTCATGAACCCGACGGTCCGCGGCGCCCGCGTCGCCGTCGTCCCCCGGGGCACGTGAGGCGGCGTGCCCCGGGGCACGTGGGGCAGCGTCCCCGGGTCTGTGGGGCAGGCGCCACGCCTGCCCTACCGACCGGGTACCAGGTCGCTACCTCCACTCCGCCTGGGATCGCGGTGCGACGGTTCGGCGTGGCCGGGTCATCCCCAGCCCGAGCGCGACGGCGGCATAGCCGCACAGTACGGCGAGCCCGGCCCACCACGGCAGCGGAAAGTAGCCCGCCGACGGTGCATAGTGGGAGAGCACCTGCGGATACTCGCGGACGGTCTGCTGCACGGCGAAGCCGGCGGCGGGAGTGAGACGCAACAGCCACTCGGAGACGCCGTCGGGCAGGATCGGCAGGGCCCCCAGGATGTAGGGGAGGACGACCGCCGAGATCGCGACCAGGATCGCCACCCAGGTACGCCGGAACAGGACGCCGAGGGCGAGCGCGAGGACGGCGGCGACGGCGAGCAGCGCGGCGACCCCGACGACGACCCGTACCTGGGTGAGGGCGGGTACCGCGAGCACCGCGTTGCCGTTGGCGCGCAGGACCGCCGTGCCGAACGGCAACACGACCCCCGCGGCGACCAGGCCGGCGAGGAAGGTGACCGCACCGACCACGACCGCCTTCGCCGCCAGCACACGGCCGCCGAGCAGCCCGGCACCCGTCGGACCTGGCCGGTACCCGCCCGACCCGAACCGTACCGCCAGCACGATCACCATCATCAGGCCGATGACCAGGCCGACGAGGGTGTCCTCCACGGTGTGCCGACCCACCATGTCGAGCGGTGCGATGTCACCGGAGCCGGTGACGGTGGCGGTGCCGTTCGACTCGACGAGGCCGGGTGGCCGGTGATAACGCTCCCAGTCCGTGTGGCCCATCTCCCCGACGCTGCCGTGGCTCCAACGGCTCCCGGTCCCGGATCCGTCGCCCGCCAGGGCGATGTTGTCGAAGACGGCGCTGGCCTGTGTGAAACGCGACTCGACGATGCTCCCGCCGAGGCCCGTGGGACGCAACGTCAGATCTCCCGGCGACGTGGCGAACAGGCCCACCAGCGCCGTACGCGGAAGCCCGGGAAGCCGCGCGGTCCCGACCGTCGTCCAGTGCGCGCCGTCGGTCGACTCCTCGCCGGTGATGGTGTCACCGGCACGGGTCAGGCGGAGCCAGCGCGGTGAGGAGGCCGAGACGCCCCCCGGACGGCCGGCCGTGTCGTGGACGTAGTCGTACTGCATGCGTACGCCGTGGCTGCCGGTGACCATCAGCGCCGCGTAGGAGGAACCCTGCCGGGTGCCGTCCTTGACGATGATGCCGGCCTTCGCCCACGGGACGAGACCAGGAACGATCTCGTCATGGGCGGGCGGCGGATAGGTGATGGTCCCCGTCATGGAGGTCATCCGGGCGGTGATGCTGCCGTTCTCCCCCAGCGGCTGGTGCGCGAAGTAGAACTGGTCGCTGACCGCCTGCCCCGCCGGACCCACGGGATCGTTGGCGCAGGGGACCTCGACCGTACCCTCGCTGCACGTGCTGCGGTTGACGACCCCGACGAGCAGGCCGAGCAGGATGGTGGCCAGCGTCGCGGCCGTCAGCGCGATCAGTCGGCCACGGCTGCGGAACGCGGTCCATTCCTGGCGGACCAGTGCGGTCAGGGGTTCGGCGGGAGGTTCGTGGGTTGCTGGCATGGGTCCGGTTCTACGGATCCGGGGGTAACACCGCCGGAACTGCCGCTGTCATGCCGCTGTTAGGCCCGGCGCGGCATCCTTGGGGGCGGCACGACGAGGGGAGAGGACGAATGGGCAAGCTGCGACCTCTGGCGCTACCCGGAAGGACCGTACGGCTGCGGTTCACCATCCTGTATGCCGCCCTGTTCCTGGTATCCGGATTCGGCCTGCTGGCCATCACCAACCTGCTCGGCGGTGGGATTCAGGTGACCCGGGCCGCGCCCGGGCAGAATCCTCCCGCCGAGCAGTCCAGCCTCGCGGCCGCCCAGCAGCGCGTACACCAGCTCGAAGCACAGCTCGCGAGGATCGACGCGACACAATCGCGCCAGCTGCTGATGGGCTCGCTGATCGCGCTCGCCGTGATGGCGGTGGCCTCGGTGCTGCTGGGCAAGGCCGTCGCCGGCCGGGTGCTGCGCCCGCTGCGGACCATCACCGCCGCGACCCGGCGGATCTCCGCCGAGAACCTGCACGAGCGGCTGGCGGTGCCGGGACCCGCCGACGAGGTGAAGGATCTGGCGGACACCATCGACGGGCTGCTGGAACGCCTGGAGGCATCCTTCGCGGCGCAGCGCCGGTTCATCGCCAACGCCTCCCACGAACTGCGGACGCCGCTGGCGACCATGCGGGCGGCGCTGGACGTCGCCGTGGCCAAGCCCCAGCCGGCGCCACCGCAGACGACCGTGCTGGCGGACCGGCTCCGTACCGAACTCGACCGGGTCGACCACCTGCTGGAGGGTTTCCTCGTACTCGCCCGCGCGCAGCACGGCGCGCTCGCGGACGGCGCTCCGGTATCGCTCGGTGACCTGGTGTCGCAGTCCGTGTCCGCCCGCGCCGCCGCCATCGCGGCGAGGTCCCTGACCCTGGACGACGAGGGCCTTTCCGACACCGCCTGGACCCGGGGCAGCCCCGCCCTGCTGTCCCGGATGGCGGACAACGTGATCGACAACGCGGTCATCCACAACCAGGACGGCGGCTGGATCCGGGTGTCGACCAGGGCGGAGGCCGCCTCGGCGCAGCTCGTCGTGGAGACGGGCGGTCCGATCCTCGACCCCGCGCACATCGCCCAACTCGCCCAGCCCTTCCGGCGACTCGCTCCCGACCGGACCGGCTCGGAGACCGGCTCCGGCCTCGGCCTGTCGATCGTCACCGCCATCGTCGGCGCGCACGGCGGCCGTCTGGACCTGCACGCCCGGCCCGAGGGCGGCCTGCGCGTCACCATCGCACTACCGTCGACGTCCGCACCGCACGGCGTCGCCCCATGAGGATCCTGGTCGTCGAGGATGCCCGCTCGCTCGCCGATATCCTCGCCGAAGGGCTGCGGGACCAGGGCATGGCCGTGGATGTCGCCCACGACGGCCTGGCCGCCGCCGTCAAACTCGACGTCAACGCCTACGAGGTGGTCGTCCTCGACCGTGACCTGCCCGGAATCCACGGCGACACCCTCTGTCAGATGGTCACCGAACGGGACGACCGGCCAATGGTCCTGATGCTGACCGCGGCCGACTCTCCGGGAGACCGGGTCAGGGGCCTCAGCCTCGGAGCCGACGACTATCTCGGCAAGCCCTTCCACTTCCCCGAACTGGTGCTCCGGATCCGCGCGCTGGCCCGCCGACGACCCTCCGCCCGAGCCCGGAGACTGCACGTGGCCGGCATCGAACTCGACCCCGTACGCCGGACGGCCACCCGCGACGACCGGCAGCTCGACCTGTCGGTCAAGGAGTTCGCGCTCCTCGAAGCCCTCCTCCGGGCCAGCCCCGCCTTCCTCAGCACCGAGGATCTCCTCGAACAGGTCTGGGACGAGAACGCGGACCCGTTCACCAACACCGTCGCGGTGACCATCGGGCGGCTGCGACGCAAACTCGGCAGCCCTGCGATCATCGCCACCAGGCCGGGTGTGGGTTACCGGGTCGCCGATCTGACCGGCTAGGCCGGGACCGTTGACCGGCTAGGCCGGGACCGCACCGTTCAACGCGATCCAGGTGGCGCGGGCGCGGGCCAGTTCGGTGCCGTCCGGGCCGTACAGAGTGCTGTGCACGAGGGCCTTTCGACCCTCGGTCGCGGTCAGGGCACCGCGTACCACGCACCGATCGCCGGGAGCGGGCAGCCGGTCCACCTGTACGGCGATCCGACCCAGCACGTACGGCCGGACGGGGCCGATCATCGCCCAACCGCCGGGGCAGTCCAGCGCGGCCCAGACCAGTTCGGTGGAGACGTCGGCCGGAACGGTCCACGGGGCGGCGGTGCTGCCGTCCGGCACCCGACCGGGGAAGATGCGTAGCCCGTCGCCCTCGGCCCGGTCGGGCCCGCAGACGTAGCAGGTCGGAAAGGGATGGTCGGCGAACCCGGCGTACCCGGTGGCGGCGCTGACGGCGTCGGCGTACCCGATCGGCGGGACCACCGTGTCGATCTCCGGGGCCGGTGCGACCTCGGCCACGACGGTGCCGTCCGGGGTGCGGACCTGGCAGTCGAGCAGGGACAGCGGGGTCTCCAGCGGCGGCGGCGTCCGGAGCGTGACCTCGCACCGGTCGCCGTGGGCGAAGATGCCGGCGGAGTAGCCGCCGTTGCCCGAGCCGGGCGGCCCGTTGAACCGCGCGGAGATGATCATCGCGTCCACCCTCCGGAGGGGCACGGGCCCGGGTCGCGGTCGGCGCGGGCGGTCGACAAAGACGACCACCAAGCTACGCCGGCCCCGGGCCCGGCGGCGACGCGGAGGCGTGGGCGGGTGTCCGGTACGCGGGAACCGGCCACCCGCCCACGGCGGTCAGTGCGGTGTCACCAGGTGGACGGCGGTGGCGGCGGAACGACCGGCGGACGGTCGTCGCAGGTGATGGTGTTCGGCAGCAGCCACGGCGCGAGCCAGGGCCCGGTGGTCCCGCCTCCGTCGTTCCCGCCGAGATCGGTGAGGGAGAACTCGGAGCCGGTCGATGGGAAGTTGAACGACCCGCAGTTGTTGACTCCGACCGCGCCGACGTTCCGGGCGTCGACGTTTTCGAAGGAGGCGGACCCGGAGGCCCGGGCGCTGACCACCGAGGTACCGGTGCCGTCGACCCGGATGTCCTCGAAGCTGACCCCGTCGATCGAGTACAGGTCCTTCACCGACCACTCGCTGACCAGCATGATCGCGTTGTAGGTGCTGTCGAGGTAGTGGTCGCCCGTCACCCGGATGTCCGCGTCGATGTCCTTTTCCAGCGCGTAGATCCAGATGGCGCCGAGGCCGATGTTCCAGTTCAGCTCGTACGTCCCGGCCCGGACCACGGTGTTGTTGCTGATCCGCAGTTGCCCGGTGAACGGTTCGGCGCCGAACCGGGATCCGACCTGGATGCCGCTGCCCTCCCGGACCGGATCGGCGACGAGGTTGTTCGAGACCGTGTTGTCGGCGCCGCCGTAGATGGCGATGCCGTTGGCGAGGGTCGGGGTCTGGACGGTGTTGTGGTCGAAGGTGTTGCCGGCGTTCGCGGTCTTCTCGGACCACATCGCGAGGCCGTCGTCGCCGGTGTTCCGGACGAAGTTGTTCCGGACCACCGACTTCGTGACGCCGGTGTGGAAGTTGAGCGCGTCGGCGATCTGGTCGACGATGATGTTGTTGGTGACCTTGGCGTTCGTCATCGGACCGTCGAACCAGATGCCGACCTTGGTGTGCCGGATGTAGAGGCTGTCGATGGTCGAATGGCTCATCGCACCGCCGATCCCGTTCACCTGGTCGGTGTCGATCCGCTCGCGTACGTCGCCGGAGATCGCGAAGCCGGACAGGTGGACGTTGCGGCTGCCGCCCTCCGCCGCGGGCTTGCCGTAGAAGCCGACGCCGGTGTGCACCGAGCCGTCCGGGGCCGGCGGATCGAGGGCGACCTGGTGGCCCTTGACGGTGGTGTACCAGTTGCCGGCACCCTCGATGGTGACGTCGTCGACGACGATGTGCCGGTTCACCTGGTACGTGCCCGGCGGAAGATAGACCTTCAGCCGGGTGCGCTGTGCGAAGGCGATCGCCCGGTCGATCGCGTCGGCGGAGTCGCGCCGCCCGGTTGGGTCGGCCCCGAACGCCAGCACGTTCGCGGCGAGCAGCCGGACCCGGGGCGGGCCGACGAGTTCCGAGTCGAGCAGGTCGATCACGGTCCAGTCGGCGTTGCTGCCGGCCGGCGCGGTGAGCCGCACCCTGTCACCCGCCCGGTACGTCCGGCTCAGCCGGAGCCGCTGCTCGTCGTAGAAGTGCATGGGCCGGAACGGCTTCGTGATCGTCGGAGTCGGCGTGGTGGCGGCGGGTACGCAGGCACACTCGGTGATCCACCAGTCCGGATGCAGCAGGCCGGCGTTCGGGTCGTTGGTGAACGGGTACTGGTTGTAGAGCCAGGCATACTGCGAGGTGAGCGTCATCGTCTGGCGCGCACCCCCGTTCACCGTCACGTCGAGTGGCGCGGTGATGCCGCCTCCGTTCGGCGCGTCCGGGATGCTGTACCGGACGGTGATCGCGTTGGCCGCATTCGGCAGGGTGAACTCGACGTACTGGCCAGGGGTCAGCTTGACCGCCCGGCGGCCGGAGGCCTCGGCCGGGAGCGTGTAGGCGGATCGGTCGGGGCCGAGAACGGTGCCGTTGGTCCGGGCGTTCTCCGCCTCCTGTTCGAGGAAGTCGACGCTGGCGCCCCGGCCCGCGACGAGCGCCGGGTCGAGGCCGGCGCGGGTCACCACCGGGGCCGAACCGGCGTGGCCGCCCCGGATCGCCTGGGCGGGGCCGGCGCCACCGGCCACAATGCTCAGACCTATCAGGGTCGCCGCCGCGACCCAGCGCGACGGCCGCCCGGGCCACCGCGCCACAACTTCGATGATGCTCCGTGACATCGAGCGACTCGTTTCTCTCAGGGGGTGACGCTCTCTCGGGGGTGGTCACGCTCTCTGTGACACTTCGTTCACCAGCAGGAAACAGAGCGAGCTGTCGTCATGTTATTGCAGAAATCTGTTCATCTTCAAGCAGAAGATTGTCGCGGTATTTCGGGTGCATTGTCGACATTGGACGCCGCGAAGTCGGGCTCGGCGGGTTCAGAGACGGATCTCGTTTCCCGTCCAGCGGGACCGCAGCCACCGGTCGTGGCTGGCGACCACGATCGCGCCGGGGCCGGTGCCCAGGGCCTCCTCCAGTTCGTCGGAGAGCCGGGGCGAGAGGTGGTTGGTGGGCTCGTCGAGCAGCAGCAGCTCGGGCGGATCCGCCACCAGCAGCGCCAGGCCCAGCCGGCGACGCTGGCCGACCGACAGCTCCCCGACCCGCCGGCCCAGATCCGGCGCCGCGATCAGCCCGAGCGAGCGCAGCGGTACGGCCTCCGCACGCTCGACGCCCAGCGCCAGCTCGTACGTCTCCCGCACGGTACGGTCCGGCCGGTCGAACACCGTGTCCTGGGCCAGCACCCCGACGGTCAGCCCGGGGCGCCGGAGCACCTCGCCGGAGGCTTCCAGCCGGCCGGTCAGTACGGCGAGGAGCGTCGACTTGCCCGCTCCGTTCGGTCCGGTGACCAGCAGCCGGTCGGTGGCCGACAGGTCGAGGCGGTCGAGGGTGAGCCGGCCGGGTACCCGTACCTCCCGCAGCGCCAGCAGGGTGCCGTCGACGGATCCGGATCCGGATCCGGATCCGGAGGCGAGGGCGGGAGCCCGGAACCGCAGTGGTTCCGGCGGCTTCCGAACCTGGTCGCGTTCCAGCTCATCGAGCCGGCGGGCGGCGTTGCGGACCCGCCGCGAGATCTGGTTCTGCACCCGGCCGCTGGTGTGGCCGTACCCCATCTTCTCGTTGTCGCGCCGCGCGCGGCCCGGCGCGACCTGGTGCGCGGTCACCCCGACCGAGCGGCGCAGCTCGGCGATCTCTTCCTGCTCCTCGGCGAAGCGTCGCTGCCAGCGCTCCCGCTCGGCCCGTTTCTCCGCCTGGTAGTCGGTGTAGTTGCCGCCGTACCGGATCGGGCCGTCCACCGCCGGATCGAGGTCGATCAGGGCCGTGCAGACCGCGTCGAGGAAGGCCCGGTCGTGACTTGCCACCACGACCACGCCGGGCAGGTTCCGTAACTGCTCCTCCAGGAAGGTCGCGGCGGCGTCGTCGAGATGGTTGGTGGGCTCGTCGAGCAGCAGCGCCGAGGGCCGCCGGATCAACAGCGCCGCCAGCGCGAGTCGGCCGCGCTGCCCACCGGACAGCGACGCGAGGGTACGGCCGTGCGGCAGCCGGCCGAGCCCGAGCCCGGCGAGGACGACCTCGGCGCGGCGGTCGGCGTCCCAGGCCGCGTGCTCCTGCGCGCGGTCGAGCCGTTCGCCGTACGCGCCGAGCAGGTCGGCATAGCCGGGGGAGTCCTCCGGCGTGTCGGTGAGCGCCCGGCTGAGCCGGTCGAGTTCGGCCAGGTCTTCGCGGGCTTCGCGCAGGGCGTCGTCGAGCACGTCGGCGATCGTCGCCGCGGTGTCGAACGGCATCTCCTGGTGCAGGAAGCCGAGGTCGGCAGGGCGGACGACGGTGCCGGTGTCGGGCTCGTCCGCCCCGGCGAGCAGCCGCAGCAGGGTGGACTTACCGACGCCGTTCTCGCCGATCAGGCCGATCCGGTGACCGGGAGCGGCGGTGAGGGAGACGCCGTCGAGCACCCGCCGTTCGCCCAGCGTACGGACGAGATCGTGGGCGAGCAGGGCTGACTGGGACACGCGACACCACCGACCGGATTGGTTCTTCCGCCCGCCGGGCACTGCCTCGGACGCGGGCGCGGAGGAAGTCGGTGGCTCACATCCCCTTCAACGTACCCGGGGCCGAACGGGGCCGGCAACCGGTCAGGCTCGGTCGCCCTGCCGCCGCCGGTGCAGGTCGTCGGCATGGCGCCCGGCCACGCCGACGACAGCTTCACCAGCCTGGTCGAGGTCTTCAAGAAAAGCGGCGGATAGTCGCTCGGGTCGCTCGGGTCGCCGGCCGCCGGCTCGCCCTGGGTGTCCCGGCGGCACGCCGCCGGAGCGGGGGCGTTGTGGTGCCGCGCACCGGGGGAGGCCGGCGGGGTCTAAGATCGACGGATCTCGCTATCTCGTCTCCCCTGGAGGCACGATGCGCTCTTCCGCCCGCTCTTCCGTCGCGTCCCTGCTGCTGCTCGGCGTGCTGGCCTGTCTCGCCCTGCCCGGGTGCGGCGGGTCGGACGAACCGGAACAGGCGCCGTCCGCCAGCCCGAGTGCACCGTCCGCGACCACCGGACCGGCGCCCACGACGGCGGCGCCCACCACGGCCGCCGCCGCTGCCGGCCCATTCTCGGCGCTTCCCGTGTGCAACGTGCTGCCCGAGGAGATGCGGGGGACCTTCCAGGGCAACATGATCAAGATCGACCAGGAGCCGAAGGCATCGGAGAAGTGGACGACCGGTGCTGCCTGCCTCGGCATGCTCGCCGGACGGACGGTGGCACTGACCATCTCGCTCCGGCTCTTCCCGGCGAACCTGGCGAAGAGCGCGGCGTCCACCTTCGCCAAGTCCGAGGCCGGCAAGGCCGACACCGTGACCGGCTGGGGCGACGAGGCCTGGTGGTCGAAGCCCAACTGCTCGCTCACCGTCCGATACAGCAACATCGTCGCCACGTTCGCCCAGCGCGCGCCGACCGACGCCTGTCGCCCGGACGTCGAACGCCTGGCCAAGGCCTTCGCGGACCAGCACTTCACGTCGTAGCGCCGCCGCCGGCCAGGGCTCGGGGGTACGCAAATGAGTGGGTACGTCCCGGGCCGATCGGTAGCCTTGGCCCGTGCCTCCGCAGCTCCCGCACCCCCAGCCCGGTGTTCCGGACACGAGAGGACCGCTGCGGTACATCTGGTGGCTGGTCCGTTGCCAGCCCTGGCGGGTACTGCGCGCCAGCGTGGTCGGCACGGCCTGGATGACCGGGCTGTCGCTCCGGCCGTACCTGGTCTCCCGGGCCATCGACGACGGACTACGTAGCCGCGACAACCGTGCCCTGCTGCTCTGGGTCGGCGCGATCGTCGTCGCGGGGATCGCCATGGCCCAGATCGGAATCCTGCGACACCGCACGATGACCTTCATCCGGGAGGACGCGAGCGCCCGCTCCGCCGCCGTACTACTGCGGCAACTGTCCCGGATCGGTGCGGTGCTGCCGCGCAAGCTCGCCGCCGGCGAGGTCGCCACCGTCGGTGGTTCCGACATCGGGAACACGTCGCACGTGTTGACGATGACCGGACCGGGAGTGGGCGCGGTCGTCGCGTACTCGGTGGTGGCGGTGGTGCTGTGGTCGATCTCCCCGCTGCTCGCGCTCTGCGTGCTGCTGGGCGTACCGGTGATCGCGGTCGTCATCGGGCCGCTGCTCCGCCGGCTGGAGCGCGCCGAAACCGTCTACCGGCAGCAGCAGGGAGTTCTCACCACCCGGGCCGGGGACATCGTGGCCGGGCTGCGGGTGCTCGCCGGCGTCGGTGGGCGCGACCTCTTCGCCCGCCGGTACGCGGCCCGGTCCCAGGACCTGCTGGCCGAGGGCTACCGGGTGGGCGCCGTCAACAGCTGGATCGACGCGCTGACCCTCGCCATCCCGGGACTGTTCCTCGCGGCCGTGGTCTGGGTCGCGGCGCGGATGGCCGCGACCGGTGACATCACCATCGGTCAGTTGGTCGCCGTCTACGGGTACGTGGCGGCCCTCGTCGTACCGGTCTGGTTCCTGCTGGAGGCCAGCTACCAGATGATCCGGGGGCGGGTCGCGGCCCGCCGGATCGTCGCCCTGCTCAACCTGACCCCGGACGACGTCGACGGCCGGACCCCGGACGACGCGGCCGGGTCGACTCCCGTCGGCGCGCGCGGACGGACTCCGCGCGAGGTGCGCGGGCGAACCGTGGACGACGCCGGCGGGCCCGCCGGCGACCGGCCGGCGCCGACCGGCCCGGCCGAGCTGCGCGATCCCGCCTCCGGACTGGTCGTACGCCACGGCCGGCTGGTCGCCGTCGCCGCCGACGACCCGGCCGACGCGAGCGCGCTGGCCGACCGGCTCGGGCGGTTCGTCGCCAGCGGCGTGACCTGGGGCGGGGTGCCGCTGACCAGGATCGCGCTCGCCGAGGTGCGCAGCCGGATCCTCGTCGCCGACCACGACTCCTACCTCTTCGCCGGAACGCTGCGGGAGATTCTGCGGGTACGGCAGGGCCTCGGCGACGACGAGTTCCGGGCGGCGCTGCGGGTCGCCTCCGCCGAGGACGTCGCCGACGCCCTGCCCGAGGGGCTCGACACCCCGATCGACGCCCGGGCCCGCCGGCTCTCCGGCGGCCAACGTCAACGCGTACGACTGGCGCGGGCGCTGCTCGCCGAGCCGGAGGTGCTGATCCTGGTCGACCCGACCTCGGCGGTGGACGCGCACACCGAAGCGCGGATCGCGGAGCGGATCCGGACGGCGCGTGCCGGGCGGACCACCGTCGTGCTCGCCACCTCGCCATTGCTGCTCGGCCGCGCCGACACGGTGGCGCACCTGCGCGACGGCCGGATCGTCGCCACCGGTAGCCACGCCCAGCTGCTCGACCGGGATCCGGGTTACCGCGCACTGGCCTCCCGGGAGGGCGAGCCCGACCCGGGGGCCGGACCCGGCGGCTTCGACGGCTCGACCGATCTCGACCCGTCCGGCCTCGACCAGCCCTTCGACGTCGAGGGATCACTGCGGTGAGCGGGCTTCCGGTGGCCGACCGGCCGGCGATTCGCCGGGCAACGCTGGACCTCGTCGGCCGGGATCGCCGGGCGGTCGCGGTCATGCTGGTGCTGCACATCGCGGCCACGATCACCGGGCTCGCCGCACCATGGCTGCTCGGCACCATCGTGGACGAGGTCGGCTCCGGTGCCGGGGTCGGCACCGTGGACCGGCTGGCCCTCGCCATCGCCGGCTGCGTGCTGGCGCAGTGCCTGCTCAGCAGGTACGCCCAGTACGCCGGTCACCGGTTCGGTGAACGTGCCGTCGCCCGACTGCGCGAGGAGTTCGTCCGCCGGACGCTCGCGCTGCCCGTCTCGGTCGTCGAGCGGGCCGGCACCGGGGACCTCGCCACCCGCAGCTCCGTCGACGTGACCACGGTCGGGATCACGGTCCGCGAGGTGGTTCCGGTCGTGGTGATCGCGTCGGCGCAACTGGTGCTGCTCTTCGGGGCGGTGTTCCTGCTGCATCCGATGCTCGGACTGGTCGCGCTGACCGGGCTGCCGTCGATCTACGCGGTGACCCGCTGGTACCTACGGCGGGCCCGTACCGCGTACCTGGCCGAGGGTGCGGCGGCCGCAGCGCTGACCGAGGCGTTGACCACGACCGCCGAAGGCGCCCGCACCGTCGAGGCGCTCCGGCTCGGTGAGGATCGCGTCGTACACGGCACCGCACGGATCGGCCAGGTGTGGGCCACCCGACGTCGTACCCTCGCACTGCGGTCGGTCTTCTACCCGGTGGTGGAGGGGAGTTACGCGCTGCCGATCGCCGCCGTGCTGCTCGTCGGTGGTCTCTTCCTCAACAATGGCCTGGTCACCCTCGGCGAGGTGGTCGCCGCCGCGCTCTACCTGCAACAGGCGATCGGTCCGCTGGACCAGATCCTCCAGTGGATGGAGCAGGCGCAGCGCGGCCTCGCCTCGTTCGCCCGGGTACTCGGGGTCGGCCAGGTACCACCGGAGCCGCGCGGCCGGGTGTCCGTGCCGCCGGGGCAGCGGCTCGTCGTCCGGGGCGCGCGGTTCGGTTACGCCGACGGCCCCGAGGTGCTGCACGGGATCGACCTGGCGGTCCGCCCCGGTGAACGGCTCGCCATCGTCGGCCCGTCCGGCGCCGGGAAGTCGACCCTCGCCCGGCTGCTGGCCGGAATCGACACGCCGCAGCGCGGCGAGGTGAGCATCGGCGGCTGCCCGGTCACCGACCTCGACCCGGCCGAACGTCGCCGCCGGATCGCCCTGGTCACCCAGGAGCACCACGTCTTCATCGGCTCGGTGCGGGACAACCTCGCCTTCGCCGCGCCAGCCGCGTCCGACGAGCAGATGCGGTCCGCGCTGGCCGCCGTTGGTGCCGACTGGTACGACGACCTGCCCGACGGCCTCGACACGCAACTCGGCGACGGCGCCCGTGACCTGTCCCCGGCCGACGCCCAGCAGTTGGCGCTGGCGCGCCTCGTCCTCGCCGACCCGCACACCCTGATCCTCGACGAGGCGACCGCCGCGCTCGACCCGACGACCGCCCGCCGTGCCGAGCAGGCCCTCGGCAGCGTGCTCGCCGGGCGGACGGTCATCGCGATCGCGCACCGGCTGAACACCGCGCACGACGCGGACCGGGTGGCGGTGCTCGAAGACGGCCGGATCACCGAACTCGGCAGCCACGACGAGCTACTCCGTGCCAACGGGGCGTACGCCGCCCTCTGGCACTCGTGGCACGGCTGACGGTCGGTCCGGTCTCAGCGCAGTCGGCCGAAGAACGTCCGCAGATCGGCGACGAACAGGTCGGGCTCCTCCATGGCGGCGAAGTGCCCGCCGCGATCGAACTCCGACCAGTGCACGATGTTGTTGTCGCGTTCGGCGAGCCGGCGGACCGGTGCCGCGACGTCGTGGCCGAACACGGCGACCCCGGTGGGAACCGTCAACCGGCGCGGCGGTGCGACGTCGGTCGGATGGGACGTCTCGTAGTAGATGTTGGCCGAGGAGCCGGCAGTCCGGGTCAGCCAGTAGAGCATGACGTTGGTCAGCAGCAGGTCCCGGGGAACGGCGTCCTCCGGTGCGTCGGTCGAGTCCGTCCACTCCTTGAACTTCTCCACGATCCAGCCGAGTTGCCCGACCGGCGAGTCGGTCAGGGCGTACGCCAGGGTCTGTGGCCGGGTCCCCTGCACCTTCGCGTAGCCGGACATCTCCGGTTCGGCGCGGACCAGTTGGTCGAGTCGGGCCCGGTCCGCGTCGGTGAGCGCGGCGGCCTCCGCCGGGTCGCCGGAGGGGATCGTGAGCAGGGTGTTGAGGTGTACGCCGACGACGTGCTCGGCGTCGGTGATGCCGAGTTCCCGGCTGATGGCATGGCCCCAGTCGCCACCCTGCGCGCCGTACCGCCGGTAGCCGAGCAGGTGCATCAGGTCGGCCCAGGCCCGGGCGACCCGGGCGATATCCCAGCCGGCCTCGGGCAGCGGCCCGGAGAGCCCGAAGCCCGGAATGGAGGGTACGACCAGGTGGAACGCGTCGGCTGGGTCACCACCGTGTCGGCGCGGGTCGCTCAGCGGGCCGATGACGTCGAGGAACTCCACCACGGAGCCCGGCCAGCCGTGCGTGACGATCAACGGCAGGGCGTCGGGTTCCGGCGAGCGTACGTGCAGGAAGTGCACGTTCGCGCCGTCGAGCACGGTGGTGAACTGGGGGATGTCGTTCAGCCGTGCCTCCTGACAACGCCAGTCGTAGCCGGTGTGCCAGTACTCCGCCAACTCCTTCAGGTAGGCCAGCGGTACGCCCCGCCGCCACGGCAGGTCGGGGACCTCGGTCGGCCATCTGGTCTCCGCCAGCCGTCGACGCAGGTCGGCCAGGTCGGCGTCGGCGACGTCGAGCCGGAAGGGGCCGATTCCCTCGCTTCGCTCGGTCATGGCGTCTCCTCGCTTCGCTCGTCGGCACCATGACTTGGCAACCTGAGCTGGCCGATTCCCTCGCTTCGCTCGGTCATGGCGTCTCCTCGCTTCGCTCGTCGGCACCATGACTTGGCAACCTGAGCTGGCCGATTCCCTCGCTTCGCTCGGTCATGGCGTCTCCTCCTCGGCCGCGTTGGCGTCCTGCTCGTCGAGCCAACGGGTGTGGGTCTCCCAGGCCGCCTGCTTGCTGGTGGCGAGCGAGGCGCCGATCTGTGCCCAGGAGGCGCCGGTCGCCCGTGCCGTCCGTACGGTCAGTTGCCGGCCGTAACTCGCCTTCCTCATGATCACCTCGCCGAGGGCGAGGAGTTCCAGCGCCTCCTCCTTCGACAACGGCCGCCGTTCCGGGTCGTCGCCGTCCATCGGTTCCTCGGTCGGCGGGGCGAGCGCGTCCCGCATCCGAAGCTGGTCGTACCGGGCCGCCGCCGTGAGCAGGGTGAACTGTCTTTCCAGGTCGTCCGGGGTCGTCGCCATGCCCCCAGCATGCCGTCAAGACACCCTGACGTCAAGTTGCCCTGACGATTGAAGGTCGTCGGCCGTGCCGATCCACCCGCTCGCCCACTCTCGCCGGGAACCCCGAACGAGGGTGCCTCGTTAATCCCGAGGACGACTCGACAGGACGAATCGACCGGACGACCCGATCGCGACCAGGGGAGCACCAGGTGCCGACTCGGCTCAACCCGTACATCAGCTTCGGTGGCAACGCGCGGCAGGCCATGGAGTTCTACCAGCGCGTCTTCGGCGGAAGCCTGGCCCTCAACACGTTCGGCGAGTTCGGCGCCGAGGGCTCGGCCGAGGCGGACAAGATCATGCACGCCATGCTCGAAACCGACAGCGGGTTCACGCTGATGGGCGCCGACACGCCACCCGGCATGGAGTACGACCCGGGCAACACCATCACGGTGAGCCTGAGCGGGGACGACGTCGACGAGCTGCGCGGCTACTGGTCGGCGCTGTCCGATGGTGGGGTCGTGACGGTTCCGCTGGAGCGGCAGATGTGGGGCGACGAGTTCGGGGCCTGTACCGATCGCTTCGGCGTTCCCTGGATGGTCAACATCGCCCAGCCGCAGAGCTGACCCGCTGGTCTGCGGGACGCGATTCCACTCGTACCCCGGGTCGACACCTCGACCTGGCGGTCCGAGCCTGTCCGGCGCCGGTGGCGCCCCGGCCGAACGGGTCACAACGTGGCTGGTCAGCGGGTAGAACCCATGTCGGATCTGGGACCAATCAATCTTGATCGACTCCCGCCAATATAGCGTGACGTCATCCGCTGTCGGCCTCCTCCGGTCGGGCAGGCCGGGGGGCTAAGCAAGGGGGCACCGATGACGTGGCTGGGGTGGGAAAGCCTCGGCGGCGTGCTGACCAGCGCGCCGGCCGTTTCGTCCTGGGCGTCGGGCCGTCTCGACACGTTTGCTCGGGGCACGGACAACGCGTTGTGGCACAAGTGGTATTCAAACGGTTGGTCCAACTGGGAGAGCCTCGGTGGGGTGCTGACGAGCGCACCGGGGGCGGTGTCCTGGGGAAACGGTCGGATCGACGTCTTCGCGCGGGGCACGGACAACGCGTTGTGGCACAAGTGGTTCGCAAACGGTTGGTCGGGGTGGGAGAGCCTGGGGGGCGTGCTCACCAGCGGACCGGCGGTGTCGTCGTGGGCGTCGGGTCGCCTCGACGTGTTCGCTCGGGGCACCGACAATGCGTTGTGGCACAAGTGGTACTCGAATGGTTGGTCGGGGTGGGAGAGTCTCGGCGGCGTACTCACCTCCGAGCCGGCGGCGGTGTCCTGGGGAAACGGTCGGATCGACGTGTTCGCCCGGGGGACCGACAACGCGTTGTGGCACAAGTGGTTTTCGAATGGTTGGTCGGGGTGGGAAAGCCTCGGCGGCGTGCTCACCAGCGCGCCGGCGGTGTCGTCGTGGGCGTCGGGTCGCCTCGACGTGTTCGCTCGGGGCACCGACAATGCGTTGTGGCACAAGTGGTACTCGAACGGTTGGTCCGGCTGGGAGAGCCTCGGCGGCGTGCTGACGAACTCGCCCGGCGCGGTGTCCTGGGGACCGAACCGGATCGACGTGTTCGCCCCGGGCACCGACAGCGCGATGTGGCACAGGTGGTGGGCCCTGGTTCCGACGGTCCGGCTGCACGCGAAGGTGCTCACCGCGCCCAACATCACCCTCGCGACGATGGTCGACCGGATGCGTGAGGTGTACGCGTCCGGCGGCATCGCGGTCACGCTCGCCTCGACCGAGAACCTGAACCTGCCGGCACTCAACGACGTGGACGTCGGCCAGTGTGTCGTCGGCGTGACGACACCCGAGCAGAACCAGCTCTTCACCAACCGGAACAACGTCGGCGTCAACGATGTCGTCGTCTACTTCGTTCGTTCCACCGTGCCACCGTCCAACGGCTGCGCCGCGCACCCGGCGGCCCGTCCGGGCGCCGTCGTCGCGCAGGGGGCGACCCAGTGGACACTGGGCCACGAGGTGGGCCACGTGCTCGGGCTGCGCCACGTGAACGACAACAACCGCCTGATGACCGGCAACGGCACGGCCAACATCACCAACCCCCCTCCCGACCTTGTGCAGAGCGAGATCAACACCATGCGCGACAGCGCGCTGAGCCAGGACCTCTAGGAGGGGTGATGAGCGTGTCGATGGAGCGCGTCAGGGCAGCGCTCGACCCGGAGGAGCCCAACTACCCGGCGGCTGCCCAGCTCGGTCAGGAGGCCGTACCGCACCTGGAGGAACTCGTCCGGGGCGAGGACGAGATGCTCGCGTCCAAGGCTGCCTACCTGGCGAGTCTGATCGATGCGGAGCGGGCGCGGGCGGTGGTCAGTGCCGCCGCCGAGCACCCGAGCCCGGTCGTCCGGGTGGCCGCCGCCGCGGCAGCCCGGAACCTCACCGCGCCCGGCGCGAGCGAGGTCCTGTTGAACCTCGTGGACGACGAGGACGTCGGGGTCCGCAGGCTGGCCCGGTCGTCCGTACCCCCGGAACCGTCGGAGGCGCTGAGCCGGCGCCTCGCGGAGGCGCCGGAGGAGGCCACGGACGTGCCGTCGGAGGCGCCGTCCGCGCTGCCGCCGGTGGGCGGGCTGATGCCCGGTGAGGCCGAGCCGGGCGATGCCCCGGTCCAGTCGTCCGGGCTGATGCCGGGCGAGTCTCCCGGACGTTCCGGCCCGGGCGACGGGCTGATGCCGGGTGAGTCCGCCGGCGGTGGCCCGGGGGACGACTCCGACCACTGACCGCCGGGTCGGTCGCGGTTCGACCGCCGCTGTCTATGCTTGGCAACCATGCCCGAGGGTCACACCATCTACCGGTTGGCAGCACGCCACCAGGCGATGTTCGCTGGCGAGAAGGTGCTCGCCAGCAGCCCGCAGGGCAGATTCGCCGAGGGTGCCGCGCTGCTCTCCGGTGCGGTGCTGGACCGGACGGAGGCGTACGGCAAGCACCTGCTGCACCATTACGACGGCGGGCAGGCGCTGCACGTACACCTGGGGCTTTATGGGAAGTTCGCCGACGGGGACGGTGAGCCGCCGGCGCCGGTCGGCCAGGTCCGGTTGCGGCTGACCACCGACCTGCATTGGCTCGACCTGCGCGGCCCGACCGCCTGCGAGCTGCTGTCGCCGCCGGAGGTGGAGGCGCTGCAGGCCCGGTTGGGCGCGGATCCGTTGCGGGCCGATGCCGATCCGGACGAGGCGTACGCGCGGATCCGGCGCAGCCCCACCCCGCTCTTCGCGTTGCTGCTCGACCAGTCGATCGTGGCCGGGACCGGGCTGATCTTCGTGACCGAGGTGCTGTTCCGGGCTGGCCTCCGGCCGACCACCCCCGGGCGCGAGCTGAGCCCCGAGGGCTGGCGGAAGATCTGGGCCGATCTCGTCGAGCTGATGGGTACGGCCGTCGGCACCGGCCAGATCGACACCGTGTACGACCGGCACCTGCCGGAGGCGATGGGCCGGCCGCCCCGGATCGACCGGCACGGCGGCGAGGTGTACGTCTACCGCCGGGCCGCCCAGCCCTGCCACGTCTGCGGCGCCGGAATCCTCCGCGCCGATCTCGCCGGTCGGAACTCCTACTGGTGCCCCACCTGCCAACCCGCCCGACGGGCCCGCTCCCGCCCCAAGCGTCAGAAGCGTTAAGAGGGGCCCCTTCTTCTACAGAAAACGATAAGAAGGGGCCCTTCCTTCACGGGGTTACCCGGCGGATGGCGAGGTAACCGGCGCTGGCCAGGAGTGCCGCGAGTAGGGCTGGCCAGCCGGCGAGCCAGGCCGCGGTCGGCTGGTCACCCAGCCATCGTCCGATGCCGCTCCACAGGTCCAGCCAGGTCGCCAGGAGGGCGAGCGCGGCCAGTACCAGGAGTTTGCAGATGACCAGGACGTACATCCCGGTCATCCCGAAACGCTTGTAGAAGACGGCGATGAAGATCCCCAGGAAACCCAGCGCGATGAACGGCACCGTGTAGACCAGGATCTGCAACAGCGGGTTGTCCTGGTCGAGGAAGCCGAGGCCGAAGAACTGGAGGCCCAGTCCCCAGCCGTCGGTGGCGTCCTCGAGCAGCGAGCAGAGGTAGAGAGCGGTGCCGAAGACCACCGACTCGACGAGCAGTAGCAACGAGACCGCCAGGTAGAAGGTCCGGCGGATCACGCTCAGCGCCATCGTGAACGGGAAGAGCTGGGTGATCGAGTTGATGGAGGCAATGAACATCACGATGTAGATCGAGAGCACCGCGCCGGTCTTGGGACTGTCCTCGACCTCCCCGAGGGCCAGGAAGAGGGCGTAGTTGATCCCGAAGATGAGGGTGAGCAGCAGCCAGGGAAAGCCCAGCGTGTTCGGCCAGCCGACGAGCTGGACCCGGATCACGGGAAGTAGACGACTCATGCCCCCTCCTCGGTTCGCTCGTCGGTGTTCCGGGCTTCAGGACCTGGCCGACTGATTCGCTCGCTGCGTCCGCTCATCGGACGGACTCCTTCCGGAAGCTGGCGGCGCTGCCGCTGGTCGTGCCGCCGGCCTTCGCCTGCGCGGTGGTGAGCCGGATGACGATGTCCTGCAGGGAGACCGCCTCGACGTCGAGTCCGAGCCCCTTCGCCTGGGCCCGCTCGGTCGGGCCGAAGGTGCCGCGCAGGGTCGCGCGGGCGTACCGGCCCAGGCTCTCGCGGTGCAGTTCCTCGTTGTTCGCGGCGATCTCGTCGACGGCCGTGACCGGCCCGGCGACGGTGACCACCTGGCCGCGCAGTGCCTCGGCGGTGGTGTCGAGCAGCACCCGCCCCTGGTCGAGCAGGAGTACGTGCTCGATCAGTTCGCCGACCTCGTCGATGAGGTGGGTGGAGAGGACGACCGTGCGGGGGTGCTCGGCGTAGTCGGTGAGCAGGTGGTCGTAGAAGAGGTGCCGGGCGACGGCGTCGAGGCCCAGGTACGGCTCGTCGAAGAGGGTCAGCGGGGCCCGGGAGGCGAGTCCGATGATGATGCCGAGCATGGAGTGCATGCCCCGGGACAGCTTCCGGATGTGCCGCCCGAGCGGTAGCCGGAAGTCCGCCAGCAGGGCCTGCGCGAACTCCTCGTCCCAGTCGGGAAAGAGCAGCCGGGCCGACTCCAGCGCGTGCCGGACCTTGAAATGCTGCGGATAGGTCTGGCCCTCCTTGATGAAGCAGACCCGGGACATCACGGTCGTGTTCTCGTACGGCGACTGACCGAAGATCGTCATCTTCCCGGAGGTCGCGAATCCGTGGCCGGTCATGATCTGCATCAGGGTCGTCTTGCCGGCCCCGTTCCGGCCGAGCAGCCCGTGGATCTTGTTCTCCTCCAGGGAGAAGCTGATCTGGTCCAGGGCGGTCACGTCCCGGAACCGCTTGGTGATGCCCTGCGCGCTCACCACCATGCTCATCGCCCCTGCTCCCATCGATCGATCATCCGCTTGAGGTCGTCGGCGTCGATGCCGAGCTTGCTCGCCTCGGTGAGCAGTGGGTGCAGGAACTGCTGGGCGAACTCCTCGCGACGGCGGTCCCGCAGCTTCGCGCGGGCGCCGGTGGCGACGAACATCCCGATACCTCGCTTCTTGTAGAGAATTCCGTCGTCCACCAGCTGGTTGACGCCCTTGCCCGCAGTGGCCGGATTGATCCGGTGGAACGCCGCCAACTCGTTGGTCGAGGGCACCTGGCCCTCCTCGGCGAGCGTGCCGTCGATGATCGAGTTTTCGATCAGCTCCGCGATCTGGAGGAAGATCGGCCGCCCGTCCTCCATCACGCAGCCCCGCCCGCCGACGGCCGGGCCCGGGGTATATCGCCGACCGGCCCAAGCTTCGTGGGTTGATTACTCATGTAGCTAACCATCCAACCGGTGTGGCTCTTTGTCAAGCCTGGGGAGGGTTGCCGTCGGGTCCCCGATCCGGAGCGGTCACGATATATAGTGAAGGTCATCTATTTGATGTCGTACCCGGAACCCCACCGACCGGGCATGACGAATCCGGAGGTGGTCGAGATGGGCGTACGACGACGGCTGGCGTTCGGGCTGCTACCGGTACTGGTGGCCACGGCCGGGCTGCTCGTGGCCGGACCGCCCGACCCCGCCGAGGCGGCCGCCTGGGAGACGCTGGTGGACGGGGCCTCGTTCCAGGACCGGAACGCGCTGATGGCCGAGTGGAACTTCCGCTACCCGTGGGGCTCGGACCACAACGGCAGCGCCCGGATGTACGGCAGCGCCACCGACAACAACCACGTCTACCTCTCGCCGGCCGGTCAACTCAACCTCAAGGCCACCCGGATCACCTGGGACGAGGGGACCAGCAGCAGTTCCCCGTACCTGCCGATCCGGTACCACTCGGGCGCGATCCACGCCAAGGACCAGATCCTGGTCAACGACCAGTTCCCCAACTACGAGGTACGCGGGGAGTTCCAGGCGCCGTCGGCCCGGGGCACCTGGCCGGCGTTCTGGCTGACCGGTGCCTGGAGTTGGCCGCCGGAGAGCGACATCCTGGAGTACAAGGGCGACAGCCGGAACTGGTTCAACACGTTCCGCACCTCGTCCGACGTGTCGAGCACGATCGTGAACGTCTCGTCGCCGGGCAGTTGGCACGAGTACCGGGTCTGGATGGCCAAGGTCAACGCCACCGATGTGGACATCCACTACTACCTCGACGGGCAGTGGCGGGCGCAGCACCGGGCGGCCGGCTTCGTCGGCAAGCCGATGTGGGTCATCATCAACCTGCAGATGGAGGGCTCGGCGGGTAGTCCCGGGCCGAGCGCCGACACGTTCTACCGGGCCCGCAACGTCTACATCGGACGCACCCGGAACTGACCGTCCGAGGACCGGGCCCGGCCAGCGGTTCAGCGGATGGCGTCGACCGCCTTGCGGGCCGCGACCAGCACCGGATCCCAGACCGGGGCGTACGGCGGCGCATAGCCGAGGTCGAGTCCGGCCATCTCGTCCACCGTCATCCGGTTCCACAGCGCCACGGCGAGTACGTCGATCCGCTTCGCCGCCTCGGACCAGCCGACGATCTGGGCGCCGAGCAGCCGCCCGGAACGCCGCTCGGCGATCAGTTTCACCGTCATCGGTCTGGCGCCGGGGTAGTAGCCGGCCCGGTTCGTCGACTCCACCCGTACGCTGACGAACTCGAAACCGGCGGCGGTCGCCTCGGCCTCACGGAGGCCGGTACGCCCCACCTCCAGCTCGCACACCCGGGTGACGGCGGTGCCGACCACACCGGCGAAGGTGGCGTAACCGCCGCCGATGTTGATGCCGGCAACCCGGCCCTGCTTGTTGGCGTGGGTGCCGAGCGGCACGTACACCGGCTGTCCGGAGACCCGGTGCACCGACTCGACGCAGTCGCCCGCCGCCCACACCCCGGGCACGTCGACCACCCGCATCCGCAGGTCGACCCGGATTCCACCGGTCGGCCCGATCGGCAGCCCGGCCTCGGCGGCGAGCGCGGTGTTGGGGCGTACCCCGAGACCCAGCACCACGACGTCGGCCGGCAGGGTCCCGTCCTCGGTGACCACCGCGCTGACCCGGCCGTTCCTGGTCTCCAGCCCGGTGACGCTGACTCCGCTGCGGACGTCCAGGCCCAACCCGCAGAGCGCCTTGCGGACCAGCGCGCCCATGTCCGGGTCCACCGTGGACATCGGCTCGGGGCTCCGCTCGACCAGGCTGACCGACAGGCCGCGCTGGATCATCGCCTCGGCCATCTCGACGCCGATGTAGCCGCCGCCGACCACCACCGCCCGCTCGGGCCGGGGATCCGCGTCCAGCCAGGCCAGCAGCGCGGCGCCGTCGTCGAGGGTCTGCACCCCGAACACCCCGTCGGCGTCGGTCCGGGCCCAGTCCGGAGTCACGGGTACGGCTCCGGCGGCGTACATGAGCTGGTCGAAGCGCTCGCGGACCTCGGTGCCGCCGTTCTCCAGATCCCGGGCGACCACCTCGCGCCGATCCAGATCGATCGAGGTCACCTCGTGCCGGAGCCGGACGTCGACCTGGTACTTGTTCCGGAACGTCTCAGGATCCCGGCTGATCAGCTGTTCCTCGTCCTCGACCAGCCCACCCACCCAGTACGGGATCCCACAGGCCCCGTACGACGTGAAGTGCCCGCGTTCGAAGGCCACGATTTCCAGGTCCGTGGCGTCCCGACGGCGGCGGGCCTGCGACGCGGCCGACATCCCGGCCGCGTCACCGCCGATCACCACCAGGCGCTCAGCCGCCATGGCCGACGCTGCCCCGGGTCCACTGGACGAGATCGTCGAGCACGTCCGAGATCTCCCCTCGCCGCGCGTACGCGGCCCGCTGACGGGCGGCGCCGGTACCGTGCGCCTGCAATCGGCTCAGCAGCGCGTTGACCAGGGAGAGGTCGCCATGCCGCTCCAGGGCGGGGCGGACCCGCTGGACGAGCCGGCGCATCACGTGCCAGGCGGGCCGGAGCCCACCGCCGACCAGATCGACGGCCATTCCTTCCAAGCCGTCGTGCGCCGCCCGCCAGTGCGCCGCCGCCAGCATGTGGTGCGGCACCCGGGGCGCGGGCAGCCCTCTGGAGATGTCGGTCAGCGCGGTGTCGACCAGGGCCCGCACCAGCGAGGCGATCAGAATCGTGTCGTCCAGGCTGGGGCAGACGTCACCGATCCGGATCTCCACGGTCGGGTAGTGCGACGACAGTCGGGCGTACCAGTAGAGCATGCCCTCGTCGAGCAGCATGCCGGTGCCGATCAGCTCGTCGACGAACCCCTCGTAGTGCCGGTACGACTCCAGCCACGGCGTCGGCTCCACCGACGGCCAGCGCTCCCAGAGCACGGACCGCCAGCTCGCGTACCCGGTGTCCCGGCCCTCGTAGAACGGCGAGTTCGCGGTGGCCGCGTGCAGGATCGGCAGCGCGGGGCGCAGATGGTTGAGTACCTGCACCGCGATCTCCGGTTCGGGGACGCCGACGTGGATGTGCATGCCGTTGACGCCCGGCGAGGGTACGACCAACCCGAACCGCTCGATCATCCGGTGGAACCGGGGGTTGTCCACCACCGGCGGTATCGGACCCTCGGCCGGACCGGTGCCGATCGCGACCAGCCGTACGCCGGCCGCCTCGGCGGCGTCGGCCAGACCGGTACGGAGCAGCCCCAGCGAGTGTCGCAGGGCGCTCAGCTCCAGTCCGGGTGGGGTGCCGATCTCGATCTGACTGGTCTGGAACTCGTGCTGCACCTGTCCGCGCAACTCGTCCGGCACCTCGGCCATCACGGCCTCGACCGCCGGCGCCGCGGCTCCGGTCACCGGGTCGACGAGCAGGAACTCCTCCTCGACGCCGACCGTGAGCTGATCCGTTCCGGCGTGCACCGTCGGGTCAATCGGCGCGGCTAGTCCGCTGCCCATCGCCCTCACCGCCCGTCCGTCTCGTGGCCGCATCGCTTCCGGCGACCTCGGAGGGTCATTACCCCCGGGCCGGATGCCCGGAAACACCTATGAGCACCAATCGTGCCATCGGGTCCGGCGCCGGCTGCGCAGCTTGGTGGTTCCCGCCCGCCGTACCTTGCTGGGCCCCCGCCCGCCACGCATCCTGGCTGACGGTGAACTCATGGTGACCGAGAGTGTGTCGTGTTGCCCTGGTGTCGCGCGTAGCCTCGACCGGGTGGAGGGTTTCCTGGCGTTCCTCGTCGGTGTGACCGCACTCGGCGGAGTCCTGGGCGGCTTGATGTGGCTTGCCGCCCGGGTCCGTCGCCGAGGTATCGGCGACTCGGTCATGGGACCGTTCGAGGAGATCTGGCATCCGGCCGGACACCGGGCCCGGATCGAGATCCGGGTGCAGGAGGAACGTGCGGTGCCGATGCCGTCACCGGGCGACCGGCTGCGCTGAACCCTGGCGAGGGCAAAGGCGCTGAACCCTGGCGAGGGCAAAGGCGCTGAACCCTGGCGATGGGACGGAAGGCGCTGAACCCCGGCCAGGGGAAGGAAGAGCGGCCCCTTGCCGGGGCTGGTTAGCCTGGGCCCCGTGTCGAGGATCCTGCTGGGGCTGACGTCCGGTCGGGCGTACCGGCTCGGCTGGGCGGCGTACCTGCTCGGTTGGGCGTACGCGCTGGCCCAGTTCGGCGGTCCCACCGGGCCGGGCGTCGAGTCGCTGGCCGGTGCCGCGGTGGTCGCCGTGACCTCGCTGCTGCTCGTCGCGCTCGCCAGCCGGCTGCCGCTGGCCCGGGGAGCCGCCGCCGACCGGGTCCGCCAGGGCGTGACCTTCCGGCAACGGTCCCGCCGGGTACGGATGCCTCGTCAGCTCGACCCCGACGCCGCCGGCCGACCCCGGCCGCGAGCTCCGTCGGGACACCCCTCGGCCGCGTAGCGGCGTCTCCATCCGCCGCCACGCGGCCGATTCCATTCCGTTCCTCCCGCCCACCCGTGGGCTCCGGCGCCGATCCGGCGACCCGGCCCGGTGGCGGGATGTCCCGCCCGGACGTCGATCGACGCGTCCGGCTTCCCGGAATCGAGCCGAGGGGTTCCCCGCATGCTTGCCTTCGCACCACTCGACGGCGCCGTCGGCGCCGCCGCGCACGTCGTCACGGCACTCGCGACGGCCGTCCAACCGGTCGCCGGTACCGGTGCCACCGCCGCCGCCATCGTGCTCTTCACGGTCCTGGTACGACTGCTGATCTCGCCACTGAGCTGGGCGCAGATTCGCGGCGAGCGGCGTCGTACCGCACTCGCGCCCCAGATCCGCGACCTTCAACGACGGTACGGCGACCGGCCGGACCGGCTCCGTGCCGAGTTGGTCGCGCTGCACCGGGAGGCGGGTGCCTCGCCGGTCGCCGGTTGCCTGCCCGCGCTGGCGCAGGGGCCCTTCTTCTTCGTCATGTACCGACTGTTCGCCGTGCCGGGTGATGCCGGTGACGGCGGGGCGGCCGGGCTGCTCGCCGAGCGGCTGTTCGGGGTGCCGCTCGGCCAGCATCTCGGGGACGGGCTGGCCGGGGCGGCGGGTCCGCTCTTCGGCGTACTGCTCGGCCTGCTCGTGCTGCTGGCCTGGCTGACCTCCCGGCGGATGCGCCGAGCGGCGACCGGGTTGACGGCGACGGGGTTTACCGCGCCCGGTTCGGCGACGCCCGGTTCGGCGGCGACCGGTTCGGCGGCGCCCGGCGATCCCGGTGCGGTGCCGGCGGCTGCCGCGCTGGCGCGGATCATGCCGCTGCTGCCGTACGGGACTGTGCTGGTGGCCCTGCTGGTGCCGCTGGCCGCGGTGCTCTATCTGGTCACCACCACCGCCTGGACCGCACTGGAGCAGGTGGTGCTGCGCCGAGGCCAGGCATCGACAGGTGTTGACACGCGGGAGTCGGGGACGTACAACTCGTGAGAGAGCGCTCTCTCGGCCCCCGTCCCCCTGCAGAGAGGCCCACCATGAACACCATCGGGTTCGCATCACCGGACCATCCCGCTCGAACGGCGAAGCGCCGCCTCACGCTGCTCCTCGCCGCGTTCACCCTGCTCGCCACGGTGTCCGCCATGGTCACTGTCAATGCCCGTGCGGCCATCCCGCCCACCGCCCCCGGCTGGTCCCTGGTCTGGGGCGACGATTTCACCGGCGCGGCCAACACCCTGCCGTCGTCCGCGAACTGGATCATCGACACCGGGACCAGCTACCCCGGCGGTCCGGCGAACTGGGGCACCGGAGAGATCCAGACGTACACCAACAGCACCGCCAACGTGAGTCACGACGGCGGCGGCAACCTGCGGATCACCCCCATCCGCAACTCGTCCGGGCAGTGGACGTCGTCCCGGATCGAGACGGTCCGGACCAACTTCAAGCCCCCGGCCGGCGGTGTGCTGGCCATCGAGGGCCGGATCCAGATGCCGAACGTCACCGGTGCCGAGGCGGCCGGGTACTGGCCGGCGTTCTGGGCGCTGGGCGCGCCGTACCGGGGGAACTACCAGAACTGGCCGGGAATCGGCGAGTTCGACGTGATGGAGAACGTCAACGGGATCAACTCGGTCTGGGGCGTGCTGCACTGCGGGGTGGCGCCCGGCGGTCCGTGCAACGAGTTCAACGGGATCGGCGCCAACCGGGCCTGTCCCGGCTCGACCTGCCAGTCGGCCTTCCACACCTACCGCTTCGAGTGGGACACCTCGGTCAGCCCCCAGCAACTGCGCTGGTACGTCGACGGCCAGCACTACCACACGGTGACCCAGACCCAGGTCGGTTCGTACTGGTCGCAGATGACCAGCCACGCGGGCTACTTCCTGTTGCTGAACGTGGCGATGGGCGGCTCGTTCCCGAACGGGGTGGCCGGTGGCACCACGCCGACCGCCGCGACCGTCTCCGGTCGGCCGATGCTGGTCGACTACGTCGCGGTGTGGAGCCGGGGTGGCGGTACCACCACGCCTCCCACCACCCCGCCGACCACGCCGCCCTCCGGCGGCACGGTGAGCGCCTACTCGACGATCCAGGGCGAGGCCTACAACGGGCAGCAGGGCGTCGGGGTCGAGGCGTGCAGCGAGGGCGGGCAGAACATCGGCTGGCTCGCCAACGGCGACTGGGCCCGGTACGACCGGGTCGACTTCGGCTCGACGCCGCCCCGGGACTTCGTCGCCCGGATCGCCTCGGGTGCCGGTGGCGGGGTGAGCGGCCTGGTCCAGGTCCGGGTGGACAGTCCGACGGGGCCGGTCCTGGGCAGCTTCGCCGTCGGTAACACCGGCGGTTGGCAGAGCTGGCAGTCGGTGCCCGGCAACGTGTCGGCGGTGACCGGGGTACGCACCGTCTACCTGACCTTCAGCAGCGGTCAGCCCAGCGACTTCGCCAACCTCAACTGGTTCACCTTCCGCCGCTGACGTGGCGGAGGACTGTTAAGAAGGGCCCCTTCTTCTACAGAAAACGATAAGAAGGGGCCCTTCCTTGCTTGCGGGAAACAGTTAACAGTCCTAATAATTAGCGGACAGTCGATGGCTGTGGATGCCCGACCGGGTGGGTGGAGGACCACATGAGACGTCGTGGAAGCGTTGTGCTGTCCGTTGTGGTGGGTGCGGTGGTGGCGAGCATTGCCGCCGTGTGGGGGGTGATGCCGGCGTATGCCGCGGGGGCGACCGCCACCTTCGTGAAGACCTCCGACTGGGGCAGCGGTTGGGAGGGGAAGTACACCATCACCAACGGTGGCGCCAGCACGATCAACGGTTGGTCGGTGGCGTTCGACCTGCCGGCCGGTACGACGCTCGGCAGTTACTGGGACGCGCTGCTGACCTCCTCCGGGCAGCGCCACACCTTCACCAACCGGTCCTGGAACGGCACCATCGCGCCCGGTGCCTCCGTGTCGTTCGGCTTCCTCGGTGCCGGCTCCGGCAGCCCGGCCAACTGCACGCTCAACGGGGCGTCCTGCGGCGGCGGCACCCCGCCGACCACCGCCCCGCCGACCACCCGGCCGCCCACCACGCCCCCGCCGACCACCACGCCGCCGACGACCGCCCCGCCGACCTCGGGACTGCCCCGGCACTTCCTCACCGGCTACTGGCACAACTTCGACAATCCAGCGGTCGAACTGCGACTCCGTGACGTGCCCGCCGAGTACGACCTGATCGCCGTCGCCTTCGCCGAGGCCACCGGCACCCCCGGCGCGGTCAGCTTCGGCGTCGACCCCGGACTGTCGGCCTCGCTCGGCGGCTACACCGACGCCGACTTCAGCGCCGACGTACGGACCGTCAAGGCGCGGGGCAAGAAGGTCATCCTCTCGGTCGGCGGGGAGACCGGGCGGGTTGCCGTGAGCGACGCCGGGTCCGCGACCAACTTCAGCAACAGCGTGTACGCCCTGATCCAGCAGTACGGCTTCGACGGCGTCGACATCGACCTGGAGAACGGGCTCAACCCGACGTACATGGGGCAGGCGCTGAGGTCGCTGCGCAGTCGGGTGGGCTCCGGTCTGATCATCACGATGGCGCCACAGACCATCGACATGCAGTCGCCCTCGGTGTCGTACTTCAAGCTGGCGCTGGACATCAGGGACATCCTCACCGTCGTACACACCCAGTTCTACAACTCCGGCTCGATGCTCGGCTGCGACCAGTCCTTTGCGTACGGCCAGGGCACGGTGAACTTCATGACCGCGCTGGCCTGCCTGCAACTCGAGGCCGGACTCCGTCCCGACCAGGTGGCCCTGGGCCTGCCCGCCGGACCGGGCGCGGCCGGTGGAGGCATCGTCGCCCCGAGCATGGTCAACCAGGCGCTCGACTGCCTGGCCCGGGGTACGAACTGCGGCAGCTTCCGCCCGCCGAGGACCTACCCGGGAATCCGGGGCGCGATGACCTGGTCGATCAACTGGGACGTGGCGAACGGCAACGGCTTCGCCCGTACCGTCCGGCCGCACCTGAACACCCTGCCCTGAGCCTCGGTGTCGGGCCGTCAGCGCACGCTGGCGGCCTGGCGCCGACGCAGGCGCTTGCGCCGCTTCTTGACCACCCAGACGGCGATCATCCCTACGAAGATGGCCAGCAGCCCGTAGTCGAAGAAGCTGGCGTACCGGTCGATCTGCTGCCACCGGGAACCGAGCGCATAGCCGAGCCCCACGAAAATGGCGTTCCAGAGGCCGCTGCCCAGGGTGGTGAGCGCCAGGAACCGGCCCAACGGCATGCGATCGGCCCCGGCCGGTACGGAGACCAGGCTCCGGACCACCGGGATCATCCGGCCGAAGAGCACCGCCCAGGATCCGTACCGCTCGAACCAGCGGTCGGCGCGCTCCAGGTCGTCGGTGTCCACCAGGGGAAGCCGGTCGAGCCAGCGTTTCAACCGGTCCTCGCCCAGGGCGGCACCGAGCCAGTAGAGCGCGAGCGCGCCGAGCACGGAACCAGCGGTGGCCGACAGCACCACGAGGAACACGTTCATCCGCCCCTCGCCGGCCAGATAACCGGCCATGGCCAGCACGATCTCGCTCGGCACCGGCGGAATGAGGTTCTCCAACGCGACGAGCAGGCCCACTCCGGGGACGCCCATGGCGTCGATCACGCCGGCTATCCAGCCGGTCAGTCCGCCGAGTTGGGTCGGGTCGACGTCCTGCGCGAGGCTCACGCCGCAATCACTCCTCGGGTCGTTTGTCAGCTTGTCTGCCGGCCCGTTCGTCGGTCGGCGGGAGGCGGTCGGCGGGAAGAGAACTCCGTACCCGGAGATCACCGGCCCTACACCTTCCGGCGGCAGCCAGAGGTACCTCGATACGCGAGGGCGGTTTGCCGGTCATGCCGATCGGAGAAAGCCTTTCGGCATGACGGACAGGTGGTATGCCGAGGCGGTCGTCTACTGTCTCGACATCGATACGTACGCCGACTCGGACGGCGACGGGATCGGTGACATCAACGGTCTGATCGGGCGGCTCGACTACCTGGCCCGGCTCGGGGTGACCTGCCTGTGGCTGCACCCGATCCATCCGTCGCCGGCCCGCGACGACGGCTACGACGCCACCGACTTCTACGGCATCGACCCCCGGTTCGGCACCCTCGGCGACTTCGCGGAGCTGCTGCACCAGGCCGCCAACCGGGGCATCCGGGTGATCATCGACCTGGTGGTGAACCACACCTCCGACGAGCACCCGTGGTTCGTCTCGGCCCGGTCCTCGCCCGACTCGCCGTACCGGGACTGGTACGTATGGTCGGAGAAGGAGCCGCCGGACCGGTGTCAGGGCATGGTCTTCCCGGGCGAGCAGGACGAGACCTGGAGCTACGACCGGACGGCGAAGGCGTGGTTCTACCACCGCTTCTACCGGTTCCAGCCGGACCTCAACTTCGGCAACCCGGCGGTACGGGCCGAGATCAAGAAGATCATGTCGTTCTGGCTCCAGCTCGGCGTCGCCGGGTTCCGGATCGACGCGGCGCCGTTCATCATCGAGCAGACCGAGCCCGGCAATCCGAACTCGCCCAAGGACTTCGAGTTCCTGACCGAACTGCGCCAACACGTGCAGTGGCGGCGGGCGGACGCGCTGCTGCTGGCCGAGGCGAACGTGCAAGCGGCCGAGCTCGTCGACTACTTCGGCGACTCGGGCGGCTCCGCCAACCGGCTGCACATGCTCTTCGACTTCATGCTCAACGGCCGGCTGATGCTCGCGCTGGCCCGTCGGGACCCGGAGCCGATCATCGACGCGTTGCGGGACACCCCGGCGTTGCCCGCCGGTGCGCAGTGGGCGACCTTCCTGCGCAACCACGACGAGATCGACCTGTCCCGGCTCACCGCCGAGCAGCGCGCCGAGGTGTACGAGCAGTTCGGCCCGGACGAGAACATGCGGATCTACGACCGGGGCATCCGCCGACGGTTGGCTCCGATGCTCGGCAACGACCGCCGCCGCATCGAACTGGCGTACGCGTTGCAGTTCTCGCTGCGCGGAACGCCGGTGCTGCGGTACGGCGAGGAGATCGGGATGGGCGAGGACCTGGCGTTGCCGGGCCGGGAGGCGATCCGTACCCCGATGCAGTGGTCCGGGAAGCCCAACGCCGGCTTCTCCAGCGCGGAGGCCGAGAAGCTGATCCGTCCGGTGCTCGACACCGGCGAGTACGGCTTCGAACGGGTCAACGTCACCAGGCAGCGGCACGATCCGACGTCCCTGCTGGCGTGGTTCGAGCGGATGACCCGGACCCTGCGTGAGTCACCGGAGGTCGGCTCCGGCACTTGTACGCACGTCGACCAGGAACTGCCGCCGGGCGTGCTCGCGCACCGCGCCGACGGCCCGACCGGTTCGATGCTCTTCCTGCACAACCTCGGTACCAAGCCGGCCATCGTCGACCTGGGTTCGTTGTCACCGGAGGCGGACCTGCCCGGCGACGTGCTCGCCGATCGTGAGTACGACCCGGTCGGCAAGCTCGACGCGCTGCACCTGGCCGGGTACGGCTACCGCTGGATCCGGTTGCGCCGCAGCGACGCGGTCGAGTGAGCGGGTGCGGGGCCCGGTCGTCCGCGCGGCTAGCCGGTGGCGGCGGACCGGGTACGGCGTAGCCAGAGCAGGCCGAGCACCGGCAGCACCAGCGGGATGTAGCCGTAGCCGCCGCCGAAGTCCGACCACACCGTGTCGTCGGGGAAGAGTGCCGGGTCGAGCAGGCTCAGCGCGCCCACCGTCAGTACGCCGACCAGCTCGACGGTGCAGCAGACGATCGCGGTCCGGCGCCCGATCCGGTCGCCCCGGGCCAGGCCCACGGTCGCCACGATGTAGATCACCGCGGCGAACGCGGAGAGCAGGTACGCCACCGGAGCCTCGTCGAACTTCGTGGCGATCTGTAGGCCAGCCCGGGAGGTGGCGGCGATCGCGAAGAGGATGTAGACCGCGACCAGCACCCGCCCCGGCCCGCTGTTCACCCGGCGCCCACCCGGCGGCGGCGGGACCGGCGGGACCGGGTTGTGCGGCGGAGGACTCGGCGGCGGGATCGGGTCAGGCACCGGGGATCTGCCAGGTCTGTTGCAGGCGGATGACGACTACGGGAACCACCAGACAGACGACGGTGACGATCACCGATCCCCAGCGGGTCGGCTCCATCCGGGCCAGCACCCCGGCCAGCGGCGGCAGGCAGATCAGCGTGACGAGGTAGCCGGCGAACGTTCCGGCCTCGGCGGGCTGCTCGCCCCCGATCCAGGTGGCGATCGCCGTGACGGCGAGCGCCAGCAGGGCCAGCTCCAGCACGGCCAGGCCGGCGAGATGGGACCGGTCCGGTGGCCGGTTGCGCATCGTGGTGACCAGGCTCCACACCGCCAGTACGAGCGACAGCACGATCGTCAGCGTGACGAGGTAGTCGTTCACCGGTCGACCCGCCGGGTCGGCCCGGTGGTCGGCACGGCGATCCGTGGCTGGCTCACCGGCGCAGTCTACTAATCGGTGTAGTAGCTGCCGCTCCCGCCACCCCCTGACCGGCGTGGTAGCTCCGCGCCCGCCACCCCTGACCGGCGTAGTCAGCTCCGCTGCCGCCACTCCTGGCCGCGGCGCCGGGCGCGGTGGGAGCGGCGGGACCGACCTCGGGCGATCTTGCTTGATGCCCCATCCTGGTTGGATCATCAGCCTTCTTCTATGATTGACCGGACTTGCACCGACGCCTACTCCGGGGAGTCGAAGGCGTGGACGCGACGGGGGTCACGGCGGTCTCCGCGTTGCTGATCGGCGGCGGCGTGGTGTTCCTGGCGCTCGTCGTACTCGCCGTGATGACGGACCGACCCCGGACCCCGCGCCCCGATCCGGTCCGGCTGCGGGCCGCGGCCGAGCAACTCGAGGCGCACGCACTGGCGACCCAGACCGAGGCCGGCCGCGCCGCCGCGATCGCGACCCAGGCGAGGACGATGCTGGCGGCGGCAGAGCAGGCCCGCGACGAGGCATGGGCGGCGCAGGAGACGGCGGAGCGGGACTATCAGCGGGCCTGGCAGTCGGCGCTCGCCGGGCGGGAGACGGCGGCCAGGGCCCCGACGCCCGAACCGGTGCCCGGCTCGGAACGGGATCGGGAGGTGTCCCGGGCCGCCCTGGCCGCCTATCGGCGAGGTGACATCTCGCTACAGGAACTCCGCGAGGTGTTCCGGCGGGCCGGGGACTGGGATCCGGCGCAGGAGGACCGGGAACGGGTCCTCGAACGCGACGGGATGCGCCTGACGATGGCGCGGCGGGCGTACGACCAGGCCGCGGCCCTGGCCCGGCGCGCCGATCAGGAGGCCCGGGCGGCCGAGGCGGCCGCCGAGGAGTTGCTGGCCGAGGCGTCCGCCTCCGCCGCCGAGGCGCGGGAGGCGTACCTGACGGCACAGCGGTTCACCCGGCGTCGCCGGCCCCGCCGCCGAAGGCGAGCCCGCTAGGCGGAGGACGGCCGGGCCGGCTGGCCGGAAGGCGGGCGGGACAGGTCGACCGAGTTGGCCGGGAGTTGATGTGTTAGGAAGAACTCCCTGGTCAAAGCGGAACAATAAGGGGCCTCGCCTTGCTCACGTTCGGACTGTTCGGCACCGGTCACTGGGCGGCCGAGGTGCACGCCGCCGCCCTCGCCGGGCATCCCGGGGCTCGACTCGCCGGTGTCTGGGGCCGCGATCCGGTCAAGGCCCGCGCGCTGGCGCAGCGGTACGACGTACCGGCCTTCGACGACGTCGACGCGCTGATCGAGGCCGTGGACGCGGTGGCGGTCGCGCTGCCGCCGGACGTACAGGCGGAGCTGGCCGTGCGCGCCGCGAACGCCGGCCGGCACCTGTTGCTGGACAAGCCGATCGCGTTGAGCCTGCCCGAGGCGGACCGGGTGGTGGCCGCCGTCGAACGGACCGGCGTCGCCTCGGTGGTCTTCTTCACCAACCGGTTCCATCCGAACGTCGCCGGGTTCCTGGCCGCCGCCGCGGCGACCGGTGGCTGGCACGGCGCCCGGGGCGTGATGTACTCGTCGATCTTCCAGCCGGGGAACCCGTACGGCCGGTCGCCGTGGCGCCGCACCCATGGTGGCCTGTGGGACGTGGGCCCGCACGCGCTCTCGCTGATCCTGCCCGTGCTCGGCGCGGTGACCCAGGTCGCCGCGCTGGGTGGCCCCGGCGACAGCGTCCACCTGATGCTGGCGCACGGGAAGACGGCGGCGAGCACGCTGTCGCTGGCTCTGGACGCCCCGCCCGCGTCGACCACCTTCGAGTTCGCCTTCCACGGATCCAGCGGCATCGACGCCGTTCCGCGCGGCGACGGCACCGCGGTGGACGCGTTCCGGCTGGCCGTGGACCAACTGGTCGCCGAGGTCGACTCGGGAATCCGCGACCGGTTGGTCGACGTACGCTTCGGCCGCGACGTCGTGGCGGTGCTCGCCGCCGCGCAGACCGCCCGCGAGCAGGGCCGCACGGTCACGCTCCCCGGCTGACCCCGCCCTCGGCGACGACGGGCGGCGCGGTGCGGAACCGGCCCGGGGGAGTGGACCGCGCGGGCTCGAACGGCGGCTCGGTACATTCGACGGCGTCGTCGAGATGAGCGGTCCACCGGGCGGCCCGACGGCGGTGACTCTGGAGGTGCCGTGCGTGTCGTCCTCGCCGAGGACCTCTATCTCCTGAGGGACGGGCTGTCCCGGATGCTGACCGCACACGGGTTCGAGGTGGTGGCGGCGGTGGAGACCGGTCCGGAGCTGCTGGAGGCGTTGCTCGGACTGCGCCCCGAGGTGGCCGTGGTCGACGTACGGCTGCCGCCGACCCAGACCGACGAGGGCCTGCAGGCGGCGCTCGCGGCCCGTCGGGAGGTGCCCGGACTGCCGGTGCTGGTGCTTTCCCAGCACGTCGAACAGCTCTACGCCCGGGAACTGCTGGCCGACGGGGCCGGCGGGGTCGGCTACCTGCTCAAGGATCGGGTCTTCAACGCGGAGCAGTTCATCGACGCGGTTCGCCGGGTGGCCGGCGGCGGAATGGCGATGGACCCGGACGTGATCGCCAAGCTGCTCGCCCGGAGCAGCCGCGACGCCCCCATGACCCGCCTGACCCCCCGCGAACGCGAGGTGCTGGAACTCATGGCCGAAGGCCGCTCCAACAGCGCCATCGGCCAACGCCTCTTCCTCTCCGAGAGCGCGGTCGGCAAACACACCGCGAGCATCTTCGGCAAGCTCGACCTGGCGCAGTCCGACGACGACAACCGCCGCGTCCTCGCCGTCCTCGCCTACCTCAACGGCATGTAAGGAAGGGCCCCTTCTTATCGTTTTCTGTAGAAGAAGGGTCCCTTCCTAACACCTCGGAGCTCAGGAGAGCTCGATGATCGCGTCGCCGATCTCGGCGGGGGTCTGGAACTGCTCGACCGGCAGCGAGCGCAGCAGTTGCAGGGTCTCGGTACCGACCCCGTTCTCCTGGGCCCAGCGGACCAGATCCTCCTTCGACACCGGGTAGTCCAGCCCGGCGAGCGACTCCTGTAACTGCATCGCGTTCGATCTCATACCCGTGGAGGTACCCGATCCGGCCCCGGCCACACCGTGGGGTTTGTCCGGCCGCCGGGCCGGGTAGGCGCCGGCATGCAGGTTCACCGGCTCGGGGGCCCGGGCGACTTCGACCCGCTGCTGGAGCAGGCCCGATCGGCCCGGGTGGTGATGCTGGGCGAGGCGAGCCACGGGACCTATGACTACTACCGGCTGCGGGAGCAACTGACCCGCCGGTTGATCACGGAATGCGGGTACTCCTTCGTCGCGGTCGAGGGGGACTGGCCCGACTGCGAGGTGGTGCACCGGTCGGTGATCGGCGCGCCGGGCGGCGATGCCGATCCGCAGACCGCGCTCGAACGCTTCGAGCGGTGGCCGACCTGGATGTGGGCGAACACCGAGGTGGCCCGGTTCTGCCGGTGGCTCCGGGCCTGGAATCTGGACCAACCGGAGTCGGGTCGGGCCGGATTCCACGGGCTAGACGTCTACAGCCTCTGGGAGTCGATGCAGGCCATCCTCGACTACCTGGGCGAGGAGGATCCGGTGTCGCTAGAGCTGGCTCAGGAGGCGTACCAGTGCTTCGAGCCGTACGGCACCCGGGTCGAGGAGTACGGCCTGGCGAGTCGGTTCGTCTCGGCCCGGTGCGAGGACGAGGTGGTTCGGCTGTTGACGCGTACCCGGGAACGGGCCGTGCACGACGGGCCGGACAGCTTCTCCACCTGGCAGAACGCGGAAGTCGTCGTCGGGGCGGAGAAGTACTACCGGGCGATGGTGGGCGGTGGCCCGCAGTCCTGGAACGTCCGGGACACGCACATGGCCGACACCCTGGACCGGCTGCTGGAGCGGTACGGCCCGGACGCGAAGGCGGTGGTCTGGGCGCACAACACGCACATCGGCGACGCCCGGGCCACCGAGATGAACCGGGACGGCATGATCAACATTGGCCAACTGGCCCGGCAGCGGCACGGCGCCGAGAACGTCGTCCTGGTCGGCTTCGGCAGCTACCAGGGCACGGTCGTCGCCGCGTCCCGCTGGGGAGCGCCGTCCGAGGTGATGACGGTGCCACCGGGCCGGGTGGGATCGCTGGAGGAGCGGCTGCACACCCTGCTGCCCGAGCGGGCACTGGTGATCCTGTCCGAGGGTGATCGACCGGACTGGCTGACCGAGGAGGCCGACCACCGGGCGATCGGGGTGGTCTACGACCCGTCGTTCGAGGCGTGGGGCAACTACGTCCCGACCCTGCTCGGCGACCGGTACGACGCGTTCATCTGGTGCGACCACACCACCGCACTGCACCCGCTGCCGGCCACCCCCAGCACCCCCGGTGAGATGGAGACGTACCCCGCCGGGGTGTGATTGTGGCCCCTGTCGGCCCGCGCTTGCCCGGCCGCGTGCCGGTGTGCTGTTCAGGCGTTCTTGGCCCGGTTGGTGGCGAGCCAGTCGGCGAAGTGGGTGGCACCGACCCGCGCCGGGCCGGTGGGGACGAGGGACCCGTCGTTGACGTCGGCGCCGAAGTACCGCGCGGCGGGGTCGGTGACCACCTGGCGGGTGTCCTGCTTGGCGGCCAGGAACTGCCGTACGAAGTCATCCTGGCGGATCTTCTCCGGCCCGGCCAGCTCGACGGTCCCGTTCGCCGGCTTGTCGACGGCGATCTCGGCCAGCGCGGCGGAAACGTCGGCGGCGGCGATGGGCTGCATGGGCGCCGGTGGCAGCCGGACCGTGTCGCCGTCGGCGGCGCCCTCGGCGATGCTGCCCACGAACTCGAAGAACTGCGGTGCGCGCACGATCGTGTACGGCGTCGTCGCGCTCTTGATCAGTGCCTCCTGGGCGGCCTTGGCCCGCATGTATCCGCTGTCGGGGATCTGGTCGGCGCCGACGACCGACAGGGCGACGTGGTGGCCCACCCCGGCGGCTGCCTCGGCGGCCAGCAGGTTTCGCCCGGATGTCTGGAAGAACTCCATGACCGCCGTGTCCTCGAACGATGGTGAGTTTGCCACGTCGACGACGACGTCGGCGCCCGGTAGCGCTTCGGTCAGCCCGGCACCCGTGAGGGTGTTGACTCCGCTGGAGGGCGAGGCGGCGGTCACGTCGTGGCCGCTCTCGCGGAGCTTGGCCACGAGGACCGAGCCGATCAGCCCGGTACCGCCGATAACCACGATCTTCATGTTGATCCCTGTCGGTTGTGAAACTCGGACGTTTCTTATCCGAGATACTACTCGGATGTTTCCTGTCCGAGTCAAGTAGGGTGTGCTGGTGAAGATGTCTGCCGGGGTCGAGTGGGCGCTGCACTGCTGCGTGGTGCTGACCGCCGCGAGGCGGCCGGTGTCCGCCGCACGCCTGGCCGAGCTGCACGACGTGTCGGGGACCTATCTAGCCAAGCAGCTACAGGAGCTGTCACGCGCCGGGTTCGTCCGATCCGTCCAGGGCAAATCAGGCGGATATGTCCTCACTCGCCCCGCCGAAGAGCTCACCATCCTCGACATCGTCGAGGCGGTCGACGGCGCTGCGCCGGCATTCGTCTGTACCGAGATCCGTCAGCGCGGGCCGCTGGCCACGCCGGCTGAGGCCTGCGCCACACCCTGCCCGATCGCCCGCGCCATGGGTGCGGCCGACAGCGCCTGGCGGGCCGCGCTGCGGGCCGTGACCATCGCCGACCTGGCCCGCAACGTCACCGCCGACAGCGGCCCCGAGGCGTTCGACGTGATCCGGAACTGGCTGAACACCCCCGCGGGCTGAGCCCGACGCCACTGTCGGCGGTCAGAACGACTATCGCCCGCTGGGCGCGATCTCCTCGACCACGCTGGTGCCGGAGCCGTGACGGGACTCCCATGACCAGGTTTCGTCGAGTCGTAGCCGGCCGTCGGGAAGTACGGAGATCGTGCTGACGCAGTGTCCGCTGGAGGTCTCGCCCGCACGGTTGAGCTGGACGTAGCGGAAGTCCAGCCGGTTCCCGTCCCGGGTGCCGACCAGGTACCCGGTCCGGATGGTGCCCCCGGCGTACGTCGCCGAGATCTCCCCGTCGCGTTCCCGGTAGTCGAACCGGGTCGCGGCGTCCACCTCGCCCCCGTCGACCTCGCCGACCGCGCGGAACCGGCGCCCGTCGAGCGCGGGCGGCCGGTCATCGGGTACGCCCGACCGGTCCGCCCCGGACAGCAGGCGCGCGAAGCAGAGCTGGTTGTACGGGCTGTCGCCGTACCGGGGGATCTCCCGGTAACCGGCCGAGCGGTAGAGCGTCGCCGCCTCGGCGAGGACGCGGTGCGTACCCAGCCGTACGCTGTGCAGCCCACGGGCCACCGCCTGCTGTTCCAGGTCGCCGAGCAGTCGGCGGCCGAGCCCCAGTCCGCGCGCGTCGGCGTGCACCCACAGGTGGCAGAGTTCCGCGACGCCGGGCGCGTACGTCCGCACCCCGCCGCAGCCGACCGGACGGCCCTGTTCGTACGCCACCACGAAGGCGCCGACGTCGCCGCTGACCTCGGCGCCGCTCACCAGCGCCGAGCTGTCGTACCCCTCGGGGAACCGGGTCGACAGTTCGGCGGCGTACTCGGAAAGACAGTGCCGGGCGGCGGCCGAATCGGGATCGACCACCTCGACGGTGACGGTGGCCAGCCGGAGCAGTCGGCGGGTCTGCTGCTGTGCCGCGATCAACCGGTCCCGTTGGGCGGAACTGAGCGGCGCCAGCAGGTCGCTGGCGGCGGCGCTGGACCGCCGGTCGAGTTCGGCTAGTTCGGCGTTGCCGGCCTCGGTCAGTCCGGCGATCCGGACCCGACCGTCGGTCTCGGAGGGACGCAGCCGCACCAGGCCCTGGGCTTCGAGTGAGCGCAGCGACCTGCTCAGGTAGCCGGAGTCCCAGTCGAGTCGGGTCCGCAGGTCGCGTACTGACGCGCCGGTGCCGATCTCAAAGAGCAGCCGGGCCTCGCTGAGTGGCCGCGCCTGCCCGAGGTAGCGGTCGGTGAGCAGCCCGATCCGGCGGGAGTAGTAGCGGTTGAAGTCGCGGACCAGTTCGGCCTGTTCGATCAGGGCTGCCATTCGCTGACTATAGTCAGAGATATTGCGTCAGCGGTAGAGGTCGGTCGACGGATCGGTCAACCGGCCGGTCCGGAACTCCGGCGGGTCGTGCATCAGGAAGTCGCGGTGGCTGATGTTCCAGGCGTACGCCCCGGCCATCCCGAACGCGATCGTGTCCCCGACCGCGATCCGGCCCGGTCCACCGATCAGGTCGGCGGACGAGACCCGGGCCAGCACGTCCTTCGGGGTGCAGAGCTGCCCGACGATCGTCACCGGTCCGGAGCCGGTGACCGGCCGGGCGAACGGGTACGCCCAGTCCGGGCGGGGCAGCACGGTGAACGGCTGCGAGTGCTGCTTCGCCGCCGGGGTACGGAGATGGTGGGTACCGCCGGCCACCACCACGAACCACTCGCCGCCGGCCTCCTTCACGTCCAGCACCTCGGTCAGGTAGTGACCGCAGTAGACGGTCATCGCCCGACCCGGCTCGATCCGCAGCGTCCGGTCGGGGTACGCGGACAGCAACTCGTCGAGGGCCGCGCCGTAGCCGACCCAGTCGAAACGGGTCTCCGGATCGGTGTAGTCCACCGCCATTCCACCGCCGACGTTCACCTCGTGGGCGTCGAGTTCGGCCACCGCCCAGTCGACGACCGCGCGGGCCACCCCGGCCGCGGCCGGTGCCGACAGTCCGCTGCCCAGATGCGCGTGCACGCCACGGACCCGTACCCCGGGCAGGTCGAGCCGGGCACACTCCCGGGCCTGCTCGGGCGACATCCCGAACGGTGTCGCCCGACCGCCCATCACCAGGACGGCACCGTCGACCGGCACCGGCAGGTTGACCCGGAGCAGCACGTCGGCGACGACGCCCCGGGCCTGCGCGAGCAGGCCGAGCCGACACAGCTCGGTCGGCGACTCGACGTGGAACCGGCGTACCCCGGCGGCGAGCCCGGCGGCCAACTCCGGGTCGGTCTTGCCCGGTCCACCGAGCGCAGCCGGTGCGGTGCCCGGCAGGACCTCGGCCAGATGGCGTAACTCCCCGCCGCTGGCCGCCTCGAACCCGTGCACGTACGGCGCCAGGGTACGCAGAATGCCGGGGTCGGGGTTCGCCTTCATCGCGTACAGCAACTCGACACCGGCCGGCAGCGCGGCCCGGATCGCCGCCGCCGCCCCGGCCAACCCGGCCAGGTCGTACAGATAGACCGGACTCACCAGACCAGGGTTCACCAGCGGTCTCCGATCGGGTTGGGGAACGGCAGGTAACCGGCGTCCCGGTCGGCGGCCCGGCGCCAGCGCACCAGCAGGTTGGCCTTGACCGGCAGCGGCACGCCGGCGAGCAGGGCGCGGAGCCGGGGCGGGTCACCGAGCCGGGCGGACGTCTCCACGACCACCTCGCGCAGCGTCGCCCACAGCTTCGCCTCGACCCCGGGATGGGCGTCGGCCAGGGCACCGGCCAACTCGACGAGATGGTTGACGAAGAGGCAGTAGCTGACCCGGTTGAACGCCTGCTCGGGGTCGTAGCCGATCGCCGCCGGCAGCCCGGCGAGCCAGTCGGCCCGGCGATCGAGGTCGAGCTTGACGCCCTCCAGGTCGCGCAGCAGCATCCTGACCGGCCAACGGTCGGCGTTCAGCACCGCGACGACGTTCTGCAGGTGCGCCTCGTGCACCACGCCGTGCGTCCACCAGAGTTCGAGCACGGCCGGGACCAGCAGCCGGGTGTAGGCGTTCCACCAACCGACCGGATCGGCCACGGTCAGCGGCCCGGCGGCCAGGGCGGCGGCGATCAGCGGCGTCTCGCCGTCGGCCAGGTGCGGGCGCAGGCCACCCCGGAGGATCACCCCGAACGTCTCGTCCAGCACCGGCAGGTCGACCGTCCGGTACGCGGGTTCGGGCAGCAGCACCACGCCGGCCGGCAGGGGAAGTTCGGCGAGCAGTCGGGTGAGCGCCACCGCTCCGGTGAGTTCGTACCGGGCGTTCTTGCGCAGGCAGTTGGTGATCCGTACGTGCAGGCTCGTCTTCACGAACAGGTCGGCACGGGGCGCGTAGAGGGTGCGTACGCTCGCCGTCGGGCGCAGGGTGGCGCCGGTGACGCCGAGGTCGCGCAGGCGCGGGTCGAGCGGTCCGGACAGCTCGTACTGCCACGGGTGCACCGGCAGTACGGCGTACCCGGCCGGTGCCGCCGGTGGATCGAGTACGCCGATCAGCTCGTCGAACGGCCCGTCGGAGGCGAGCAGCGACCGGGGTACGGCGATCCAGCGCAGCCGTACGCTGGTGCGCAGTTCGGGCGCGTACGTGTTCCACGCCTCGACGTCCCCGGTCCGCCACTTCGGTGCCGGATGCCGGGGGTGCCCGCGGACGAGGGACTGCTCCGAGTCCACATAGGAGTCGATCACCACGTCCCCGGTCGGGTCCGGGTCGGCGGTCGGACGCAGCCGGAGCACCCGGTCCAGCGCATCCCGGCTGGCCACCACCTGCCCGGTGAACTCCTCGTTCGGCACTCCGGTACGCAGGGTCAGTTCGTCGGCGACGAGCGCCGCGAGCCCGGCCGCGTCGACCGGCGACCACGTCCCGCCGAAGAGCCGCTGCACCGGTCCCTCGTAGCGGTGCGCCCCCACCTCCGACACCCGGCCCACCGCACAGCGCAGCAGTACGGCGCTGCGGGGCAGCCGTACCAGGGCGTGCCCGTCGGCGAGGTTGGTCTGCCGTTCCGGGCCGGCGACCTCCCGGGCGACGCAGCCGAGCAACGTGTGTGTGCTGGCGACGTCGGCCGCGGATCGGGACAGTGCGGCGGTCATCGACTGCTCCTTGGGACGACGAGGCCGGCCGGGACGGCGATCACCGGTCGGACCGCAGGTAGTTGGGGCCGGTGCGCAGGTAGTACTTGTTGATGTCGGCACAACCGGTGCGCTGTTTGGGTAGCAGCGTGCCGGCGGTGACCATCGCCTTGATGGGCAGGCGGCCGGCCGTCAGGACGCGTTCGGTGAGCAGGTCGGCGGCGGCGGTCACGTCCCAGCCGACCAGTCCGGCCGGGCCGGCGGCCCAGCGGTCCCGGGTGGCGACCAGGCGGGTCCGTAGCGCGGTGCCCGGCGCCGGCACCGGCACGCCCCGCTCGGCGAGCGCGCGCAGCGGCGCCGCCGCGGCCAGGTGCAGGGTGATCGTGGTGAAGACGTCGGCCAACTCGGTCGGATCCGTGATCCACATCCGCGCGTCGGACAGTTCCGGACCGGTCCGCCGGGCCAGCCTGGCACCGTCGTTGTCCTTGTAGAGCAGCCGCAGACCGCCCCCGGTGGTGACCGGGTCGAGGACCAGGTGGATGTTCTGCTGGTGCGCCTCCAGTGCGATCCCGTGCCGCAGCCAGAGATAGCCGTGCCAGTCGATCAGCAGGTCCAGATAGGACTCCAGCAGCGCTCCCGGGTCCGGCCCGCCGACCCGTTGCGCGACCGTTCCCGCGTCGGGGTCCTCGGCGGCCAGGGCGGCGACGGGTACCACCTGGTGACCGGCCAACTCGCTCGGATAGCGGCGGAGCAGGAACGACCGGACGTCGTTCCCGGCATGCCCGTAGCAGCTCTCGTCGGCGTGCAGGATCCGACCCGCGAACGCCGGTTCGGCGGCGGCGATCCCGGCCAGCAACCGGTGCAGCTCGGCGCCGTCGACCAGGGTGCCGGGAGCGATCGTCCGGATGTTGCGGGCGCCGAGCGTCGCCGTCGCCAGGGGCAGCTTCAGATGCGTGTACGGGTCGTCCACCAGCGACACCGTCCGGGTCGACAGGGTCGGCTGGACGAGGATCTCGGGTCCGTTCGCGCGTACCGGCAGGCTCAGCCGGTCGGCGGTGATCGGATGCACCGGCAGCAGCACGGTCTCCGGCGTACCGGCCGCAGGCCACCAGGAGGGCAGGGCACCGGAGAGGGTCACCTCGGCACGCGGCACCGGCAGCCAGCACAGGGCGAAGCGGGGGGCGTGCTCCGGGGCGTACCCGAGCAGGTCCGTGCTGCCGAGACCGTGCCGGCACCGGCTGGTCGGATAGACCGGATGGTCGGTACGGGCGGCGAGGACGTCGTCGAGCAACGCGCCCGCCATCCCGGTCAGGCTGTGGTGACTGGTCGGGCTGTGCTGACCGGCCGGGCCGCCCGGTACGGCGCCCTGCCGCGCGGCGAGGAGTTCGGCGTACACCCGGGGGCGGGTCTGTGCGGCGAGCCGCCGCGCGGCGAGGTCGTGCCGGCACTCGGCGCGGAACGCGAGCCAGCCCGCCTCGGCCTCCGGGTCGTCGGTCGGGGCGAGGACGTCCAGCAGCCCGTCGAGGGTGCCGACCAGCCGTCCCGGTCCGGTGCCGTCCTCGACCACGAACTCCGGCCGGGCCGTGCGCAGATCGTGCTGGAATCCGTCGGGCCGGACCGGCAGGCGCAGCCGGGCGGCGCCGGTACGGGTCAGCCACCAGCCGTCGCCATCGGGCCGACCGTTGCTGGCCAGGCCGAGATGGTCCTCGCGGAGCAGCGCGTCGAGCACCCGCTGGAAGACCTCCCGCTCGGCGTCGGTGCTCCCGCTCATTCCGGGCTCCTTCGGTGCCGCCCGCTCATTCGCGGATCTCCCAGCGCAGCGCGGCCCGGAAGTCCCGCAGGGCATGGGCGACCGTTCCCTGATCGGGGCCGATGGCGTGCAGGGCGGCCAGGTAGTCGCGGTTCGTCCGGGTCAGCGGTGCGGTGACCCCGATCGGGCGCAGCGGCCGGCAGCCGAGCCGGACGCCGGACGGGTCGCGCGTGTCGACCCTGCCGGGAGCGGCCAGCAGAGTGCCCGGGCGGTCGGCGCAGACGTACTCGACCCGGGCGTGCCGGGCCAGGGTCGCGGGGTCGGGCAGGGGCGGCGGCGTCGTGCCGGCGTGCACCCCGATGACGTACTCGAAGAGCGGCACGTCCAACAGTTCGGCGAGGACCAGGTCCATCCGGTCGCCGATCAGCCGGTAGTTCACCTCGACGAGCCGGGCCCGACCGTCGGCGACGACGAACTCGGTGTGACAGGCACCGAGGCCGACGCCGAGCGCGTCGAGCTGGGCCCGTACCTGGTCGAGCACTGGCGGCGGTAGCTCCGGTGCCCATTCGAGGCTGGCCTCGATGAACGTCGGTGGTGGACCGAGGCCGGTCCGCCAGGCGCCGAGTACCGCGACGCCGGTGCCGTCGCCAAGGGTTTCCAGGGTGTGCAGCTCGCCGGTGAGGTACTCCTCGACCAGCAGCGGCAGGTCGGGGCGTCGGGCACGGATCTCGGCGACCCGAGCGCGCAGCTCGGCCGGGTCGCCGACCAGGTAGACGTCCTCGCTCGCCACGCCCTCCCGGGGTTTGACCACCGCCGGGAACGGCACGCTCGCGGCGAGGTCGGGGTCGTCGTCCGGGCCGAGGGCCACCGAGGCCACCGTGTCCAGCCCGGCGGCGGCGATGGTGCGCCGGGTCAGTCGCTTGTCCTTGGCCCGCAGGGTCGCCCGCCAGTCCTTGCCGGGCAGTCCGAGGTACTGGGCGGCGAGGGCGGTGGGAGTCTGTAGGTGGTCGCTGTTGGAGAGCAGGGCCGTGGGCGGGTCTCCCCGGTACACCGCGTCGAGTACGGCGCGCACGTCGCGTACGTCGGCTCCGGCCACCTCCGCGCCGGCCGGCCCGCCCGGTAGCGCCGGCCAGGCTCCGGGTTGATCGGTCAGCACCGTCACCGGCAGCCCGAGGCGGTCTGCCGCCGGCAGGAAGCCGTCGAGTACCGAGTCGGTGGGATTGAGCGCGGTCAGGTAGAGCCGCACGGATGAGCCTCCTCCGGCGCTGCCGCCCGGATGCCCGGCGCGTCGACCCGGGCCCGGGCGGCAGCGGCGGTCCGCTGGGTGTCTACTTCGCGGGGTCGACCTGGAAGGTCTGCGCGATGTCGTCGAGGACGAAGTGTGCGCCCTGGACCGAGACAGAGGTCATCCACAGCTCGTCCTTGACCTCGTACAGGTGCTTGGCCTGTACCGCCGAGAGCCGGGTCCACAGCGGGTTGGCCTCGAACTTCTCCTTGTAGCTCTCCCCGCCCGAGTAGGTGGTGACGAAGACGTGGTCGCCGTCGGCCAGCTCGATCTGTTCCTCGCTGATCTCGGTGGCGAAGGTGTCCTTCTCCTGCGAGGCGGGACGCTTCAGCCCGGCGTCGGCCAGGATGATGCCGATGAACGAGGCCTTCGCCATCAGCCGGGTCGGGCCGTCCACGAACCGGACCACCGAGATGGCGGGGTTGCCGGCCTTGGCGTTGACCTCGTCGCCGATCTTCTTGGCCCGCGCCTCGTAGGCGGAGAGCTGCTGCGCGGCCAGGGTCTCCTCGCCGAGGGCCTGGGCCAGCAGGGTGATGTTGGCCTTCCAGGTCGGTCCGGTGGTCTCGACGAAGACGGTGGGGGCAATCTTGGAGAGCTTGTCGTACAGCGCGTCGTGCCGGACGGTCGCCGAGACGATCAGGTCGGGCCGGAGCGAGGCGATCAGTTCGAGGTTCGGGTTGTCCAGCGGGCCGATGTCCTTGGTGTCCTTGACGGCGTCGCCCAGGTAGTCCGGGAACGTCTTCTGGTTCCGGTAGCTGGCGATGCCGCCGACCAGCGGCCGACCGAGCAGGACGACCGCCTCCACCAGGCTGTTGTCCAGCGCCACGATCCGCTGTGGCTTGGCCTTGATCTCGGTGCTGCCCTTGTGGTGGGTCACCGTACGCGGGAAACCGGCGTCCGCGGCGGCGTTGGCCGTGCCGGTGTCGGACCCTTCCGGCGAGTTCGACGAGCCGCAGGCCGACAGCCCGACGGCCAGGGCCAGCCCGGTCAGGCCGGCGGCGAGCCGGAAGGCCGTGCCGCGACCGCGCGCGAATCGACGCATGAAATCCTCATCTCTTACTAAGGTAAGGCTCTCCTACTTCGCAGTTAGGTTAGCCTTGCTTGCCGGGGAAACAAAACTCGTTCCGACGGAGAGTCGCCGACGGAGAATGCGAAGTCGATCACTTGTCATCGCTGGTCAGCGCCGAGGACGACCCTCCGGTACGACGATCGGCGTACCGGCCACCGGGCAGGTGATGATCCTGCAGTCGAGACCGAACACCTCACGTACCAGCTCCGGGGTCACCACCTCGGAGGGCGGCCCGGCCGCCACCACGCTGCCGGCCCGCATCGCGACCAGATGGTCGGCGTACCGGCACGCCTGGTTCAGGTCGTGCAGCACCATCACCACCGTGGTGCCGTCCCGGTGGTTCAACTCGGCGACCAGCTCCAGCACGTCCACCTGGTACGCCAGGTCCAGATAGGTCGTCGGCTCGTCCAGCAGCAGTACCCGGGTGTCCTGGGCCAGCGCGAGGGCGATCCAGACCCGCTGCCGCTGGCCGCCGGAGAGCTCGTCGAGACTCCGGTCCGCCAACTCGGTGGTACCGGTGGCGGCGAGCGCCTCCTCGACGATCTGCTCGTCGGCCCGGGACCACTGCCGCCACCAGTGCTGATGCGGCGTACGGCCCCGGGACACCAGGTCCCGTACCGTGATCCCGTCCGGCGCGATCGGCGACTGCGGCAACAGCGCCAACCGACGCGCCAGCTCCCGACTCGACAACCCGGCGATCGGCTCGCCCTCGAGCAGCACCGTTCCGGCGGCCGGCGCGAGCAGCCGGGCGAGCGCCCGCAACGCCGTCGACTTCCCGCACGCGTTCGGCCCCACCAGCGCGCTGACCTTCCCGGCCGGCACCTCGATGTCCAGCCCCTCGGCCACCACCCGGTCGCCATAGGCCAGCCGGAGATCGCTGCCCAGCAACGTCGTCATTGCATCCTCCAGGTGGGGTGTAAGGAAGGGCCCCTTCTTATCGTTTTCTGTAGAAGAAGGGCCCCCTCTTAACACCTCAGGTATCCGGTTCATCAGCCGGCTCGGCCGATGCGGTTCGCGCGGGTGAGCAGCCACATCAGGTAGGGGGCGCCTACCGCGCCGGTGACGACGCCGACCGGTAGCTCGATCGGCGCGAGCAGCAGCCGGGCGGCCAGATCGGCGCCGAGCATCAGCGTCGCGCCGACGCAGCCGCTGGTCAGCAACGGCAGGTTCGCGGTGCCGGTGAGCCGGCGGGCGATCTGCGGCGCGGCGAGCGCCACGAACCCGATCGGGCCGGCCGCGGCGGTGGCCACCGCCGTCAGGACGACCGAGGCGAGCAGCAGCGCCACCCGGGCCCGGTCCACCGGCAGTCCCAGTGCCCGCGCGGTGTCGTCGCCGTACTGGAGCAACTGGTACGGCCGGATCAGCGCGAGTACCACGGGCAGCGTTACCAGCAGGGCCAGCCCGGCCCACCGGGCGTGCTCGAAACCGCGTCCGTTCAGACTGCCGGTCAGCCACACCATCGCCCGGGACGCCTCGTTGATGTCGGCGCGGGCCAGCAGCCAACTGGTCAGCGCGCCGAGCGCACCCTGCACGCCGATCCCCACCAGTACGAGCCGGAAGCCGGTGATCGCGCCGTCCCGGAACGCCATCGCGTAGATCACTCCGGCGGCGGCCAGCGCTCCGACCAGCGCCCCGAGCGGCACACTCGCGTACGACCCGGCCCCTGCCGCCGTCACGCCGCCGATCAGGATCGCGGCCACCCCGCCGGTGCTCGCCCCGGCGGAGATGCCGATCAGGTCCGGGCTGGCCAGCGGGTTGCGGGTGACCGCCTGCATCAGTGCCCCGGCCAACCCGAACGCGAAGCCGACCAGCAGGCCGGTGAGGGCCCGGGGCAGCCGCAGTTCGCGCACGATCAGGGTCGCGTCGGCGCCACCGGTACCGGTCAGGGCGCGGACCACGTCACCGGCCGGGATCGGGAACTCGCCGATCGAGACCGAGGCGACCAGTCCGGCGGCGGCGATCGCCAGCACGACGGCGAGCACCCCGAGCACCCGGAGACGGGCGATCCCGCCGAACCGGGCCACCTCCCAGCCGATCCGGCCGCGTTGCCGTGGTACCCGCCGGCCGGTCGGAACCGTACCGGGTGCACCGGTCGGTCGTGTGCTGGTCGGTTGTGTGCTGCTCGGTTGTGTACTGGTCGGTTGTGTACTGGTCGGCTGATCGGGGAGCCGGAGGCTCATCGGGTCTGCTCCCGGAACCTGCCGCGCTTGACCAGCATGATCAGGAACGGCGCGCCGATCAACGCGGTCACCACCCCGGCCTGTACCTCGCCGGGATGGTCGAGCAGTCGCCCGAGGGTGTCGGCGCCGAGCAGCAGCGCCGCACCGGCGAGCCCGGCACCGGGTAGCAGCCAGCGCAGGTCGGGACCGGTGAAGGTCCGGACCAGGTGTGGCACGACCAGCCCGACGAAGGTCACCGGCCCGGCGGCGGCAACCGCCGCACCGGTCAGCAGTACGACGGCGACGGCACCCAGCAGGCGGGTCACCCCGACCCGTACGCCGAGGGAGCCGGCCAGCTCGTCACCGAGCGCGAGCGCGTTCATCCAGGGAACGATGATCGCGGTGAGCAGCAGCGCGGCGAGGACGAACGGACTGAGTTGGAGGGCGAGCGCGCCGTCACGGCCGGCGAGCGAGCCGACCGCCCAGAACCGGTACTGGTCCAGGGTCCGTACGTCGAGCAGCACCAGGGCGTGGGTGAGGCTCATCAGCAGCGCGGTGACCGCTGCTCCGGCCAGGGCGAGCTTGACCGGGGAGGCACCACCGCTGCGCGCCGAAGCCCGGGCCGCACCCCCGATGGCGTAGACGAGCGCGCCCGCCAGGGCCGCTCCGATGAACGCGAACCAGACGTACTGGTAGGGCGAGGTCAGGCCGAAGACTCCGATGCTGGTCGCGACGGAGAGGGCGGCGCCGGCCGAGACACCGAGCAGCCCCGGGTCGCCGAGCGGGTTACGGGTCAACTCCTGGGCCAGGGTGCCGGCCACCCCCAGGGCGATCCCGACCAGCAGCCCCAGCAGCGTACGCGGGAAGCGGAGTTCGGCGACCAGCAGCGCGTCACCGCTTCGGTCACCGGTCAACGCCCGCAGGGCCTCGCCAGGGGGCACGTTCTTGGCGCCGATGAGTACGCTCGCCAGGCAGGCGAGCGCGACGGCGGCAAACAGCACCAGCACGATCCCGGTACGCCGGGCGGCCGTACTCCGGGCCGGTCCTGGTGGCGCCTGGCCCGGCGGCGCAGGTTCGCTGAGGGTTAGGGGCACCTAAGTAAGATAAGCCACGCCTAAGCTGCAGCTCAGCGGGGTGTCGACGGCGAAACGATCACGACCGGCGGGCACCCCCGTTGTCGGGGTGCCCGCCGGTCGTGATCGTGTCGGGAATCAGGGCCGGAACGCGTCCTTGGTGTCACGGGCGGCGTCACCGACGTGGTCACCGGCCTGCTTGACGTTGGCCTCGGTCTGCTCGGTCGCGCCCTCGGCCTGAAGCCGCTCGTTGTCGGTCGCGTCCCCGACCTTCTCCTTGGCCATCCCGGCGACTTCCTCGACCTTGTGCCGGATCTTGTCTCCTAAGCCCATCGTGTCCTCCAGGTGTTGCCGAGATACCGTCCGCACCTCGCTGACCTGTTACTTGCCCGATGACTGGCTCGGCGAAACAGATTGGGGCACCTATCGGCGCCCCTGCCAGCAGAGATTGGCATAACCGCCGAACTGGGGGGTAGCCAGCGCCGTCGGCAGTCCGCCGGCACGGTATTGAGCTGAGGGGCCTGTGATGACGCAAAAAGCAAGTGCCGCCTCGACCGGCGACGGCCACGGGTCGAAGACCCAGGTCGCTCGGCAGGGGGCCACCGAGGCTGGTCAGCGGGTTTCCCAGGCGGGCAGCGGGTTGGCGCACAACGCGGCGGACCGGGGCAAGGACGTCGCCGCGGAGGCTGGCCGGCAGGCCCAGGACCTGATGAACCAGGCCACGGCCCAACTCAAGGAACAGGCCGGGGCGCAGCAACAGCGCGCGGCCGACGGTCTTCGAACGCTCGGCGACCAGTTGCGCGCGATGTCCGATCGCGCCGATCAACCGAGCGTCGCCACCGACCTGGTACGCCAGGCATCCGACCGGGTCCAACGGGCGGCACACTGGCTCGACGAGCGGGAACCCGGGGCGGTGATGGGCGAGGTACGCGACTACGCCCGCCGTCGGCCGGGAATCTTCCTCGCCGGGGCGGCCGTCGCCGGGATACTGGCCGGCAGACTCACCAAGAGTCGAGGTGGGATGCAGGAGAGCGGCGACGGTCAGCACCCGTCCGGCCAGCCGGATGGAATGCGCGGCCAGCCGCAGAGTATGCACGGGCAGCCGCAGACCGGTCCGCCGAATCCGGGCACGCTGCCCGACGCGGAAGCTGGGCAACGACCCGGGGCGGGCGTTGACGGGCGGGCACCTGGGGTGCCGCGGTGAGCGCTGCGACGGGCGGGATGGGAGCGAGCCGGGAGCGGGACCCCTCCCAGGCATCGATCGGTGAGCTGCTCACCTCGATCACCCGCGACACGTCGACGCTGGTCCGCCAGGAGATCGAGCTGGCCAAGGTGGAACTGCGGCAGGAGGTGCGTACCGCGGGAAAGGTCGCCGGGATGTTCGGCGGTGCCGCCCTGGGCGCGCTCATGGTGCTGCTGTTCCTGTCGTACGCCCTGTGGTGGGGCCTGTCGAATGTGATGGATCAGGGCTGGGCCGCGTTGATCGTCGCGGTGGTCTGGGCGCTGATCGCCGCGGTGTTGGTCTCGGTGGCACGGCGACAGGCACGCGGTCTGAAAGCCCTGCCGCAGACAGCCGATTCGGTCCGGCGCGTACCAAACGCCGTCCGGGGGCAGGCACATCGTCAAACGGGGGGACAGTGATGAGTAGCGATCCGAGTCAGATCCGGGCCAACATCGAGAGCACCCAGGACGACCTGGGCAACAATGTCAACGCGCTGACCGACAGGATGAACCCACGGAACATGGCGCGCCGGCAGGCCTCGCAGGCCCGCGGCAAGGCCCGTGGCACCTGGCAACGGCTCCGGGACACCGTGATGGGTACGGCCTCGCACGCCAGGGACAACGTCATGGGTACGACCTCACACGCTAAAGACAGCGTCACGGGCACCGCCTCGCACGCCCGGGACAACATCATGGGTACGGCCCAGCACGCTCGGGAAGGGGCCCAGCACGCCCGCGACGCCTCCCAGGCCCGACTGTCGTCCGCTTCTTCCGCTGCTGGCGAGCGGATGCACGCGGTGGGTGACCAGGCCCGGCGGCAGACGGAGGGCCACCCGCTCGCCGCGGGTCTGGTCGCCTTCGGACTCGGTGTCCTCGCCTCCGCACTGCTGCCCGCCTCCCAGCCCGAACGCCGGATGGCCGGACAGCTCCGGAACAAGATGGCGGAACACTCCGATCAGATCGACCAGGTCAAGCAGCAGGCCACCGGAATGGCCCGGCAGACGCAGGAGAATCTCCGCGAGCCGGCCCAGCGGGCCGCGGAATCGGTCAAGTCCAAGGCCAGCCAGCACGCGGGCGGTATGCGTGACCAGGCACGCTCTTCGGCACAGGAGGTGCGCGGGCAGGCGCAGGAGACGGCGGGTGAGCTACGCCGCCGTTGACCAGCTGACCGTCGTACGACGCCCGCCGCTCCGGCTGATGCCCTGGCGGCGGGCGTCGTACGCGCTGCCGGCCGGTCGAGGGGCGGCTCGGCGGGACCTCCTCCGATAGGCTGCCGACGATCAGTTGCGGCCGGCGGCGCCGCTGCGGGTGGCAGCCGGGGGAGGCGTCGATGTCCTGGCCGGACGGTGGGCCGTGGCTGGTGGCCGTGACCTCGACGAGCGTGGACTGGGAGGTGGCCGCGGCCGCGCTCTGCGTCGCCTCGGCGGGACGTACGGCGGTGCTCCGGATCGTCGTGGCGGGGCCCGGCCACGGGATCGCGGGCGACGGTTCCGACGACACCGCTGACGGGACAGCCGACGACGGGGCAGCCGACGACGGGGCAGCCGACGACGGGGCAGCCGACGACGGGGCAGCCGACGACGGACGGAGCCGGGGCCACTCGGGAGCGCTGCTGCTGCACGACAACCTCGACACGTACGTCGAGGTGGCGGCCGGTGGCGTCGACGGGCTGCTGGTGGCCGACGTCGTCGGACTCGTCCAGGCCCTGACCCGGACCCATGAGCTGGTGCTGGTCGGTGGTGGGCACGGCCTCGCCGTACCGCTGGGTTGCGGCGGCTGGACCCTCGCGGACCTCGCCTGGGCGCTGCCGGCGCCGGTCGTGCTGCTGACCGGTCCCGGTCCGGACGCGGTCAACCACACCACACTGGCCCTCGAGGTCCTGACCGGTCGCGGTATCACCGCCTCGGTCGTCGCGCTCGGCCCGGAGGAGTTCGGCGCGCTGCCGGTCACGCTGGCGGGCCGGATCCCGGCAGACGCGGCCGACCGGCCGGAGCGTTTCCGCGCGGAGGCGGCGGGTTGGCTCGACCCGCTGCTGCACGCCACCCGGGGCCGGCCGGCGACCCGCGGCGGCGCCCCGGCCGCCGCCACCGCCGTCCCGGCGGGCGAGGATGCCGCCGCGACCACGTCCATGGCTGGCCACGCGACGAGGTCCCCGGTCCCGCTGGACCGGGCGACCGCGAGATCGACCGTCAGCGGCAAGCGGGTGCTGGTCGTCCTGCTCGCGGTCTTCCTGGTGTCGCTGCTGCTGCTCTGCGGCCTGACCCTGGCCACCGGTCAGCCCACCCAGACAGCCGAGGTACGGATCTTCTCCAATTCGGCGCGGGTGAACACCGGACACCCGGTGCCGACCGGCCACGTCGTTCCCGAGCCGGTCCCGACGGTGCGCCCGTCCCGGCCGCCGGCAACGATCGCCTGCCCGCAGTACGCCGGAAAGGTGGTCGCCGCCGAGCCTGACCGGGCAACCACGGCGCGGGTCGACGCCGTGTGGAACCGGATCGAACGCTGGTTGGCCGCGAAGGCACCGCGGACCCGAGGCACGCTGCGACCGCCGGCGTCCCGGGCCCGGATCGCCGCGTCGCAGACCCGGATGTCGGTCGCCTTTCCGGCCGACCTGGTCGCGTCGCTGCGCCGTCACGACGGTGCGACCGCGGTCGACGGCTTCGACCTGCCGCCCTTCTACCGACTGCTGACCCTCGAGGAGATGGTGCTCGACTGGGAGATCACCTGTTCGGTGTTGGCGAGCGACGCACCGGACGACGAATGGTGGCACCGGTCCTTCGTGCCGTTCGCGTCGGCTGGCGACGGTGGCTGTCTGCTGGTGGACCAGCGGCCCAGCGGGCACGGCCGGGTGGGCGAGTTCTATCCGGAGGACGGCACGGGCTTCGACGACTGGCCGGCGTCGATCACGGAGCTTCTGGAGGGCGTGGCGAGGTCGCTGGAGACCGGCGAACCCTACGCGGGGCGGTACCGCCCCACCGTCGACGCCGAACGCCGGCTCGACTGGGCCATCGAGATGTCGCGCTGATTTCCGCAGCGGGGCTGGGAACCACCCGAGCCAGGTGACCCGCGCGGATGGGGACCACGCAGATCGCCCGGCTCCGGAGCACGGGCGGCTCAGCCGGCCGTTCCGGAACCGCCCGGCGTCCGGAAGTCCGTCAGCCGCTGCCGGGCGACGAGTTCGACGGTGGCGGCGATGGCGACCGCCTCCACGGCGAGCAGCGCGACGAGGATGAGCAGTTGGGTGGCGCCGGCCTGTACCGGGCCGGCGCCACCGAGCAGAACTCCGACGAACGCGCCGGGCAGGGTGACGAGGCCGACCGTACGGGTCTGGTCGAGGGCGGGGATGAGCGCGTGCCCGGCGGACGACCGGCAGACCTCCATCGCGGCGTCCCGGTCACTCAGGCCGAGGGCCAGGCCCGCCTCGTACTCGCCGCGCCGGTTCCGTAACTCGTCGAATGCCCGCCGACCCGCCAGGCTGGTGGCCGTCATCGCCCCGCCGATCAGGATCCCGGCCGTGGGAAGTACGGCCAACGGGGTCGGCGGGACGGCGCGGGTGGCGAGCAGCAGGGTGAGCGCCGGGGTGATCCCGAGCCCGATGGGTAGCAGGGTGGCCCAGCCGACTCGCCCGGTGGAGAGCGGGGCGGACCAGTCGATCCGTCGACCGGTCACCCGTCCGGCGGAGGTGCCGGCCGCCACGACGTACATCACGCCGACGAAGGCGACGGTGGACCACCAGGAGCCGAGGACCAGCAGGATGATCGCGGAGACGGCGGCGAGCTGGACGGCGGCGCGGGCGGACGCGCCGAGCACCGCCCGACCGGGGCCGAGCCGTGCCCACCCGACGACGCCCGCGCCGAGCAGCGCCAGCGCGGCCAGTACGGCGAAGAGCGTCGGCCCGATACTGATCGAGGTGTGTCCGCTGATCGAGGTGTGGTCCACCGACGGACCGTCAGTCCTCGGTCGAGGTCATCTCACAGGGCCTCTTGTTGATCATGCACGACGTCGGCGCCGAGTCGAAAAGCGACCCGTCGACCCGGAACCGCACCTGGACCGAGCCGCCCGCCGCTACCCGACGGGTGGTCTCGTCCGGCACGAAGGTCCAGGCGTTACCGTCCCGGCTGGTCGTGGCTCCGGACACCTCGCCGATGGCCTGCGTCGACCTGGGCAGCGTGATGACCAGGGTCCAACCGGTGACCGACCCGGGGCCGGGATTGCTGATCGCCACCGAGGCGGTGTAGTTGAGCAGCGTCGCCCCCTCGGACGCGTACCGGGCGGCGAGGGTGGGCGGCGGCGGTGCGGGCGGCTTTGGCGCCGGCGGTCGCGACCGGTCGCGGGGCCCGGTGGACGACTCCGGCGACGGCAGGGCGAGCGGCGACGACGCCGGTGGGGTCGCGCTGCCCTCGGCGTCTTCCGGTCCGCCCCCGGGGCTCCCCTCGGCGGCGGGGGTCGGCGGCGGCGCCACGCCCAGCGGGGCGAGCTGATCCGGTGTCCGCAGCAGCGAGGTGACGAGGAATCCGGTACCGATGACCGCAACCAGCGCCGCGGCGACGATCACGGTCACCAGGACCCGGTCCCCGCGCCGGACCGGCAGTGCACGGGCGACCCGGCGGATCAGACCGCGGACCGCCGCCACCGCGGCGAGCAGCACGTCGAGTACGGCGACCGGCAACGTACGCGCTGGCCGTTGTCGAACCTTGGTCACGTGTCATCCCTTCGCTGCACTCCGGCGCCACGTCCCGCCCCCGGGACGGCCGGCACCGGGTTCAGAGCGCCCGCAGCCCCGCGAGCACCGCTTCCAGCAGGTCTTCCGAGGGGGCGTCCAGCACCGGCGGCTCGTGGGTCTCGATCAGCCCCGCCTCCAGCAGGTCGCCGAGCAACACCCGGACAGTACCCACGGGCAGGTCCAGCGCGGCGGCTATCTCGGCCACCGAGAGCGGCCGACGGCAGGAGACGAGGATCTCGGACTGTTCCGGCGTCAGGTCGGACCGTTCCGGTGCCGGCCATCTGGACACGACCAGGGAGATCAGGTCGAACTGTCCCCGGATCGGCTGCGTCCTGCCCCGCGTCATCGCGTACGGGCGGACCACCGGCCCGGCGTCCTGGTCGTACCAGGCGTCGTCGCTGCGACCGCCTCCACCGGTGCGCACCGCGCATCACCCCCCGGTCAGGTCATCGGCCGGTACCGGAAAGGTCGGCAGGTGCGAGTCCGCCCGGCCCGCGGCCAGCGCCACTTCGTAGGCCATCTCGTCCACGTCGGCGTCCCCGGCGAACCGGACGGCGAGGATCGCACCGCCCCGGGTCGCGGCGACGAACAGGAACGCCTTGTGCATCTGCACGATGACCTGACGTACCCCGCCGGGGCCGGAGTGCCGGGCGGCGGCCTGGGAGAGCGCCTGTAGGCCGGCGACCACACTGGAGAGCTGATCGGCGAGTTCGCGGCCGACCCCCCGGGAGACGCCGAGCAACAGCCCGTCGGGGGAGAGCGCCACGGCATGTTCGGCCGCCGAGACCCGGTCCACGAACTCGTCGAGTATCCGGACCAGGTTATCCGTCGTGACCACTGCGTGAGTCACCTGTCGTCCTCTCGCTGCTTTCGGGTTGGTCGTCGATGGGCGTCGGCATGGACACCGGCAGCTCCATCGTCACCGACCAGTCGGTTTCGGCGGGCCGTACCGGCGCGCCGTTCGGGTGCGGGTTGGCCGCCCGGGTGGTGGCGGCGGCCGCGTTGCCCTCGTGGGGCCGGCGGACCCGCACCGGAAGGGCCGGAGGCGCGGCGCCCGGACGCGCCGCGCCACCCGGTCGGCCCACTGCGCTGTCGGCCGGCCGTGCTGTCGGGGTGGCGCCGCCCGGGGTGCTCTCCGGGCCGGACACGGGTGTGTCGACCAGCAGGCTATCGGGGACGAGCACGATCGCGGTCGTGCCGCCCCGGGCCCCGGCGGTCATCTCGACCGTGACGCCGTGCCGCCGGGCGAGCCGGCCGACGACGTAGAGCCCCACCGAGCCGCCGAGGGGTGCGGTGGTGGGCGTGTCCCGGATCAGCTCGTTGACGGCGTCCAACTCGGCCGGGCCGCGGCCCGCGCCGTCGTCGCTGACCGTGATCACCGCGGCGCCGTCCCGGAACTCGCCGCTGATCCGGACCGTGGTGGTCGGTGGCGATCCGGCGAGGGCGGCCTCGACGACCTCGGCGAGCAGGTGGATCAGGTCCGGCAGGGCCCGGCCCGCCACCGACCCCGACCAGTGCGGGGCCACCAGCACGCGCGGGTAGTCCGACGCCTCGGCCACCGCGCCGCGTACGACGTCGACGAGCGGTACCGGCCGCCGCCAGCGTCGCCCGGGAGTGCCGCCGGAGAGGCTGATCATCTGCTCGACGTTGCGCCGGATGCGGGTGGCGAGGTGGTCGAGTTGGAACAGTTCGGCCAGCTCGTCGGTGTCCGTCTCCCGGCGCTCCATCGCGTCGAGCAGGCCGATCTGCCGGTGCAGCAGGCTCTGGTTGTCCCGGGTCAGCCGCACGAAGACCTCCCGGATGCGCTGGAGCGCGGCCAGCCGCGACGCGATCTGGGTGGCCCGTTCCGTCACGCGCTCGGCCTCCGCCTGCCGCCGACCGGTCTGGGCCACCAACTGCTCCCGTTGCGTCGCCAGCCGCTTTCGCTGGGCCGACAACTGGGCGGCCTGGGCGGTCAGGCGCGCGGTCCGTTCCCGCTGCGCGGCCAGCTCGGCCGTCAGCCGGTCCCGGGCGGTGCCCAGGGCCGCATGCTCCGCGCCCAACTGATCGAGCCGCCCGACCACGCGTCGGGTGGTCCGGATCGTCAGCATGGCCGCGGCCAACACCGTGACGAGCCCGAGACCGCCGACCAGACCGGCCCGGGCGACGACGCCGACCGCGCCCGGTGTGGCCCGGTCGACGCTGTGCCGTACCCCGCTGGCGACGAGGTTGCGCAGCTCGGACAGGGCCGGATCGGTCGCCGCCTGCCACCCTGCCGGCTGGACCCGGAGGCTCCCCGCGCTCCGGCCGGCGGCGAGCAGTTCCGCTTCGAGGGCGTGCAGCGTTCCGAAGACCGGTCCGGTGACCAGTCGGTCGTAGTCGGCCCGCTCGGCGGACGGCAGCCCGGCCGCCGCCTCGGTGCGGGCGAACCGCGCCACGGCGACGAGGTCGACCAGTTGCCGGTGTTCCGCCTCGGTCAACCGGGTCGCGGCGAGCGCCCCGGCCACCAGGGCGTCCTCCCGGGCGAGCAGTTCCGCGGCCCGGGCCAGGGCGACGAGGGACCGGGTCTCCTCGATCAGGTCGGTCCGCCGGCTGGCCCACTGTGAGCCGTACACGGCGAAGCCGGCGTCGATGATCTGCCCGTACGACGTGGCGGCGGTGGCCCGGTCGGCCGTGCCGCCGTCGACGGTGTCCCGGAGCGGCCGGACCGCGTCGAGCCGGCGGACCAGTTCGGCCGCCCGCTCCCGGACCGTGCCGACGGTGAGCAGCCGGAGGTCGCTGTCGCCGGCGAACCGGCGCAGTGCCCCGATCGCGGCGTCGGTCCGGTTCCGCGCCTCGGCCAGGGCGGCCTGGTGCCGGCCCGGGGCACCCAGCTCCACCATGGTCAGTCGGCGTTCCGTCTGGAGTCCGAGGATCAGTGCCTCGGCCGGCTGGCCGAGCTGCGTGCCGAGGGTGCGGACGGCGAGCAGGTCCATCGCCTCGCGGGCGGTCAGGAAGGCGGCGTATCCCCAGAGCAGGGCCAGCACCAGCAGCAGGGCGCTCGCCTTCTCCACCATCCGGGTGGGGTTGGCCCCGGTCGTCGGCCGGTTCGCCGGTCCGCCGTCGCCGTCCGGCCGGTTCACCGGACCGGGCCCGCCGGAACCGTTCGCCCGGCCGGAACCGTAAGCCCCGGCGGCTCCGTCCGCCGCTCCGGTGCCGTCGGTCGTCCCGGTGCCGTCGGTCGTTCCGGTGCCGTCGGTCGTTCCGGTGCCGTCGGTCGTCCCGGGCCCGTTCGCCGTGCCGGGCCGGCTCCTCCGGCCCGCGCCGTCCGCGCCGTCCGTTCCCTTCGCCCGGTCGTTGCCGGCGCTGCCGAACACCCGCCCGATCGTGGTCGCCCGGCGCAGCCCGGCCCGCAGCGCGGCCGTACGCCGCACCGCCGGGCTCACCGCGTCGTCCGTTCTGGCCAGGGCGTTCCGCCCGGCCGACCGCCGGACCGCTCCTCGACGATGGTCCGCAGCCGGGCCAGCAACTCGCTGCGGTTCGCGCAGTTGAGCCGTTGCCGCATCCGCGCCACGTGGTGCTCGACGGTCTTGGCCGAGATGAACAGCCGATCGCCGATCTGCTTGTAGGTCAGGCCGGAGAGCACCAGTTCGGCGACCTCCCGCTCGCGCTCGCTGAGCCGGTCCTCGGCCGGTACGGCGATCGCGTCCGCGACCTGGGGTGCGCCGGGGCCGGTCGGTCGGGTCGTACCCTTGGCGCCGGCCGGGCGTCCCTGGAGCATCCGCGCGCAGTCCAGCAGGGTGGTCATCGCCCGCCGGTCCGACGTCCGGATGGCGGCCTGCCCGGCGAGTCGGGCCCCGTCCCAGCACAGTCCGATCCCGTGCAGGCCCCGGGCCGCGGCCTCCACCCGGACCGGGTCGACCACACCACGCAGCACCTCGACCCAGCTCTGTCCGGCGGCGGCCACCACCGACGCGTACGGGGTGTGGCCGGTGGTCGCGGCCAGTGCCGCAACATGCTCGTCGGCGGCGTTCGGCCGGTCGGCCAGGATCGCCGCGTGCAGGCAGCTCCAGTGCAGCGGCGTGGACCACAGTGGAGGGTCGCCGAGCAGGGCCAGCAGGTTCCGGGCCTCGCCGAGGTACGGCGCGAGCCGGTCCAGCTCGCCGAGCCGGGCCGCGGCGATGGCGAACTCGCCCAGTGGCAGCAGCGTGAACAGGTCCACTGGATGCCGTACCACCGCCTCCCGGGCCCGCTCCCAGCCGCGTTGCAGGGCCGGAAGGTCGCTGTTGCGGCGGGCGATGCCCAGCTCCAGCGCGGTGGCGAAGAGCAGGTCGCGGGACTCCAACGGCAGTCCGCCGGCGGTCACCGTCGCCAGTTGCCGCCCGGCCTCGGCGGCCCGGCCACGCACCATCAGCAGCCAGGTCTGCAACAGTCGGTGCCGGCGGGCCATCAGGGCCGCACCGAGTCCGGCCGAGGCGGCCCGGTCGAGCGCCCGCTCGCCGATGTCCAACTCGCCGCAGTGCAGCGCGACCAGCGCGGCGAGCACCGCCGGGCTCTCCGGCAGCAGCACCGACCGCCCGGCCGGTTCGAGCAGCGCGGACGCCTGCACCAGGGTGGACAGGGCGGCGGTGGGTGGACCGGACAGCGTCTCCCGCAGCCCTCTGGCCATCAACAGCGCGGCACTGGCGAGCAGGGTCGGCGGGCCGTCCCTCGGCGGGTCGGCCAGGACCTGGTCGAGTTGCTCCGACCGGCCGGTACCGACCGCACCGATCGCCGCGAACGCGACCGACGCGGGCGTACCCGACCAGCGGTAGAGCTCGACGGCGCGGTCGGTGTGGCCACGGTGCACGAGCGCGGTCGCGGCGACCGCCGCCCCGTCCGCGCGGTGCGGCGAGTCGGGCGTGGAGATCAGCCGGTCGGCCAGCCGCAGCGCGGAGTCGAGGTCGGCGGAGAGCGCGGCCGCCATGGCGCGGCGGGCCGCCGCCGGTCGACCGGCGGCCTCGGCCACGGCGAAGAGCCGGGCCGCGAGTGCCGGCTCGTCCGCCAGCGCCTCGTCCCCGGCCGCCTCCGCGATGCCGGCCGGACAACTGCCGCCGAACCCGCCGTCGAGCATCGAACGGACCAGCGGAAGCACCCGGCCGCCGCGTTGGAGCTGGAGTTCCGCGAGGCGCCGCCAGACCGCGGCCCGCTGGCTCGCCGGGCTCAGCGCGACGATGGCGCGCCGAACGATCGGCGCGAGCCGGTCGTCCGGGCCGAGCAGCCCGGCGGCGCGCGCCGCGGCCAACGGCTCGTCCAACTCGTCCGGGTGCCGGGACAGCAGCGCGCCGAGCAGGTCGGTCGGCAGGGTCACCCCGGCGGACATCGCGAGCAGCAGCCGGCGTACCTCGATGTCCAGGCTCTCCAGCTCGGGTGCGAACTGGAGCAGTACCGACCGGGGGATCTCGAAGGGCGGTCCGGCGGGTGCCGGGCCGCCGCCGGCCGGGCGGTCGGTGCTGGGCCGGTCGCCCCGGACCTGCCGGCGGTCACCCGGCCGCAGCGCCCGGGCGAGCCACTCGACGAACCGGGGTACGCCCGCGGTCTGCTCGTGTACCAGCCGGACGTTGGCCGCCGAGACCGCCGTCCCGTACGCCGTGCTCAGGTACGCGGCCGTGCGCTGCTCGGTGAACGGGCCGAGCGGTACCGGCGGCCCGCCCCGGTGCAGCAGTTCCGCCAGGTCCACCAGCCCGGCCGGCCGGGGCCAGGGCCGGAACGCGACCGCCAGCCGGACCCGGCCGGTCTCGGCCAGCCGGCGCAGTTCGGTCAGCGCGGCGGCGTCGAGCAGGTGTGCGTCGTCGACGAGCAGGGCCTGGCTCGGATCGTCGGGGTTCGTCAGGTCCCGCCAGTTGTCGAGCACCGCGATTCCGGCCTGCTGGTAGCCGTGTCGCAACCGGGCCAGCAGGGCGGTCTTGCCGTGCCCGCCGCTGGCCTGCACGGCGGTGCTCAACGGCGCCTGCGGATCGGCCTCCACCCGGGCCAGGAACGCCATGGTCTGCTCGTCGAGCACGAGCGGGGCTTCGGTGTCGGTGCGCAGCATCAACGGGGACCTCACCGTACCGGCCCGATCGAACCCGCGACGGTCAGCGCGTCGGGCCCGACGGTGACGCTGAGCAGGGCGGCGAGGCCGATCGCCAGGACCGCCAGCGCGACCGTCATGGTGCCGCGCCCGGACGCGAGGCGGGACAGCGCCCGCATCGGCATCTCCAACGGGGTGATCCGGATCGGTGGCCGGGGTGGCAGTTGGGTCCGCTCCTCGTCGTACCGGCCCGGCTCGCGGCCGGATCCGTCGGGCTGTTGACCGGACCGGCCCCGCTGTCGCCGGGCCGGCGGATCGCCGCGCCGGAATCCCGGCCGGGGCGGTCGCATCACGGGTGGCCGGGGCGGCGGCCGGTTGCCGCGTTGGTGGTCCAGGATCTGGCAGCCGGCCAGTGCCGCACCGGAGGCGACGGTGAGCTGCGGATCGGCCTCGACCTCGACCGGCACCGGGAACCGTTCGGCCACCAGTTCCCGGACCAGCGGGATCCGGGCCGACCCGCCGGCCAGCAGGACGCCGTCGAGCTGGTCCGGGGCCAGGCCGCAGGTGCGCACCGTACGGAGCAGTTCGTCCACGGTCATCGCCACGGCGGGTCGGATCAGGTCCTCGAACTCGGCCCGGGTCACCGGCACCCGGGTGTGCCGGCGCGGCAACCGGACCGCCACGTCCACGCTGCCGGCGACGGTCAGCGTCGTCTTGGCCCGCCGGCACTCGCGGCGCAGGTCGAGCAGCGCCTGCCGGACCAGCGGGTCGGTCAGGTCGGACAGTTCCTTGCCCAGGCTGGTACGGACGTGCTCGACCAGCGCCTCGTCGAAGTCGGCCCCGCCGAGCGGCTCGGTGTCGGACCGGGCGGCCCGCAGTTCGAAGCCGAGCGGCTGGGCCCGGTCGACCACCGCGGCTTCGAAGCTGTGGCCGCCGAGGGTGTAGACCGCGAGAGTCCGGCCGGTGAAGCCGTGCGCGGCGTGACTGGCGGCCGCGACCACCGGGGTGGGCAGCAGCGTGACGTCGGTCAGGCCGGCGTCCCAGAGCGCCTCGGAGAGCAGGTGCCGACGGTGGCCGCCCCAGCTCGCCGGATGGCGCAGGACGATCCACTCGGGACGCTCGCCCTCCTGGTCCACCACGCGTTCGACCACCCACATCGCCAGCATGGCGGTGAGCGCCTGCGCCGAGCACGCCTCGCCGCCCACCAGCAGCGGTACGTCGTCGCCGACCCGGCCCGTGAACCCGCGGGCGATCCAGCCGCTGTCGATCTGCCCGTGGTACTCGTCGGGGTCGTCGACGGTGATCGACCGGTTGCTGGACATCAGCAGTACGGACGGCACGGTGTGGTCGACCGCGCCCAACCGGACGGGTTCGGGCGGATCCCAGGCGTTGCCCCGGAGCCGGACGACGGCGGCAGCCGTTGCGGTGCTGCCGATGTCGATTCCGAGGACGTAGGGCATCCGACCATTCCTTCACCGCGAGTCATTGTCCCGGGACGGCGCGTAGGACGATGCCGCCCCACCGGGGACCGGCCCGGGCATTTGGCATCGCCCGGTGGGCCGTTAGGGAGTCATCTTTTCGTACCAGAGATCTATCCGCCATCGGGACCCTAACTCTGACGGAACGCATCCCCTATGCCCCTAACGCAGATCTAAGGCGCGGCCCTAGCGTGAACGGTCTGAAACCCGGCGTCGTCCCCGATGTCCGGTGCGGCGTTCTCCGCCTACCGTCGGCTACGACATTCGAACCGCGACGCGCCGGTTCACCGCACCCAGTCCCCGGACCGGGCGAGGATCGCAACGAGGAGACCGGCACATGGGCTCGCCCCAGACCTTGCACGATTTCGTGCTCAACCTGCTGACCAATCCGGATGCCCGGTCGGCGTTCGAGATCGATCCCGAGGGGACCCTGCGCGAGGCGGGCCTGTCCGACATCAGCGTCGCGGACGTGCAGGACGTGGTGCCGCTGGTGGTGGACTACGCGCCGGTCCAGGGCCTCACCTCACTGGTCCCGGTCGGTGACGAACTCGGACTGGGCCAGTTCCAGCTCGACCCGAGCGGCGTCATCGGTCAGTTGCAGAGCGTCGCGCAGCAGATCCCGGTGGGTACGCACACCACGGGTTCCGACATCAACGCGGCGACGCTGGGTGCCATCAGCGTCGCGCCGAGCAGTCTCGGCATGGTCGGTTCCGTCCTGCCGGGTCTCGGAATCGAAAACGACCCGCTCGCGGACCCGCTCGGCCCGACCGGTGTGGACGTCGCCGAGACCCTCGACTCGGACGTCGCGGAGCCGGTCCTCACCGTGCCGACCGACGTGGTCGGCACGACCGACGGCCTGGTCGGCGAAACGGTGGACGACAGCCCGTTGGGCGTGGTCGACTTCGCCGGCGAAACGGTGCGGGGCACCCTGGACGGGGTCACCGGGCTGGTCGACTCGCTCGGCGTGACGAACACCGTCAGCGGGGTCGGCGACACCCTGGACCTCGACCAACTCGGCTCCGCCGACGCACCCGTGCTCGGCGACCTCGACGCCACCTCGACGGTGACCGGCCTCACCGACCAGGTCGGTGACACCCTGCACGGGACCACCTCCGGTGTCCTCGGTGACAGCGGCCTGACCGGAGACGAAGACGCCTCCACCTCCGGCGGCCTTCTGGGAATCACGGACGGCCTTCTCTGAGCGCGGGAAGTCCGTGAGGCCCACCGAAGGCCGGACCGTGGTCCCACGGTCCGGCCTTCGGTCCTCTTGATAATTCCGGCGCAACCGGCACACTTGGTGCGGTGATGGCGCCCATCTGGCTTGATGTCCTCGACGAGATCGTTCGGGTCTCCGGTGCGCACGGCCGTGGTGACCTGATCCACTGGCTCCGGCGCAGGCGGGCCCAGTTGCTGGACCCGAGGCTGCGGGTGCTGGTGCTGGGCGAGCCCAAGCAGGGCAAGAGCCAGCTCGTCAACGCTCTGCTCAACGCCTCGGTATGCCCGGTGGGAGAGGGCGTCAGCACCACCATCCCGACCGTCGTGGCGCACGCCGCGGCGCCGACCGCCGCCCTGGTCTGGAGCCCGCTTCCGGCCGGTGAGGAGCCGGCCGAGCGGCGGTCGCCCGATGGCCGGTCGGCGCAGCGGCGCACTTCCCAGGAGCGCCGTCGGCATCCGGAGGAGCAGCGACGTACTCCTGAGGAACGACTCGGGACGTCCCGCCCCGCCGCCCCGGTCGCTGCGCAGGCGTCCGGCCCGGCCCGGCGGGTCACCGTGCCGATCGAGCAGGTCACCGCGCGGATCAGCGGTCGCGGCGGGGGGATCGCCGACGTCGTGGCCGGCGCGGAGGCCGCCGGTACGACAAGCGGTGGCGGGCGTACGGTCGGGATCGGCGACACCTCCGGGCGGCGTCCGGGCGGCGCCGAACACGCGGAGATCGGCATCCCCCGGGCGCTGCTCGCCTCCGGAGTGGTGCTGATCGACACGCCCGGTGCGGGCCGCACCGATCCGGGCCGCGAGGTCAGCCCGGCCGCCATCCCGAGCCACGCCGACCTGGTGCTGCTGGTCTCCGACGTGACCCGGGAACTCTCGGTCACCGAGCTGAACCTGCTGCTGCACATCGCCCAGTCGCAGGCCAACCTGGTCGTCGTGCAGAGCAAGATCGATATGGTGCCGCACTGGCGTGCGGTGGTCGAGCGCAACCGGCAGCACCTGGCCGACGCGGGTGTGCCGGCGACGCTGCTCCCGGTCTCCGCGACGCTGCGGTTGCAGGCAGCCCGGAGCAACGACAAGCAGCTCAACGCCGAGTCGCACTTCCCCGAGCTGATCAACCGGCTGAAGCGGGACCAGGCCGGCAAGTCGGAGAACCTGGCCCGAGCCGCCGTGGCACTGAGCGCCCGGACCGTCATCGAGCAACTCGCCGCGCCGCTGCGGGCCGAACTCGCCATCTCGACCGCCGTGGAGTCCTCCGGCCCGATCTCCAAACTGCACGCGGCGCAGCGGGAGGTGGACGAGCTACGCCGGTGCTCCGTGCGCTGGCAGAACACCCTCAACGACGAGATGGCGGACCTGATGTCCGACGTCGAGTACGACCTGCGCGACCGTACCCGGCAGATTCTGCGCAAGGTGGACGAGGCGTTCGACAAGGCCGATCCGCTGACCGGCTGGGACACCTTCCAGGACTGGCTGACGGAGAACCTGACCGACGCGGCGGAGGCGAACTACGCCTGGCTGGCCGAGCGCTGCGGCTGGATCGCCCAACGGGTCGCGAGCCGGTTCGACCGGTACGACTTCGACGCGCTGCCGAGCTGGTCCGTCCGGGTGCCGGAGAACCTGGCCGACCGGATCCAGGTGATGGACCAGCCCTCCGTCGAGCGGTTCACCCGGACCCAGAAGCTGGTCACCGGATTGCGCGGCTCGTACGGCGGGGTGCTGATGTTCGGCCTGGCCACCACGCTGGCCGGAATGCCGCTGATCAACCCGATCTCGTTGGGCGCCGGTGCGCTGTTCGGTGGCAAGAGCGTGCGGGACGAGGGCAAGTCACTGCTCAAGCGGCGCCAGGCGGCGGTCAAGACGGCGACCCAGCGGCACGTCGACGACTTCTTCCTCCGGCTGAGCAAGGACTGCAAGGACACCGCCCGGCAGGTGCAGCGGATGCTCCGGGACCACTTCACCGGGCTGACCGAGGAGTTGCAGGAGGGGATCGTGCGGTCGTTCCGCAGCGCCAAGCAGGCGGCGGAGGCCGACGCGGCAGAACGCGACCAGCGGCACCGGCGGATCGCTCTGGAGATGAAACGGCTGGCGGACCTGTACGAGCGGTCCCAGGCGCTGGTCGGCGTCCAGAGCGTCGCCGCCGGTGGGACGGGCCTGGAGCCGGGGCCGTGAGCCGGAGCCGGAGCCGGGTGTCCGGACTGGACGAGTCGGCCTGGGAGCTGCTGCACGAGGCGCTGGAGCTGTACCGGGACCATCCTCGGGCGGTGGAGCAGCTGGGCCGTCAGCTCGGCCGGTTCTCCGAGCCGCTGCGGATCGCCGTCGCCGGCCCGTGGCGGTCGGGCAAGTCCACCCTGCTGAACGCGATCATGGGCGAGGAGGTCGCTCCGGTCGAGGTGGCGGACGGCCGCCAGGTCTTCACCTGGTACGAGGACGGGCCGGAACCCCGGGTCACCGCGTACCCGGCCACCGGCTCGCCCCGGGACCTCGCGGTCAGCCGTGGCGGCGGCGGCATCCGGGTCGACCTGGGCGGTGGCCGGTGGGACCAGGTCGACGACATCGTGGTGCAGTGGCCTGCCCGGGCCCTGCGGCACGCCATCCTGATCGACACCCCGGCGGTGACCCCCGGGATCGACGACGCCCTGGTGGGTACGGACGACGGACGCCCCGGCGATGCCCGCTCCGGCGACCGGCGGTTGGCGCTCGGTGCCGGACCGGGTGCCGGCGCGGTTGCCGGCCTGCCCGGTGGCGGTGGTGCCGGGCTGTCCGACGGCGGCTCGGCGACGATCGAGCGGATCGTCCGGGAGGCGGACGCAGTGCTGTACCTGAGCCGGGACGGCCGGGGGGATGACCTGCGGCTGCTCCAGACGGCGTTGCCGGGCACGGTCGCCCGGGCCGCCCCGGTCAACGTGCTCCTGGTGCTGTCCCGGGTCGACGAACTCGCCGGTGGTCGGGTGGACGCGCTGCTGACCGCCCGGCAGCTCGCCCGGCGGCACCGGCGCGATCCACGGATCAACTCCCAGTGCCTGAGTGTGGTCGCGCTCGGTGGTCTCGTCGCGCTGGCGGGGCGGATGCTGAGCGAGCCGGAGTTCGCCGCGCTGGCCGTACTGGCCGGGCTCGAACGGGCGGAGACGGATCGGGTCCTGCTCTCCACCGACCGGTTCACCGCCGCCGACTTTCCGGTCCCGCTCGACGTCGAGACCCGGCGCGGACTGCTGGACCGGCTCGGCATCTTCGGCGTACGGCTGTCGACCACCCTGGTCCGAACCGGTTGCGACAGCCGGGGCCGGCTCGCCGCCGAGCTGGTCCGGCGGAGCGGGCTGACCGAACTGCGGGAGTCGATCACCCGGTACTTCGTGGACCGGGCCCCGGTGCTCAAGTCCCGGGCCGCGCTGTTGGCGCTGGAGACGCTGCTGCTGGCCGAGCCCCGGCCGGGCGCGAAGGAGCTGCTGGCCCGGCTGGAGCAGGTGCTGACCGGCGCGCACGAGTTCCGGGAACTACGACTGTCGGCCGCGCTGCTCGGCGGTCAGGTCCGGTTCGAGCCGGAACTGACCGCCGAGGCCAATCGACTGATCGGTGCGGACGGCACCAGCCTGGCGGCCCGGCTGGGGGTCGAGCACGACGCTGGGGTGGACGAGCTGTGGGCGCGTGGCTCGGCTGCGGTACGCGACTGGCAGGAGTTGGCCGAGGATCCGGTGCGCGGTCTCGACCAGCGCAGGGCGGCCCGGGTCGTGGTTCGGAGCTGCGAGGGCATGCTCGCCGAACTCTCCTGACCCACGGGTCGCGTTCCGTTCACCCGCAGCCCGTCCCGGAACGCCTAGACTAGTCGTGGGGGCGCAGCGAGCCGTCGGTGATCTCGCCGGGCCGGGCGGAGCTGAGGGCCGGCTCCGGCACGGAGAGCGGACCGCCTTCCCGGCGCGCGTTGCTGACGCCTTCGAGGATGCTCTCGAACGCCGCTTTGACCTTCCGCTCCTCCTCGAAAATGTCCGCGTCCATCTTGGACATTCCCTCGGCGACCTTGACCGCGACCTCCTGGGCCGTCGGGGCACCCAGGTCGTGCTTCTTGGGCGGCTCCGGCACGAGACCTTCGGCGATCGTCGCGGTGATGGTCAGCACCGCACCGGCGGCGACCCAGCCGGCACCGGGAACCGCCGCCAGGGCCGCGCCGGCCACGGCCACGACGATGGTGCCCCACTCGAAACTCTTCGGGTCCTTGTTGTTGTTGAGCGTCTTGACCGCCTCGATGGCCTGCTTGACGAGCTCCAGGATGCCCTTGCGGTACCGGATGTAGATGACCTTGTTGCATTCGAGCTGCTCGCGGGCGATCTTGGCGACCGCGGCCTGATTGATCGAGGCGCTCTGCAGCGGGGTGAGGAAGTTGTCGATGAAGTTGGTCTGCAGGTCACCCTGCCACTGGGCCATGTCGGTCCGGACGTCGTTGATCCGGGACAGCGCGGGGCTGGCCCCGCTGAAGCTGCCGGCGTCGTCCTGGCTGCCCTGGAACGAGCTTTCGATCGTACGCAGCGCGGCGATCATCCCGTTCGTGCCGTCAGGGTCGGGTTCCAGGTACTTCTCGAAGGCCGGTTCCACCCACTCGTAGTACTCGTTGCGGACCGTGTTCTTGTAGCCCTCGATCTCCGCCGGCGGGATCGGCGAGTGGGCGGGCTGCTCAGGGTGCGCCTGGGCCCATTCGAGGTCCACGGCCTTGCGCCAGGACTCGATGTCGTCGAGCGTCTGCCTGATCAACTCGCGCTTCAGCTCAGCGGCCTTCTCCCGGATGGTCGCCTTGTACGTGCCGCCGGCCAGATCGGCTGGGGTTTCAACTTGCGTGCTCACGGCTAACTTGCTCCTTCAACTGCCCCCGCAAAGGCGGTCAGCTCTGCGTGGTTGGTCAGCTTGCGTGGTCGGGTCGCCCGCTGGCGGGGTCAGCCCTGGTAGGGCTCGCCGGGATGGTCGTCGGCGCCTTGCCGGGGCGGGTTCGAGGCGGGGTTGTTGGGATCGTGGTTGGTCGGGTCGTGCAGGTACTGGGAGAGCGCGTCAGCACTGGCCATGTCCGCATCGACGTACGCCCGCTGTGCCCTGCGGATCGCCTCGCCCGCATTGAGGATCGTCCCACCGATCTGCCCGTACATCCGTTGCATCTCGTCCCGGAGATCACCCCAGGCCGCGGCGCCGCCGCTCGACATGATGGTGCCGCCGGGCCCGGTGGGGGTGTTGGCCCGGAACGCGCCGTCGTCGTCTCCGGTCGCGCCGCCGAGGGCGCGGCTGGCGTCGTAGTACACGTCCGCGATGCGCGGCAGGTGCACGTCGGACACCCGCCAGAGGTGGTACAGATCTCCACCGACGATTTCTGCCATCGAGGCTCCCTGGGCTGTTGCTGTTGCTGTCGGACGGGGACGGCGGCCCGGCGGGGCCGCGGTGGAACGTGCGACGCTTCCCTCAGTGGGCTCGTCGCCGTCGCGCGAACAGCCAGGCGCCGATCGCGATGACGAGGGCTCCGGCGACGGCGAACGGCCACCACGGCACCGATGATCCGTCGTCCGGACCGTCCGGACCGTCCGGCCCGTCCGGGCGGGGCGCGGTGGGGCGGAACGAATACACCCGATGGCTGGCGTTGTCGACGAGGTAGGCGGCACCCGCCGCAGCCACCGCGACCGGCCCGGCCACCGGGCCCTCGGCCGAGTCGAGCGCCGCCACGGTTTCCAGGGCGTCTCCGGTGCCGAGCCGAAGAACCGTTCGGGACTGCTGGTCGAGCAGGTAGACCTGGTCGCCCACCGCGCTGACCGCGGCGACGTTGGTCAGCGGGGACTCGGGCAGCGGCCAGGTCGCCGCCTCGGAGAGCCCCCAGCGACCGCCGTCGGGTTGATCGGGCAGGGTGACGGTGGCCAGCTTCCCACCGCTGAGCCGGTGCACGGTGAGCCCGGTGCCGATCCAGACGGCACCCCCCGCGTCGACGGAGAGGCTGCTCGGGTTCGGCAACGCCACCGTCGTGGCGGGTCCACCCGCCGCGGTGATCTGACCGTTGCCGTTGCCCGCCACCGTGCTGATCTCGCCTGCCGGCGACACCGCCCGGACGCGATGGGTGCGCAGATCTCCGATGTAGACGGTGCCGTCCGGGGCGACGGCGAGGCCGCCGAGCTGGCCGAAGGAGGCCCGGATGGCGGGACCGCCGTCACCGATCAGCCCTGGAACGCCGGTGCCGGCGAAGACCGACAGCCGGCCGTCCGGGGAGAGCCGGAAAATCCGGTACAGGCCGGGATCGGAGATGTAGAGGGTGTTGTCGGAACCGACCGCCAGGCTCTGCGGCAACAGCAGATCCACCTGGTCACCCGGGGTGCCGTCCGGCACCGCGTCGCCGGCCGTGCCGGCCCGGCCGGTGCCCGCGACCGTGGAGATGGTGCCGTCCGGGGCAACCCTCCGGACCCGGCGATTGCCACCGTCACTGATGTAGACGGTGCCGTCGCCGGCCACCGCCACCCCAGTCGGATGGTTGAGCAGGGCGGCCGAGGCCGGTCCGCCGTCTCCGGTCGCACCCGCCGTGCCGGTGCCGGCGAACACGTCGAGACCGTTCTGGTCGGCGTATGCCGGGGTGGGCGGGATCAGCGTGGCGCTGATGGTGAGCGCGGTGAGTAACGCGGACAGGCGATGTGTCGGAAGCACGGGTCTTTGTCTACCACAGGCACGCCACGAGCTAGATCGTCTTTGCGTGCCGCATTAAGGTTGGCCTGCGACAACCCTCGATTCCAGAATGGGAACGACATGGCATCGATCGGCGAGCACCTCGACAACATGGTTGTCACGGTGGCCTCCCCCGACCAGCGCATTCAGGCCCGGGTCTCCAACTACCACGACATAGAGATCACGTTCGCGCCGGGCGCCTTCGACCGGTACGACGAGGAACACCTCAGTCACCAGCTCGGCCGGCTGGGGGTGACGACCTGGGTCGCCTACCACCGGGCGCGGTCTGAGGCGTACCGGCTGTCGCAGGGGCTCAGCTCCGACGAACTCGCCGCCGCCGAGCGGCCGACCGATGATCCGCACCGGCGACGGTACGAGGAGGAGCTCAACAACATCGAGGGCGAAGGCGTCTCGCCCGGCGGTGCGGTACGGATTCGTACCTGGGGCCTGATGCAGTGGAACGTCGACGTCCAGCCCGGAAGCATCCAGCGGCTCGGCGAGGCGGCCTTTCTCGGTGAGCTGCATTCCGCGATGAAGTCGCTGCTCAGCGACCGGGAGATGAAGATCATCACTCTCAAGTCGGAGTACTTCGACATCGGCATTCCGCGACAGTGGCGGGACCTGATGACCGAGTTGCGGGCCCGCAACCGGCACCGCCGCTGAGTATCGCGTCGGCCCGGCCCGTCCCGCCGCAGGGAAGGACGGCGGGACAGGCCACCTGTGAATCAGGTTTCGTCGGTCGCGTCGTACTCGGCGGGAACCTTGTACGCGCCGGCCCGGCGGGCGCTGGCGGTGACCGTCGGATCCGGCGGGCGCCGGAGGTGGTGCTCGGTGACGGCCTGGTACGCGGCGACGACCGCGAGCAGGCGCTCCTCGCCGAACGGCGGTGCGCCGAGCGTGGTGCCCCGGGGCACGGTCAGCCCGGTCGTACCGTCCACCCCGGTCCCGTACGGGAATGCGATCAGCGGCAGGCCGATCCCGTCGAAGACGGTGCCGGTGAGGAACACGTCGCACTTGTCGAAGATGCCGGTGAGCACCAGGTGGAGGAACTGGTAGCGGGCCTGGAGCATCTTCATGTAGTTGTCGGAGCTGCGGAACATCCCGTTGAGGAAGCCGGGCAGCCGGTCGGCGAAGAGGCTGACGTCCCGGCGCAACTGTGGCAGGAACATGTTGGTCGCCTCGCCGGCGGTGCTGGAGAGTCCGGAGAGCAGCTCCCAGTCGGCCGGGTAGGGGACCTCGCTGACCCGGCAGCCGACCGAGGTGAGGATCTGCAACAGCTGTTGCCGCAGCGCCAGCGTCTCCGGGTTCGACCCGTCGAGGAAGTCCGGCGGGTAGCCGACGGTGGTCGCCCAGCGGACCCTCGGCCGCCCCCTGTACCGGTGGACGGTGGCCGCCTTGACCAGGTTCGGCACCGGCGGCATGCCGAGGGTACGCGGATCGTTGCGGTCCGGTCCGGCGAAGGACTGCAACATGATGGCGGCGTCCATCGCGTCCCGGGCCAGTGGACCGGGATGGTCCCGGGTGAAGGTCAGCGGGATGATGCCGTACAGCGAGGCCCGGCCGAAGGTCGGCTTCAGGCCGGTGAGGTTCTGTGCGGTCGACGGGCTGGTGATCGAGCCACCGGTCTGGGTGCCGGTGCCGGAGGTGGCGAGCCGACCGGCGACGGCGGTGGCGGTGCCGCCGCTGGAACCGCTCGGGCTGTACCGGATGTCGTCCGGAGTCCAGGCGTTCACCGTGGTCGCGGTGCCGTCGGGGAGCCGGGCCCGGCCGGAGGCGAGTGGGCCCATGGCCGCCTTGCCCATCATGATCGCGCCGGCCGCCTTCAGTCGGGCGTGCACGGTCGAGTCGTACTCGGGGACGAAATCGGCGTAGACCGGGGACATTCCGGTGGTCGGGATGTCCTTGGTGTAGAAGTTGTCCTTCTCCGCCGTGACGATGCCGGCCAGCGGCGTCGACCTCGACGTGATCCTCACCCGACGGGCCGCCGCGAGCAGTTCCGCGTTGCCGGGCCGCCACAGGTACGCCTGGTAGACGCTGTCGTACCGGTCGAGCCGGTCCAGATAGGACTCCATCAGCTCGACCGGGTCGAGCAGCCGGCGCCGGAACGCGGCGGCGGCTTCGCTGATGGTCAGCTCGGTCGGGTCGAGCAGCGCGGCCCGACGGATCGTCGGTGCGTACGCCGTCTCCCAGACACTGCCGGTGGACCCGCCGCCGCCGTGCGCGAGCACGGGCGCGGCGAGCGCCCCGGCACCGAATACGCCGCCGGCTCCCGCCGCCGCCCACACCCCGGCCATCCGGGACAGGAACCAGCGTCGGTCGACGGTCAGATCCTGGGGTACGGCCTCGGCGTCGTCGCCGGCCGTGCTGGACGTGATCGGAGTCGTGGGTGTGATCGGAGTCGTCGTCACGGCTGGTACGCCCCCGTCCAGATCGACATCGGTGCGGGGTAGAGGACTGCGGCGTGCGCCTGCTGGTCGGGGACGTAGTCGGCGTAGCTGACTTCCTGTCGGATGGTGCTCCGGGCGTTGGACATCACCCGGGCCTGGTCCATCGGTGCGCTCGGATCGTTCTCCGGCAGAGTGGACAGGTCGATGCCGATGAGGGCGAACCGGGTCCTGATGTAGACGTCCAGTTCCGCGTCGGTGGGGGGCGGTGGAATCGCCATGCCATTCCTCTCTCGCTCAGGAACAGTGCGAGGAGTCAAGGCGGCGATTGTTTCGGCGCCGCGCGTCACCGGTTGCGCGGCGGTCACCAACTGTTTCGGGCCGGGGACGCGGGTGGGATGCGGCAGTCAGGGATCCGGCGGTATCCAACCGAGAAACCGCACCGCCAGCTCGGCCGGGTCGATCCGTGGCTGGTCCGCCCTGGCGACCATGAGCCGGCCGGACAGGAAGTCACGCAGCCCCTGTGGATCGCCCCGGTAGCAGACCAGCAACGCCAGCCGCGCGGGTTGACACGGCCACGGTGCCCCGCACTCGCGGCACAGGAACAGCGGCCTCGTGTGCGTGTGCGCGCGGAACCTCTCGAATGGCCGGCGCACCACGAGCCGGCCGGTCTGGATCGGCCGGGCACGATGCGGCTCAGCCCCGGACGCGCTTGGCATGCCGTGCCCGGTCAGCCTGCGCGGGAGTCAGTCGCCCCGCCCTGCCCGCTAGATGGCCAGCGGTGCGCTGGTTCGTCGCCCGCCTCTGGGCCGGCGGGGGCGGGGCGTGAAGGGTCACGATTGCGGGTGCCGGTGCGCGGACGACCGCCCGGTAGGTCGCGCGGTCGAGCGGGGGCACCGTGGGCTCGTACGGCCTCGGAACCAACTGGACCGAGTCGGGGCAGCGCCAGCGATACCCGCAGCGGCAGCGCAGCCAGAGGCGGCGCCAGTCCCGGCGGTGGCGTGGTCGGATGCGGTGTTGCCGTTTCATTTCTTCCTCCCGTCACCGAAATGGAACGGGGGCGGTGCCAAGATCCGACCAAGGACCTGGCACCACCCCCGCCGCAACACCCACCCGTCCTTCAGATGCCTTGCCGTGGCTGGATCCGAGCGGATGTGCTGGAGCGATCGTGCACTCCGTGATGGAACAATCACACCGCGCTCCGCTATGGTTTCCTTACGTTCGGTACGTCCTGTGGGGAGTTGGAATGAACCACGCCCTTCAAGTCGCGATGGTCGAGGCGGGCGAGACCGCCGAATCACTCGCGGGCCAGATAGGCGTAGATCCGAAGACGGCGGCCCGATGGGTAACCCCTGGACGGATTCCACAGACGCGACATCGTGCCCAGGTCGCGGCGGCCGTCGGACGGGACGTAGCAGACCTCTGGCCGGACGTACTGCGGCGCCGCGAGCCGATATGGCTGCGCGAGTGGATCGAATTCGAACGCGAGGCGCGGTTGCTCCGGTGGTTCGAGCCGGCGTTGGTGCCCGGACTGCTTCAGACCGAGGCGTACGCGAGGGCCGTCCTCGGCTGGGGTGGACTGTTCAACGCCGACGAGGTGGAGCAGCGTACGAGGTCACGAATGGAGCGGCAGGCGATCCTGTCCGGAGCGAAGCCGCCCCAGTTCTTCGCCATGGTTGACGAGGCCGTTCTTCGACGTTGTGTCGGCGGGCCGGCGGTCATGGTCGAACAGTGCGCACACCTCGTCCGGCTCGCCGAGCGGCCCCACGTGCACATTCAGTCGGTGCCGGCCAGCGCCGGGGGCCATGTTGGGCTCGCCGGAGCATTCATCCTGGCGAAGGGGCCGAACGGGGAGGCCGCGCACCTCGACGATCGGCTCCGCGCGCACGTGGTTACTCAGCAGGAAGACATTGATAACCTGGGGGAGGCTTGGGAAGCCATCCGGGCCGTAGCCCTGCCCACGGAACAGACCCTCAGCCTGATCAAGGAAGTGGCAGCGACATGGCAGACCTGACCGGCGCCATCTGGCGGAAGTCGACCCGGAGCAGCAACGGTGGGTCCACCTGCGTGGAGGTGGCGAAGAACGTTCCTGGCGTTGTCGGCGTGCGGGACAGCAAGGATCGGCGGGGGCCGGTGTTGACGTTCGGTCCGTCGGCGTGGCGCACGTTCGTTGCCGAGGTAGCGCACCGCTCGTAGCCGGTGGCCTCGGTCGTCGATGGCGCGGCGGCGTGATGTGATGGTGCGGTGAGCCGCGCTGCCGAGGAGACCAACCGCCGCATGCTCCGGGCCAGGGATGCCATGGACCGGGCGTACGCGCAGCCGTTGGACGTCCCGGCCCTGGCCCGGATCGCCCATGTGTCGGAGGCGCACTTCACACGTACCTTCCGGGCCACGTTCGGCGAGACGCCGCACCGTTATCTCCAGCGCCGCCGGGTCGAGCGGGCGATGTTCCTGCTGCGGGAGACGGACCGGAGTGTGACTGATATCTGCCTCGAAGTCGGTTTCGGTAGCTTGGGAACCTTCAGCCGTACGTTCAGCGACATCGTCGGCCGGTCGCCGAGGACGTACCGCAAGGAGGCGGTGGCCACGGACGTGCCGACGTGCTTCACGATGGCTTGGCTACGGCCGAGCGCCTGACCTGCTCGTCCGTCCGGCAACTGAGCAGTTTCGGATAAGTTTTCGGCCGGCTTGCTCGTTAGCGTTGTGAACATGTTCAACGCCATCACGCACTCACAGATATACGTCCTCGACCAGGACGAGGCCCTCGACTTCTACGTGGGCAAGCTTGGTCTGGAAGTCAACGCCGACGTCGACATGGGCTTTATGCGCTGGCTGACCGTCAACGTCCCCGGTCACCCCGACCGTCAGATTCTGCTGGAGAAGCCGGGCCCGCCGGCGATGTCCGAGGAGACGGCGCAGCAGGTCCGCGAGCTGGTGACCAAGGGTGCGACGGGCGGCCACCTCATCTTCAGCACCGACGACTGCCGCAAGACGTACGAGACGCTCCTGGGCCTGGGTGTCGAGTTCACCGAGGAGCCCACCGAGCGCCCGTACGGCATCGACTGCGGCCTTCGTGACCCATTCGGCAACAGCATCCGTTTCACCCAGCCGAAGGCTTAATGAAAGGCCCTGCCTCGCCCTGATCCGGGTCGACTATCACCCGGGTCAGGGCGGGCAGATACGACCTCGGTGCCGGTTACATCCGGTTCGGGGCGGCGATGCCGAGCAGGTACAGGCCCTGCCGGAGCACCCGGGCGGTGAGGTCGCAGAGGGCCAGCCGGTTGTCCCGGACCTGCGGGTCGGCGCGCAGCACCGGGCAGTGCTCGAAGAAGCCGTTGAAGGCGACCGCGACCGCGTGCAGGTGTCCGGCCAGCCGGTGGAACTCCAGGTTCTGCTCCACGGTGCCGATGACCGCGCCGAAGTCGAGCAGTTCGAGGGCGAGGGCCCGCTCGGCCGGCTCGGTGACCGAGATCGGGCCGCCGCCGGGTGCTGCACCGCCGCTCGAACCGCCGCCGGTTGGCGTTCCGGCCGCGCGCCGGAAGATGGACTGGATCCGGGCGTGCGCGTACTGGAGGTACGGGGCGGTGTTGCCGTTGAGGGCCAGCATCCGGTCCCAGTCGAACACGTAGTCCCGGGTCCGGTCGTTGGAGAGGTCGGCGTACTTGACCGCGCCGATTCCGACGGCCCGGGCCACCTCGGCGACCGTCGCCGGATCCAGGTCGGGGTTCTTCTGCCGGGCGAGGTCGCCGGCCCGAGCCACCGCCTCGTCGAGCAGGTTGACGAGTTTGACGGAGTCGCCGGCCCGGCTGGCCAGCATCTTGCCGTTCGGCCCGAGCACCGAGCCGAAGCCGACGAACTCGGCGCGGGCCGGAGGCCGTAGCCAGCCGGCCTGCCGGGCTACCGCGTACACCATCTCGAAGTGCTGCCGCTGGGGCAGGCCGACGACGTAGAGCAGCCGGGTGACGCCGAGGTCTTGGAGCCGGTACCGGATCGCGGCCAGGTCGGTGGCGGGATAGCCGTACCCGCCGTCGCGCTTGCGGACGATCAGCGGTAGTGGCTCGCCGTCCCTGCCGACGAACCCGGCCGGGAAGACGCAGGCGGCGTCGCCGCTGTCGGTGACCAGGCCGAGCCGGTCGAGTTCGTCGGTGACCGGGCCCAGCATCTTGTTGTAGTGGCTCTCGCCGACGAAGTCCTGTTTCGTCAGCAGGACGCCGAGCCGGTCGTAGACGGCCAGGAAGTACGACTCCGACTCGGCGACGAGCAGCCGCCACAGCCGCAGCGTCTCCTCGTCGCCGCTCTGTAGGGCGACCACGCGTTGCCGGGCCCGCTGCCGGAACGCCTCGTCGGCGGTGAACTTGACCCGGGCGGCCTTGTAGAACGAGTCGAGGTCGCCGATCGACAGTTCGTGGGCCGCCGAGGACTCGCCCAGGTCGAGCAGGTGCTCGATCAGCAAGCCGAACGGCGTACCCCAGTCGCCCAGGTGGTTCGCCTTGATCACCCGGTGCCCGAGCCAGTCCAGCAGCCGTACGGTCGCGTCGCCGATGATGCTCGACCGCAGGTGGCCGACGTGCATCTCCTTGGCGACGTTCGGTCCGGAGTAGTCCACCAGCACGGTCTCCGGAGCATCGGCCGGGGCGGCGCCGAGCCGGGAGTCGGCGGCCATCCCGGAGAGCAGTGAGCCGAGCAGGTCGTCGGCCACCGTCAGGTTGACGAACCCGGGGCCGGAGACCTGTGCCGCCGAACAGAGGTCGGTCAGCACGGCCCGGTCGAGGACCTCGGCGGTGATCTCCCGGGGTGGCCGGCCGAGCCGGCGGGCCAGGGCCAGCGCGCCCTCGGCCTGGAAGTCCGCGTGCCGTGACCGCCGGACCACCGGGTCCACCGGCTCGCCGGCCACGGCCGCGAACGCCTCCGCCAACTGCTCGGTCAGCAGGTTCTTCAGATTCATGGCGGTACGCCGATCTCGCTCCGACCCGGGCCGGTGGCCGGGTCACGTACGGAAAGGGGGGAGCGAATCGATCGGCGGACGGTCGCGGCGGCGGATCGATCCGCCGGTCGCAACGGGATGGTCAGCGCAGGCGGTCACGGAGGGCTCGGCGAGGAGCCACGGATCGCCGTCGGGAACTGGCCATGGAGCGCAGGCTACCGGGGCCGGTGATCCCGGCGCCTGCGAATTCCGATTCCGGGTCGGGCGGCGCATCGCCGGCTCGGCCGGGATCAGGAGACCTTGTTCGGTAGCGGCACGTCGCGGACGACCGTCCAGGCCAGCGCGAGGCCGATCAGGAAGGCCAGCAGGCCGGCACCGATCGCCAACCCGAGTGGCTGTGGCGTGTCCGGGTTCAACACCCGGTCGACGAGCGGCAGGTCCAGTTCGGTGCCGATCGCGCTCTGCGTGAGTACGACCAGGCCGACGCCCACCGGAATCGTGAGCAGCCCGCCGGCGCCCCAGCGGTAGAAGCCGGCGCCGATCAGGGTGCCGGCGGCCATCCAGGTCAGTAGTTCGAGCAGGTACTCCAGCAGGACGAGGTGCAGTTGGGTGGGCTCGGTGAACAGGTGCGAGCGGTCCAGCACCTGCTCCCAGCCGACCAGGTGATAGATCCCCCGCTCGGCCAGGTAGCCGAGCACGATCATGGCGGCCACGGCCGGCGCCATCAGGCCGAGCGTGATCCCCGCGTGTACGGCGAACCGGCGGCGGGTCTGCCCGTGCGCGACATACATCGGCAGGAACGTGGTGATCAGTCCCACCCCGACGAACAGCGCGTACCAGCGGGGCGCCAGGCTGGCCTTCTCCCAGGCGCTCTCGGTGACCTGGCCGAAGATCGCGACGCCCACCACGATCAGTGTGACGATCGTGGCGAGGACGGCCCAGGCCCACAGCGCGACGTACAGGTTGGCGGCCAGGAGGCGGCTCGGAAATCTCATCAGGAGCCGCCCGAGAAACCCCTGGCTTCAGCCATGGGGAGGAAAGGGCGGTCACGCGTGTTGATCTTCGGCATGGTGTCGGCTCCTCCGTGGGGGCGGAACTGTCGGATGTGGCTGGGATGGTTGCGGGTGTGGGCGAGACGGTGCGGTACACCTACCGGTTGCGTCCCGGTGCGACCGCGCGGGCCGCGCTGCTTGGCGAGTGGGGGCGGTGTCGCTGGTTGTGGAACGAGGCCGTCCACCAGTACAAGACTGGCCGTAAACCCACCTTCGGCGGGTTGTCGAAGCTGTTGACCGAGGCGCGGGCCCGCTCGTCGTGGTTGCGGGACGGGTCCCAGGTCGCCCAGCAGCAGACGCTGCGTACCTACGCTCTGGCCCTTCAGCACTCCTTCAGGGTGAAGGGACGCGGCCGGCCGAGGGTCAAGCGGTTGAAGGACACCCTGCCCAGCCTGGAATACACCACGCGTGGGTTCTCGATCCGCGACCGTCGGCTGCGGCTGCCCGGCGGCGTCAGCGTTCCCGTCGTCTGGTCCCGTGAGCTGCCGGCCGATCCGACCAGCGTCCGGGTCTACCAGGACACGCTCGGGTACTGGTACGCGTCCTTCGTCATGTGCCGCGACACCACGCCCGCGCCCGAGGTCGAGGGGGCGATCGGTGTCGACTGGGGTGTCACGACGACCGCGACGACCACCGACCCCGTCTACGACCTGCCGCATCACGGCCACCGCAAACGCTGCGCCGCCGAACTCGCCAAACTCCAGCGCAGGATGAGCCGCCGTCGGCGCCCCAGGGGTGTCAAGCCGTCGAACGGCTACCTGCGCGCCAAACGCCAGGCGGCGAAGGTGGCGAAGAAGGCAGCCCGACAGAACATCCACGACGCCCGTGTCTGGGCGAAGAAGGTCGTCGACAACCACGCCCTGATCGCCGTGGAGGACTTCAAGCCGAAGTTCCTGGCCAGGTCCCGGATGGCGCGTAAGGCCGCTGATGCGGCGATCGGCGCGGCGAAGCGGGAACTGGTCGAGCGTGGCTCGCGGGCGGGCCGGAAGGTGGTGCTGGTGCCGCCCGCCTACACCACGATGACCTGCTCGCAGTGCGGTACGAGAACCAAGAACCGCCTCGGGCTGGGTGTCAGAGTCTTCCGATGCGACACCTGCGGACACACCGCGTGTCGGGACCGGAACGCCGCGAGGACGATCCTCGCCACGGCAGAGCGTGACCGTGCTGGTGCTGACGACGTGAGACATGCGATCACCTCCTTGCAGGATGGTGCTCGGGTGCGGTCCGAGCCAGAAATCCCCCGGCTTCCAGCCGTGGGGAAGCGTTAACGGGGCCCTCCGGTCAGGTGGACGAACAGGTCCTGCATCGCGATCGGCTCCAGTTCGAGCCCGGTCTCGACGGCCCGCCGCCGCTGGTCCTCGTCGAGTTCGCCGTAGACCATCGCCGACTTGGTCGGGCCGAGTTGGCGGGTGCCGAGCACGGTCAGCCCGGTGGTGAAGGTGTCGACCTGCTCGGCGGGCCCGGTCACGGCCCGGCCCCGGGACAGCAGCGTCTCGGTCTCCTCGTGCACCACCAGCCGGCCCCGGTCGATGATGAGGACCTCCTCGAACAGCGAGCTGATCTCCTCGATCAGGTGTGCCGAGAGGATGATCGTGCGGGGGTGCAGCATGTAGTCGGCGAGCATCGCCTCGTAGAAGGCGTACCGGGACGGCACGTCCATGCCCAGGTACGACTCGTCGAAGATCGTCAGAGGTGCCCGGCTGGCCAGCCCGATGACCACTCCCATCGCCGACTGCTGGCCCTTGGACATCTCGCCGACCTTCGCCTTCGGCTTCAGTTCGAACCTGTCCATCAGGGAGCGGGCGTAGTCGCCGTCCCAGTTCGGGCGCAGCCATTCGGCGAAGTAGACGGCGTCCTCGGCCGTGCCGATCTTCACCGTTTCGCCGCCGTCCCGGATCATGATGATGTTCCGGGTGACCTCGCCGTTCTCGAACACCGGTCGGCCGTCGACCCGTACGGTGCCGGCGGACTCCCGGCGGAAGGCGGCCAGTACGGAGAGCAGGCTCGTCTTGCCGGATCCGCTGCGGCCGAGCAGCCCGTAGATCTTGCCGCCCGCCAGGTTGAAGGTCAGTCCGTCCAACGCGGTGGTGTCGCCGTAGCGCAGCACCAGACCCTCGACGTCGATCCTCATCACTGCTCGCGCTCCTCGATCCGACGTACCACGTCACGAAGCGGAATGCCGATGGCCCTGGCCTCGGTGATCATCGGATCGACCACCTCGGCGAAGAAGCTCTCCCGGCGTTCGGCCCGGAGCGTGTCCCGGGCGTCCGGGCTGACGAACATGCCGATACCTCGTTTCTTGTAGAGGACGCCCTCGTCGACCAGTTGCTGGAACGCCTTGGCCGCGGTCGCCGGGTTGATCCGGTAGAAGGTGGCGTACTGGGTGGTGGACATGACCTGGTCGTCGCCCTTCAGCGCCCCGCTCAGCACGTCAGCCTTGATCCGGCTGGCGATCTGCCGGTAGATCGGGCTCCGGTCGTCGAACATGTCAACCCGCTTCTCTGGTTCTTTACTCTACCGAAGAACCATAGAAGCAGACCACGCCCGACGTCAATCCCTGTCCCGGCCCATCGAGCGGGAACGCGAACTGGATCATCCGGCCGTACGGTGGGGCGATGACGAACCCGCTGCGAGTCCTGATCTCCGCCGACCTGGAAGGCGTCTCCGGGATCGTGCACGTCGTCGAGACCAACCCCGGGGGCTACGACTACGAACGCGGTCGAGCACTGATGACGGCCGAGGTCAACGCCGCCGTCGCCGGGGTGCTGGAGGCCGAGCCGGGCGCCGACGTCAGCGTCGCGGACGCGCACGGGACGTTCCGGAACCTGCTGCCCGAGGAGTTGGACCGCCGGGTCCGACTGGTACGCGGCAAGCCGCGCCCGCTGGGCATGATGGCCGGTCTCGAAGCCGGCGTCGACGCGGTGCTGTTCATCGGGTACCACGCCAGGGCCGGCGCCGGGCCGGGCGTACTGGCTCACACGATCAGCGACGCCGTGCTCGACGTACGACTCCACGGGGAATCGGTGGGGGAGATCGGGCTCAACGCCGCCCTCGCCGGCCACTTCGGCGTACCGGTCGTGTTGGGCAGCGGTGACGACGCCGCCTGCGCCGAACTCGGGGCCCTGGTGCCGGACGCGGTGACGGTCGAGGTCAAGCGGGCGCTCGGCCAGGCCGCCGCCGAGACGCTGCATCCGCAGGAGGCCCGGGACCTGATCCGCCGGTCCGCCGCCGAGGCGATCCGTCGACGGGACCAGGTGCCGCCGGTGTCGACCAGCGGACCGGTCGAAACCGAGATCGACCTGTACGGCCCGTACACCGTCGACCTCGCCACGCTGGTGCCCGGCGTCTCGCGCGCCCCGGGAGGCCGGACGGTCACCTTCACCGGCCGGGACATCCTGGAGGCGTACCGACTGATCCAGCTCGTGGTCCAGCTCGGCCAGATCAAACCCGGCTGACCGGGTCTGTGCCGGCGCCGGACTCCTGGGGAAAATCTGTAATCCGCAGGCGGTTACCGCGTCTCCTGATCGGAAGCGCCACGGCGGGCTCGGCAGCGGGTGCGCCGAGCCGGGACGAGTCCCCGGCGCGGACCGGGCGCGGACCGGGCGCGTCAGCATGCGATGAGAGTGAGGCAACCATGTCCGGAACCGGCCGGGTCGGACCCGACACCGGGATGGTCGTCGCGGCCCGCGCGGGTGACCCGCGTGCCCTCGACGCGCTGGTCGCCAGCTCGCTGCCGCTCGTCTACAACATTGTCGGGCGGGCGCTGAACGGGCATGCCGACACCGACGACGTGGTCCAGGAGACCCTGCTCAGGCTGGTCCGGCACCTGTCCGAGCTGCGCGATCCGGCCGCGTTCCGCTCCTGGCTCGTGGCCATCGCCGTCCGGCAGGTCCGGGACTGGCAGCAGCGCCGGGCGAGCACCCAGCCCACCGGGGCCGTGCCGGGCAGCCCGGACGACGTACCCGATCCCGGCGCCGACTTCGCCGAGTTGACCATTCTCCGGCTCGGTCTCACCGACCAGCGCCGCGAGGTCGCCGAGGCGACGCGGTGGCTCGACCCCGACGACCGGGAACTGCTCGCCCTGTGGTGGCTGGAGGAGACCGGCGAGCTGAACCGCGCCGACCTCGCCGCCGCGCTCGGACTCTCCGCCGAGCACACGGCCGTCCGGGTACACCGGATGAAGGAACAACTGCACACCGCCCGTACGGTGGTCCGGGCGCTGCGGGCCCGGCCCCGGTGCCCCGACCTGTACGCCGCCGCCGGGGAATGGACCGGCGAGCCCAGTCCGCTGTGGCGCAAGCGACTGTCCCGGCACATCCGGGGCTGCGTCCGGTGCCTGCGCCAGGATGCCGACCTGCTCCCCATCGACCGCCTGCTCGCCGGGCTGCCACTGCTGCCCCTACCGGCGGGTCTCGGCGAGCAGTTGTCGGCCGCCACCACGAGCGCCGCCAGCTTCGCCGGCCCGGGCTCCGAACCGACCGCCGCGTACCCCAGTGCAGGGCAGGCGGCCCCGTCGTACTCCGGTGCCGCCCCGTCGGCCGCGTCACACGCGGCACCGGCGACCGGGCTCGGCAAGGTGTTCGGGGTCGGGGCGGGTGGGCTGGCCGGGCCCGTCACGGTCGCGGCGGCGGTCGCCGGCCTCGTCGTGGCGGTGCTGCTGGCGGTGCAGTTGACCAAGCCGTCGGCACCGGAGGCCACCGCCGCCGATCCGGGAGGCGCCGCGACCGCCCCGGCCGCCGCCACCCCGACGCCGACCCCCACCGTCAGCGGGGTCACCCCGACGCCGCGCCGGCCCACCCCGACGCCCACGGCCCGGACCTCGACCCGAGCCGCCGCACCCGCAGGGCCGGCTCGGACGTCCGACAAGAAGGGCGTGGCGGTCTGGAACTTCTCCGGCGTCAGCCAGGCGCTCGGCCAGTCGAAGGCGAGCTGGTACTACACCTGGTCCACGCACCACCAGGGAATCAGCACCCCGAGCGGGGTGGACTTCGTGCCGATGATCTGGGGTCGGGACAACGTCGACAGCCGCAGCATCGCCCAGGCCAAGAGCGCCGGGCCGTACCTGCTCGGCTTCAACGAGCCGGACATGGCGGGGCAGGCGAACATGAGCGTGGACGAGGCGCTCGGCCTGTGGCCGAAGCTCGCCGCCACCGGAAGCACCCTGGGCAGTCCGGCCGTCGCCTTCGGCGGCGCCACTGCTGGCGGCTGGCTCGACCGGTTCATGTCCGGCGCGAAGTCGCGCGGCTACCGGGTCGACTTCATCGCGCTGCACTGGTACGGCGGGGACTTCGTCACCGCCAACGCCGTGTCCCAGCTCAAGCAGTACCTCCAGGCGGTGTACCAGCGCTACCGGCTACCGATCTGGCTCACCGAGTACGCCCTGATCGACTTCTCCGACGGGAAGGTGCGGTTCCCGAGCCAACAGCAGCAGGCTGCCTTCGTCACCGCCTCCACGAAGATGCTGGGCGGCCTGTCCTACCTGCACCGGTACGCCTGGTTCGGCCTGCCCGCCACCGACAAGGACCTCAGTGGACTGTTCCGGACCGGCACCCAGCCGACGGCGGTGGGGCGGGCCTTCCAGGCGGCCGGCTGAGCCGGGCCTCTGCTGGACCAGGCCGCTGGCTCGCGCCTACCCGCCTGAGGTTTCCGCCGCCAGTTCGGTGACCGACTTGGCGATCCGGCGCTGGCGGGTCTCGGCCGTCTTCGCCCCTTCGACCGCGAGGACGTACCGGCTCCGCTGGCTGTACGACAGCGCGTCGAACCGCCGCCTCGCCTCCGGCTGCCGGTCGAGCGCGTCGGCGAGGTCCGCCGGCACGGTCACCTCCCGGGGCTCGGTGTCGAGTGCGATCTCCACCTCTACCTCGTCCCCGGCGGCGACTCCGGCCCGGGTACGGTTGTCCGCGCTGAGCGGCACCATGAAACGTCCACCCATCGAGGCCACGGTGCTCCGGTAGGTGTGCCCACCGACCGTCACTCGTACCGCCGGCCGCTTGCCGGCACCGAGACCGGTCACGACCTCGTCCGGTACGGGAAAGCCGGTGGCGGTCCTGCCGCCCAGCTCGATCGTCGTGCGGAACCTCATCTGCTCTCCCTGCACGCCCTCGGCTAGGCCCGAGCTTCGGTGATCTCCTTGATGAAGATAACCCCGTCGGTGTCTTCCAGGTGGTCGGGATCGAGCGGAAAGTAGCCGTGGTTGGTCGAGGTGTCGGTCCGGGTTGTCACACTGACTTCCGCGCCGCGCAGGGCGTCGGCCAGCCGTGCCGAGTTCATGACGTAACGGTCCTCCGGAAGGGCGGCGAGGACTCCCTCAAGAGTGTCCGCCGGTGGAACGTCGAGCCCTTGGTGCCGGGCGACGCCCAGGGCCGACGCCAGGAAGGCGTACTGATCGCCCACCTGGGCGTGGACGATCGCTCCGGCGCTCCACCACTGGAGGGTCCGGCCGGCCAGTGCCCCCCAGCCCGGTGGCAGTTCCCAGCGGCTCGGGTCCTTGCGCAGGTGGCTGTTGTGCGCGAACACGAGTGTCGGCCCTCGCCGTGCCTGGTTCTCCATGATCGCGTTCAGGTTGTCGGCCATCATCGCGTCCCGTACTCCGAGGAGCCGCGCCACGCGGGCCGGGGAGTTCTCCGCCATTCCGGCGTGGTACCGAAGCAGCCCCGCGCCGGTACGCCCGTGGAGCCGCGCCCGCCACCACTCCTCGTACGACGTCCTGGCGATCAGGTGTGGAGACTGCGACACGAGCAGCGCGAGCAGGTCGTCCGTGACCAGGCGTAGTTCCGTGACGTCGGTGGAGGACCCGACCGAACGCGTGGGGTCCATGGCCGCCTCGGGGTTGGTCCACCGCTCGTCGTCGCCGGTCAGCTCGATGATGGCGTCGGCGGTGCAGGGGATCAGGTCGGTGTCCACGTGGCTGGCGAGGTAGCCGTGCAGCGCGATGAGCGCGGCTTGGGGGCTGGCGGCGCTGGCCAGTTCGATGGGGGCGTCGAATCCGAAGAACCGGAGCCGGTCGACGGCCGGCCGGTCGCGATTGTAGCAGCGCATCCACTCGACGAGTTCGCGACTCGCCTCGGAGTTTCCGAATCCGTGGCTGAAGCCGTGCCGTATCACCCCGTCGAGCGAGCCCACCCCGTCGGCGACGAACCCGTCGACGAGCAGACCGGCGAGGCAGTCGCTCTCGATCGCGATCGACCGGTAGCCCTCGTGCTGGACGAGATGCCGGAACAGTTGGTTACGTAGCTCGGGAAAGGCTTCCTCGCCGTGCGTGGGCTCCCCGAGACCGAGCAGGCGTGGCCTCGTCGCCAGCGACCGGAGGAATTCCGTGGGCGCGGTGCCGAGGCCGCCATCGCCGCCATCGCGGTTGTCGGCGGCGAGGGCCCAACCGGCGTCATGGATCGAAGGGTGACCGGTCATGTCGAATCCCGTCCTACGTGGCGTGCCCGCATCGATGTCTCTACGGTATCGCTGAACCGACTGTTGAGACTTTGACGGTTGGCAACGTGGTAGGTTGCTGAAAGCCCTCAAATACTGGTGGATACCGTGCCCCGTGAGCGACTTCGTCCAGTCGACCTGGCGCGCGGACACGGACTCTCCACCCAGGCGGTCCGCAACTACGAGGACGCGGGCATCCTGCCGCCGGCGGACCGCACACCGAACGGCTACCGGATCTACACCCCGCTGCACGCCCAGGCCCTCCGGGTCTTCGCGGCCCTGGTACCGGCACACGGCCACCACACGGCGACCGCGATCATGCGAGCGGTGAACCAGGACGCCGTACAGGACGCGCTCATGCTGGTCGACGAGAGCCACGCGCAACTGCTCCAGGACCGGCACACCCTGCTCGCGGTCGAGACGGCCCTGCGCGACCTGACGACGGAAGAGCTGCCCGCCCCCGCCCAGGGCGGGGTGACGTTCGTCGGACCCCTCGCCCGGCGACTGGGGATCCGCCCCGCCACCCTGCGCAAGTGGGAACGGGCCGGCCTGGTCAATCCGCACCGGGACCCGAAGACCGGCTACCGCGTCTACACACCCGGTGACGTACGCGACGTCCAGTTGACGCACCAGCTACGTCGCGGCGGCTACCTGCTCCGCCAGATCGCCCCACTGCTGGAACAGGTACGGGCAGCCGGCGGAGTGGGCCCGTTGGAGACCGCCCTGACCGCCTGGCGCGACCGGTTGACGACCCGCAGCGTCGCCATGCTGGCGGCCGCGGGGGAACTCCACACCTACCTGGCACAGCGGCCCCCGGCACCGAATTGACGGGTGCCGCTCGTCCGGCGGGATCGGGCGGTCGGCGTTACGGTCGAGCCCATGGGTCCGGCACCGGAGCAGATACCAACCGACCTCGAAGGCCCGGCGGTCGGCGTCAGCGATCCACACGAACTGCTGTTGGGCTATCTCGACTGGTACCGGGAAGCGCTCATGCGCAAGATCGACGGGCTTCCGGAGGCGCGGCTGCGCGCCACCGTCCCGCCGCTCGGATGGTCGCCGTTGGGCCTGGTCAAGCATCTCGGCTGGGTGGAACGGCGCTGGCTGCGTTGGGGGTTCGACGCCGAGGACGTCGAGGCGTGGCCACCGGGCGGCGACGACGCCGAATGGCGGGTGGGCGACGACGAGTCCACGGCCGACGTCCTCGCGGCCTACCGCGACGAGGTACGCCGGGCCCGAGCGCTGGCCACCGGCGCCGACCTGGGCGACTCCGCCCGGGTCGGTGGGCGGTTCAAGACACCGGAGCAGGCACCGTCGCTCGGCCGGATCCTGTTCCACCTGCTCCAGGAGTACGCGCGGCACGTCGGCCACCTCGACATCGCCCGTGAACTGATCGACGGCACCACCGGCGAGTGACCGGCTCCGAACCCGGCGCCGCAGGAGCGTGGAGTACTACGCTGCTGGCGTGCAGCGTGTGCCCTTCTACGTCGCCGGCCGACCCGTGGACGGCGCCGAGACGCTGGTGGTCCGGCACCCGTACGACGGGCGGGAGGTCGGCCGGACCAGCCACGCCGACCCGGAGCAGGTCGATACGGCGCTGGCGGCGGCAGCGGCCGTCGCCGACCGGGCCGCGGCGCTGCCGGCCCACGTCCGGGCCGCCGCGCTCGACCACGTGTCCCGCCGACTCGCCGAACGGGCCGAGGAGGTCGCCCGACTGATCACCGCCGAGAGCGGCAAGCCGATCAGGTGGGCCCGGGTCGAGGTGAGCCGGGCGGTCGCCACCTTCCGCTGGGGCGCCGAGGAGGCTCGGCGCTGGTCCGGCGAGGTGCAGCGGCTGGACACCGAGCCGTCCGGCGAGGGCAGGGTCGCGCTGGTACGCCGCGTGCCCCGAGGGCCCGTCCTGGGCATCACGCCGTTCAACTTCCCGTTGAACCTGGTAGCGCACAAGGTCGCGCCGGCGCTCGCGGTCGGTGCCCCGATCGTGGTCAAGCCGGCCCCGGCGACGCCGTTGACCGCCCTGCTCCTCGGCGAGTTGCTGGCCGAGGTGACGGAACCGGCCGGGAGCGGTGGCGGGCCGCCGGCCGGGACCGGTGGCGGACTGCCGGCCGGGATGTTCTCGGTGCTGCCGGTGCCCAACGAGCGGGCAGCCGAGCTGGTCCGGGACCCCCGGCTACCGGTCGTCTCGTTCACCGGATCCGGCCCGGTCGGCGCGGACATCCGGCGGTCGGCACCGGACAAGCACGTCACGCTGGAACTCGGCGGCAACGCGGCAGCGGTGGTCTGCGCGGACTGGGCGGCCGACGACGACTTCCAGCGGGCCGCCGAACGGATCGCCACCTTCGGCAACTACCAGGCCGGGCAGAGCTGCATCGCGGTGCAACGGGTCTTCGTGCACGAATGGCTGCTCGACGGGTTCCTGCCCCGGCTGGTCGCGGCGGTTGCCGCGCTGCGTACCGGGGATCCGACCGACGACGCGACCGACGTCGGTCCGCTGATCGACGAGTCCGCCGCACGGCGGGTGGAGCGCTGGGTCGACGAGGCGGTGGCGGCCGGAGCCACCGTCGAGCTGGGCGGACGGCGGGAGGGCACGACCTTCGCGCCGACGGTGCTCACCGGCGTGCCGCCGGACAGCCGCGTCCGGACCGAGGAGGTGTTCGGCCCGGTGCTGGTGGTGGCCCCAGTGCCCGACGACGCCGCCGCGTTCGCCGCCGTCAACGACTCGGCGTACGGCCTCCAGGCCGGCGTCTTCACACACAGTCTCCAGACCGCGTTCGCCGCGTACCGGGCGCTTCAGGTCGGCGGCGTCATCGTCGGGGACGTGCCGTCGTACCGGGCCGACCAGATGCCGTACGGCGGGGTCAAGGGCAGCGGTGTCGGCCGGGAGGGCCTGCGGAGCGCGATGGAGGACTACACCGAGTCCCGGGTCATGGTGCTGACCGGGATCGACCTGTAGCCGGGACGCGCCGCCACCACGGGCCGTCGTCGCGTACCCGGACGGCGGGTCGGCCCGTGGAGCGCGAGCGGTTCGCGACCGGTTGGCGACCGGTTCGCGGCTGGTGCGCCGACTGGTTCGCGAATCGGCTTGCCAGGCGGCGACCACGCACTCATCCTGCGGCGGTGGACATGACGCTCGGAAGAAATGCCATGCCGCGCACCGTGGCCGAGGCGGAGGCCGTACAGGATCGGTTGCGGCCGCTGGTCGACCTGGTCGGGCCGGGGCCGACCGCGCCCCGGACGGTGGCCGGGCTCGACGTGGCGTACGCCGAGGACGGTGAACGGCTCGCCGCCGCCGTGACGGTGCTCGACGCCGCCACCCTGGCCGTGCTGGACACGGCGGTGACCACCGGCCGGGCCGCCTTCGACTACGTTCCCGGGCTGTTCGCCTTCCGGGAACTGCCGGCGCTGCTGACGGCACTGGACCGGTTGACCGTGCAGCCGGACCTGCTGGTCTGCGACGGACACGGGCTCGCCCATCCGCGCCGGTTCGGGCTGGCCTGCCACCTGGGCGTGCTCACCGGTCGACCGGCGGTCGGGGTGGGCAAGACGCCGCTGATCGGCGACTGGACCGAACCGGGCCAGCGGCGCGGCTCCTGGACGCCCCTGTTGGACGGCACCGAGCCGGTCGGACGGGTGCTGCGTACCCAGGATGGCGTGAAGCCGGTCTTCGTCTCGGTCGGCCACCGGATGGACCTGGACAACGCCTGCGCCCAGGTGCTCAGGCTGGCTCCCCGGTACCGGCTGCCGGAGACCACCCGGGCGGCAGACCGGCTGTGTCGCACCGAGCTGCGCAGATCCGCCGGACGGGGCTGAATCCCGGGCCCGTCGGGCGGGACGGCCGACCGTCAGTCCACCGGGGACCGGACCTCTTCGGGCAGATCCGAGGATTCGTTCGACGGTCGGCCGGGCATCACAGAGGTCGGCGTCCGGGTCACCGGTAGCCTGTGCCCCGGACCTGCACTGCGACGAGCGAGGTAATGATGTCGGTACGGCGTGGCGCGACCTGGCTGGCGACTGTCTGCGTGGCGTTCGGCGCGACGGTGTCGCTGGGTGCGGCTCCGGCCGCCGCCGAGGGGGAGTCGGTTCGGGTCCGGGCACCCAGCACGATGAACGCGGGTGGCTCGCCCGGCTCGGTGACGGTGAACGTCTCCATGCGCGGCGGCGATTGCGTGAACGTGCGTACCGGACTCGGCATACGGCTGCCGGGGCTGACCGCCGATCGGGTCGAGGTGCAGGTCGCGGCGGATGGCGCCTGGCGGCCGGTACAGGTCTCCGACGGCGGCGACGGGCTCGTCGTGGCCGAGCGCACCGCACCGGGCCGACCCGAGCTGTGCGCCCGCAAGAGCGTGTCCAGCCGCTACCGGGTGAGCCTGCTGGCGGGTGCGCCGGCCGGCAGGGTGACGGTGGTGGCGGAGGCGTACACCGCGGCCGGGAGGCTGCTGGGCCGGGACGCCGACACGGCCCGGGTCGGCGGCCGTACCGGGACCAGCCCCTCGCCGACCAGGAACAGTCCCACTCCGGAGCCGGTCGAGAGCCCGGTGGCCACCGAGGAGGCCGTGGTGCCGACCCAACAGGTGGCGGCCGCGCTGCCGAACCAGACCCCCGCCGGATCGGAATCCGGGAGTGGGCTCGGTATCGGCGCGATGGTGATGATCGTCGGCGTGGTGATGGTCGTGATCGGAATCGCCCTGCTGGTGCTGCTCATCCGGCGCGGCCGGGCGGATCGCCGTGCCCCGGCCGGTGGGCCGTCGACGACCGGTGCGCCGCCGGCCGGTGGATGGCAGACCCGGGTTCCACCGCCACCACGACCAGCGGTGTACGGCGGCGGCGCGGCCGGTGGCGCCGATCCGACGATGATGCTGCCGGGGGGTGGCGGTGACCGGACCGTCGCGCTGCCGGCCGGCGCCGATCCGACGATGATGCTGCCGGGGGGTGGCGGTGACCGGACCGTGGCGCTGCCCGGCGCTCCCGGCCAGACTCCCGGGCTGTTCGGTGCTGCCGGCCCGACCTCGGTGCGGCCCGGTGGCGGCGACCCGAGCCTGATCCCTGACCCGGCCCTGGGGCGGCCCGGTGGCGGCGACCCGACCCTGATCCTGCCCACCCGGACGCCGCCCCGGCAGCCCCGGCAGCCCCGCCCGGCGCCACCGCCGGCCGGCTCCGGGTCGCCGGAGACGTCGCCGACGCCGCCCGGTTCCGTGCCCTCGGGGACGTCGCCGTCGCCGACGCCGCCCGGTTCCGTGCCCTCGGGGAAGCCGCCGACCCCGCCCGGTTCCGTGCCGCCGGGGGAGCCGCCGACGCCGCCCGGACCGGATGCCACCCTGATCCTGCCCGCCAACCCACCAAAGCCGCGCTGAGCCCGGCGCCGGCCCGCCCGACGGGGCGCCACGGCAGTACCGACTCCGGCGCTCACCAGCGAAAATCGGCTGCTCCCAGGCGTGCCGACCGGTCTGTGGCCGACCGGTGGATCGCCTTGGGGCGGGCCATGGCGTTCGGCTCCGATACGCTCAGGCCGTTGACTGAGTGTCCGGCTGAGGGGCGAGATCTTGTCTGATTTGTCCGCTATCGTCAAGGCGTACGACGTCCGTGGCACCGTTCCCGGCCAGTGGGACGAACGAGCCGCCGAGGCGTTGGGGGCGGCCTTCGCGCAACTCCTGCGTACCTCCGGGGAGCAGCGCGACACGGTCGTGATCGCCCACGACATGCGGGCGTCGTCGCCGGGTCTCGCCGCCGCCTTCGCCGACGGGATCCGGGCGGAGGGCCTGGGCGTGCTCGACGTCGGGCTGGGCAGCACCGACCTGCTCTACTACGCCTCCGGCAGCCTCGACCTGCCAGGCGCGATGTTCACCGCCAGCCACAACCCGGCGGCGTACAACGGCATCAAGATGTGCCGGGCCGGGGCGAGGCCGATCGGTCAGGACACCGGCCTCGCCGAGCTGCGGGACCGGGCCCAGGCGCTGCTGGACAAGGCGGAGTCCCGACCGGTGGAGGAGCCCCGACCGCCGCTGCACCGCCGCGACCTGCTCCCCGAGTACGCCGCCCACCTGCGGACCCTGGTCGACCTGTCCGGGATCCGCCCGCTCAAGGTGGTCATCGACGCGGGGAACGGCATGGGCGGGCACACCGTACCGGCGGTGCTCGGCGCGGCGGTTCTGCCGGCCCTGCCGCTGGACATCGTGCCGCTGTACTTCGAACTGGACGGCTCGTTCCCGAACCACGAGGCCAACCCGTTGGACCCGGCGAACCTGGTCGACCTCCAGGCGGCGGTCACCCGGCACGGTGCCGACCTCGGAATCGCCTTCGACGGGGACGCGGACCGCTGCTTCGTGGTCGACGAGCGGGGCGAGCCGGTCTCACCATCGGCGATCACCGCCCTGGTCGCGGTCCGGGAACTGGCCAAGCATCCGGGTGCCACGATCATCCACAACCTGATCACGTCCAGCGCGGTAGCGGAGATCGTCCGCGAGCACGGCGGGAAGCCGGTCCGGAGCCGGGTCGGGCACTCGTTCATCAAGGCCGACATGGCCCGGACCAACGCGGCCTTCGGCGGCGAGCACTCCGCGCACTACTACTTCCGGGACTTCTGGTTCGCCGACACCGGCATGCTCGCCGCGATGCACCTGCTGGCGGCGCTGGGCGAGCAGGACGGCCCGCTCTCCGACCTCGCCCGCGCCTACCAGCGGTACGCCGCCTCCGGAGAGATCAACTCGACCGTGCCGGACCAGCGGGCCAAGCTGGCCGACGTCCGCCTGGCCTACCCCGAGGCGGAGACCGACGAACTGGACGGCCTGACCATGCGCTTTCCCGACGGGGCCTGGATCAACCTGCGCCCGTCCAACACCGAGCCGCTGCTCCGACTCAACGTCGAGGCGCCCACCCCTGAGCGGATGGCGGCCCTCCGCGACGACGTACTCGGGCTGGTTCGCCGATAAGATCCTTCGCGCCGGTCGGACACCGCCGTATTCGACCGCCCGCACGAACGTGGAAGGAGCCGCACAGTGGCCCTCGACCCGCAGTTGCTGGAGATTCTGGCCTGTCCGGACACGCATCACGCCCCGCTCTACTACGACTCGGCGGCGCAGACCCTGACCTGCACCGAGTGCGGTCGGATCTTCGAGGTACGCGACGACGTACCGGTGCTGCTCCTCGACGAGGCGCGCGGTGGCCCCGCGGGACAACCGGGCGGAGCCGCCGACGGCACGACGGCACCGCGGTGATGGACGGTACGGCAGGTCTGCGTGGCCGTCCGGTTGCCGACGACACGTTGCTCGACGACGTCGCCGCGCTGTCCGAGAGCGACCCGGGCGGCATGCTCCGGCACACCGCCGCGGCCGGAGCACAGGTCCGCGAATCGGCGTCCCTGGCCGCCGAGGCCAACCTCGGCGTCCTCGCCGACGAGGGTCGGCCCCGGGCCGTCATCATCGCCGGCATCGGCACCGCCGCCCGGACCGGCGAGATCCTGTCCACCGTCGCCGGCCCGCGCTGCCCGGTCCCGGTCATCCAGCACCGTAGTGCCGGCGTACCCGGCTGGGTCGGTGCGGCGGACGTGGTCATCGCGGTCAGCGCCTCGGGGCGCAGCCCGGAGGCGCTCGGCGCGGCCGAGGCCGCGGCCCGGCGAGGGGCCCGGCTGGTCGCGGTCGGTGCGCCGGATTCGCAGCTCCAGTCGGTGGCCGAGGGCGCTCGGGCGCCGTTCGTGCCGGTACCCCGCCGGGCGCCGGCCCGGGCCAGCCTGTGGGCGCTGACCGTCCCGGTGCTGCTCGCCGCCCGCGCGCTCGGCCTGGTCAAGGTCAACGAGGCGGACCTGGCCGAGACGGCGGCCCGGCTGGACGCCGAGGCCGACCGGTGCCGCCCCTCCGCGGAGTCCTTCGTCAACCCGGCCAAGTCACTGGCGCTCGGTCTGGCCGGATCGGTGCCGATCGTCTGGGGCTCGTCCCCGCTGGCGACGGTGGCGGCCCGGCGGTTCGGCGACACGCTCTCGGCGAACGCGCGGTACCCGGTGGTGGCCGGTGCGCTCGGCGAGGCGGGCCGGGGCCGGGTGGGCCTGCTCGACGGGGTCTTCGGCGGCCTGGCCGAGACGAGCCGGGACATCTTCGCCGATCCCGGGGACGAGCCGACGGGAACCAGGCTGCGGCTGGTGCTGCTCCGGGACGGCGGCCTCAACGCCGACGACGACTCCGACGAGCCGCTGGTGGTGGAGGAGCGCCGGGCCGACGCGGTGCAGACCCTCGCCGAGCGGCGCGGCGTGCGCTGTGACGTGGTGACCGCCGAGGGCGGATCGGCCCTGGAACGGCTCGCCTCGCTGACCGCGGTACCCGACTTCGCCTCCATCTACCTGGCCCTGGCCCATGGCCTCGACCCGATGGCGGTACCGGCCATCACCGAGATGAAGGAGCTTTCCAACCCGTGAACGAGCAGACCGCCCGGCCCGGAGCCGCCGTGGCCCAGGACCCCGTCCGGCGAAGCGAGGTGGGGGCATGAGCGCGGGTGGGGGTACCAGGGCGATCCTGGCCGCCCTCTTCGCCAACCTGGGCATCGCGGTCACCAAGCTCGTCGCGTGGGGCCTGACCGGCTCTTCGTCGATGCTCGCCGAGTCGATCCACTCGTTGGCCGACTCCGGCAACCAGGCGCTGCTGCTGGTCGGCGGGCGCCGGGCCGTCCGCCGGGCCACCCCGCAGCACCCCTTCGGGTACGGCCGCGAGCGGTACATCTACGCGTTCATCGTCTCCATCGTGCTGTTCAGCGTCGGTGGTCTCTTCGCGCTCTACGAGGCGTACCACAAGTACCACGAGCAGAGTGGCCCGAAGGGCCCGCACGGCTTCGACAGCTGGCACTGGGTGCCGCCGACCGTGCTGGTGATCGCGATCGTGCTGGAGTCGTTCTCGTTCCGGACCGCGATCAAGGAGTCGAACCTGGTCCGGGGCAAGGCGTCCTGGAAGCAGTTCATCCGCCGGGCGAAGGCCCCGGAGCTGCCGGTGGTGCTGCTGGAGGACCTGGGCGCGCTGCTCGGTCTGATCTTCGCCCTGGTGGGTGTCTCGATGACCCTGGTCACCGACAACGGGTACTGGGACGCGGCCGGCACGGCGGCGATCGGCCTGCTGCTGGTCACCATCGCCGTCATCCTCGCGATCGAGACCAAGAGTCTGCTGCTCGGCGAGGCGGGCGCCCCGGAGGACGTGAGGAAGATCGAGCAGGCGATCACCGACGGCTCCGAGGTCGAGCGGATCATCCACATGAAGACGCTGCACCTGGGCCCGGAGGAGCTGCTGGTGGCGGCCAAGGTGGCGGTACGGCCGTACGCCACGGCGGCCGAGCTGGCCGAGGGGATCAACACGGTCGAGGCACGGATCCGCAACTCCGTACCGATCGCCAGGGTCATCTATCTGGAGCCGGACATCTATCGAAACGTGGAACAGCCCGCCGACGGGGTTCCGGAGCTCAAGGAGGCCTGACGGTGGAGCCCCTTCACGGCCGGATCCGTGACTACGCGTGGGGATCGCGTACGGTCCTGGCGCAGTTGCAGGGTCGGCCCGTGCCGAGCGCCGGCCCGGAGGCGGAACTCTGGCTCGGCGCCCATCCCGGTGACCCGAGTACGGTGCACCGGGGTGGGGCGCCGCTGAGCGTGGTCGACGCGTTCGCCACGGATCCGGGGCGCTGGCTCGGCGCCGACGTGATCGACCGGTTCGGGCAGCGCCTGCCGTTCCTGCTCAAGGTGCTGGCACCGGAGGCGCCGCTGTCGCTACAGGCGCATCCGGACGCCGAGCAGGCCCGTGCCGGTTACGCGGCCGAGGTGACGGATCCGGAGCTGACCCACCGCAACTACGTCGACCCGTACCACAAGCCGGAGTTGCTGGTCGCGGTGTCGCCGTTCCAGGCGCTCTGTGGTTTTCGGGACCCGAAGCTCTCCGCCGACCTGATCGACGCCTTCGGGGTGCCGGCGCTCGATCCGGTCGTCGACGCGCTCCGCGCCGGCACGGACGGGCTGCGCGAGGCCGTACGCACGTTGCTCGGCTGGCCGGTGCCGGACCGGGCGGCCCTGGTGGCGGCGGTCGTGGCGGCGGACGTCCCGGAGCAGTACGCCCAGGCCGGCGAGTTGGTGCGCGAGCTGGCCGGGCGGTATCCGGCCGATCCGGGCGTGCTGGTCGCGCTCCTGCTCAACCACGTCAGCCTCGCACCGGGCGAGGCGATCTGGATGCCGGCCGGCAACCTGCACGCCTACCTGTACGGGGCCGGGGTGGAGATCCTGGCGGCCAGCGACAACGTGCTGCGGGGCGGGTTGACGCCGAAGCACGTCGACGTGCCGGAACTGCTCCGGGTGCTCCGCTTCGAGGTGCTCGTCGATCCGGTGGTTCCGCCGGTCCCGGTGGCGCCCGGCGTGGTCACCTGGCCGGTCCCGGTGGACGACTTCGCGCTGCACGGCGTACGCCTCGGCGAGGCGGTGGGGTCGGCCCGGATCGCGCTTCGTGGGCCTCGGATCGCGCTCTGCCTGGCCGGCGAGGTGACCGTGGCGGACGGGGCGGGCTCGGCCCGGCTCGGCCCCGGCCAGTCGGCGATCGGCCCGGCGGACGGCGGGCCGCTGACCGTGAGCGGGAGCGGAGAGGTCTACGTCGCCTCGGTCGGGCTCGGCTGACCGCTCGACCGGGTACGACGAGAACGCGAGTGCCCACAAAAGGGAAATTTGCGGATCGGCTTGACACCAAACTTGCCCAGTGTGACGCTGTGAGTACGCAGCGTTATCGCGACAACGGTCCGAGACACGCGCGGGGAACCAAACCGGGGGGATGCGCGGGGCGGCCGGAGGCTGGGTGGAAAGTCCGCCCGGAACCGACCGCCCCGTGCGCTGTCCGATGCCGTCCTACCTGCCACTGTCCGGATTGCGACCCGACCGGAGGCCGGCGCGGGATGGCCGGGGCGTAACGTGGAGGGTCGCGCAGCAGACCCGTACGACAGGAGCGTTCATGACCAGCACTCTCCCGGCCCCCGCAGGTGGTCCGTCCGCCGGAACCCGACCCGCCACGGTCGCAGAGGGCGACTACAAGGTGGCGGACCTGTCCCTCGCCGAGTTCGGGCGTAAGGAGATCCAGCTCGCCGAGCACGAGATGCCCGGCCTGATGTCGATCCGTCGCGAGTACGCGGCCGAGCAGCCGCTGCGGGGTGCCCGGATCACCGGCTCGCTGCACATGACCATCCAGACCGCGGTGCTCATCGAGACCCTGGTGGCGCTCGGCGCCCAGGTCCGCTGGGCCTCGTGCAACATCTTCTCCACTCAGGACCACGCCGCCGCGGCCATCGTGGTCGGCCCGGACGGCACCGCCGACGCCCCGTCCGGCGTACCGGTGTACGCCTGGAAGGGCGAATCGCTCGAAGAGTACTGGTGGTGCACCGAGCAGGTGCTGCTCTGGCCGGACGGCCAGGGCCCGAACATGATCCTCGACGACGGTGGCGACGCCACCCTGCTGGTGCACCGGGGAGCCCAGTTCGAGGGCGCCGGCGCCGTGCCTCCGGTGGAGACCGCCGACTCCGAGGAGTACGCCGTGATCCTCGGCGTGCTGCACCGCTCGCTGCGTGAGGACGACCGGCGCTGGACCCGGATCGCCGCGGCGATCAAGGGCGTGACCGAGGAGACCACCACCGGCGTGCACCGGCTCTACGAGATGCAGCAGAACGGCACGCTGCTCTTCCCGGCCATCAACGTCAACGACTCGGTGACCAAGAGCAAGTTCGACAACAAGTACGGCTGCCGCCACTCGTTGATCGACGGGATCAACCGGGCCACCGACGTACTGATCGGTGGCAAGACGGCGGTCGTGCTCGGCTACGGCGACGTCGGCAAGGGCTGCGCGGAGTCGCTGCGGGGCCAGGGCGCCCGGGTCATCGTCACCGAGGTCGACCCGATCTGCGCACTCCAGGCCGCGATGGACGGCTACCAGGTGGCCACCCTGGAAGACGTCGTGGAGACCGCCGACATCTTCATCACCGCGACCGGGTGCTTCGACGTCATCCGGAACGAGCACATGGCCCGGATGAAGCACCAGGCCATCGTCGGCAACATCGGCCACTTCGACAACGAGATCGACATGGCCGGGCTGGCCAAGCGGTCCGACGTCGAGCGGATCAACATCAAGCCGCAGGTGGACGTCTGGCGGTTCGACGACGGCCACTCGATCATCGTGCTCTCCGAGGGCCGGCTGCTGAACCTGGGCAACGCCACCGGGCACCCGAGCTTCGTGATGTCGAACTCGTTCGCCAACCAGACGATCGCGCAGATCGAGCTGTTCACCAAGATCGAGGAGTACCCGGTCGGGGTCTACACGCTGCCCAAGCACCTCGACGAGAAGGTGGCCCGGCTGCACCTGGACGCCTTGGGCGCCAAGCTGACCGAGCTGACCAAGGAGCAGGCCTCCTACCTCGGCATTCCGGTCGAGGGCCCGTACAAGCCGGAGCACTACCGCTACTGAGCAGTACAGCGCTACCGAGCAGCACAGCGACGAAGGAACCGGGTCGGCGTCCGCGCCGGCCCGGTTCCGCTTGTCCGCCGGGGTCCGGCTGACCTATCCGTCGGATTCCGGCGAGCGGCGGCGGGGCCGTACCCAGGTCCATACGCAGTAGACGAGCCAGGCGATCGCGACCGCCGTGCCGAGGGTCCGCAGCCGCAGCGCGTTCAGCGCGAGCACGACCACCAGTACCAGGAGCCAGGGCAGGAACGCCTTCACCGGTCCGCCCCGCCCTGCGGCGTGGCGGCGAGCACCGGAGCGACCGGGGCTTGCGGCGGTGACGGTGGCGGCGCGGCCGGCCGCACCGGCCAGGTCAGCCCGGGGGCGGTGGCCTCGGCGGCGGCAGGGACGAGTTCCGGCCAGAGCGTCGTGCTCACCGACCGGGTCCGGGCCAGCCGCTGTCTGGCCCGGGTGTGCCGCTCGGCGTGTACGGCCGCCAGGTAGGCCCAGTCGGCCATGCCCGGTGGCGGTGGTGGGGACGTCACCGCGGCGACCTCGGCCCAGAGTGACCGGGCCAACCGGAGCCGGGCGGATTCGGTGAGCGTCCCACTCCGGCTGAGCAGCTGACGTACGGCCAGCGCGAGACCGTCGTCGAGTCGGGTGAGGTCCAGGGAGCGGGTCCAACCGGTCAGCGGCGGCACCATGGCCGGAACGTAGCCGGACCCGGCGGGGCTCCGGTCGTGGATCACCATCGTGCCCGCCGCCAGGTCACCGAGCCGCCGCCCACGCGGATCGGTCATCATGACCGTGACGCTCACCGCCCAGGTGAGCAGTGGAAGCACCAGCCCGGGCCACTCCACCGCGACGCCGACCAGACTCCGGGTCAGCGACTGGCGGAACCCCACCCGCCCGCCGTCGTCGCGGACCACCCGCAGGCCGACGGCGAGCTTGCCGGGCGTACGACCTTGGCTCAGCGTCTCCCACGACACCGGATAGCCGACCAGGAGCAGCACCACCCCGACGGTCTGCAACGCGGTCAGCAGCGCCTCGTCCGGCAGGCCGGTGCCGGCGAACGCGTCGATGAGGATTCCCGCGACGATCAGCAGGAGGACCGCGATCACGAACTGGGCCGCGATGTCGATAAGCAGCGCGAGCACCCGGGATCCGAGCCGGGCGGCCCGGACCTCCAACTCGACCGCTTCGCCGCTGACCAGACCGGCATCGGCACCGAGGCCGGTGGACGACCCCGGCCGGGCAAAAGCCGACCTCGGTGGTTGCGCTGTCACCCAGACAGTGAACACTATGGTCGCGGAACCAGGGGAGCTGAGTTGGATCTCGACGCGTACGCCGCGGAGCACGGCGCGCAGTGGCGGCGGCTGGCCCAGCTGTCCGGTCAGCGCCGACTCAGCGCCGCCGAGGTCGACGAGCTGATCGCCCTCTACCAGCGGGTGGCCACCCACCTCTCCGTCGTACGCAGCCGGTCACCCGATCCGGCGCTGGTCGCCCGGCTGTCCCGGTTGGTGCTGGCCGCCCAGGCCCGGCTCACGGGTCGGCCCGGCGTCTCCTGGTCGGCGGTCGGCCGGTTCTTCTCGACGAGGCTCCCCGGCGCGGTGTACCAGGCGTGGCCGTGGTGGACCGGCGTCGCCGTCGGGTTCAACCTGATCGCGGGATTCTTCATGTGGTGGATCGCCGAGAACCCGGAGAGTGCCGCCGCGCTGATCGGCGAGCGACCCGCCGCCCAGCTCTTCGAGGCCCGGTTCGTCGGCTACTACAGCGAGCACGAGGCATCGAGTTTCGCCTTTCAGTTGTGGACCAACAACGCCTGGGTGGCGGTCCGCTGCCTGGCGGCCGGCATCCTGATCCTGCCGGTCTTCTACCTGCTCTGGCACAACGCCCTCAACATCGGGGTGACCGGCGGGGTGCTCGCCTCGTACGACCGGACGGGGCTGTTCTTCGGCATGATCGCCCCGCACGGCCTGCTGGAGTTGACCGGCATCTTCATCGCGGCCGGCGTGGGCCTGCGGATCGGCTGGGCCTGGATCGCGCCGCCGCCGGACCTGACCCGGGGGCAGGCGGTGGTCCGGGCGGCCCGCTCCGGCATCCTGGTCGCGGTCGGCCTGGTGGGCCTGTTCGCCGTCGCCGGCCTCATCGAGGCGTTCGTGACCCCGGCGGCGGTGCCGACCGCCGTACGGGTCGGCATCGGAATGACCATCTGGGCCGGATTCCTCGGCTACGTGATCGTCTTCGGCCGGCGGGCGCTCAGAGTCGACCGAGCGCCTTGAGCCGCAGATAGGTGTCGCTGACCATCGGAGCCAGCTGGTCGGCCGGTGCGTCCACCACGGTCACGCCGTGCCGGGCCAGCGCCGTCCGGACCCGGTCCCGGTCGCCCAGGGCCCGCCAGGCCGACGCGGTCGCGTAGACGTCCTGGACGCGTTCGGGTGACCGGGTGGTGAGATCACGCAGCACCGGGTCGTGCACGGACGCGACGATCAGCCGGTGCCGGGCCGCCAGCCGGGGCAGGACCGGCAGCAGCCCCTCGCCGAGCGCGCCCGGCTCCAGTGCGGTGAAGAGGACCACCAGGGAGCGTCGACGCTCCCGCCGCAGTATCTCCCCGGCGATCAGCTCGAAGTCGGTCTCGACCAGGGCGGGCTGGAGCGGCGCGAGTGCGTTGACTATCCGGGCCAGCAGCGTCGACTGGGCTCCACCGGTCAGCGCCACCCGGACCGCGTTGTCCACGCCGAGCACGTCGACGCGGTCGCCGGCGCGGGCGGCGAGCGCCGCCAGCAGCAGGGCCGCGTCGATGGCGGCGTCCAGCCGTGGTTCGTCCCCGACCCGCACCGCGGCGGTCCGACCGGTGTCGAGTACGCAGACCACCCGCCGGTCGCGCTCCGGTCGCCAGGTCCGGACCAGTACGTCGGCCCGGCGCGCACTGGCCCGCCAGTCGACCGAGCGCACGTCGTCGCCGACGACGTACTCGCGCAGGGTGTCGAACTCCGTTCCCTGGCCACGGCCACGGCTCACTCCGGTACCGTCGATCACCCGTAGCCGGGCGAGCTTCTCGGGCAGGTGGCGCCGGGACTCGAAACGGGGCAGGACCCTGAGTGTCCACGGTGGAGTCGTCGGATGTTCGGCCCGTTGCCGGAACGCCAGCCCCAGCGGGCCGTACGACCGCACGGTCAGCCGCAGTGCCGGCCGGTCGCCCCGACGGGTCGGGGTCAGCCGGGTGGGCAGCACCGCCCGGTCGCCGGCGGAGATCTCGATCTTCGGAGCACCGGGGAAGTCGACCCGGGCTCCGGCGGACGGCACCCAGGAGTCCCGGACCAGGCCACGCAGCGGGCGGGTCGAGGTGTTGTGCAGGTGCACGGAGACGGTGGCGGTGTCGCCGAGCCAGACGGTCCGGTCGCCGTGCCGGCTCGCCTCGATCGCTCCCGGCGGAGCGGCGAGCCGCCAGTCGAGCACGGTCAGGGCCAGCACCACGCCCACCATGACCAGTACGCCCCACCACGGCGCCGGCCACAGCGGGAGGGTCAGCGCCCCGGTCCCCAGCAGGGCCGCCGCCCGTCCGGTCATCGTGGGGTCGGCACGGTGCTCAGCACCGCGTCGAGTACGGATCTGGTGGTGACCCCCTCCAGTTCGGCCTCCGGACGAAGTCGGAGCCGGTGCCGCAGGGTCGGCCGGGCGATCGCCTTGACGTCGTCCGGGGTGACGTGGTCACGGCCGGCCAGCCAGGCCCACGCCTTGGCGGCGGTCAGCAGCCCGATCGCGCCCCGGGGCGAGGCGCCCAGTTCCAGGGCGGGTACGGCACGGGTCGCCCGGCAGATGTCCACGATGTACGCGAGGACCGGCTCGGCGACGCCGACCCGACTGATCGCCGCCCGGGCGAGCGCCAGGTCGGCGGGGGTGGCCACGGGCCGTACCCCGGCGGCGGTCAGTTCGCGGGGATCGAAACCGGCATGGTGCGCCCGAAGTACACCGAGTTCCTCGTCGCGGTTGGGCAGCGGCATCGTCAGGTGCAGCAGGAACCGGTCGAGCTGGGCCTCGGGCAGCGGATAGGTCCCCTCGTACTCGACCGGGTTCTGGGTCGCGGCCACGATGAACGGATCCGGCAGCGGCCGGCGGCGGCCCTCCACCGACACCTGCCGCTCCTCCATGACCTCCAGGAGCGCCGCCTGGGTCTTCGGCGGCGTCCGGTTGATCTCGTCGGCCAGCAGCAGGTTGGTGAAGACCGGACCCTCGCGGAACGTGAAGGCGGCGGTACGCGGATCGAAGATGAGTGACCCCGTCACGTCGCCGGGCATCAGGTCCGGGGTGAACTGGAGCCGCTTCGACTCCAGGTCGAGGGCGGCCGCGATGGTCCGCACCAGCAGGGTCTTGGCCACCCCGGGTACGCCTTCGAGCAGCACGTGTCCCCGACAGAGCAGCGCGATCACCATGCCGGTGACCACGGCGTCCTGCCCGACCACCGCCTTGGCGACCTCGGCCCGCAGTCGGTGCAGCGCCGCGCGGGCCTCGTCCGACTCGGTGTCGGCCGGACCGGGCTGCGCCGGAGGCCGATCGGGCGAGACGGCGTACAGCAGCGGGTCGGTCGTTCCGGCGGGTCGGGTCAACGGGCTTCTCCTTCGACGGGGCGGTCGTGCCGGGGCGGGTCGGTCGGGGTGTGTGCGGGCAGGCCGGACAGCCCGTCGAGGGCGCGGGCCAGGTCGAGCAGCTCCCGGTTGGTGGTGGGCGCCGGCCCGTACAACAGGTGGTGCACGTCCGCCCGGCTCCACCCGGTGTGTGCCGTCACGGCGTCGGTCACCTCGTCCGGCCCGGTCTCCGGCGGCAGACTGAGTGCGGGCAGCAGCCGGTGCAGGGTGGCCGCGCGCAGGGTGTCGGCGGTCGGCGCGTACGCCCGGGCCCGCTGGTACAGCCGGCCCCGGCCGAACACGGTCTCGGCGGAGGCGACGGTCACCGGCAGCGGCTCCGTCACCGGTGGCCCGAGCCGGCGGGCGCGCCACAGCATCGCCAGCACGACGGCCACGGCGAGTTGCACCAGCAGTGCCCAGAACCACTGTGGAAAGGCGTCCCACAGCGGGTTGGCCTCGTCCGGCGGATTCGCCTGCTGGCTCGGGTCGGGCTCCTCGTACTCCTCGGAGCCGTCTCCGCCGCGATCGTCCGGGTCCCCGGCGTCGAACGGGGCCGGTTCACCGGGCACCGGCGACCACGGCTCCAGGTCGCCGTCCGGATCGTACGGCGGTGGCGGCTCGGGTCCGTCCAGATCGAGCCAGATGACCAGGCCGTATGTGGACAGCAGCCCGGCGGCCAGTGCGACGTTGCCCTGTTCGTCGATCCGGTCGTTCCGGAACGGATCACTGGCACCGACCACCACGACGTCGTTGCCACGCCAGCGGCTCCTGGCCAGTCCACCGTCGTAGCAACGCTCGGCACGGTAACTGAGCCCGGGCGCATCGGTGTACTGCTGGCGGAGTGCGGCCGCCGGCCCCGCCGCCCGTACCTCCGGCAGTGGACAGGGGCGGCCGTCGGCCTCGGTCCCGACCGTACGGGCGGCCCAGCGGCGGTCGGCGGTCGCCAACGGCATGTCGGCGTCGTCGAGTACCCGCTGGGACGGATCCACCAGTACGACCCGGGCCCGCTCGGCCGGGTCGACGAGCAGCCGCAGGTACAGCGGATGGACCAGCGCCGGTGCCGGTACGAACAGCGTGAAACCGTCGTGGGGCGCCAGGCTGAGGGCGCGACGCGTACTGGTCACCCGCTGGATGGCGATGCCCTGGGACCGCAGTTCGGCGGCGAGGCGGCTCGCGCCGTCATCGTCGGTGTTCACCGAGGAGAGGAAGCCGGAATCGTCCCGATCGGGCTGGTCGACCGCGTGGGTGGTCCAGGTGACCACCAGGAGCAGCAGGACCAGCGCGATCGGGATCACGATCCGGTGCCACCGTCGTCGCCGGGTCATGTCCGAACCGTCCCGTTGTCGGTGGACCGTGGGTGGGCGAGTGCCCGGTCCAGTTCGGCGGCGAGTTCACGCATCCGCTCGTCGTGTTCGGCTCGGGCCGGGCGCTGGCCGTACCAGAGGTCGGAGAAGATCCGCCCCGCGGCGCCGAGCGGTCCGTCGACCTCGGGCCGGCTCCGGGTCGCCGCCGTCGCCAGTTCGGCGACGGTCATCCCGGGCCGGTGTTCCAGCACGCCACGGTCGATCAACGTCCGGACCATTCCGCGTAGCCGCTCGCGGACCGCCTCGGCGTACCGGCCCTCCCCGGCCAGCCGGTCGGCGTGCGATACCAGTGACGCGGCAGGGACGTCGGGGAGGCCCGGCTCGGGCTCGTCGTCATCGGCGGCCTCGGGCTCGGGCCTGGGCGCCGGGCGGGCAGGGCGTCGTCGCCACCGCCAGGAGAACCGCCAGCGGGGCAGCCGGCGCGGCACCCAGGCGGGGAAGAAGAACCAGGCCAGCGAGGTCAGTACGCCGGCCAGGACCAGAAGCAGGGCGACGAGGGGCAGCGGGATCCCGTCGCCGATCGCCGCCGTGGTCTCGGTCCACCACCGGCTGAAGCTCACCGGTGCCCCGCGATCGGGGTGACCAGGGGCCGTCCGGACTGTCGCGCCCGGGCGATGACGATGTCCAGCCCCTCGGTGCGGATCCGGGTCTCCAGATAGATCACGGCGTCGAGGCAGGCGATCGCGGGGTAGGCGACGCTGTTCACCGCGGCCCAGACCGCGAGGCTGACCGGCACCTTCCAGTCCGGGTCGAGCAGGCCGACCGAGCCCAGTCCGGAGACGGTGCCCACGGCCAGCCCGACCCGCACGATCCACCAGACGAGATAGCCGAGAAGTCGTACGGCCCCGGCCCGGCCGACGGACCGGAGGGCGAGGGCAGCGGACCGCACCAATCCCCGCAGTGGCCCGACCCGGTCCAGGACGATCGCCGGCACGGCGGAGCCGAGCAGGGCGAACCCGATCAACCAGGCCGGCATGGCGAGCGCCGCCGCGAACATGATCGCGCCGGCCAGCAGGGCGACGAGCGCCGTGACCGCGAACCGGGCGCCCTCCGGGTGGAGCAGTCGCCTCCGGCGTACCCGCCCGGAGGGTTCGAGCAGAACCGTTCCGGCCGCCCTGGCGCTCAGATTGCCGAGCAGCGCGATGATCATCGCCTCGGTGGCGGCGCCGACGGCCAGCAGGAACCAGTAGGCCGTCAGCCCGTTGATGTCCGGCAGGTAGCCGGGCGGCTCCACGCCCGCGGCGAGACGCAGCGGATGGAGCAGAAGTTGTTCCAGCACGGTCAGGACGAGGGCGATCGGAACCAGTACCCGGGCATGATCGCGGAGCAACAGGACCGCCGAGTCGATCAGCTCACCGACCGTGAGCGGACGCAGCGGGAGTACGGCGGTCGGGCCGGCGTCGGGCAAACGTACTCCTGGCGGGCATGGGGGGTGGCGGGGGAACGCCGCAGCAGTCATGGTGACATGTCGGTCCACCCGATCCGGCCCCGGCGGGCCGGTACGGGCCCGGCCAGCCGCTCTGATCAGCGAAAGCTCACCTCTGGTGCCCCCCTGTCTGCCGGGGTAAGCTACTGCGCTTCGTGACCGGGACCGACCGGCGGGACGTCGTGTCGGAGGGCGCGGGGTCCACGGTGTTGAAAAGAGGGTGGAATATTAGTGCCATGAGAGCCCGGGTACTGGTCGTCGACGACGATCCCGCACTGGCCGAAATGCTCGGTATCGTGCTGCGCAGTGAGGGCTTTCTGCCCTCGTTCGTCGCCGACGGGGAACGGGCGCTGGCCGCGTTCCGTGAGAACCGACCCGACATCGTCCTGCTCGACCTCATGTTGCCGGGGATGAGCGGGATCGACGTCGCCCGGGCCATCCGCTCCGAATCCGGCATCCCGATCGTGATGCTGACGGCGAAGAGCGACACCGTCGACGTGGTGCTGGGGCTGGAGTCGGGCGCCGACGACTACGTGGTCAAGCCGTTCAAGCCCAAGGAGCTGGTCGCCCGGATGCGGGCCCGGCTGCGCCGGGGCGAGGACGCCGCGCCGGAGCTGCTGACCATCGGGCCGCCCGACAACCAGATCAACATCGACGTGCCGGCGCACACCGTCAGCCGGGACGGCGAAGAGGTCAAGTTGACCCCGCTGGAGTTCGACCTGCTGGTGGCGCTGGCCCGCAAGCCGCGCCAGGTCTTCACCCGGGAGGTGCTGCTGGAGCAGGTGTGGGGTTACCGGCACGCGGCCGACACCCGGCTGGTCAACGTGCACGTGCAGCGACTGCGCGCCAAGATCGAGCCGGACCCGGAACGGCCGGAGGTCATCCTGACCGTGCGGGGAGTCGGCTACAAGGCGGGTACCGGATAGCCTGGCTGCACTGTGGCCCGCACCCTGACTTCGCGTTCCGTGCAGCTCGCCCGCGCAGCCTTCGCCGGGCGACGGCTGCGGCGTGCCGTCGTCGCCGCTCGACGGCTGCGGCGGGTCGGTGGAGCCCGGATGGCGACGGCCGCGGCCGGACTGCACCGCACCTGGCGGCGGTCGCTCCAGGTACGCGTCGTCACCATCACGCTGGTGGCGTCGAGCCTGCTGGTCGGCGGGTTCGCCTATCTTATCGCCGACAACATCACCAACGTCGTGCTGGACAACGCGGACGCCGACGTGAAGGGTCGGCTCCTGGACGGCCAGGAGTACGCGTCCGAGCAGCTCAGCAACCACACGGGCCCGTTGGAGCAGGGGCTGAAGGTCACCTTCGAGAGCACGGTCAACTACCTGGCCGGCGGAGATCCGGCGCAGCTCGGCGGGGTGGTGGTGGCGCTGCGGGCCGGCCGGTACGAGTACGCCGGCGTCTCGACCGCGACCTCGCCCCAGGTCAACGTCAACGGGATGCTCAGCAAGGAACTCCGGGAGCAGGTGGAGGGAGGCTCCCTCGCCAGCCAGATCCGCACCGGTGACCTGTTCGACGAGGAGCCGGTCAAATACCTCGTCTACGGTTCGCCGGTGCCGACCCGGTTCGGCCAGGTCGAGCTCTACTACCTCGTCCCGCTGACCCGCTGGGACTCGATCGCCATCGGCTCACGCTCCACCGTACTGGCCACCGGGTTCGCCCTGGTCGTGCTGCTCGGTCTGCTCTCCGGGCTGGTCACCCGGCTGGTCGTCAATCCGGTACGGGTGGCGGCCCGTACCGCCCAGCGGCTCTCGGCGGGGCTGCTCGACCAGCGGATGGTGGTCAACGGCGAGGACGATCTGGCGATGCTCGCCGCCTCGTTCAACCAGATGGCGACCAACCTGCAACGGCAGATCGTCCGGTTGGAGGAGATGTCCCGGCTGCAACGGCGGTTCACCTCGGACGTCTCCCACGAGCTGCGTACCCCGCTCACCACCGTACGGATGGCGGCCGACCTGATCTACGCCGAGCGGGACGAGTTCGATCCGGCCGTCACCCGTACCGCCGAGCTGCTGCACGCCGAGCTGGACCGGTTCGAGGACCTGCTCACCGACCTGCTGGAAATCAGCCGGTTCGACGCCGGGTTCGCCATGCTCGACGCCGAACCCACCGACCTGGTGCCGGTGGTGAACCGGGTGGTGGATCGACTGGAGCCGCTGGCCCGCCGGTGTGGCGTGCCGTTGCGGGCGGTGGTGCCGGACGCTCCGGTGATCGCCGAGGTCGATCCGCGCCGGGTCGAGCGGATCCTGCGCAACCTGGTGGGCAACGCCGTGGAGCACGGTGCCGGCCAACCGGTGGTGGTGGTCCTCGGCGCGGACGACACCGCGGTGGCGGTCACCGTTCGTGATCACGGTGTGGGACTCAGGCCCGGCGAGGAGAAGTTGGTCTTCAACCGGTTCTGGCGGGCCGACCCGTCCCGGGCCAGGCAGACCGGCGGAACCGGACTCGGCCTCTCGATCAGCCTGGAGGACGCCCGGCTGCACGGCGGCTGGCTGGAGGCGTGGGGCGCACCGGGCGAGGGGGCCCAGTTCCGGCTCACCCTGCCGGCCCGCGCCGGTGACCGACTGACCTCGTCGCCGCTGCGACTGGTACCGGCCGACGCCCCCGTGGTGGCCAACGTCGCCGACGGGTGGACCGTCGCCCTGCCGGCCGCCGGAACGGAGGTGGGGCTCCTCGGCCAGGGCGATGGCACCGGCCAGACGATCGGTGCGAGCGACGAGCCCTGGGCCGGCGAGGTGATCGGCGCCGGGCTGGCGGGCGAGCCGGCGGCGCCGACCCGCCTGCCGGCGGATTCCGAGGACCGGTTCGGGACGGATGACGACGCGGAACCGGCCGACGGTTCGACCACCTCCGGGTCGCCATCGGCCGCTCCGGTCGGCACCGCCGGCCCGGCCGCTGGATCGGGCGGTTCGGGCTCGGCATCGGAGGGCCTGGTCACGCCGAGGCGGCCGGCCGACACCGGACGTAGCGAGGCGACGCGATGAGACGGTTCCAGGCGGCCATTCTCGCCGGCGTGGTGTTGCTGGCGTCGGGGCTGACCGCGTGCGGCATCCCGGACGAGACCGATGTCCGGGTCCACGGCCGGGGGCCGGTGGCCGACACCCTTCCGGCGGACGGCCCGGGTGCGGCGCCGCCGCCGGGCCGGACGGCGAGCGGCATGGAGCCGGAAAAATTCGCCCGCAACTTCCTGACCGCCGCGGCGGGCGAGGCGGGCGAGGCGTACAAGCGGGTCAACGAGTACATCGTGCCCCAGAAGCGGTTTCCGAAATCGGGCAACGAGGACGTGAACATCGTCCGGATGCTCTTCCGGGCGCCCCGGATCATTCCAAACAGCGACGGCACCAGCACGGTCAAGATCGAGGTGCAGCCGGTCGGCGTGCTGCGGGCCAACGGGTCGATCGGGGAGCCGGACGACACGGAGGTCACGTACAACTTCACCATCGGCACGGTGCCGACCGATCCCGGGTCTGCCGAGGGGCTGTGGGTGCTGAAACCGCCGCCGGTTCTGCTCATGGACGTCGAGGCCCTCGCCAACTACTACGAGGAACACACGATCTACTTCTGGAACCAGGACGGGGACGCCCTGGTGCCCGACCTGCGCTACCTTCCGCGCGCGGTGCCGGTGCAGCGACGGGCCACCCAGGTGCTCGACTGGCTGATCGGCGGCCCGTCGGACTGGCTGAATTCCGGCGTCACCCGGCTACCCGACGGCACCGGGGTGGTGGGGAACGTGCCGGCGCCGAAGGAGGGCGGGCGGCTCGAGGTGAACCTCTCGGTCAAGGCGGGGGAGCTGGAGACCGACGCCGACCTGAAGAAGCTCTACAAACAGATCATCTGGTCCCTGCGGACCAACCCGCCGCTCGGTGACGAGCTGGAACTGAAGATCCAGAACCAGTCGAAGATGACGATGGTGGCCGCCGACTACCTCCGGGACAACCCGATCTACCAGATCAGCGGCCCCCCGGCCCGGTACGGCGTACTCGCCGGCAGCCTCTATCCGCTGCTGAACTCGGGGGAGGGACAGCCGGTCCCGGTCCCGATCGCGGCGGAGGCCAACCAGAACATCGTCTCGGCGGGCCTGAGCCGTAACGGCGAGCAGATCTCGGCCGCCCTGGTGACGAAGAACGGGAACTCCCTTCGACTGCGGGTCGGAGCCGGCCTCGGCGTGGTGGGCACCTTCGATACCGGTAGCACGTCGTACGGCTCCATGGGCCGACCGGTGTGGCTCAAGGATTCCCTCGACGACGGGCCGACCGGACTGGTGGTGGCGGACGGCAAGCTGTGGGAGTTCAGCAACGACGACGCCGCGTTGAAACAGGTCCCGCTCGCCGGGGTTTCCGGGCAGGTGACCGCGGTGGGTGCCTCGCTGGACGGACGCCGGATCGCCTTCGTCGCCGGCGGCAGGTTGTACGTCGCAACGGTGCGACCGGTCGACGGCACCCTGACGGTCGCGTCGGTACGTCAGCTCGCGACCTCGCTGAAAGCGCCGAGCGCGGTCGACTGGTTCGGCGAGTACTCCCTGGTGGTGGCTGGTCTGGAGCAGGAGGACGGACGGGCGGCGGTCTTCCGGCTCAGCGTGGACGGGGCGGGGGAGTCGCCGCAGGTGACCGGCGTCGGTGCGCTGATCACGGAACTGGCCGCGTACCCCTATGACCTGGAACCGCAGGCGTCGCCCCCGCTGGTGTACGAGTCGAACCTGGTGGCCTACGCGGCCGGCACGCCGATCACCCGGAACCAGGTTTCGCTCGGGCCGGGAACTCCGCCGCCCGGCACGACCGCCCCCACCGCGCCGTTCTACCTCTACTGACCACACGGCGGATCTGGCGCCACTGACCACGGGGCGGAGGACGGCGGTGCTGACGGGGGTCTGGGCGGATCTGGCCGACCTGGTGCTGCCGGCCGAGTGCGCGGGTTGCCGCGGCACCGGACTGCCCCTGCGGCAGGGAGCCTGCGCGGCCTGCGCCGGGACGCTTCAGGCGCTGCGTCCGGGACCGGTCCGTCCCAGCCCCGCCCCGTTCGGCCTGCCGGACTGCGTGGCCCTCGGCGCGTACCAGGGTGAGCTGCGGGAAGCGCTGTTGTCGTACAAGGAGCGGGGGCGACACGGTCTGGCCCGGCCCCTGGGCGTGCTGCTCGCCGACGTGGTGGCGACGGCCCTCGGCGATCGGCGGCCGGTCCTGCTGGTGCCGGTCCCGGCGACCGCGCGGGCGGCCCGGGCCCGGCACGGCGACCATCTTCGCCGGCTGTCCCGGCACACCGCCGCCCGGTTGCGGGACTCCGGCTGGCCGGTGGCGGTCGCCCAACCGCTGCGCGCGTTGCCCCGGCCCGACTCCGCGACGCTGGACAGTGCCGGTCGGGCCCGGGCGGCGGCCAGCGCCTTCCGGCTCCGCGCCGGCCGGCTGCCGGCGGTCCGCCGGAGCGCGGCGGGGCGGGCCGTCGTGGTGCTGGACGACATCGTGACCACCGGAGTCACCCTCGCCGCGGTGGCCCGGCTGCTGGAGACCGCCGGCATTCCGGTGTACGCGGCGGCGCTGCTCGCGGCCACCACCCGACGAGGGCGTGGCTAACTCTCCGTACCACCGATTTCACCCTATCGTGCGATCCGTGCAAATCTTCTCGAATTGGTCTTGGTGACCGGGGTGACTGTCGGCCGGATTGGCGTTAGCGTCTTATTTATCGGGGGTATGAGGGGTGTTCCATCGCCCCTGGGGCACCTGGAAGGAGGCAGCCGTTAGCGATCCGGTCAAGCCGAGTGGACTTCCAGGGGCGGGCTGACCGGGATTTTTGTTTCTGCAGACTCTCCGATGGCGCAGGGAGGTCACGCATGGATATCGTGGTCAAGGGCCGTAACGTCGAGGTGCCGGATCATTACCGGGTACACGTAGCCGACAAGCTCGCGAAGATCGAGCGCTACGATCACAAGCTTATTCGGGTCGACGTGGAACTCTTTCACGAACGCAATCCGCGACAGTCCGATCACTGCCAGCGAATTGAGATTACCTGTATCTCCAGAGGTCCCGTAGTCCGCGCCGAGGCGTGCGCGAAGGACTTCTACAGTGCACTGGACGCCGCGATCGCGAAACTCGACACCAGGCTGCGTCGGGCCGCCGACCGCCGCCGCGTACACCGTGGCCGGCACGCTCCGGTCTCCGTCGCCGCGGCCACGGCCGGGCTGCCGGTCGCCGACTTCGGTTCCTCGGCGCTGGCCACCCTCACCGCACCCGCCCCGGAACGGTCGAACGGCAACGGCAACGGCCACGTCGCCGCCGAACCCGAGTTCGACGAGTACGACGACGCGCAGCCGTGGCACATCGCGCGGGAGAAGGTGCACCCGGCCGAGCCGATGACCGTCGACGACGCGCTGTTCCAGATGGAACTCGTCGGGCACGACTTCTACCTGTTCCTCGACAAGGAATCGGGCCGACCCAGCGTCGTCTACCGGCGTAAGGGCTACGACTACGGCATCCTGGCCCTGGCCAGCTGATCTCCGCCAGCGTTCCACCGGACCCGGCGGAGACCGGGTCCGGTGGACGTGTGTCGGTGCTGCCCGGCCCGCCAGGCGTTGCCGGGTGACCTGTTCCGGCTCAGCCGGGCGTTCCCGCCAGGGCGATGTCCTCGGGCAGCAGCGCGCCGCACCAGGCGTCGATCCGGGTACCCCGGTGGATCAGGGCGTGTCGGGCCGTCCCCTCGAAGGTGAAACCGGCCTTCTCGACGGCCCGGCGGGAGGCGGTGTTGCCCACGTTGGCCCGCCACTCGATCCTGACCATGCGCAGCGCGGTGAATCCCCAGGCGCAGACGGCGGTCACCGCGGCCGGGCAGTAGCCCCGACCCCGCGCCTGTGGGGCGACCATGAAGCCCAGGTTGCCGACCTGGGGGTCCGTGGACGACAGCCGCAACTCCATGACGCCGCAGTACTCGTCGGACTCGTCGGCGATCGCGAACACCGCTCCGGTGCCCCGGCGCCACACCGTCGGGCCGTGCTCGTGGACGAAGAACTCGGCGTCCGAGCGCTGGTACGGGTCCGGCACGGTGGTCCAGCGGATACTCTCGGGGTCGCGGCAGGCCCGGATGATCGGGTCCAGGTCGGGTTCGCCGAGCGGGCGGAGCCGGAGTTCCGTACCGTCCGAGGCCCTGGCGAACAGTATCGGTTGGGGCGAGCCGAAGACGGCGGCGTGACGTGCCGGTAGCGAGCCGGGACCGGCCGGGCCGGCGTCCGGGGTGTCGTCGGTCGGCGTGGTGGCCGCGTCCCCGGTCGGCGGGGTGCCCAGTTCTCCGGGCAACAACGAACCCACCCAGCCGTCCGGATCACCCTGCGGATGCGGTTGGGCGAGCCGGAGCCGTCCCTCGACCAGGAAGCCGGCCCGGAGGGCGACCAGTCGGGACGCGTGGTTACCGACCTCGGCCTGCCAGATGATCCGGCGCAGCCCCCACTGCGCGAACGCCCACCGGCAGACCGCCCGGGTGGCCCGGACGGCGACCCCCCGGCCACGGGCCCACGGAGCGGTCCAGTACCCCACCTCGGCCGACCGCAGCAGCGGGTCGATGGTGACCAGGCCGCAGGAGCCGAGGAGTTCGCCGGTGGCCGCGTCACAGACCGCGAACGGCGCTCCGGTGCCGGCCGTCCAGGCCTCCGGGGCGATCTTGGTCACGAAGTCGACCGCGTGTTCGAGCCGGTAGGGGGCGGGAACGGTGGTCCAACGCTGGATGTCCGGATCCTGGCAGGCCCGGTGTACGTCTTCGGCGTCCTCGGGACGCCACGGCCGCAGCAGCAGCCCCGCTTCGACGATCTCCACCTGGTGTGCCCGGTCGCTCTGGTCCATCCGGCCATCGTGCCGGAGGGTTCGCGCTGGGCGTAACCGGGTTTCGCAGCGGGAACGGCGACTATCGGGCGAATTGTCCGGCTCGCTCAACCTCGAGGGCGGCGCGACTGACAGTAGGGCCGATGATGCGCCTACGATGGTTCGGCAGACTGTCTAGGGGAGCGTTGATCCGTGTCGATTCTGGAAAAGGTCCTCCGCGCGGGCGAGGGGCGCATGGTGCGCCGGCTCAAGGCGATCGCCGCTGCCGTCAACTCGATCGAGGACGACTACGTCAACCTCACCGACGAGGAACTGCGCGGTCTCACCGACCAGTTCCGCGAGCGGCTGGCGGATGGTGAAACCCTCGACGACCTGCTGCCCGAGGCGTTCGCCACGGCGCGCGAGGCGGCATCGCGAGTGCTCGGCCAGCGCCACTACGACGTACAGGTGATGGGTGGTGCCGCGCTGCACTTCGGCAACATCGCCGAGATGAAGACCGGTGAGGGCAAGACCCTGACCTCGGTGTTGCCGGCCTACCTGAACGCGCTCTCCGGCAAGGGCGTGCACATCGTCACGACGAACGACTACCTCGCCGAGCGGGACGCGGCCTGGATGGGCCGGGTGCACGAGTTCCTCGGCCTGACCGTCGGGGTGATCCTGCCCAACCGGCCGTCCGCGGAGCACCGGCTCGCCTACGAGGCCGACATCACGTACGGCACCAACAACGAGTTCGGGTTCGACTACCTCCGGGACAACATGGCCTGGACCAAGGACGACCTGGTACAGCGGGGCCACAACTTCGCGATCGTCGACGAGGTCGACTCGATCCTGATCGACGAGGCCCGGACACCGCTGATCATCTCCGGCCCGGCCGAGCACTCCGCCCGGTGGTACTCGGAGTTCGCCGGGGTGGTGGCCCGGTTGCAGGCCGGCAAGGACGGCGCGGGCGACTACGAGGTCGACTACGCCAAGCGGACCATCGCGGTGACCGAGCGCGGCGTCGCCAAGGTGGAGGACCGGCTCGGCATCGACAACCTCTACGAGTCGGTGCACACCCCGCTGGTCGGCTACCTGAACAACGCGATCAAGGCCAAGGAGCTCTACAAGCGCGACAAGGACTACGTCGTGACCGAGGGCGAGGTCCTGATCGTCGACGAGTTCACCGGCCGGATCCTGCACGGCCGCCGCTACAACGAGGGCATGCACCAGGCGATCGAGGCCAAGGAAGGCGTGGAGATCAAGCAGGAGAACCAGACTCTTGCCACGATCACCCTCCAGAACTACTTCCGGCTCTACGGCAAGCTGTCCGGGATGACCGGTACGGCGCAGACCGAGGCCGGCGAGTTCAACAAGGTCTACAAGGTCGGCGTGGTGACCATTCCCACCCACCGTCCGATGATCCGGGTCGACCGGCCGGACGTGATCTACAAGACCGAGAAGGCCAAGTTCAACGCGGTGGTGGAGGACATCGCCGAGCGGCACGCCCTGGGACAGCCCGTCCTGGTCGGCACCGTGTCGGTGGAGAACTCCGAGATCCTGTCCCAGTTGCTGCGTCGCCGGGGCATCCCGCACGCCGTGCTGAACGCCAAGTTCCACGCCAAGGAAGCGGAGATCATCGCCCAGGCCGGCCGCAAGGGCGGCGTCACGGTGGCGACGAACATGGCCGGTCGAGGCACCGACATCCTGCTCGGCGGCAACCCGGAGTACCTGGCGAACACCGAACTGCGCCAGCGCGGCCTGGACCCGGTGGAGCACGCCGACGACTACGCGAAGGCGCTGGAGGAGATCCTGCCCCGGTGGAAGGATGCCTGCGACGCCGAGGCCGACGAGGTCTCCGCCGTCGGCGGCCTGTACGTGCTCGGCACCGAGCGGCACGAGTCGCGGCGGATCGACAACCAGCTGCGGGGCCGGTCCGGCCGGCAGGGTGACCCCGGCGAGTCCCGGTTCTACCTGTCGCTCCAGGACGAGTTGATGAAGCGGTTCCGGGCCGGTGCGGTCGAGGCCGTGATGGAGCGCTTCAACATCCCCGAGGACGTGCCCATCGAGTCCAAGATGGTCACCCGGCAGATCAAGAGCGCGCAGGCCCAGATCGAGGGTCAGAACGCCGAGATCCGGAAGAACGTCCTCAAGTACGACGAGGTGATGAACAAGCAGCGCCAGGTGGTCTACGCCGAGCGCAAGCGGGTGCTCGACGGCGAGGACCTGAACGACCAGGTCCAGCACATGATCGACGACACCGTCACCGCGTACGTGACCGGCGCGACCGCGGACGGCTACGCCGAGGACTGGGATCTCGACCAGCTCTGGACCAGCCTCAAGCAGCTCTACCCGGTCGGGGTCACCATCGAGGACCTCGTCGAGGAGTCCGGTGGCGAGCGGAACACCCTCGACGCCGACTTCCTGCTCGAGCAGCTCAGGCAGGACGCCTTCGCGGCGTACCAGCGGCGCGAGGAGGAACTGGGCAGCGAGGCGATGCGCCAGTTGGAGCGGATGGTGCTGCTCCAGGTCATCGACCGCAAGTGGCGCGAGCACCTCTACGAGATGGACTACCTCCAGGAGGGCATCACGCTGCGCGCCTACGCCCAGCGTGACCCGGTGGTGGAGTACCAGCGCGAGGGCTTCGACATGTTCGCCACCATGATGGACGGGATCAAGGAGGAGACGGTCGGCTTCCTCTACAACCTGGACGTCCAGGTCGAGGAGGCCAGCCCGGCTCCGGCTCCGGCCCAGTCGGGCCCGTCGCCGATGCCGATGAAGACGGATCCGCCGGTCGAGATCCGGGCCAAGGGCCTCGGGCGGGCACCCCGCACCCAGGGGTTGCAGTATTCGGCGCCGACCATCGACGGCGGAGCCCCGGCCACCGGAGGCGTGGCGGTGGAGCGCCCCCAGCAGCCGCAGGCCCCGGCGCTCGGAGTGGGCGGTCCGCCCGTACCTTCGTCGGCGTCCCGGCGCCCCGCCCAGGGGCAGGCCGCCGGTGGCAACGCGCCGTCCCGTAACGCGCCGTGCCCCTGCGGGTCCGGCCGGAAGTACAAGCGCTGCCACGGGGCGCCCGGCGGCGGCGCCTGAGCCGCACGGCCTGATCTACCCCGTACCCCGGTCGCCGTCGAGCGGCCGGGGTACGTCCGTCCGGTGACGCCGTCGTCCGCTGATCGACCGGCAGGTCAGAGCACCTCCACCGAGACACCGACCCAACTGCCCCGGCGGCGTTCGATCCGAAACGCCACCGCCCAGGTGCGCCCGGCGACACCGACCGCCGCGGCGGCCTCGGCGACACCCGGGCGCGGCTCGCAGACCCGGAGCCGCTGCAACCGTACGGTGCGGACCGGCTGACCTGGCCGGCTTCGGCCGCCGATCCGGGTGGCGGCGGAGGCGAGCTGCTCGACGATCCCGGCGGCCTCGGCCGGACTGGACAGCGGGCGGACGTGCCCGGCCGGGCGGTAGCCGTTGACGATTTCGAGGCAGGTGGCCAGGAACCGTCGCGCCGCATGCTTCGCCTCGGGGGTCGCGCCGGCGAGGGCCTCCGGCAGCGGCGCGACGGCGGCCGGTGCGGCGGTGGCCCCGCACTCCGGCGGGACCGGGCCGCCGGCCCGCGCGACGGGCACCGCCCGCAGGGGCCGGCGAGCGGAGACGGCGCGGGTCTGCTGAGAAGTGGTGGCGACCGGGCGGATCGTCGGCTCGGAGGTGGCGATCGGGCGGGGCGTCGGCTCGGGAGTGGCGACCGACCGGGTCGTCGGCTCGGTCGGCCGGTCGGGCCAGATCTCGGGGACGTACTCGTCGTCGAAGGGCGGATCGAGGGGCGGCACGGGTAGAAGTCGCACGGAGGGGCGAACGGGCGACCGGCTGCGTGCGAGGGGCATGACGAATCCTCCCGTGATCTTGCGTTTGCTTTCGTTTGCCTCCGACGCGGTAATTTGTAGCGGACTCACTGCCCGTCGTCAATGGCTCCCGTCGACCCGCCGATTCCGCCGGTCAGGTCGAGACCGTAGCGGTCCGGACCGACAACAAACGCCGGCTCGACCGAGGGCGGAGCCGGCACGGCAGGCGGCGGGTACGTCGGACCCGCCGGGAGGTCCGGCGGCGAGGGAGAACTACTCGGGTACCCGGTCCACCAGCGGGTTGCCGGCAACCCAGTCGGCGGTCTCGGCGTACTTGCGCGCGATGTACTCCTCCAGCCGGGCCCGTTCGACCCGCCACTGGCCGCGCCCACCGATCTTGATCGCGGGCAGTTCCCCGCTGCGAACCATGTGGTAGACCTGCGAGTCCGAGACGTTCAGCTCGGCGGCGACGTCGGACAGCAGCAGGAACCTCGGCTCCACAGGCGAACTCCCGGTCGGTAGACGGCGGTTGCCTTAGTTTGCCACCGACTGCGGCGTCGCCGCCTCCGCCGTCAGGTCCCGCCCGGCCAGCGGGCTGGAGTAGACCACGCTGGTGGTCACCGCGCCCAGCCCACTGATCCGGCCCGCGACCTGCTCAAGATGGCGCATGGACCGGGCGACGACCTTGAGCACGAAACAGTCCTCGCCGGTCACGTGGTGCGCCTCGACGATCTCCGGCGTGCTGTCGAGCAGCGCGTGGAAGGGCCGGTAGTTGCCGGTGGGATAGCGGAGCCGCACCAGGGCGAGGATGCCGAGCCCGACCCGCTCGGGGACGACCACCGCCCGGTAGCCGGAGATCACCCCCGCCTCCTCGAGTCGCCTGACCCGTTCCGTGACGGCACTCGGCGACATCGCGACCAGTCGGGCGAGATCGGCGAAACTGGCCCGCCCGTTGCGCTGGAGTTCGGTGAGAAGGCGCCAGTCGGTCGCGTCGAGTACCGGTGGATCAGCGGTCATGAGGGAAACATACCGTTGATCCAGCGGCCGATCGGCGCCATGGCCGTGCAGCGTCCGTTCCTGGAGCGCGCCTGCGGCCGTACCGTTTGGGCATGACGACGACCACCCCGAACCCGGTGCTGGCCACGCCGCCGGCCGCTCCCGACCAGGCCGCCGCCTGGTTCGCCGCCAAGCTGGCGGTGCAGACGGACGTCTCCGACGTGTACGCCGCGCTCGGCACCGACGAGCCGGGATTCGTCCTGGTGGACACACGTGACCTCGCCTCCTGGCGGCAGGGCCACATCGGCGGCGCGATCCATCTGCCCACCGGGATGATCCCGCTCCGCGCCGCCCGGTTGCTCGACCGGGCCGTTCCGGTGGTGACCTACTGCTGGGGGCCGGGCTGCGACGGCGCGACGAAGGCGGCCTACGCGCTGGCCAGCCGGGGCTACCAGGTCAAGGAGATGATCGGCGGCATCGAGTACTGGATCCGGGAGGGACTTCCGGTCCAGGTCGCCGACACCGGGACGGTGACCGGGGCGGTCGACCCGCTGACCGCCCCGGTGCGGCGCTGAGCCGAACGGGTGGTCGCGGGCCGTGGATCCGACCCGACACGGCCCGGGATCCGCTTCCGTCCGGTACGCGGTGGGTGTACTAGCGTCGCGGGTGTACCACAGGAACGGCGCCGGACATGATCAGGCGTTGGACGCGGCGGACCTCGCCGCGAGCGGGCGTCGAGCGGGGAGATCAGCGTGGCAGAACAGCTCGTCCGGGTGTACGTCCCGGCCACCGTGCCGATGCTCGCCGAATTGCGGCAGGAGGGGTGGATCCTCGCCCCGCACGGCCACGCGGTAACCCCTGAACTGCGGGAGTGGTACGCCGAGGGAGACGAGGAGGAGCTGGAGTACGTCGCCTTCACCCGGGCCGCCCAGGAGGCTCTGCGGCTGCTCCGCGCCGATCCCGGGGCCGCCCGGCGACGCGTGGTCGTCGCCGCGGACCTCCCGCCCGGGGCGGTACGGCGGGAGGACCTCGAACTCGGCTCCAGCACCGTACGGCTGACCGGCCGGATCGCGGTCGGTACGGTCGCCGCGATCCACGTGGACGGCGTCGACGCCGCCGACGACGTCGCGGCGGCGGCCGCCGTGGTCGAGCAGGCGTTGTCGGGTGACGAGGACGCGCAGTTCACCGTGGACGGGGCCGAGGACCACGAACTGGAGTGGTACGCCCCGACGGAACTCGACGCGTTCGCCGACCCGGCTCGCTGACTCCGGCTCGCTGACTCCGGCTCGCTCGCTACCGCTGGCCGACCCGCTGGCTGGCCGGCTCGGGGCGGTCGTCCGGCTCGACCCCGTCGTCCGGCTCGGCCCTGTCCCCGGCTTCGGCCCTGTCTCCCGTTCCGGCCCTGGCCGCCTCGTCAGGCCCGTCGGCAGCGGCCCTCGGCTCGGCACCGGGCTCCTCCGCCCGCTCTTCCGTGTCCCCGTCGTCGGCGACGCCGGCCTCCGGGTGCCCGTCGTCCGAGCCCCGGCCGTCCACGGCTCCGTCGTGGTCGGGGTCCCGCGGCTCGGGCGTCGTGCCGGTCATCGACTCCTCGACCGGACGGAGCGTACGGCCGAATGCGATGAGCGCGGTGAGCGCGCCGACGAAGAGGACGAGCATCCCGTGGATGATCCGCTCACCACCGAGCCAGTTCTGCCCAGCGCTGTCGGCCTCGCTGACCGCGCCGGCCAGCCGAAGCACCTCCGCGCCCGCGGTCCGGGTGAGGACCTCGGCGGTGAGCAGCAGCAAGCCGGCCCCGGCGCCCGCGATCAGGTATGCCGGCCCGCGCAGCGGGATCGCCGCACCGGTCCGGTCGGCGATCCGTCGGCCGGCCAGCCGCAGATATCCGAATGCGAGTAGTCCGGCCGCCAGCCCGCCGGCCAGCGACGATGTCCGGGAGAACCAGCGGAACGCGGTGAGCTGGGATGCCTGGGTGTCGCCCGAGCCGTAGAGCGACAGCAGCGGCTCCTGGTAGTAGCTCAGCGCGAAGCCGACCGCGAAGACGGCCAGCCCGGCGGTGACGATGGCGGCCACCACCAGCGTGCCCCGCAGTCCACCGGCGATCCCGCCGACGGTGGCCGCTGCCGCGGTGGTACCGGCGAGGACCATGATCGCCGAGCCGTCGCCGTAGCTGAGGGTCACCACCAGCGCGGCCAACAGCCCGGTGGCGAGTCCCGCGGCCAGCGCCGCGGCGAAGCGCGGGGTGCTGCGGCGGACGCCGAGGCGGGTCAGCAGGTTCGCCAGGGTGACGCTGACCGCGGCGCCGCTGACCAGGCTCGCCGAGATGACCCCGGGCAGGGCGTACGCGGCCGAGGTGATCGCCATCGAGCTGACCTCGGAGGAGGAGATCTCCGCCTTGGCCGACCAGAGCATCGCGGCCAGCCAACCCAGGGAGAGCAGGGCGAGCGCGACGGCACCGGGTGCCGCCACGGGTGGCGGGGCGGTGGCGGCCGGCGGCGACTCCAGGTCGACCGGCTGGTCCGGATCGGAGATCGCGGTTGTGCCGGACTCTTTCGTCATCATCTCCCCTTCAACAGGTGACCGGCCGCGTCGACGGGGCGGCGATGGGGGCTGCGGCCGGACCACAGCCGCCGGTCCCTCAGCGTACGCGGGCCGGTCCGAGCGGTGGCGTGGTGCCGGTGCGGACCGGTCGGGACGAACCTCGGCCGCGGGCGGCGCTGCCCGGGGGATGTGCGGGGGGCCACGAGGACGTACGGGCGATCGTGCGGAAGGGGACTGGCGGGCAGGGGAGCAGGGGCGACCATGAAAGGATTGGTGCAGGTCCCGCCCCCGTACCTCCGGTATCCCCGAGGGTCCGGGTCAGGGTGTTCGGCCGACCGGTCGGCACCGGTGGGTCCGATTTCGTCGACGTTGTCGAGATCGCCCAGGAGCATGCCATGGACGCCGTTCTCTCCGTACCCGAGCCGCACAACGAGCCGGTCCGCGACTACGCGCCCGGCAGCGCCGAGCGGGTCAGCCTGCAGCGCCGGCTCGGCGAGTTGGCCGCCGAGCGGCGGGACCTGCCGATGACGATCGGCGGTACGCAACGGATGGGCGCGGGTGCCGCGATCGACGTCGTGCAGCCGCACCGGCACCAGCACGTGCTGGGGGTCACCCACAACGCAACCAACGCGGATGCGCAGGCGGCGGTGACGGCCGCGAGGCAAGCCGCCCCGATGTGGCGTAATTTGTCCTTTGCGGACCGGGCTGCCGTTTTTCTCCGGGCTGCCGACCTGCTCGCCGGTCCCTGGCGGGACACGCTGAACGCGGCGACGATGCTCGGCCAGTCGAAGACGGCCATCCAGGCCGAGATCGACGCCGCGTGTGAGTTGATCGACTTCCTGCGGTTCAACGTCGCCTTCGCCCGCAAGTTGCTCGCCGAGCAGCCGATGTCGTCGAGCGGAGTGTGGAACCGGTTCGACCACCGGCCGCTGGAGGGCTTCGTCTACGCGGTCACGCCGTTCAACTTCACCGCGATCGCGGCCAACCTGCCGGCGGCGCCCGCCCTGGTCGGCAACACCGTGGTGTGGAAGCCCGCGCCGACCCAGCAACTCGCGGCGCACTTCACCATGCGGCTCTTCGAGGCGGCCGGCCTGCCGCCCGGCGTGATCAACATGGTCACCGGGGACGGCATCGCGGTCTCCGAGGTCGCACTGGCCGATCCCGACCTGGCCGGCATCCACTTCACCGGGTCGACCAAGGTGTTCCAGAAGCTCTGGCAGGGCGTCGGGGCGAACATCGCGAACTACCGGGGCTACCCCCGGCTGGTCGGCGAGACCGGCGGCAAGGACTTCGTCGTCGCGCACCCGAGCGCCGACGCCGACGCGCTGCACACCGCGCTGATCCGCGGGGCGTACGAGTACCAGGGGCAGAAGTGCTCGGCCGCGTCCCGGGCGTACGTGCCGCGCTCGCTCTGGTACGGCGGCCTGCGGGACCGGCTGGCGGCCACCGCCGAGGAACTGGCGTACGGGGACGTCACCGACTTCGGCAACTTCGGCGGTGCGGTGATCGACGCCAAGGCGTTCGCCCGGCACACCGCCGCACTGGACATGATCTCCACGGATCCCTCCTGCCGGATCGTCGCCGGTGGCACCGCCGACGACTCGGTGGGCTGGTTCGTCCGGCCCACCCTGTTCGAGTGCGACGATCCCGGGCACGACTCGTTCACCACCGAGTACTTCGGTCCGATCCTCGGCGTGCACGTCTACGACGACGCCCGCTTCGAGGAGGTGGTACGGCAGGCCGAGTCGATCGCGCCGTACGCACTCACCGGCTCGATCTTCGCCACCGATCGCCGGGTGGTCGACTGGGCCACCGAGACGCTCCGGTACGCGGCCGGCAACTTCTACATCAACGACAAGCCGACCGGTGCCGTGGTCGGGCAGCAGCCGTTCGGCGGTGCCCGGGCGAGCGGCACGAACGACAAGGCTGGTTCGTGGCACAACCTGGCCCGCTGGATGTCGCCACGGACGTTGAAGGAGACCTTCGCGCCGCCGACCGACCACCGCTACCCGCACATGGGCTGACCGGGCCGCCCGTCCGCATTGTGCCGGCCGTGTCCCGGTCCGCCACGATCCCGGGTCGGCCCGCTGGTCCCCGGTTCGTGCCAGGCCCCGCCGCGCCCGCCCACCACCCGATCTGATCGACTTAGCGTCACTCCCAGACAACGGAAGGTGCCCGACCGTCGACCGCGAGGGACGACGGACGGCGACCGGCCAGGGGGAGGAACGCGATGGATCGGGTGCTGGGCGGCCGCTACCGGCTCGTGCGGGAGGTCGCCTACGGAGCGATCGGGATCGTCTGGCGCGGGGTCGACCTGTGCGACGGTCAGCCGGTGGCGATCAAGATGCTGCGCCCCGAGGCAGCCGTCCGGCCGGACCTGGTAGCGGGCTTCCAGGCCGAGACGGATGTCGTCGCCGGCCTCGATCACCCGTGTCTGGTACGGCCCCGGGACGTACTCGGCCAGGGCCGGGAGCGTGCCCTGGTGATGGAGCTGATCGAGGGAGAGGACCTGCGTCGTCGGTTGCGGCGTACCGGGCCGGTTCCGCCGGCGATCGCGGCCGAGGTGGCGGCGCAGCTCGCCGGGGCGCTGGCGTACCTGCACCGACGGGGCATAATGCACGGCGACGTGAAGCCGGGCAACATCCTCGTGCCGGCAGACGGTGGACTGGTGCGGCTGGTCGACTTCGGGGCGGCCCGCCGGATCGGGGCGGACCCCGGCTGGCCGACCACCCAGGCGACCCCGGAGTACGTCGCGCCGGAGGTGATCGTGGGCGGCCCGGTCACCCCGGCCAGCGACGTCTACGCGCTCGGCATCGTGCTGTTCGAACTCGTCTCCGGACGCAGTCCGTACCGGGGCGGGCTGCCGGACCAGGTGCTCGACCGGCACCGCAACTGCCAGCCGGTGCCGCCGCCCGGCCTTCCGCCGCTCGTCTGGCAGTTCGTGGAGGACTGCCTGGCGACCGATCCGGCCCGGCGGCCCGACGCGGAGCGGGCGGCCGCCCGGCTGCGCGGGATGGAGCCGGCCCTGGACGGCATCACCGCGCTGCCCCGGCCAGCCGCCGACCAGGTCACGTGGTGGCCCCGGCGGGCCGGCGCGGCCACCGGGATCGCCCGGGTCGGCCGTCCGGGGCACGGACCGACGCATGCCGCGCCGGTCCCGCCCGCGCCGGCATCACCGGAGCGGACCGCCGGGGCGGCCGATGCGGCGTCCGTCGCGGCCCGGCGGCAGTGGTCGGGTTCGGCCGAGACCGACCCGGCGGAACCGTCGGCGGTCGCCGACCCGCTCGGAGGTGACCTGCTCGCTGTCGCCGGCCCGGCCGGAGGTGACCTGCGCGCCGTCGTCGGCCCGGCCGGCGCCGGGGGCTACCGGCGAGGTCGGCCGGAGGAGCGGGACGGTGCCGGTCGGCGTCGACGCTGGACCGCGATGCCGTTGCACACCGTGTTCCGTTCGGTGCGCCGACTCGGCTGCCTGCTCCGGAAACCGTGGACGGCGGAGTCGGTAGTCTCCGGTGGGCGAGGAGGTCCGGCCCGCAGCTTCCGGCAATCCGCCACATACCCGTTGAAAGTTTACTAATCTCCCCAATTGGCACATGCCGCGATGACGGCCGCACCAGGTCGGGCGGCCGGGCCGAACCGGGACCGACATGACCCGGGAGCGGTCGATCCGCAGGTGCTGTCCGGACGACCGGATCGCCCGCGCGGCCGGGTGCGCGGTGCGCCCCCGGGACGCCGGGCGGAGGCGTCCCACCGGATGCCCGGGGCGCCGCCGGCTCGCCCGCGCCCCCGAGGGCCATCCGGGCCCCATCCATTGATCGTCCTCACCCGACTGTCGGGCAAAGACAGTGCACAATGGAGGTCTTGATGGCACGGATAGTGCCAAATCCTGGACGCGACGCCGGCAAAGTGGCAGCGTGGAGGGCATGGCGGATACTGGTATCAACCCCACGGCAGCGGCTCTGCTCGGGCTGCTCCACGAAGGACCGATGACTGGCGGCCAGTTGATGGCCGCCGCCGAACGACGCTTGGCGCCGTACTGGTCGATGACTCGTAGCCAGGTGTACCGGGAGTTGCCGGCGCTGGCCGACCAGGGGCTGGTCCGGCTCGGCAAGCCGGGCCCCCGGTCCAGCCAGCCGTACGCGATCACGGCGGCCGGGAAACGGACATTCTCCCGCTGGCTCACCGAGATGCCCGGCCGGGACACGGTGCGAAACCCCACCGCGCTCCGGGTCGCCTTCGGCCCGCAGCACTCGGCCACCCAGATGCGCACGCTGGTCAGCAGCGCGAACGACTACCACACCGAGGCACTCGCGTCGGCCCGGGAACAGGCCCGGGACGCGAAGAAGGCCGGTGACTCGTACGGTGCCGCCGCGCTGGAGTTCGCGGTCGCGTACCACAAGGCGGCGCTGTCCTGGTTGAAGAGCGCCCCGGTCGGCTGACCTGGCCCCCGGCCGTGTGGTCGGGGCCGGGCCGGCGTCCGGCGGACGCGCCGGAGCGGTTCGTTGCCGGCGGCGACCAGGTCTCCCGGACGACCAGTACTCTTGACTGTCGTGACCGCTGCCGAGTACTCCGACCAACTTAAGGATCTTGACGCAACGCTGCGCAACATCGAGGCCGTCCTCGATGTTGATCGCCTGCGTCAGGCCAAGGCAGAGCTTGAGGAGGCGGCCTCCGCGCCGGACCTGTGGGACGACCAGGAGCGTGCCCAGCAGGTGACCTCCAAGCTGTCGTACGTCAATGGCGAGATCAGCAAGTTGGAAAGCCTGCGGGGTCGGCTCGACGACGCCCGGGTGCTGCTGGAACTCGCCGAGGCGGAGGCCGACTCGGGAGTGCTGGGCGAGGTCGAGACGGAGATCGGCGGGCTCACCAAGGCGATCCAGGAGATGGAGGTTCGTACCCTGCTGTCCGGGGAGTACGACTCCAGGGAGGCGCTGGTCGCGATCCGGGCCGGGGCCGGCGGGGTGGACGCGGCCGACTTCGCGGAGATGCTGCTGCGGATGTACCTGCGCTGGGCCGAGCGGCACGGCTACCCGACCGAGGTCTACGAGACCTCGTACGCGGAGGAGGCGGGCCTGAAGTCGGCTACCTTCGCCGTCAAGGTCCCGTACGCCTACGGCACGCTCAGCGTCGAGGCCGGCACGCACCGGCTGGTCCGGATCAGCCCGTTCGACAACCAGGGGCGCCGGCAGACGAGCTTCGCCGGGGTCGAGGTGCTGCCAGTTACTGAGCAGACGGACCATATCGACATTCCGGAAAACGATCTCCGGTTCGACGTCTACCGTTCGTCGGGACCGGGTGGACAGAGCGTGAACACCACGGACTCGGCGGTCCGGATCACCCACCTGCCCACCGGCATTGTCGTCACCTGCCAGAACGAGAAGTCCCAGCTCCAGAACAAGGCGTCGGCGCTGCGCGTGCTCCAGGCCCGGCTGCTGGAGCGCAAGCGCCAGGAGGAGCAGGCCAAGCTGGACGGTCTGAAGACCGACGCCGCCGGCTCGTGGGGCGACCAGATGCGCTCGTACGTCCTGCATCCGTATCAGATGGTGAAGGATCTGCGTACCGAGCAGGAGACGGGCAACCCGTCCTCGGTGTTTGACGGCGATCTGGACGGATTTATCGAGGCGGGGATCCGCTGGCGCAAGCAACGCCAGCTCGCCAGTGACGCCGCGTGAACACGGCTCGCGTCGACATAACTCCGGTGCGTCGATGACGGCGATCGTTTTCGTGTGCGGGGCGTGAGCAAAGCTCGACGCAGCGCAGGTTCGCCACAAATGTCGGTCGGACAGGCCGGGCTCCGCTCTTGGCCTTTTCGTTACGACGCGTAGACTCACCACCCGTGATTGAGCTTGAGCAAGTGACGAAGACGTACCCGAAGGCGTCCCGACCGTCGCTCGACAGCGTGTCGGTCTCGATCGAGAAGGGTGAGTTCGTCTTCTTCATCGGTCCCTCCGGTTCCGGCAAGTCGACAATCATCAAGCTGCTGCTGCATGAGGTGACTCCCAACAAGGGTCGGGTGGTCGTCAACCAGAAGGACGTCACCTCGATGCGCTCCTGGAAGATCCCGAACTTCCGGCGCTCGATCGGCTGCGTCTTCCAGGACTTCCGGCTGCTGCCCAACCGCACCGCGTACGAGAACGTGGCCTTCGCGCTCGAGGTCATCGGCAAGACCAAGGCGGTCGCCCGCCGGGTCGTGCCCGAGGTGCTGGAGTTGGTCGGGCTCGGCGGCAAGGAGCACCGGTACCCGCACGAACTCTCCGGTGGCGAGCAGCAGCGTGTCGCGGTGGCCCGCGCGTTCGTGAACCGGCCACTGATCCTGCTGGCCGACGAGCCCACCGGAAACCTCGACCCGGACACCTCGATCGAGATCATGCGCCTGCTGGACCGGATCAACCGCACCGGTACCACGGTCGTGATGGTCACCCACGACTCCAACATCGTCAACCAGATGCGCCGTCGTGTCATCGAGATCGAGAGTGGTCGCATCGTGCGTGACCAGGCCCGGGGCGTCTACGGCTGACGGGCTCTGCCGGGCTCGCCCGGATCGACCCCCCGATCCGAGCCGTCGCCCGGCCCTGAATCGACGATGAACGACTCCAGCGGAGATCCGGAAGGAACCCCCCGATGCGCTTGAAATACGTCCTGTCCGAGGTGATGGTCGGGCTGTGGCGCAACGTGACCATGACCATCGCGATGATCATCACGATGGCGGTCTCACTGACCATGCTCGGCGCGAGCGGCCTGATGTACCTCCAGGTCGACGCCATGAAAGACGCGTACTACAAGGACATCGAGGTGTCGATCTTCCTCGATGCCGGTGTGACCGAGGAGCAGCGGACCCAGCTCCAGACGGACCTGGATGCCAACCCGCTGGTCCGGGAGGTCAAGTACGAGTCCAGGGAGGAGGCGTTCGCGCGGTTCCAGAAGCTGTTCGCGGACTCCCCCGACCTCGTCAAGGCGGTGCAGGCCGACAAGCTGCCGGAGTCGTTCCGGGTCAACCTGGTCAACCCGGAGCAGTACCAGCAGATCTTCGACACCTACAAGGACCGGGAGGGCATCGACGACATCATCGACCAGCGTCGCCTCCTGGAGCAGATCTTCAGCATCCTCGGCGCGATCCAGAACATGGCCCTGGCGTCGGCCTCGGTGATGGCGATCGCCGCGCTGCTGCTGGTCGCGAACACGATTCAGGTGGCGGCCTACAGCAAGCGCCGCGAGGTGGCGGTGATGAAGCTGGTCGGTGCCTCGAACTGGTTCATCCAGGCCCCGTTCGTGCTGGAGGCCGTGGTGGCCGGTCTGCTCGGCGCGATCATCGGCTTCGGCGCGCTCGTGCTGGGCAAGATCTTCCTGCTCGACGGGTCGCTACGGGACCTCACCGATCTGCTGACCCCGATCGAGTGGAGCACCGTCCTGCTGATGTTCCCGTTCATGGCCGGGGTCGGTGGTCTCGTCAGCGCGGGCACCGCCTGGGTGACGCTCCGGTTCTACCTGAGGGTCTAGTTTCGTAGGTTCCATCGGCCGTCGGACCGTTCGCAGGGCCCCGGGCGCGCGAAAAGCGCGAGCCAGGGGCCCTGTGTCGCGAGGTAGCATTGCGCGGTTGTTCACGGAACGAGAGGGGTGTGGCGCCGATGCCACGGGAGAAGGGGCGCAAGGTCGTCGCCTCCAACCGCAAGGCGCGGCACGACTACGCCATCCTCGACACGTACGAGGCGGGCATGGCCCTGACCGGTACGGAGGTCAAGTCGCTGCGCGCGGGCCACGCGTCTCTGGTCGACGCGTTCGCCCAGGAGCGGGACGGCGAGCTCTACCTGCACGGCATGCACATTCCGGAGTACACCCAGGGGACCTGGACCAACCACGAGCCCCGGCGTACCCGGAAGCTGCTGCTCAACCGTCAGGAGATCAGCCGGTTGATCGGGAAGCTGCGGGAAACCGGTCTCACCCTGGTGCCGCTGTCGGTCTACTTCTCCGACGGCTGGGCCAAGGTCGAGATCGGACTGGCGAAGGGCAAGAAGTCGTACGACAAGCGCCAGGATCTGGCCAAGCGGGACGCCGAGCGGGAAATGCTCCGGACGGTGGGGCGGCGCGGCAAGGGCATGGAGTGACCGTTCCGACCCGCTGAGCAGATCAGGCCGGCTGTCGGGATCGTCCCCGGAGGCGCCCTGTGACGCGGGTTACCCATGGCTGTCCGGTACGACGGCGTGGCGGGCCGGTATCTGGAATGAAGTCGGCGGGGCGAGGCGTTACGCTTGGGGTGGCCACCGGAAGGGTGGTCGCGACTCCACCGGTGCGATCATCGGCCGGTGCGATCCAGGGGGTGACTGGTTTCGACTTCGTACGTTGCGGCAGGGGAAGCGAGCCGAGGAAGCCGACGTCGTCTCGAGAATCGGTCGTCGGAAACTTATAAGCGCCAAGCACAATCGCGCTGACTTCGCTCTCGCCGCCTGAGGCGAGTAGCAAGTCTGTCGGCCTGGGAGCGCCTTCGACCCAGATAGCCGGCATCAGCTAGAAGGCTGGCCAACCGAACCCGGTCGCGGGGTTCGCGCGGCGAGATTAATCAGCGACTGGGCCCGTCACACCGACTCGCTCGCGTGATCGGAGGGGCCGAGTAGAGGCATAGCGAGCTGCGCTCGGAGAAGCCCTGGTAAGGCGACGAAGGACCCGGGTTCGATTCCCGGCACCTCCACGAATCGCTGGCTGCGCCCCGGTCCACCAGGACCGGGGCGCAGCCGTTTCCGTATCTCCCGTCGCCGCCTCGGGACGGAAGCCGTTGCGGTCGGGTCGGCCGCCGGTTGTGGTCCGGGAAGGGCGTCTGTGGCCCCTGTGATAAACGGGACGGATGGGGCCAACGGGTCAGATGAGCCGCCCCGGAGGGGTGGACAGCCCGCCGCAGAGGGCCGCACCATCGGGCTACAACACGACAGGTGCCGTTCTGCGGGAGGTGTCATGACGACCAACCCGATCCAGCACCAGCCGGAGGTGGCGTCGCTGCGGGCGGCCAGACGCCACCGGGCCGCACTGCTCGGCGAGATCCACTTCCTGGAACAGGCACTCGCCGCGCCGGCCCGGGACCCGGGGTGGCGACACCGGGTCGGTGACCGCCTGGGCGGCCTGCGTGGGGCATTCACCGAGCACATGGTGGTGACCGAAGGGCCGGAGGGGCTCTACGCGGAACTGTTGGACCACGCACCCCGACTGGCTCGCGGCGTACATGTGCTGATCCGGGAACACGCCGCCGTGGAGGCCACCATGACCGCCCTGCAACGTCGGGTGGACCGGCCCGAGATCACCGTCTCCGAACTGCGCGACTGGACCACCGACCTGCTCCGGGAACTGTCCCGGCACCGGCAGCGCGGCGCGGACCTGGTCTACGAGGCGTACCAGACGGACATCGGTGGCGAGACCTGACCGGGAGTCGTCGCGTCGTCGCGTCGGTTCGGTGGATTCGGGCGCCCGGGGTCAGGGCAGTTCGATCGGCAGTTTGATGCCGTCGAGGCTGTGCGGGCACGGACAGGCGCGTTCGGCGGACAGCCGGACGACCGCGTCGAGCAGGACCTCGCGCAGCCGGGCGGTGTTCTCGCCGAAGACCCGGAAGACCTCCTCCTGGGTCACCCCGTGCCCGCCCTCGACTCCGGCGTCGAGGTCGGTGACGAGCGCGACGGCGGTGTAGCAGAGCGCCAGTTCGCGGGCGAGCACCGCCTCGGGGTGCCCGGTCATGTTGATGACCGAGCCACCGATCGAGGAGTACCAGCGGGACTCGGCCCGGGTGGAGAACCTCGGCCCCTCCACCACCACCATCGTGCCGCCGTCGTGCGCGTCGATCCCGTGCCCGGCCGTCGCGGCCAGCACGGTACGACGGCCGACCGGGCAGTACGGATCCGCGAACGAGACGTGTACGGCACCCCGGTCGTAGTAGGTCTGGGCCCGACCACTGGTCCGGTCGACGAGCTGGTCGGGGACCACGAAGGTGCCGGGGCCGAGTTCCGGCCGCAGGCCGCCGACGGCGCACGGGGCGAGGATCTGGCGTACCCCGATCGCGCGCAACGCCCACAGGTTCGCCCGGTACGGAATCAGATGCGGCGGGTAACGATGATCACGTCCGTGCCGGGGCAGGAAGGCGACCGACCGGCCGCCGACCCGCGCGATGGTGATCGCGTCGGAGGGCGGCCCGTACGGCGTCTCGACCCGGTGCTCGGTGGCGTCCGCCAGCAAGGCGTACAGGCCGGATCCGCCGATCACAGCGACTTCTGCCTGCGGATGCATGGCCTGCCTCTCTCCTCCGACGGGGCGGATTGCCGGGAAAGCGCTCTGTGGACTAGCCCAACAGACCTTAACCAGCGCCAGTTCCGCAAGCTATGGTGCGTGGCATGGCGTTTACTGCGCGCAGGATCACTACCGATTCTGCGGATCCGGCCGGGCCGGTGAAGGTCCGAGTCGTGGTAACCGACTGTCCGACGCGTCGGCGATCCGGGGAGCGGTCCGTGGTCCTCGGGCCGGCCGAGTAGCGGTGGCTGGCGTGTTCGGCGAGGGGCAGGCGATCGGGGGACGGTCAATGGAGTCGATGACCGGGCAGCTTCTGGTCGCGACCCCTGCGCTGAAAGACCCGAACTTCGACCGGACGGTGGTCCTGCTGGTTGCCCACGAGGCGGGTGGCGCGCTCGGGGTGGTGCTCAACCGGGCCACCGAGGTGCCGGTCTCCGAGGTGCTCGGCGCCTGGGGCGGACTGGCCCGGGACCCCGCCGTGCTCTTCGAGGGTGGCCCGGTGCAGCCGGAGTCGGCGATCTGCCTGGCCCGGATGCGTACGCCGACCCAGCGGGTGAAGGGCATCCACCAGGTCTCCGGATCGGTCGGCACGGTGGATCTCTCGGTGGACCCCGACCGGCTCCGGGACGCGGTGACCGGAATCCGGGTCTTCGCCGGCTACTCGGGCTGGTCGCCAGGGCAGGTGGAGGAGGAGGTCGCCCGAGGGTCGTGGTTCGTCCTGGACGCTCTGCCGGGCGATGCCTTCATGGAGCGGCCGGACGATCTGTGGCCGATGGTGCTGCGCCGGCAGGGCGGGATCATGTCCGCGGTCGCACACTTCCCGCCGGACGTGCTGCTGAACTGAGGCCCGCGGCACGGCAGCCCCTCGGATGACCGGGACCGGGCGGGTGTGTACTATTGCGCGGGTGCCCGGGGAACCGGGCAGGTAGGTAAGCAAGGGGCCGTGGCGCAGCTGGTAGCGCACCACACTGGCAGTGTGGGGGTCAGGGGTTCGAGTCCCCTCGGCTCCACCCTTGCGGAAGACATGGGGGTAGCCCTGGTCGGGAGTGATCCCGAGGAACCAGGGCTACCACTGTCTCAGGGCGTCGAATCCCCGTACGTGCCAGATCTGTGCCAGATCAGGCGGCGACCTTGCTCCTTGCCTCCTCGATCTTTGCGTCCTGGGCCGCTGCCTTCTCCGTTCCGACGCCCCTGATGGGGCAGGCGACCCGGGCCAGCGACCGCAGGCAGTCGGCGGTCAACATGCCGGTTCCGGTGCCAGCGGGTGCGCCGACCCGAGAGTTGCCGACACCGGCACCGCCGCCGGGTCCCCCCTCGTTGTCGAGTACGGCGTTGGAATGTGTCGGGCGCGACGGAGCCTCGGCCGGCCGTCACCGGCCGGCTGGGGCTCCGCGTTGGCACCGACGGGCGGCTTGCCGATACGCGAACTGCCGGGCGAGCCTGATTGCGGCGTGGTCCGGCAGTCGAATGCTGCGGTGTCCTCAGTCCGACATCGCCACGAGCACGCGGCGGGATCCCTCGAACGGGCGCCGGCCGTGGGCGACGAGGATGTTGTCGATAAGCATCAGGTCGCCGGGGCGCCAGGGTACGTCGACGGCCAGCTCCAGGCCGCGGGCCTGGATGTGCTCGATGTAGCTGTTCGGGATGGGTGACCCGTCGGCGAACGTGGCGTGCTGCGGGAACTCGTCGGGCTCGAGGATGTCGTAGAGCTCCGATGCGGTCTTGTCGCCGAGCCCGGCCGGGTGGAACTGATCTGCCTGGTTGAACCAGACCTCGGTGCCGGTGAGCGGATGCTTCACGGTGGCCGGGCGGCGCTGGATGATACGGATGCCCTCCGGGCCCCATTCCCACTCTGATTCGGTGCCCTCGAGGAACCGTTCGACGTCGGCCCGGTCGTCCGTCTCGAAGGTGTCCATCCAGCTCTTTCCGAGGCCGTACCCGTCATGCAGGTTCTGCACGTAGCGAACGCCGCCGGCGAACGCCTCGCGTACCTCGTCGTCGAGCGAGTTCAGCCACAGCTCGCCGTCCAGTACCGGCGTGGCGCCACCGCTCTCCGGCGCGATCTCGCAGAAGAAGACCAGGCGCTTCGGCCAGTGGTGGGCGTAGCTCATCTCGTTGTGCATGGAGATGGTGAACTGTTGCGGGTATTCGGTGGAGGTGTAGAGGTTGCCGCCGACCTTGGTTCGGGGGGAGTTGCCGTGCACATACGGCAGGCGGCCCGGTACCACCTGGTCGAGTACCGGTTCGATGGATCCCGGTGTCACACCGAAGCCGCGGAAGACCACCGCCCTCCGGTCGGCCAGCAGTTCGGTCAGTCCGTCCTGGCCCTGCGCGGTGAGCCAGCCGACGAGGTCGGTGCCGATGGCGTCGCTGGTGATCTCGTACGGCAGCCAGGTGTCAGCCATGGCATTCATCGATGCCCTCCAGTTGTGGACGATGGGTGGCGGGTGGTGCGGTGCCGAAGCACGGTCTCGCCATTGCCCGACCGTTCATGGGACCGCCGGATACCGTCGGTCCGCACGTAGGTCACGTGTTCTCCCCGGGAACAATTCCGCCGACGGTACCGAACCGGCGCGGAAGCCTACTATGTCACCGGAACTCCGAGTGTGGTCAATACCGTGCGCGTTCGCCGCGCACCGCAGCCGGCCGGAAACGTCGAGGCGGGATCGGCATCTTCTGTTCAACCGTGTCGCCGCGCTGTTTGCACGGAATACTGCGTCTCGTCGGGCCGAGTACCGGGCGGTGGCCGCAGACGCGGCGGTGGCGGTGGCCCGGGAGCGTCCCGGGAGGAGGTGACTGGCCGGTTGCCTGCGGGGTGGTCACCGGCCTCGACCGCGGCCCGGCATGGGCCATGCTCAGCGTCCGAGGGCTGCTTGCCTCATCGTGACGGTGGTGTCGGTCCGGGAACGGATGCATCGGCGGCGCGCAGCATGTACGCGAGCACCAGGTCCTCGAATTCGATCCCGCTCACCTGCCCGGTGGGGTAGGGGAGGGGCTTGTCGGAGCGTACGACCACGGTGTTCTGCCGGCCGGTGTGCTCGGAGAGGATCACTTCAGTGCCGTCCGGCAGCGAGGTGAAGTCGTCATGGGTGCCGATCAGGCGGTGGTGGCTGGCCACCAGATCGTCGACGGGGCCGGCCAGCTGTACGCGGCCGTTGGCGAGCACCGTTATGTAGTCGCAGATGCGCTCGAGGTCACTGACCAGATGAGACGAGAGCACAACGGTCAGTTCCAGCTCCACGACCGATTCCATGAGGCTACGCAGGAACTCGCGCCTGACCAGCGGGTCCAGCGTCGCGACCGGCTCATCGAAGATGAGCAGTTTGGGGCGTTTGGCGACAGCGAGCAGGAGGGCGAGCCGGGCTCGCTGACCACCGGAGAGCTGGCCTGCCTTGTGCTTGAGATGGGTGTTGAGACGGCCGACGTATTCGTCGACGAGTTTCTGGTCCCAGCGCGGGTTGAGCTTGGCTCCGAGCCTGAGGTGCTCGGCGACCGTCAGATCTGCGTAGAGCGGCGTGTTCTGGGCCACGAAGCCGACATCGGCCAATTGCTCTGCGGTGGTCCCGGGCGGCTTGCCGAAGATGGTGATGCTGCCGACGGTGGGCCGGAGCAGGCCGGACATCAGGCCCAGCAGAGTTGACTTTCCGGCACCGTTCGGGCCGACCACGCCGAGGACTCGTCCCGCCGGCAATTGCAGGTCGCAGTCGACTAGCGCCGGCCGATTCCCGTATCGAAGGCCAAGGCCGGTCGCCTCGATCGCGTACATCACTTCGGTCTCTCCAGGAAATCGCGGAAAGAGGTCAACAAGAGGGCCTCGATGCTCTCCGCGTCCAGCCCGGCTTTCTCCGCGTTGCTAAGCCACTGCAACAGTTCCTGACGGAGGGGTTCATGAGCTGGCAACGAATGGTCCACGAGCGTGCGGCTGACGAAAGTTCCCAGGCCGGGACGGGGTACCACCAAACCCTCGTGCTCCAGTTCCCGGTATGCCTTGAGCACGGTGTTCGGGTTGATCGCCAGTCGGGCCACGACTTCCTTGACCGTCGGCAGTTGGTCGCCCACCGAAAGCAGGCCGAGGCGCAGCGCCTGCTTCACCTGCTGCACCAGCTGCATGTACGGTGACACGCCGGAACGGACATTCAGCCGGAAGTCGATCAACGCATCACCACCGTTCAACTAGAAGCATAGGAGAAAGTACCAGGCGAAGATCATGACCTGCGCGTGGTACGCCCGCTACCGCCATGCGCGGTTGTCGAGGCAGCTTCGCTGTTGTCCCGGCGGTTCGGCAACGGGTGCTTTGCGGAGATGGGTGGTTCCGGGACTTTCCCGCTTGCCCGGATAACGGCGTCGAACGTCTGAGGCGGCGGGAAGTGCGGGCGATGGCGTAGTGGGGGCGACGACAACGGATCGGCGGGATTTATCGATGAAATTGGAGCGCGCGTGCGCCCTGCTGGGGGTCGAACGAGGCGTTCGCGGCCCGGGTCATGTAGGCCAGCACCAGCTCCTCGAGATCCAGGTGTTCGGCATGCATGGATTGCGGGATGGGGGTCGACTCGGTGCGACGGACCACCAGCGTGGTCCGCTGGCCGGAGTACTCAGATCCGATGATCTCGATCTGCGGAGGCAGTGACCGGAACGCGTGCTCCGGGCCGACGATACGGTGGTGCGTGCTGATCAGCTCGTCAACGTCCCCGGCCAGTTGGACCCGCGACCCGGCCAGCAGAATGAGGTAGTCGCAGACCCGCTCGAGATCGCTCAGCAGGTGCGACGACAGGATGACGTTGATACCGCTCTCGCTGATGAACGCCATGAGGTTCTGCAGGAACTGCCGGCGGGCGAGTGGGTCGAGCGCGGCCACCGGCTCGTCGAAGATGATCAGCTCGGGTCTTTTGGCAACGGCGATGGTCAGCGCGAGTTGGGCCCGCTGGCCGCCGGAGAGGGCGCCGGCCCTCTGCGCGGGGTCCATCCCGAGCTGTTGGACCCGGTGTCGGGCGAGAGCGTCGTCCCAGTTCTTGTTGAGGTGCGCGCCGAGCCGCAGATGGTCGGCGACGGTCAGCCCGGAGTAGACCGGGGTGTCCTGGGCGACGAAGCCGACTCGGGCCAGCTGGGCCGCGTTGGCCGCGGGCTTGTCGCCGAGGACCTCGATGGTGCCCGAGGTGGGTTCGATCAGGCCGCAGGTCATGCCGAGCAGCGTCGACTTCCCCGCGCCGTTCGGCCCGACGAGGCCGACGACCCGACCGGCCGGGATGTTCAGGTCGGCGTCGATGAGGCCGGGGTGGCGGCCGTACATCTTGGTGAGCCCTTGGGCGCGCAGAACAGCGGTCATCTCCATACCCCGAAGCTTCCTCATGTGGCCGGATCACAGGTTTACTCGGTAAATGAATGTTATAGGTAAATAGCACTTTGGGCCAGTCCTAAGTGTGCTGTTCAGGAGGCGCCACGGTTGAGTCGCGGGCCCGCTCGCACAGGGCGGTGACGGCTGTCCGGTCGATCCTGCCGATGGCGGTCCCGAACAGTTCGGCCAGCAGGCGAACGGTGTCGACCATCATGTATGTCAGCAGATGTGCTGCGCAATGTATTGCCTTCAGGGTGAGCGTCGTGGGCTTCTCGCGGCGCGCAGGCGCAGCACGGCGGTGAGGGGGAACGGAACTCGGCCAACCACCTCGATTGTTCAGTTGCACATCCGCCCTCGTCGGCGTATCCATACTTACGCAGCGTTGCCCTAATAGGGCAAAGTGCAGGTCCTGGGACTCGACATCGCTCCGCTATCCGGCGGACGCGGTCGGTGCGTTCCAGCCGCACGGGTTCCGCGGTTGCGATCCGGTCTGCGGAGCGCACCACCCGGCCTGGCCGTCGAGGGACGACGACCAGGCCGGGCGTGAGGCGCGGACCACCCTTACGGGGGATCAGGCGGTGCGCAACGCCTCGGTCGGTGCCATCCGGGCTGCCCGCAGTGCCGGGTAGAGGCCGGCGATCGTGCCCACCCCCACGGCGGCGGCCAGCCCGAGCCCGGCCGCGATCGGTGGAACGATCGGTTGCCAACCTCGGTTGTTGGCCAAGGCGACAGTCACGGCCACGCCAAGCAACACCCCGACGGCACCGCCGGCCGTGCCCAGAAGCATCGACTCGACCACGAACTGTGCGGCCACATGCCGGCGGGCAGCTCCGAGTGCGCGTCGCAGCCCGACCTCGCCGCGCCGTTCCAGTACCGAGATCACCATGACGTTGGCGATACCGATGCCGCCGACCAGCAGCGCCACCGCGCCGAGGCCGAGGTACAGCGAAGTGCTCGCGTTGAGGACAGCCGTTCGGGCGGTAAGGACGTCGGAGGGCCGGCTGACCGACACCTCGTTGGGATACTGCGGATTGACGGCGCGGGGCAGCATCTCCGCCACCTCGGACGTCCGCTCGGTTTCGGCTCGGACGTAGATGCGGCTGGGGTGGCCGTCGTAGGCAAAGTCGGCGGCGGCCGTGTCGAAGCCGATCAACGCGGACCGGTCGAGCTCCGACGCCAGCTCCACTGGTCGCAGGATGCCGGTCACGACATACCAGTGTCCACCCAGCCAGATCCGATCCTGGCCGGTCAGATTGTTGATGCCGAGGGCGCGCGCGGCCTCGAACCCGAGAACCGTGGTGGGGTATTTCGCCGTCGCGTTATTGAGGAAGGTGCCGTGCAAGAGTTCCGCGTCGAGCGTCTTCAGCAGGTTGTCGTCGCAGGCACGCACGTCAAGGCCGGCGCTCAGGCGCTCCGGGATCAGGTCCGAACGGAATACGTCGATGCCGGTCAGCTGTGCGGTTGCGGCGGCTGCTTGTACGGCCTCCGTCCGGCGGATCGAGTCGTCCGCGATGACCGGCAGCTGTGCCTCTCCGCCACCCAGTGCTTCGCTGCTGGTGACGGTGAGCATGTTGGTGCCGAGCCGGTCGATCTGAGCCATCACCTCCGCCTGGCTGGATCTGATGACGCCGAGCACGGCGACCGACGCGGCGATGCCGATCGCCACGCCGAGAACTGACAAGGCCGCCCGGGTGGGCCTGGTGCGCAGCCCGATGGTGGCCACTGGAAGCACATCGACGAGGCGTAGCCGTGACGGCGGGCTCATCGGGAGAGCTCCAGCTTCGCGCCGTTGTCGTGTTCGATCCGGCCGTCCCGGACCATCACCTGGCGCGGCGCGGCGGCCGCCACCTCGTTGTCGTGCGTGATCACGACAATGGTGGTGCCGGCGGCGTTCAGCTCCCGCAGCAACGTCATGATCGAGTCACCGGCGACCGAGTCGAGATTGCCGGTCGGTTCGTCGGCGAACAGGACCGCGGGCCGGCCGACCAGCGCCCGCGCGATGGCGACTCGTTGGCGTTCGCCGCCGGAGAGCAGGCGTGCCTGGTGGCGGAGGCGGTGCGCGAGACCGACGCGGTGGAGGGCCTCGGTGGCGGCCGCCCGCCGTTGCCTGGCGGGTACACCGCGGTAGAGCAGGCCGGTGGCGACGTTGTCCTGCGCGGTCGCGTGATCCAGGAGGAAGAACTGCTGGAACACGACGCCGAGCCGGTGTGCGCGTAGCCCGGCCAGCGCCCGGTCGCTGAGTTTCTCCAGGGCTTCACCGGCGATGCGGACCGAGCCGGAGGTCGGCCGGTCCAAGCCGGCGGCCAGATTGAGGAGCGTGGTCTTGCCCGATCCGGACGGGCCGATGATGGCGACCAACTCGCCGCTGTGCACGGTGAGGTTGACGCCGCGGACCGATTCCGTCGGCGGGTTGCCGGGGAAGGTCCGCCGGACGTCGATGAGTTCCAGGGCGGCTGTCATCCTTCCGGCACCTCCACCTGGTCGCCCTCTTTCACTCCGCCGCTGACCTCGACCATGCCGGTCGAGTCGTCGAACAGGCCGGGTTCCACGTTCTGGTAGGAACCATCGGCGAGCCGGACCCGGTAGCCGGTGCCCGGGCTCGTGAGAAGTGCGGAGATCGGCATGATCAGGACGTCGCGGCGCTCGGCCGAGGCGAGGGTGACCTGCACGGGAGACTGGTCGAGGTCGGGCGCGTTCTTGGGGACGGAGACCCCCATGACAACCTCTACGGTGGCCGGGTCGGAGCTGTTCGACTCCGCGATCGTGGCGACGCGCCCGACCCGTAGCACCTTGCCCTTGACCTCCGTGGCACCGGGCAGAGACACAGTCACCTCGTCACCCGCTTTGACCGAGTTCTGCCGGTCGGCAGTGATATCGGCCGAGACCACGCGCGTGGTGCTCGTGGTTGCCAGCACGACCTGGCCCGGCCCGACGGTGGCACCGGCCGAGGCATTCGCCTTGCTCACCCGAGCCGTGTTCGGCAAGAACACCACGGATCCCAGCGGCAGACTGCCGGTGCGCTTGCTCGAGGACAGACCCCAGGACTTCTGCAGCCGTTTAACCGCCGCGGCGGTGGCCGCGCTGAACGTCCTGTCGACCGTCATCTCCTTGTCCGGGTCCATGCCGAGCGTCCGCAGATTGCTTTCCAGCTGCTGCACGTCCGCGCCGTCACTCATGCCGCGGCGCAGGTCCCGGTAGGCCGGGACCTTGCCGAACAGCAGATGGACCGCCACCCCGTCGACCCGGTACAGCACGCCGTTACGGCCGATGCGGGAACCGTCTGACGCGACACTCGTCACGATGCCGGGGTCGCCATGGTGGATCACCGAGTACGAACCGTCGAAACCGTAGGTGCCGGACAAGCGGGTGCGCTGGCTGACCGTCCCACGGGTCACCGGGGCGGTCGTGGTCGGCACATCGGTGACAGCCTCCGGCTCCTTCGGCGTCGCGGTGAGCGCGTAGCCGGCGACCAGCGCGCCAGCCACCACGACGACTCCGGTCACCGAACCGGCGACCACCCGCCGCCAACGGCGGTTCCCGGTGCCGCCCGCCTCGACCCTCCCGGTGTGAGTCTCGACGGCCCGGTCGCCCCGGGTGGCCAGGTCAGTGCTGCCGTTCTCCTCGCGGACGACCAGTTGGCCGTCCGCGTCGCGCTTACGGGCTACCAGGTCGCCGCCCGGCTCGTTGTCGGTGTCATCCACGACGTCGCTCCGCTTCGCTCATGCCCCAACGATGGCGCCGGACCAGTACTGCTTGCACTTCGCGATCGCGTCCGACATGCGCTGGCTGTTCTCCGTGGCCAGACCCGTCCCCTTCAGCGCGAACTTTCCCTCAGCGTTGGGGTCGGGCCACTCCGGCACGCCGTTGTCCCGCATGCACTGCGAGTACTTGCGCAGCGCCTCGACATCCCCGGGACCGGGCACCTTCGGATCGTTCTCGGATCCGCCGCCGAGAGAGCCCTGGGGAAGCTTGCTGGCAATGTCCTTGCAGGCATCCTCGACCTGGTTCATCTTGGCCTCGGAGTACTTCGTCTGGAGAGCATCCACCCTGTCGGCGGGCAGCTGGAGTTTGCCGTCTTCGAGGTACGGCTCCGGCATCTCGGCGATCCCGTTGTCCCGGTAGCACTGCGCGAGCTGCTTGCCGAGGTTCAGGATCTCGGCGGTGTCCACCGTCTTGTTGGTCGACGGCGGCTCCGAGCCGCCCGCGGCGTTGTCGCCACCACAGGCTGCCACCATGAGGATCATCGCCGCTGCTGTGCATCGCAAAATCATTCTCATGCGGACCACACTCGTCGCTGCGACTCACGGCATCGTCTGTGTGCGGTCTGATTTTGGGCCGGCGGGTACCACTGCGGTCATACCCGCCTGTCTTACCGTGGGCGGACGGCGTCGTGACCTCGCAAACCTAAACTGGGGCGATGTCCCGGATAGCCGAGCTCTACCGCAGGCTGCTGGCCTGGCGGTGGACGATCCTCGATGTCGTCCTCGCCGCCGGTCTGACCCTCGTGTCCGTTCAACAGTCCGGGGACAGAGGACTGCAGTGGTGGCTGTTCGCCGTGCCGATGGTCACCGGACTCGTTGTGCATCGCCGCTGGCCGATGGTCGCGGTGCTGTTGACCGTGGCCGGCGCGCTCGGCCATCATCTGCCGTTCGCGACCGGAGCCGAGGCGCTCGACCTGGCCGTCCCGCTGACTCTCTTCACCCTGGCCAGCAGTGACCGGTCGCGTCGGGTCGTGGCGGTCACCTTCGGCGTCGTGCTGCTCAGCGTCGCCGGCCTGAGCCTCCTACAGCCGGTGCTGCCCACCGCCGCCGAACCCCGGCAAGCGCCACTGTCGACCGGTTCGACCTCCGGCGTGGACCCGTCCGGCCAACGCATGTGCGCCCTGCCCGCGCCCGGACAGACCCAGGTGACGGCGGTTCCCGTCGACCCGCGCGGCATCGGCGCGCAGATGATCGCAGCCCTGCGGCAGGGCGCCGGCAGCCTGCTCGTCCTGGCTTTGGCCTACCTGCTCGGCGAGAACGTCCGCAACCGCCGCATCCGACTGCAGACCCTGGAGAGACGCGCCCTGGACCTGCAACACGAGCAACAACAGCGGATCGCGCTGGCGACCGCCGCCGAGCGGGCTCGGATCACCCGTGAGCTGCACGACGTCGTGGCTCACGGACTGTCCGTCATGGTCGTGCAGGCACAGGGCGGCGCGGCGGCCCTGCGTCGTCATCCCGATCGTACCGAGGCTGCCCTGCAGAGCGTGATCGCTGCGGGCCGCTCGTCACTGGCGGAGATGCGCCGCCTGCTCGCGGTGGTCCGGCAGGACCCGGCCGAGGACCCCGAGTTGGCCCCGCAACCGGGTGTGGAGGCGCTGCCCGATCTCGTCGACCGCCTCCGGGCGGCCGGCACCCATGTCACACTCGCAGTCGAGGGTGTTCCCGCGCCGATGCCGGTCAGTGTGGACCTGTCCGTCTACCGGATCGCGCAGGAAGCGCTGACCAACACGCTCAAACATGCCGGAGATGGCGCCAGCGCCACGGTCCGGCTGGGATTCCGGCCCGACGTCCTGGAGATCGAAGTGGTTGACGATGGTGTTGGAAAGCCGCCCCCGACGGACGGGAAGGGCAACGGGCTCCGCGGCATAAGGGAGCGGGTGGTCATCCTCGGCGGCGAACTGACGGTCGGCCCCAGTGCGTCCGGGGGCTTCCAGGTACTGGCGAGGATTCCGCTGCGGCCGGGCGACCGATGAGCAACATCCGTGTGGTTTTGGTGGACGATCAAGCCCTGGTCCGTACCGGCTTTCGGATGATTCTCGACGAGACCGACGACATCGAGGTCGTCGGCGAGGCTGCTGACGGAGCCACCGCGCTGGAGGTGACGTCGCGTACCAAGCCCGATGTCGTGCTCATGGACGTGCGCATGCCCGGTGTGGACGGGATCACCGCCACCGAGAGGATCCGAGCTCTCTCATCGCCACCCAAGGTCATCATTCTGACCACGTTCGACCTGGACGACCATCTCTTCTCCGGCCTGCGGGCGGGAGCGAGTGGCTTCCTGCTCAAGGACACTCTCGCGGATGACCTCATCGCCGCGGTGCGGGTTGTGGTCTCCGGCGAGGCGGTGACCGCGCCGAGCGCGACCCGCCGGCTGATCGCACACTTCGTGGCGGCTCCGTCGGAGCACAAGGAGCCGCGTTCGGACACTCGTCTCGAGCCGCTGACGACCCGCGAGCGGGAGGTGCTCACGCTCATCGCCCGGGGCCTGTCCAACGCCGAGATCGCTCAGAAACTGAGCCTGTCCGAGGGGACCGTGAAGACCCACATCGGGCGGATCTTGGCCAAACTAAACCTACGGGACAGAGTCCAGGCCGTGATCCTGGGTTACGAGTGCGGTCTGGTCTCACCCTGACGGGCACGGCGGTCTGCCCCGCCCGGTCGACATCCATCGCGTGTCGACCGGGACGGGGCAGAGGCCTGCCTCACCGCGATCATCCGGGTACGCGCCGGATCCGCCAGAAGGCCACCGCGGAGAGTAGGGCGGCGAGCAGGACGAAGCCCGTGAACTCGAGCCATTGGAATGCCCAGTATCGGCTGGCGGGCTGGTAGGACACGTCGATGTGCATGTTGAGCTTGCTGATGCAGGTCTCCCACGGGTCCAGCAGGCCGTTGATCGCTGCCTCACGCCGGCCCTGGCCGGTGGCGTCCGCACAGGATGCGATGGTCGACTCGTCGGCCGTCTCCCCTGATTCGGTAAGCATCGTCACCTCTGAGTCGAGCATGAGCGCACCCGGGATGGCGTATCCCGTCACGATCACGGGCTCCGAGACCCGGACGGCGAGGAAACCGCCCCACTCCTTGACCTGAGCGTTGTACGGCACCGACTCCGTGACCGGGGGCAGCAGGTGGCCGCGGGCCACGCTGGGAATCAGCAACTGCAGGATGGCCACGGCCAGGAGCGTCGCCGCCATCGCCGGTACGGTGCGGCGTAGGAACAGCCCGATGGTGACGCCGAGCGCGACCGCGAACACCGCGTAGCCGAGCGGCACGATGTTGCGCGTCGAGAAACTCAGAGTTTCGAACCGGCTGCCCTGTAACGAGTCGTACCGGCTCGCCGCCCAGGTGAGCAGCAGACTGACTACCCCCGTGATCGCAACGCTGGCCAGACCGACCAGCGCCAGCTTGACAGCGAGCCAGTGCGTCCGCGTCACGCTCTGGTTCCACACCAGCCGGTGGGTGTTCTGTTCGAGCTCACGAGTGATCAGCGGGGTTCCCCAGAAGAGTCCGATGATCGCGGGGAGAGCCATCAGGAGGATCGTCGGAGCCTGCACGACCGTGGAGAACTGACTGATGAACTGCGTCTTCACTTGATGGAGATTGCAGCCGCTGGCTGCCCCGCAGCCGGCGACGTTGGTGTCGTAGGTGCTGCGTGTGGTGTATCCGACATACAGCAGGAACGCGGCGACGGCCGCGAGGAACGCGAGCGCCGTCAGGAACTGGCCGCGGAACTGACGCCAGGTCAGCCAAGTCATCGCTGTGCCTCCAAGGAGTAGGGGGTGGCGGTGGAAAGGCCGGGAAGACCGGCCGCCCGGGTGAGGTGGGCGAGCACCATGTCCTTGGGATCCAGCTGCTCGGCGCGCTGCACAAGGGAGGAGTCCCTCGTGGGAGCGGGGCGCCGGACGATCACGATGCTCCGCCGGTCATGATGTTCCGCTTGGACAATTTCGAGGCCGGGCGGCGCGTGATCAAGGTGCCTCGTTCCCCGACCAGGCGAAAGTGGTTGTCGATGAACTCGTCAACTCTGCCTGCCAGTTGGTGCCGGCGGTCGGCTCGAGCAACCCACAGGTCATTCCCAGTAATGTCGGCATGCCGGCGCCGCTGGGGCCGGCAAGCCCCACCACCCGTCCGGGCGGGATGTCCAGGTCGGCATCGGTGACTCCCGGGCGGCGCCCGTAGAGCTTGGTCAACGCTCTGGTGTGCGGAACGGAAGTCACGTTGTCACCCTCGCGGCCGCTTATCGCCTAGGTTATTTAGCTAACATCATGGCACAAGTCGTCGAGCGGTCAACCCCGTGTTCGTCGCGTGCGGCCGGCACCGAGCTCGGGCGGGCGTCGGACAGGCGCACCGCGCTGCCGTGTCCAACCGAGGGTGTTTCAGCAATTGAACAGTTCTGTCCGCGCTGTTCAACCGCTTCCTTGTTCGTCATCCGTCCATGCGCTGGAATCTGCCCGACGGACCGCACGACCGCCGCTTCCGCGATGCCGTCGTCGTGTGTGTCGCCCGACGAAGAGAAACGGTAGGCCGAATGAATCTTTTCAAGGATGTCGACGCGACGTACCTCGTACTCGTGAATGACGAAGGATAGCATTCGCCGCGGCCCGTTTTGTGGGCATCCCGGACGGCTGGGACACGGTTTTCGGCGAGGCGCGCCGCGATGACTGCCTGGAGTACATCGAGAAAATCCTGGACCGACCTTCGTCGCAAGAGCCTGATCGCCGCGATGGGGAAGAAGTAGTCGGCCGCTCGTGAAATCAGGAGGTCCACGTCGCTTCCAGTGGGCCTCCTGGTTGGACTCTGCCTGTTCACTCGGAGAACGCATCGGCCGGGTGGCCGGATTCGTTGAGGAGACGCACTGATGATTCCGTTGTCATTCGCGCAGCGCCGATTGTGGTTCTTGGACCAGTTGGAAGGCCCCAGCCCGACGTACAACAGCGTCGTAGCCGCGCGCTTGCACGGGACCGTGGAAGTCTCAGCCCTGGACGCGGCGTTGCGGGACGTGCTGGAACGGCACGAGTCCCTGCGGACCGTCTTTCCCGCGGTGAACGGTGAGCCGTACCAGCAGGTGCTTGAGCCGCGAGCGCTGGACTGGAGTCTGCAGGTGCTCGCGGTGGAGTCCGAAGAAGTGGCGCCCGCTGCGGACCAGCTGACCCGGCACGCGTTCGACCTGTCGTCGGAGGTCCCTATCCGGGCCTGGCTGCTGCAGGCGGGATCCGACGAGCACGTGCTCGTCCTGGTCATGCACCACATCGCCAGCGACGGCTGGTCGCAGCGGCCGCTGATGCGCGACATCACGGTGGCCTATGCGGCCCGGCTGCGTGGTGAGGCGCCGGACTGGGACCCGCTGCCGGTGCAGTACGCCGACTACGCGCTCTGGCAACGCGAGCTGCTGGGCGAAGACGACGACCCGGCTAGCAGGCTCTCGGTGCAGGTGGATTACTGGCGACGGGCACTCGCGGGCGCGCCGGAGGAGTTGGGCCTGCCGCATGACCGGCCGAGACCCGCGGTGGTCAGCCACCGTGGGCACACCGTTCCGCTGCGGGTTCCGGCTGACGTTCATCAGCGCCTGGCGGTGATGATCCGCGGAGAAGGCGTCACGGTGTTCATGCTGTTGCAAGCCGCTCTGGCCGTGCTGCTGTCCCGCTTTGGCGCCGGCACCGACATCCCGATCGGTTCCGCGGTGGCGGGTCGTACCGACGAGTCCCTGGAGGAACTCGTCGGTTTCTTCGTGAACACGCTGGTGATCCGTACGGATCTGTCGGGTGATCCGGAGTTCGGACAGGTGCTGGCGCGGGTGCGGGAGAGCGGTCTGGAGGCGCTGGCGCACCAGCACGTGCCGTTCGAGCGTCTCGTCGAGGAGCTCGCGCCGACCCGGTCGCTGAGCCGCCACCCGCTGTTCCAGGTCGTGCTGACCCTGCACAACAACGCCCAGTTCACCTTCGAACTGCCCGGTACGAGGGCCGGCGACCCGGTGCTGACCTTCGACGACGTCACGACGACCGTGGCCAAGTGCGATCTCGAGGTCATGGTCGGCGAGGTGTTCGACGCGCAGGGACGTCCGGCCGGGCTGCAGGGCTCAGTGACCGTGGAGTCGGACCTGTTCGACGTGGCGACCGCACGGCGGTTCGCGGACGGGTTCGCCCGGGTGCTGGCGATCGTCGCCGCGGACCCGCATGTGCGGCTGCATGCCATCGACGTGCTGGATCCGCAAGGTCGTGACCTGGTGGTCCGGCAGTGGAACGACACGGCGGTGCCGGTGTCGGCGGGGTCGGTGGTGGAGTTGTTCGGGCGTTGGGTGTCGGAGACGCCGGACGCGGTTGCGGTGGCGGCCGATGGTGTGGAGCTGTCGTATGCGGAGTTGGATGAGCGGGCTGGCCGGTTGGCCGGTCATCTGCGTGGTCTGGGGGTGGGCCGGGAGTCGGTGGTGGCGGTCGTGATGGACCGCGGTGTCGACCTGGTGGTGGCGTTGCTGGGTGTGTTGAAGGCGGGTGCGGCGTATCTACCGGTGGATGTGCGGTACCCGGCGGAGCGGATCGAGTTCATGCTGGCCGACAGCCGGGCGATCGTGGTGCTGGGTGTGTCGGACGTCCTGGATGAGTTGCCGGTGCGTGGTGTGGTGCCGGTGGCGTTCGACGAGCCGGCGGTGTGGCGGGCCCAGCCGGTGACGGCGGAGGTCGCGCCGCAGAGCTTG